>NZ_BAAAKE010000012.1:0-191656 GCF_039527585.1 Saccharothrix xinjiangensis | reverse complement strand
CGTGGACCGGGTGGTCGCCCCCCCCCCCCCCCCCCCGTCGGCGCAGCCGTCGACGTAGAACGAGTAGTCGGCCACGCCGTCCTGGTCGACGTCCACGACGGCGAGGGTGGTCGGCGCGGTGGAGGTGACCGCGAAGCCGAGGTCGACGTTGGAGGTCTCCAGGTGGTCGCGCAGCAGCGCGCCGAGGCGGTCGTCGGCCAGGCGGGCCAGCAGCGCGGTCTGCGTGCCGAGCCGGCCGAGGCCCACGGCGGTGTTGGCCGGGCTGCCGCCGGGCAGGGGCCGGTAGCCGCCGACGCGGTCGGGCACCAGGTCGACGAGCGCCTCGCCGCCAACGACGATCATGACGGGTTCCCCCTGCCGAGGCGGCGCCTCATGACACCTCCATCGCGCCGGTCATGATGGCGACGGCGTCGGACATGGAGGTGGTCTTCGGGTCGACGACGGCCTTGCGGCGGCCGAGGCGCTGGATGTGGACGCGGTCGGCGACTTCGAAGACGTGGGGCATGTTGTGGCTGATGAGGATGACCGGCAGGCCGCGGTCGCGGACCTGGAGGACCAGGTCGAGCACGGCGCGGGACTCGCGCACGCCCAGTGCCGCCGTGGGTTCGTCCATGATCACGACACGGCTGCCGAAGGCGGCGGCCCGAGCCACCGCGACGGCCTGGCGTTGGCCGCCGGAGAGGGTTTCGACGGCCTGGCCGGGGTTCTGGATGGTCATGATGCCCAGGGCGTCGAGCCGGCGGCGGGCCTCCTCGCGCATCCCGTTGCGGTCGAGCATCCGGAACACCGAGCCGAGCACGCCCTTGCGGCGGCGTTCGCGACCGAGGAACAGGTTGGCCGCGATGTCGAGTGACGGGGAGACGGCCAGGGACTGGTGCACGGTCTCGATGCCGGCGTCGCGGGCGTCGATCGGCGAGGTGAACGACACCGGCGTGCCGTCGACGAGGATTTCGCCCTCGTCGGGCACGACCGCCCCGGAGAGGGCTTTGATGAGGCTGGACTTGCCGGCGCCGTTGTCGCCGATGACGGCCAGGATCTCGCCGGGCAGCAGCTCCAGGTCGGCGCCGGCCAGCGCGGTGACCCGGCCGTAGCGCTTGACCAGGCCGCGGGCCTCCAGCACGGGGGTGGTCATGGCTTGACCTTCCTGATCCACTGGTCGAGCGAGACGGCGACGATGATGAGCACGCCGACGGCCATGGTCTGCCAGAGCACGTCCACCCCGGCCAGGGCGAGGCCGTTGCGGAACACGCCGACGATCAGCGCGCCGATCAGCGATCCGACGATCGCGCCGCGACCGCCGAACAGGCTGGTGCCGCCGATGACCACGGCGGTGATGGAGTCGAGGTTGTCCAGCTGCCCGGCCTGGGGGCTGGCCGAGGCGATGCGGCCGATCAGCACCCACGCCGCCAGCGCGTAGACGGCGCCGGCGGTGGCGTAGACGCTGAGCAGCACCCGGCCGGTGCGGATGCCGGACAGGCGGGAGGCCTCCGGGGCGTCGCCGGTGGCGTAGACGTGGCGGCCCCAGGCGGTGTTCTTCAAGGCGAACGCCATGGCCGCGACCAGCAGCACCATCATGATCGAGCCGTAGGTGACGCGGGTGCCGCCGAGGTTGACCGTCTGGCCGGTCCACAGCAGCAGCGGGGGCATGTCGGTGCCGCGGACGGTGGCGCTGGCGGAGTACCAGAGGTTGAGCGCGAGGAAGACGTTGAGCGTGCCGAGGGTGACGATGAACGGCGGCAGCTTCAACCGCGTCACCAGCAGGCCGTTGAGCAGGCCGCACAGGGTGCCGACCAGGAACCCGAGCAGCAGCGCGAGCGGACCGGGCAGGCCGGTGTCGGCGGCGACCTTGGCCATCACGATCGAGGTGAGCACCATGATCGCGCCGCAGGACAGGTCGATGCCCGCGGTGAGGATGACGATCGTCTGCCCCACGGCGAGCGTGCCCACGACCGCGACCTGTTGCAGGATCAGGGAGATGTTGCCCGGCGTGAGGAACCGCTCGGACAGCAGCGCGAACACCACGACCGAGGCCAGCAGCACCACGGCCGGCCCGATGGTCGCCCGGGAGTGCAGCAGGTGCTGGAGCCGGGCCAGGGGCGAGCGCTTGGCGTCGTCCCCGCCGAGCGGGTTCCCGCCGGGCGAATGGCTCTTGGACAGGGTTGTCGACATGCTCAGCCCCAGCAGTTCTCAAGGCCCCAGGCGGAGTCCTTCGACTCCACGCCGGCGGCGGGCTGGTCGGTGATCAGGGTGACGCCGGTGTCCACGAAGTCCTTGCCGGCGGTGTTCTGCGGCTTGGTGCCGTCCTGGGCGAACTTCGCGATCGCCTCCACGCCGAGCTGGGCCATCTTCAGCGGGTACTGCTGCGAGGTCGCGCCGATGACCCCGGCCTCGACGTTCTCCACGCCGGGGCAGCCGCCGTCGACCGACACGATGGTGACGTCCTTCTCCTTGCCCGCCGCCTTGAGCGCCTCGTACGCGCCCGCCGCGGCCGGCTCGTTGATCGTGTAGACGAGGTTGATCCCGGGGTCCTTCTGGAGCAGGTTCTCCATCGCCGTGCGGCCGCCCTCCGGCGCGCCGTCGGTGACGTCGTGACCCACGATGCGCGGGTCGCTCTCGTCGCCGATCCGGCCCTTGTCCCCGACGTCGACGCCGAAGCCCTCCAGGAAGCCCTGGTCGCGCTGCACGTCCACGGACACCTGGTTGGGGTTGAGGTCCAGCAGCGCGATCTTCGCCTGCTTGCCCTCGGCCTCGAACCTCGCCTTGGCCCACTGCCCGATCAGCAGCCCGGCCCGGTGGTTGTCGGTGGCGAAGGTCGCGTCGGCGGCGTCGGCCGGCTCCAGCTGGGTGTCCAGGGCGATCACCAGCAGCCCGGCCTGACGGGCCTTGTCCACCGACGGCACGATGGCCTTGGAGTCGTTGGGCGTGATCAGGATGCCCTTGGCCCCGGCGCCGATCAGGTTCTCCACCGCGTCGACCTGCGACTGGTTGTCACCGTCCTGCTTGCCCGCGAAGGACTGCACGGTCGCGCCGGTGCCACCCGCGGCCTGCTGCGCGCCTTCCTTCATCTTCACGAAGAACGGGTTCGTGTCGGTCTTGGTCACCAACCCGACGAGCGTGCCGCCGCCGGCCGCGCCGTCCCCGCCGCCGTCCCCGCACCCGGTGGCCGACGCCAACAACGACACCGACACCAGCGCCGCGAGCCTGACGCCCCTGCGCGCCCGTCCGGTCATGTCTCCTCCAACGTCAACGTTGACGTAACCGGCCGCCGGTGACGAAGGGCTTTCGTTCGGAACGGCCGTTACGCAAGTGGCAGTAAAAAACGCCGCACTTCCGGGTCCGAGGGGACCGTCCGGGGAAGCGGGACTTTCGTTAAGTCATCGTTGACGCTAGCTTCGTGGTCCAGGTCACGACAAGCTGCCGTTACACAAGCGTTACGCAGGATGGAGCAGAGGACCATGGACGCACGGAGTGCCCGGCGCGAACCGACCATGCGCGACGTCGCCGCACTCGCCAAGGTCAGCACGAAGACGGTGTCACGGGTGATCAACGACCTGCCCGGCGCCGGTTCGGAGGTCGTCGAACGCGTCCGCGCCGCCGCCCGCACCCTCGGCTACCGCCCCAACCTGACCGCCAGCAGCCTGCGCCGCTCCGACCGCCGCAGCGCCACCATCGGCGTGCTGCTCGAAGACCTGTCCAACCCCTTCGACGCGGCCCTGCTCCGCGCGGTCGAGGACCGGGCCCGGCAGGACGGCGTGCTCGTGCTGGCCGGCAGCAGCGAGGACGACCCCGACCTCCAACGCGAACTGCTCACCTCCCTGGCCACCCGCCGCGTCGACGGCATCGTCGTCATGGCCGCCGGCGGCCACCAGGACGCCCTCCAGCAGGAACGCGAACGCGGCACCCCCATGGTCCTCGTCGACCGCCCGCCCACCTTCGACGGCACCGACAGCGTCACCACCACCAACCGCGACAGCTCCCGCGACGCCGTGCTCCACCTCGCCGGCCTCGGCCACCGCCGCATCGCCTTCCTCGGCGACCGCAAGACCCTGTGGACCAGCCAGGAGCGCTACACCGGCTACCTCGAAGGCCTCGCCCACACCGGCCTCACCCTGCGGGAGGAACTCATCCGCACCGACCTGCACGGACCCGACGCCGCCCAGACCGCCACCGCGACCCTGCTCGACCTCGCCGAACCCCCGACCGCCCTGTTCACCGCCCAGAACCTGGTCACCGTCGGCGCGATGCGCACCCTGCGGGACCGCGAGCTGCACCACCGCACCGCACTCATCGGCTTCGACGACTTCCCCCTGGCCGACATGCTCGACCCCGGTGTCACCGTCCTGCGCCAGGACGTCCCCGCCCTCGGCCGCAGGGCCGCGGAGCTGATCTTCGCCCGCATCGCGGGCGACCAGTCGCCACCCGCCCACGCCGTCGTCCCCGCCACCCTCGTCCACCGCGGCTCGGGGGAGGTCCCGCCCCCGGGCTGATCGACGAGGTCGCGGTGGCGCCCGGCGCGGCACCGCCCAACCGGGCTCGGGTCATTCGGGCCGGATCGACTGGGCCCGCGGGTACTTGTGCCCCGGCGGCGGGGTGGGGGAGCCGGTGAACGACACCGACGTCCCGGTGGGCAGCATGGTCCGGCTCCCCGTCAGGTCGTCGCGGGAGGCGAACCACGATCCGCCGCGGGTGTCGGTGATGAAACCGTGCGGCTGCCCCGCCTGCCAGCCCGTCACGGTGCCGCGACGACGGCCGCGCGGGGCGCCCGCGGGGGAGGCCACGGCCTCCCGCGAGCGCACGAACGGGGACCGCAGCGGGGAGTCGGCGCGGTCGGCGGGCGCGAACAGGTCGTCGAACGCGGGCGTCGAGGTCGCCGCCGCGCGCAGGGGCGCGGCGGTGCGCGGCGTCCACTTCGGCGGGGACGAGGACGGGAACCACGGCATCCGGGTCTCGACCACCGGCACGACCACGCGGACCCCGCGCGAGGTCAACCTGCCGGCCAGCGGCGCGAAGTCCGCGTCCCCGGTGACCAGGACGACCCACTGCAACGGCGAGGTGGTGGCCCGGTCCCACGCCTCCAGTGCCAGGTGGACGTCCACGCCCTTCTCCTTGCCGCCCAGCAGCGGGAGGTCGTGCCGCGTGACGCCGGCCGCGGCCAGGGCCGTGTCGAAGGACGTCGCCGGGGTGTCGATGCGGCCGCGCACGTAGTGCGCCTCCGCCACGACGCACTCCTCGAAGGGAAGACCGGTCTCGGTGTGGACGTGCCAGCGCAGCGCGTCGTGGAAGCCGTCCAGCGAAACCCGGGCCGCCCGCGGGTGCACGGTCGCGTAGAAGTCGCTCAGGTACGCGAACCACGTCCCGTCGTAGAACACACCGATGCGCACGAGCGCTTCCTCCACCAGGTCGACCTCGGCCCCTGGCACGGGCAGGCAGCCGGCGCCCAGGATATTCGGGGGAGGGCGACGGCCCGACGTCCACCACCCCGGCCGGGTCGGCGACCACTCGTCGGGCCGACCCGGGCGAAGGCAATGCCCGACGTGATGGTGGACGCTGCTCCACGTTCGATTCGACGTCGGTGAAGTTCACTTCGCGAACCGGGCTTTCATCGGCGCGGCCAATTTTTATCACAGATGAATTTTATTTCGCGAATCGGTCCGATCACGCCTGGACGTCGCCGCCTACCAGGCCGGCGCCCGGTGGTGGCACCATCCGGGGCATGGTCGACGCTCACAGCCGCAGTCGCAAGGTGTTCGTCGTGCACGGCAGGGACAAGCGGTTGCGGCGGGAGGTCTTCCAATTCCTCCGAGCGCTCGACCTGGCGCCCGTCGAATGGGCCGAGGTGCTGGGCATGGCCGAGGATCCCTCACCACTCATCGGCGACCTGCTCGACAAGGCGATGGGCGAGGCGCAGGCGGTGCTCGTCCTGCTCTCCCCGGACGACGAGGTGCGGTTGCGGCCCGAGTTCGCCGACGGCCCGCACGACCCGGAATTGCGGACCACGGGGCAGGCGCGGCCGAACGTGATCTTCGAAGCGGGCATGGCCGAGCGCTTTCGCAAGCGGGTGGTGTACGCGGTCGTGGGGACGGTGCGCCCCTACACCGACATCGGCGGCCGGTTCGTGGTCCGGTTGGACGGATCGGCCAAGAGCCGTTCCGTCCTGGCCGGGCAGCTGCGCAAAGCAGGGTGCGCGGTCCGCACCGACGACCGCACGGATTGGTTGTCCGCGGGTGAGTTGACCCCGGTGGACGGCGTGGCGGCGGGCGCGTTCGAGGTCGGCGGGGCAGCGGTGCGCGCGGCGGCGGGCGGCTGGGTGGTCGAGGGGACGATCACCGGCACCGGGCCCGGCCCGGTGACCGCCCTCGTCGAGGCGACCGTGCACGATGACGACTACGTCCTCCTCGGGTGTGCCCGTGGCCTGGCCGCCGAGGTGCGGGCGGGGGAGCGCACCGCCTTCCACCTCGTCGCCGCGGGTGAACTGGCCGGGCACGCCCACGTCCACGTCACGGCGGAGGTGATCTTCCCGTGACCCGTCCCCGCGACCTGCTGGCGCAGGCCCGCCACCCCGCCCTGCTCGCCGCGGCGGACACCACCCCGCCGGAGGACCCCGCCTACCCCGAGGTGCGGCTGGCGGCGCTGAGGGCCGAGGTCCTCCGGGGACGGGTCGCCGCGGCACGTGAGCTCGCCGAGCGGACCCCGCTTCGGGCGCTGGACGAGGACTACCGGACCGTCCTGGGGCTCTGGCAGGTGTTCCTCGGCGTCCTCCACCCGCAGGACGCGACCCCGGCGACCCTGGGTGAAGCCGGCCGCCGGTTGGCCGAAGCCGCCGCGGACCCCGCGCTCGGGCCCGCCGCACACGCCGAGGCGCTCGGGTTGCAGACCCGCTGCACCATCGCCATGGTGCGGCACGACGAACTGCCCCGCACCGCTTTGCGGCAGGCGGCCTCCCTCGCGGCAGCTGCTTCAGACGCCTACCGGGACGCCGGCCTGCCGCGTGACGCGTGGGCTTTCGCGGAACGCCGATGCCTCCTCGACCACGAGGCCGGGTCGGAAACGGTCGCGGGCGCCGTGGACGCCCTCGGCGCACTCGCCGCCGACGCCGCCGACGACGCCCTCGGCGCGGGCCTGCTGCGCCTGGCGCGGTTCCGGCTCGACCTGCCCCGCGCCTTGGCCGAAGCCGAGGACCTGAAGGCGGAGTGCGCCGCCGTCGCCGAGCTGCTCACCGCGGGCGGCCATGCCTGCGGCGAGCACCTCGCCCTGTGGGCGGCGGTCAAACAGCTGCTGGTCAGGGGGTCTGTCGTCGTCGTCCCGACGGCCGAGGAGTGCGCCGCGGAATTCGGCGCCGTCGGGGCGGTGCACTGGGAACACGAAGTGTGGAACGCCTTGGCCGTGTTCCACACCCTCCGCGGCGACGGCGCCGCTCACCGGGTGGTGAGGGCCCGGTACGGCGGCAGTGCCGTCCAGTGGCCCCTGTCGACGGCTGTCCACGGCCTCACCGACGTCGACACCGCGTTCCGCATGGGCGACGTCGATCGAGCCGAGCGCCTGTTGGACGAGCTGTTCTCCCACGCCCCGCACCGGCAGGGGCGCGTGGCCCTGCGGGTGCTGCGCTCCTCCATGCTCGGCTTCCTGCGGCGCGACGCCGACGCGCGGGCGCACCTGCGCGCGGCCCTGGCCGACCTGGAACCGGTCGCCCCGACCCCGCTCACCCCGCAGGTCCTGGCGCAACTCGCCCACGGCGAGCCCGACCCCGCGGCCGCCCTCGACTTCGCCGACCGGGCTGTCGCCGCCGCCCGCGCACTGGGCCCCTCCGGTGAGGTCGGCGACCACCTGGTCCACCGCGCCCACATCCGTGCCCGGCTCAACAGCGCCGCGGGCAGGGCCTGCCTGTCCACCGACGTCCAGGCCGACCTGGACGCGGCCGTGGCCGAGTGGTCCGTCCCGTCGCCCCTCGCCCGGACCCAGGTGCTGGTCGCCGCCCACCAAGCGCGCGGCTTCTTCCTGGTCCAGGACGGCAGGCTCGACGAGGCGCACGAAGTCCTGGAGGGCGCCGTCCGGATGGCCGACGAGGCGGGACTGGGGCTCGACGCGGCGTTCACCCGATTCCACCAGGCCACCGTCGAGGTGCTCCTGGCCCGCGAACGCCGGTCCACACAGCTCTACGACGCCGCCTCGGCGGTGCTGCGACGCAGCCGGGACGGGTTCTTGAGGGCCGACACGCCCCAGTCCGCGTGGGAGCCGCTGTTCATGTCGGCGAACGCGCAGTGGGAGGCCGCGCGCATCGACGGCGACCCCGCCCGCGTCCAACGCGCCCTTGAGCACCTGACCACCGTGGACAGCGAGATCGACGCGTTGCGAGGCGTCGTCGGCGGTGGCTCGACCATCGGACGGCAGCTGTCGGCCATGGGCTTCGTCCAGGACAAGCAGCAGGTGTACCAGACCGGGTTCCGCATCGCCGTGCACGGCCTCGGCGACACCGCGCTGGGCCTGGAGTGGCTGGAGCGGATGAAGAGCCGCGCGCTGCTGGACGCGTTGGCCGCGGCGGTCCCGCCCACGGCCGACGCCACCCCGGCGCCGTGCGCGGAACAGGAGGCCGACCGGGGCGCCGCCGGGTACGCCGCGCTGCGTCGCTCCCGGCCCCCGTCCTGGGAGGAGGTCCGCGCCCTCCTGCGCCGGGAACGCCGGCGGCACGGCCGCAAGGTCGCCGTCCTCCAGTACTACGTGGACGGCGACCAGGCGGTGGTTTTCGGGCTGGACCCCGATCAAGGGCGCCCGCTGCTCGCCCGCGTCGCGGTCGATCTCGCCGACCTCGACCGCTTCGCCGAGACGACGTTCCGACTGCGCGGCGGGGTCCGCACCCTCATGGACGATTTCGCCGACGGCGGCGCCGGCGCCTGGCAGAGCTTCGCGCCGCTGGTGGCCGCGGCACGGGACTGGACCGCACCTGACGACGTCGTCTACCTGGTCCCCTACGGGCCGCTGCACGACTTGCCCCTGCACACGCTCCACGTCGAACCCGGCATCCCGTTGGGGGTGCGCAACCCGGTCTGCTACGTCCCCAGCCTTGCCGTGCTCGCGCACGTCCTGGGCGGGGAACGCGGATCAGGGCCGCCCTTCGCCGTGTTCGGCGACCCGGACGGCACCCTGCCCCGTGCCCTGGAGGAAGCGCACGCGGTCGCGGCGGCGGTCGGCGCCGAGGCGCTCACCGGGAGCGCCGCCACCCGCGCGGCGCTGACCCGGGCGCTGAGCTCGTCAGCGGCCGTGCACGTGGCCGCTCACGCCAAGGCGTCGGTCGTGGACGGGCTCTCCTCCGGCGTGAAGATGGCCGACGGGACGGTGACCGCCACCGACCTGCTCACCGTCGCCGTGCGCGCCGACCTGGTCGTGCTCAGCTGCTGCGAGACCGGGGTGAGCCAGCACCGTCCCGGCGACGAGGCCGTCGGCCTCGTGCGGGCGCTGCTGCACAGCGGCGCCCGCACCGTGCTGACCACCCAGTGGCAGGTCAACGACGAGTCCGCCCGTGCCGTGCTCACCGCGTTCCACCGCGCCGATCCGCTGCTGCCGCGCGCCGAGGCGCTACGGGCCGCCCTGAGCGCGATGACCGACACCCACTTCTACCACTGGGGCGGGTACGTGCTCGCCGGTGACTGGAGGTAGCCGCGTGAACCAGCCGCTGGACATCGACCTCGTCGTCGACGAAGCCGCCCTCGACGAGCGCGTCGAGGGTGCCGTCCTGCTCGACCGGGCCGGGATCGCCAACCGGGTGGGCGGGGTCCGGGCATCGCTGTGGCGGTCCCGGCCACGTCGCCACGAGCTGACCGATGGCACCGCCGCCGTTCGTTGGGACCTGCGCTGCGACCTCGCCACCGACAGCGGCCGCACGGTGGAATCCGTGGTCGTCACAGTGGATTTCGCCGCGGAGACCGACGTGCAGGTCGCGGCCGTGTCCCCGGTCAGCGGACCGGGCCCCGGCTACCGCGTCCGCGCCTCCGGCCCCCGCTTCCGGTACGCCCGCTGGGTCTTCGACGCCGACGCGGGCCACTCCCTGGACCCGGACCACCGGGTGGCGCTGCTCGCGACCGTGCCCACGTCCGCCGCGACCGTGTCGAGCAGGATCACCGTGCGCGCCGAGGCCGTCTTCACCGGACTGCTCGGCAGGATCCCGCTCCTGGGTCGCCGCGCGGTGGAACTCCACGCCGCCGACCTCGCCGGCACCACCGACTGACATGTCCGCCGAGACACCGCGTCAACCGCCGCGTGCCGAGGACGCCGACGAGCGCGAGGCCCTGCCCGAGAGCTCGGCCACCAGCAACCGGGTCGACCGGGCGCCCGGCGGCTTCGTCGTGCAGGCGGGCGCCATCGGCGGCGACGTCCACCTGACCCACACCGCGCCCGCGGTGCCGGCGCACCGGGAAGTCCCGAGGCAACTGCCGCTCCCGGCGGCGTCGCTGGTCGGCCGCGACCGCCACCTGGCCTGGTTGGACGCGCGGCTGCGACTCGGCGGAATCGCGCTGCTCACCGGCACCGCCGGTGTCGGCAAGACCGCCCTCGCCGTCCGCTGGGCCCACGTGGCGGCCGAGCGCTTCCCGGACGGGCAGCTCTACACCGACCTGCACGGGTACGGGCCCGACCGGCCGCGCTCGCCGTTCGAGGTGCTGGCCGGGTTGCTGAGGGCACTGGGCCACCAGCGCCCGGAACGGCTGCGCACCCTCGACGAGCGGGCGGCGACGTTCCGCACCTGGACCGCGGGCGCGCGCCTGCTGCTGGTGATCGACAACGTCCACTCCGCCGAGCAGGTCGCACCGCTGCTGCCGGGCGATCCCCGGTGCGCGGTGCTGCTCACCAGCCGTTCGGCGCTGAGGGCGCTGCCGGTGGACTACCCGGTCGCCACGCTCACCCTGCCCCGCCTCTCGGAACCCGAGGGCACGGCGGTCCTGGCCCCCGCCTCGGACCCGGCCGACCCCCGCGTTCGGGAACTGGTCCGACGCTGTGCCGGACTGCCGCTGGCACTGCGGATAGCCGGCAGCAGGCTCGCGCGTCGACCCTGGATCGGGGTGACGGGGGAACCGTGGGCGCTGCGGGTGATGGACGGCGGCGACGGCCCGCGCTCCGGGCTGCGCGCGGTGTTCTCCTGGTCCTGCGCCGAGCTGCCCGACACCGAGGCCGCCGCGTTCCGGCTCTTCGGCGTGCACCCCGGACCGCTGGACGTCGCCGCGGTCGCCGCCGCCCTGCTCATCCCGGCGCCGTCGGCCGCCGGCGCGCTGGAGGCGCTGGCCGACGCGCACCTGGTCGAGGAGACCGCCCCGGGCCGGTTCGAGGCCCACGCGCTGCTGCGCGACTACGCCGCCGAACTGGCCGCCGACGACCGCGCCCGCCTGCTCCGGCGCCTGTTCTCCTACTACACCGCCGCCGCCGACCGCGCCGACGACGCCCTCACCCCCGGGCGGTTCCGACCCTCCCTCCCCGGACCCGTCCCACCGGTCCCGGACTTCCCGGACCCGCCTTCCGCCCTGCGCTGGATCGACCGCGCCCTGCCCAGCCTCATCGCCTTGTGCGCGGTGGACGAACCGGCGGTGGACGGCGCCCGGTGGCGGCTGGCGTTCGCCCTCCGCGGGTTCTTCTACACCACCAAACGACTCGACGCCTGGATCGACACCCACACCGCCGCCCTGGCCGCGGCCCGGCGCGCCGGTGACGCGCTCGCCCAGGCCATGACCCACAACAACCTCGGCATGGCGCTGGTCGAGGCTGGGCGGCTGGACGAGGCCGCCGCCCACTACACCACGGCGGAACAGCTCTTCGCCGACCTCGGTGACGACACCGGACGAGCGCACTCCCGCCTCAACGCCGCTTCGGTGCTGCGCAGGCGGGGACGACTGCACGAGGCCGCCGGCCACCAGCGGGAGGCCCTGGCCTACTACCGGTCGGTGCCGCTGCCCCGCAACACCGGGATAGCGCTGCGCGCCCTGTCACGCACGGAAACCCAACTGGACCACTTCGACGAGGCCATCGCCCACGCGGACGAGGCGGTCGCCGTCGCCGTCGCCCTGGAGCTGCACCTGGACGCGGCCCAAGCCGCTTCCAGCCTGGGCGACGCCCACGCCGCCGCGGGGAACCAGGCCCTTGCCGAAGTCGCCCACCACCTGGCCCTGCACTACAGCAGGCTTGCCGGCAGCTCCCACGAAGAGGCCACAGCCCTGCGCCGCCTCGCCGACACCGCGCTGGCGGGCGGCGACCGCCCCGTCGCCATCAGCCGCTACCGCGCCGCCCTTGAGCTCTACCGGCGCACCGAGGCGCCCGACGCCGTGATGGTCGCGCAGCGCCTGATGGCGCTGGAAGGGGGGTCGGAGCCGCTTCTCCCCGGCGATGACCCGTGTTGACCCGCGGGCACGCTTTCGGTCGACACCAACGTCACGAGTGCGGGTGCACCGTGGATCGCCGGCGCCGCGATCCGGCACGTGGTCCTGTCGAGCGGGGAAGGTCCGGCCTTGGGCGGGATCTTCATCAACTACCGCATCACCACCGACGACCCCGAGCACGTGGGGCGCGTCAGGCTGCTGCACGACCGGTTGCGCGAGTTCTTCGGCGAGGGACAGGTCTTCCTCGACGCCCGGTCGATCGACCTGGGCTCGCACTTCTCCCCGGTCATCCGCGAACGGCTGGACGACGCGCAGATCGTCATCGCGGTCGTGCACCCCGGCTGGCGCGACACCCTGTTCACCAGGCTGGGCGAGGAGGGGGCGGACTGGGTCCACGAAGAACTGCGAATCGCGTTGGCGCGGATCGAGGAGGACGACGGGAAGACGCGCAAGCGGATCGTGCCCGTGCTCGTCAACGGCGCGCGCCACAAGGACGAGTTGACGCGCCTGCCGACCGGCATCGAGGGCGTCAAGCGCCACCAGGCCAGGCACTTCACCACCCAGGACGACGCCGACGCGCTGATCGAGGAGCTGGCGCTGCACCTGGACGACGGCTTCGAGCAGTTCCCGGCCGAGCGCACGGGCAACTCCCGGCCCCGCCGGTGGTCGCCTCACCTCGTCGGCGCGGCCGCGGCGGTCGGCGTCGTCGCCGGTCTGCCGGCGCCGCCCGCGCCGGAGCTGCTGGTGGTGTCGGTGGTGGGGCTCGCGTTGTGGGCGGTGGTCGCCCTGTTCAACCTCGCCGCCGGCACCGGGGTGAACTCGGCCGAGGCGAGCGCGCACCCGTTGCCCTGGCGCGACCACACGCTGCGCGTCGCGCTGCCCCTCGGCGTCGCGTGGGTCGTCGTCGTGGTGTTCCTCCTGGTCGAGGCGGCGGATCCGGCGCAGGTCGGGTTCTGGGTGTCCGCGTTCGGCCTGCTCGGCACGTTCACCGTCGTCTCGGGTCTGCTCAAGGGTCGGCGGCGGGATGAGCGGCGCCTGGCGCAGTGGCCGGTCGCGCTGTCCACGCCGGTGCGGACCCAGGCGCTGCGAGCCGACATGGCCAGGCTGGACCTCAAACTCGCCGACGGGGAGCAGACCGACAAGCGGCTGGGGTTCGGGCTGCGGGCGCGGTGCCGGGTGGCGATCGACGACTTGCTGCGCGGGGCGGCGCTCCTCGAGGACGACAGCAGGCGAAGCCGAGTGTCGTGGGCGTTGGCGGACCACCCGGTGGCGGCCGCGGCGGTGGTCCTGTGGCTCGCGGCCACGGCCGGGTCGGCGCGGTTCCACCCGCTGATCCTGATGCCCGCCGCAGGTTTGGCGCCGGCGGCGGTCGAGCTGGAGTACCGCAGGCAGCGAATGGTGAGGCAGGCGGTGGCGAAGGAGGTGTCCGAGCACGTGGCCGAACTGCGATCGCGATGGGCGGTGCTCGACCGGCGGCGCAGCTGACCGCGCCCCAGAGCGCCGGCTGCCCGCTCCTCGAACTGCCGGGAGCCGCGCGCCACCGGGCGGTGATGTCCCCGATCGGAGGATCAGCCAATCGGGGGTGACGTCTGACGGTCGGCGCGTCGTCGCGGGAGGCTGGTCGGCATGAGAGGTGCGCGTCTGCTCGCAGTGGTTCCGGTGTCGCTCCTGCTCGCCGTGGTTCCCGCGGTGGCGCACGGTTCAGGGGTGGTGGTCGACTCCGACCGGTCGGAGTCCTGGCGCGGCCGGGTGGCCCTGGACGACCCCCGGGTGCGGGACGTGCCGGAGTGCCGGGTGGCGGGGTGCGACCGGGCGGAGGTCGAGGTGCGGCTGCCCGCGCGGCTGCGGGACCGGTCCGGCGGGGTCGAACTGGCGATCCGCACGGTCGGCGCCACCCCTGACGACAGCCTGGGCTTCGCCGTCTACCGGGGTGGTGGCCGGGTCGCCCTGGCCGACGCGCAGATCGGCACGTCGCGCTCGGTGTGGCTGCCCAAGGCCACGGCGCGCTACACCGTCTACGTCTTCCAGAACCCGTTCGTGCCCGGTTTGGCGTCCCCTTCGGTCCGCTACGAGGGGCTGGTCGAGAACGAGGACTCCCGCGCCAACCCCGTGCCGCGCGACCTGCTGCCCGACCTGGAGGCGTTGCCGCAGCGCTTCGCGACCTTCGGCACGCCGCCGCCGTTCTACGACGACGAGGCCGAGCCGGGCTCGTCGTGCTTCCGCAGCGAGGTCGAGGAGCAGGGCGCGCGGCTGTGCCTGCGGTTCGGCCAGGCCATGGCCAACACCGGTGACGGTCCGGTGGACGTCCGCTACAGCACGCCCGCCGGGCAACGGCCGCACGAGGTGCCCGGCACCCAACGCGTCCACCGCTCCGACGGGACCTCCACCGACATCCAGTCCGTGGGCGCCATGCACTACCACCCGATCCACTCCCACTACCACTTCGCGGACTTCTCCGTTTCCGAGCTGTGGGCCGCGGACGTCACCGGCAGGCCGACCGGGACCACCCCCGCCGCCACCGGGAAGAAGAACGGCTTCTGCATGGCCGACACCGAACTGGTGTGGTGGGACCGGAAGGGCAACTCGCCGCAGACCTACCCGGCACCCCGCTGCCTGGACCCCGAACCGGACTCACCTCCCGGTGTCGACGCCTTCAAGAACGGCATCTCCCGGGGCTGGGCGGACGAGTACTGGTGGGCGCTGCCCGACCAGATGATCGAGGTCAGCGGCCTGACGGATGGCACGTACGCGCTGGTCACCCGCATCGACCCCGTGAACAAGCTGCGCGAACTCGACGAGGACGACAACTGCGTGCGCGTACCCATCACGCTGACCGGCCTCACCACCGGCACGCCGGCAGCCGCCTTGGGCAGCCCCGCCGTGCCCTGCTGACTCCGAGCGGGCCGAGCCGGCCAAGGCCGCCGAGCCGCTCGACCACCTCGCCCCGGACATCGCGGCCGGCCTGCTGCTCCGCCGCCCCGGCCGCACCCTACGACCGGGTGCTCCACGCGCGGCGCACGCACCGCGACGTCAGACGACCCGGCGCCGCCGGAGACCCTGGCCGCCCTGCCGGCCACCACGTTCGGCCCGGTCGACCCACCGCTCCGGCCTGGACGACGTGGGCCACACCCCGCTCCACCTGCCGGCCGCCGGAATGCCTCCACAGGCCGGACCCGCCGGCGCGCAATCCGATGCCGATGAGCGAGGACGTGCGAGGATCCACGGTGTGGAGGCGGAGATCGTTCCGCGTGCGACGGCCGCGGCGACGGCACTGGCAGAAGAGTTGCACCTGCCGGTCGACGACGCGGTCGTGATCCAGGATTCGAACATGCTCGCCCTGCGTCTACTGCCGTGCGGCGCCTTCGCCCGAGTGGCACTGGTGGGGCGGGAGGTAGCCGCGTTCGAGGTCGAGCTCGCCGGGCGACTCGCCGCAACCGGGAGCCCCGTCGCAGCGCTGGAGCCCCGGGTCGAGCCGCGGGTCCACGAACGCGACGGCTTCGCCGTGACCTTCTGGACCTACTACGACGCCGTGACCCCCGACCCGGACTTCCCGGGCGCCTACGCGGACGCGCTCCAACGCCTGCACGCCGGCATGCGAAGCGTCGAAATCGCAACCCCGCACTTCCTGGACCGGGTCGCAGAGGCCGAACGACTGGTCACACACCGGGACAACACCCCCGCGCTCACCGAGCCCGACCGGCATCTCCTCCTCGGCACGCTGCGAAGTGCCCGTGAACGGATCCGCGACCGCGGCGCCGCCGAGCAACTGCTGCACGGAGAACCGCATC
Organism: Saccharothrix xinjiangensis; assembly: GCF_039527585.1. Classification (NCBI taxonomy): domain Bacteria; kingdom Bacillati; phylum Actinomycetota; class Actinomycetes; order Pseudonocardiales; family Pseudonocardiaceae; genus Saccharothrix; species Saccharothrix xinjiangensis. The sequence goes on along the minus strand of NZ_BAAAKE010000012.1, from coordinate 175,515 downwards.
CCGGCAACCTCCTCAACACCCGTGACGGCCTGCTGTTCATCGACTTCGAGACGTGCTGCCGCGGACCCGTCGAGTTCGACGTGGCCCACGTGCCGGCAGAGGTCAGCGCGCATTACCCAGGCGTCGACCAAGTCCTGCTCGCGGAATGCCGACGGCTCGTGCTCGCACTGGTCGCCGCCTGGCGCTGGGACATCAACGATGAATTCCCGGACGGGCGTCAGCACGGCCGAAACATCCTGTCCCTGCTCCGCAAGGGTCCACCGTGGCCCGCACTCGGTGCTCTCGTCACCGAGTAGCGGAACGCACTCGCAGTTCCTGACCGAACTGCTCGCCGAACCGCGCGACGAACCGGTGCCCGCTGTCGAGCTGCCGTACGGTCTGCGTCTCAGGCACGCGATATCGGCGACCGAGGCCGGGTGGACTCGGCGGTGTCGCCGATCGACTGAAGAGCACGCTGCGACACCGAATGGCCATGCCGACCGGTGAGATACGGCAGCGGTACGACCGCCGAGCGATGCTCACGAGGGCCGTCCGCCTCGTGCCGCGGGAGAGCTTCGCCCCTGACGGCCTGCTCGGAGCAGCACGTCGCGAGTACGTGTTCGTCGGGGACCACGACGAACAACGGCATCGCACCCTGCGCGAAGTCCTGTCCAACCTGTGGATCGGAGACGCGTTCGAGCAGGTCGCCAACTCCACCATCGCCTGGACGGCACGTTTCACGCCGACCGGCGAAGAACTCGCCCGCCTCGGACGCCCGCCCCGGGATTACTACGCCGACGATCAGGATTGGTGGTACTCGCAGTGCACGACCAGCGAGCGCAGGTGGGGCGACCACGGCGAACTGGTCGGAGAGGTCCTGGGCATCGACTGGACCTGTTTCGCGGGCACGGGCCTGACGGAGCGGCCCGGACAGTCGACCGGCATCCCGTCCCGGGTGTACTTCGTGAAGAACCTCCCGTCGTCCAGCATCACCTACCGGGTTCAGGACCTCGGGGTACCGGACGACGACACCGTCCTGGCCTAGGGCCTGTCCTCAAAGCAGTTGTAGCCGATCTGCTTTGATCTTGGGTTGTGGTGCGTAGGCATGAGTTGACCGATGAGCAGTGGCAGGTCGTCGAGCCCTTGCTGCCCGTCTCGGGGGCGAAGGGGCGTCCGCGGGTGGACGACCGGCGGGTGATCAACGGGATGCTGTTCAAGGCCAAGACCGGGGTCGCGTGGCGTGACCTGCCCGAACGCTACGGGCCGTGGAAGACGGTCTACAACCGGTTCTGGCGCTGGTCGCGCAACGGCACCCTGACCACCCTGGTGGCGAAGGTCCGCGTCGTGGCGGAGGCGGTCGACGAGCTCGACCGTGAGGTCGCGGTCGATTCCAGCATCGTGCGCGCCCACCAGCACGCCGCCGGCGCCCGCCGCACGAGCACGACCGCGTCCCACACGGGGGGCGGTCGGGTCGTGCGGCGGGCACAGCGAGCCAGGTGATCATGCCATCGGCCGCTCCCGCGGTGGACCCACCACCAAGATCCACCTGGCCTGCGACGGCCACGGTCGACCCCTGTCGATCGTCCTGACCGGCGGCAACGTCAACGACTGCACCCAGTTCACCCGCGTCATGGCCGGCATCGAGTTCCGCCGATCCGGTCCGGGACGACCCGCCACGCGGCCGAGCCGGGTGATCGCGGACAAGGGCTACTCGTCCAAGGCCATCCGCGCCCACCTGCGCAAACGCGGTATCCCGGCCACCGTCCCGGAACGCCGCGACCAGCGGGCCAATCGGCTGCGACGCGGCCGGGCCGGCGGACGCCCACCGGCCTTCGACCGCAGCGTCTACAGGCGCCGCAACGTGGTCGAACGCTGCTTCAACCGGCTCAAGCAGTTCCGCGCCATCGCGACCAGGTTCGACAAGACCGCCACCTCCTACCGAGGCATGATCGACCTGGCCACCCTGCTCATCTGGCTTTGAGGACACGCCCTAGCGATCACAAGGCACGTGGACCTGCTCCGAGAACGTCCGCTTCTGCCGATGAGCGTCCTCTGGTTCGAACTTGGGATGCCGGCGTCGCGGCCTCGTCAGCAGCGGACGGGATCGGGGCCTTCGCGGACCACGTTGATCTTGGTTTCCCCTGTCACGTCTCGCTCGGTGAACGCTTCGGGCACCGCGGCCTGGCGCAGTTCGTCCAGGAACGCGGTGGGTGCGCTCAGCACGACGATGTCATGGGCAGTACCTGGCCGGTCGTCCCCGGTCGGCGGCGGCCTGGGACGTGGGACTGCCGGTGCCGCGGCACGAGGTCGCCGTGCTGCGCCGGACTGACTCTCGCCCGCGGCTGGAGTGGGCCGATCGCGTGGTACTCGCCGCAGTGGTGCGCCGACTGCCACGACTGCCGCGTGAGCACCGGTTGGTGACGCCGGGCACCGCCCTGCGATGGCACCGACGCCTGGTCGCGAGGAAGTAAGTGGATCTACCCCCACCGGACCCCCACCGGGTCGCCGCTTCGACCACCCGCCGCGCGCTCAAGCGCCCGCGGATCCCACCCGCACCCGGCGCGGCACCGACACCTCCCGGCGACGGTTCCTCCGCGCCCGGGCAGCCGGCTTGTCGGCCTGCGACGTCTTCCACGTCGACCGCGCCGTCACGCTCGAATGCGTGTACGTCTTCTTCGCGGTGGACGTCGCCACCCGCTACGTCCACATCCCGGCACCACCACCAACCCCGACGGAGCACGGACCACACAACAAGCCCGCAACGTAGTCATGGACCTCGGCGACCGGACCGACGACTTCCGGTTCTCCATCCGCGAGCCGACACCCACGCCGAACGGCTCGTCGGCACCGTCGGACACGAAGTCACCGACCGCAGAGCCGAACCGACTTTCGGGACCCCACAGGTGTTGGAGAGTTCGACACCAGCCGCCCAGAGGGCCTGTTCCATGAGCCGGTGGTCACTTGGTGATGAGCTTCGCGGCGTCGGGGGCGTAGACGGTCATCCAGTGCGGACGCAGCCGGTAGTAGAACACGTCCTTCTCCCACTCGGAGTGATCGCCGTAGAAGTCCTTGAAGTACGTGAGCAGGTCCGGCCAGTCCACGGCCGGCTCGTCGTCCTCGGGGTTGAGGATCTCCACCGTGCCGTGCGTGAACACTCCCAGGTCCTCGCCGCGCATGTGCGCGGCGCTGGCGGCGGGGCGGGCCGCGAGGTGGCGGGCCTTGGCGGCGCTGCGTGCTGTGCCGAAGTACCACCTGCCGTGCAGGAAGTGCCCGTCCACGCCGCTGATCCGCGGCTCGCCCTTCGCCGTCACGGTGGACAGGGCGAGGGTGCACATGCCGACCAGGACCTGGGTGAGCTGCTCGGCGGTCAAAGTGTGCTCGGTGACGATCGAACGGAGGTGATCGGTGGAGCGGGACAGGGAGGCGTCGAGCAGGGCCTGGAGCTCATCGAGTTCTTCGGGTGTTTCACGCATCAGTCCAAGATAGCCACCGCTGGACCATCCTCAGCTTCGCGCGGCGACCAGACGAAGACGGCGCCGCAGAGTCACACCACCTCACCGAACTCGACACGCCGGCACCTGGCCGTCGTCGACACCTTTCATCATCTAATGTCGCCTCATACAGCGCCAACAGAGTCCGACCGCTGGTCGCAACGCGACACGCTCGCAACAGGACATGGCCACTGCCGCGACAACCGCCGCCAGGCCGACGTTCCGGCCGGCCTCCGGCAGTCGACCCGCCCACCAGAATCCGAGGCGTCGGCGGGGAGTTGCCGCATGAACGGCACATCGCGCCTGCCTCGGTGCCCGCATTCCCCGGACACCACCCCGTCCAGGACCGGCTCTCCGGAATCAGCGCACCGCGCGGCCGTCGGCGACCGGACGAAGCGGCTCCGGCGGGTGGTTGCTCCGGCATGTCCGAGCGTGATTCGACGCCTACGAGGACGTGGGAACTCCGAGGGGCCGGCACCCGTCCTTCACCGTCCTCGCCGTGTTTTCCGCGGCGGCGGGGGAGCGCTTGAGGCCTTCGAGCGCCAGCTGGGAGCACAGGGCGTCCAGGACCAGGTCGGGTCCCGGTGCCCGGTTCGCGTCGTGCGGTCAGCTCGTCGATGAGCGGCAGCAGTTCAGGAGCGGCTTTCATCCGCGGCTCGTCGACTGGGGTGGTGCGCAGGCCGAGCCGGTGGGGGTACCAGGCGTCGACGGCGTGGAATCGGCGGGTGGTCCCCGGTTCGGTGCGGCGGCGCAGGTGGAGCAGCAGTTCGGCGGGGCGGTCGACCAGTTCGCTGGTGATGGCGGCGATGCCGGACAGGTCTTCCAGGCTGACCGCTCGTTGACGTCCTGTTCTGCCCGATTGCCTGCGTGCGCGAACTCGTCTTGACCCGGCCGGGCGAACATCCGCTGCGCTGTGGGTTCAGGAGTATGCGCGTTCGGTTCACTTCTCACCCGTTCGGGCTGACACCGTCTGCGGTGTTCCACAGCCCGAAGGAGTAACGCGCATGACCAAGCCAGTGCTGGAACCCGCAGCGCGGGCGTTCGCCGACGCCACCGCCAACCCGCCCTACCTGTTCGACCTCGGCCCGACCAAGGGGCGCGCCGCCGTGGACGGGGTGCAGAGCCCCGAGGCCGCCGTGCCGGGCACGACGAAGGAGGCACTGGCCGACCCGGCCGTGACGATCTTCCGTCCCGCGGACGCCACCGGGCCGCTGCCGGTGGTGCTCTACGTCCACGGCGCGGGTTGGGTGTTCGGCAACAACCACACCCACGACCGGTTGGCCCGCGAGATCGCGCGGGGCGCCGGGGCGGCGGTGGTGTTCCCCGACTACAGCCTCTCGCCCGAGGCCCGCTACCCGGTCGCGCTCGGCGAGAACCACGCCGCGGCGCGGTGGGTGGTGGAGCACGGTGCCGAGCACGGGTTGGACGCGTCGCGGATCGCGGTGGCCGGCGACTCGGTCGGCGGGAACATGGCGATCGCGCTGACCCTGCTGGCCAAGGAGCGCGGCGACGTCCCGCTCCTGGGGCAGGTGCTGTTCTACCCGGTGACCGACGCGGCCTTCGACACGCCGTCGTACCACGAGTTCGCCGAAGGCTACTTCCTGCGCCGCGACGCCATGCAGTGGTTCTGGGACCAGTACACCACCGACGAAGCGCAGCGCGCCGAGATCACCGCCTCGCCGCTGCGGGCCACCACCGAGGAGCTGCGCGACCTGCCGCCGGCGCTGGTGATCACCGCCGAGGCCGACGTGCTGCGCGACGAGGGCGAGGCCTACGCGAACAAGCTGCGCGAGGCCGGCGTGCCGGTGACCGCGGTCCGCTACCAGGGCGTGATCCACGACTTCGTGATGCTCAACGCCCTGCGCGAGACCCACGCCGCCGAAGCAGCCATCGGCCAGGCCGTCGCGTTCCTGTCCACCGTCCTGAAGTCCCGCTGAAAGGGGGAGCCGCCATGTCCGAAGCGCACGACCGGGCCCGCATCGACGAGGTCAACGCCAGTGGCAGGCCGCCGGTGGTGTTCATCCACGGGCTGTGGCTGCTGCCCAGCAGCTGGGACCGGTGGGCCGCGGTCTTCGAGGCGGCCGGCTACGCGCCGATCGCGCCCGGCTGGCCCGACGACCCGGACACGGTCGCCGAGGCCAACGCCCACCCCGAGGTGTTCGCGGGCAAGAGCGTGGGCCAGGTCGCCGACCACTTCTGCGACCTGATCGGCCGGCTGTACCGCAAGCCCGCGGTGGTCGGCCACTCCTTCGGCGGGCTGATCACCCAGATCATGGCCGGCCGCGGCCTGTCCGCCGCGTCCGTGGCGATCGACCCGGCCCCGTTCCGGGGCGTGCTGCCGCTGCCGATCTCGTCGCTGCGGGCGGCCCGGCCGGTGCTGGGCAACCCGGCCAACTTCCACCGCGCGGTGCCGCTGACCTACGAGCAGTTCCGCTACTCCTTCGCCAACGCCGTCAGCGAGGACGAGGCCCGCCGGCTGTACGACGAGTTCGCCGTCCCCGCGCCGGGCGAGCCGCTGTTCCAGGCCGCCGCGGCCAACCTCAACCCGTGGACCGAGGTCAAGGTCGACACCGGCAACCCGGAGCGCGGTCCGCTGCTGCTGATCTCCGGCGAGAAGGACAACACCGTGCCGTGGGCGATCGTCGACGCCTCCTACCGCAAGCAGCAGGACAACCCCGGCGTCACCGAGATCGTGCAGATCCACGGCCGCGGGCACGCGCTGACCATCGACAGCGGGTGGCGCGAGGTCTGCGACACCGCGCTCGCCTTCGTCAAGCGCTTCCACTGACCGCCACGACCGCCGGCGCCCGCACCGGGCGCCGGCGGCCCATCCCCGGGGAGGAACCCCGATGAGCCGGCACACCGACCACGCGGCGCACGCCGGGTGGGGCACGGCGATCAGCGCCACCCTGCACTGCCTCACCGGCTGCGCCATCGGCGAAGTCCTCGGCATGACCATCGGCACCGCCACCGGCTTGAGCGACGTCGCCACCATCGCCCTGTCCGTCACGCTCGCCTTCGCCTTCGGCTACGCCCTCACCGCACGCCGCATCCGCCGTACCGGCCTGCCACTGCGCCAGGCGATCCGCATCGCCCTCGTCGCCGACACCCTCTCCATCGCCGTCATGGAACTGGTCGACAACCTCGCCCTCGTCTCCATCCCCGGCGCCATGGACGCCGGCATCACCAGTGCGGTGTTCTGGCTCTCACTCGCCGGTGCGCTCGCCATCGCGTTCGTCGTCACCGTGCCGGTGAACCGGTGGCTCATCTCCCGAGGCCGGGGTCACGCCGTCATGCCACGCGCCGCGCACCACTGACCGCCTCACCGGTGCCGCTGCCGCCACTCGCGCGGGGTGGTGCCGTACGCCTCGCGGAAGCGACGGCTGAAGTGCGTCGGTTGGGTGAAGCCCCAGTGGTGGGCGACGGTGGCGATGGTCAGGTGCGCGTTGGCGGGCGAGGTGAGCGCGGCGCGGGCACCTTCGAGTCGTTGGGTGATGATCCACTGTTCGAGGCTGATGCCCGCGCGTTCGAACACCTGGTGGAGACGGCGCACGGACACGTGGTGCACCCGCGCCAGGTGTCCGGGGTTGAGGTCGGGGCTGTCCAGGTGTTCGCGGGCGTAGGCCAGTACACGGGTGAGCAGGGTGTCGGCCAGGACCGGTCGGCTGACCGCGGGATTGCCCGCGGCGGAGACGAACAGGGCGCGGATCAGTTCCAGGGTCGCGTTGGCCAGGGCGGGCGCGCCGGGGTCGAAGGCCAATCGGTCGGCGTCGGTGTGCAGCGTGGCGAGGTGGCGGTGCACGAGGTCGTGCAGCGGGCTGGCCCGCAACCGGAACGTCGCCGCGCGGACCGTGTCGACGGGCAGGCCCAGCTGGTCGTGGGTGAAGATGATGGTCTTCGCCGCGCCGACGCCCGACCAGCTGTAGCCGTGGGGCCTGGTCAGGTCGTTGAGCAGCAGGTCACCGGCTCCGACCGCCTGCTGGTCGTCCCCGACCTCCAGCCGGCCCTCGCCGAGGGTCTGGATCGCCAGGCCGATCAGCGCACGGTCGTCCTGGCGGACGTGGTGACCCGTGCGCACCAGCCGGAACCCGGTGTTGTGCGAGGTGAACACCGCGAGACCACCCACCCGGGTGCCCTCCATGCGGCCGTACAGGCCCTCCGGCGGCTCCTCGTGCACGACGCGGTTCCCGGTGGAACCGCTGACCAGCGCCTCCCGGAACGCCTCCACCCGGTCACGGGCGGGCAGCACCGAGGTGTCCAGCAGCAACATGACCCACCGCCCAGCGTGCGACTCCCCGATGTGCGGCAAAGGCTATATGAATCGATGCCCGAAGCACATGCGCGAACCCTCCGGCACCACAAGACGGCCGCCCGAAAAGCCCGCTATCGAAGATCCGACGCGTCGACGCACCAGACGGAAACGCCCCTGAAACGAAAACGCCCACTGCCAGGTCACCACGATCGCCGCCGGACGACAGCGGCGTGACCGAACCCGGAAGGCCGAGTGCCTGAACCAGGGCGTCAACAGGCGTGCCGACGAGAGGTCCAACGGCGTCGACCCGGACGATGCCGCACTGGCACCGTGCCTCCGATCCCGCCATCCGCCTGCTCATCCACGCGGTACTTCGCGAACCCCACAGGTTCGCCCCGCACGTCGCACGCGCGCTCGACCGGACCGACACCGCCACGGCCCACCGGATCGTCGCCGCCTTCACCGAGCATTTCAGAACCCTGTTCCGCTGGCTGGAGGACAGCCTGAATCCTCCCTGACGCTGTCCGGTCGTCGTGCGGCTCTACAGGCAGAGTCATGACGACATTCGCGCGCGATGTCGCGACATGATCGACAGACTGTCTGATCTCAACGCTTGCAGATTGTTCCAAGCGCTCGTCGGGGAACGCTGGATCTGCCTGCAGTCCTCGAACCCTCTGCGTCAACCTGCGGAGGAGCAGTTCGAAGTTGTTCCACTTCACATCCTGCGTGGGCAACGCGTCGAGCTTGGGAGCCAGGACGACGGAAGTAACCTCCGTTGGGCGGCGCACAAGCAGAGTGTGCAGCCATCCGGCGGATTGCGCCACGATTCGCGATGTCGCTTCCGTCGAGCTGCGGGACGGTCACTCCGATTGCCCGCTTCAGGTTTGAACGCGTCCGACGGCTCTCATTCCACCTGTGGTGATCGACGGCTCGTCACGGCTGCTTCGCCCGACGGTTGCAGGACCAGGTCAGCGGCATCGCAGCACGAGGTCGCGCTCGACGACGATCCGGCCGCAACCCGGTGCAGGCTGCTGCACACTCCCGCCCAGGCCGCCGAGCCGTCGGCGGTGCGGGAGTCGTGGCTGCGGCGGATGGCGGGACGGCGAGAGGTCGCGTGCACGTTCGTGGGCAAGCATCTTCGGTTCTCCGACGCGGACCTGCGGTCGATCGTCCGACGCGGATCCCGTCCCCCTCGCCGGGACGACATGTCCGCACAAGGGACACGCGGTCCGTCTCCGCGACGCCGACAGGGCTGAACGCAGTTCGCTTGCGCTTCAACGGATATGGAGCGTCACTATTGCTCCGCTCCGTCCTCAAAGGATGGACCGGCTGCCCGACGGGTCGCTGTGCACCGAGAACGGGTTCGACACCCGCGAGCAAGCGGACAACCGGGTCCGGGACGTGGAGTCCGATCAACGACGGGGACGCTTCGTCGACCCCCGGCCGGCGCGGACCCGGTTCGGGGACCGGGTCTGCGAGTGGGTGCAGGCCCACGACGTCAGCGCGGTGACCTGGGCCACCCACGACTCGCACCTGCACAACCACATCCTGCCCCGTTTCACCGACACCGAACTGCGCGAGCTGTCGCGGATCCTGGCCGAAGCCGTCGACGAGGGCCTGATCGGTTCCAACCCCTGCCGCAAGCTCCGCCTCGCCACCGGCGACCAACCTGCCCGCCCTGCACGGCGACACCGCCAGCGGATCAACCCCGAGATGCACTTCCATGACCTGCGTCACACCCACAAGACGTGGTTGATCGAGGACGGGGTTCCCGAAGTCCTGCAGCACAAGCGGATCGATCACAAGTTCCGCGGTGTCATGGGCGTCTGCTCCCACGTGACCCAGCCCATGCCCGCCGGACCCCAGGCCCGCTGGGAGCAGGCCGGGAGCACTGCATCATGACCACTTTCGCAAATGCGGAGGTGGTCAAGATCGTCTGCTCCCCATTTGCTCCCCGCAACGATCAACGGCTCGTCGACATTGATCGTCGACGAGCCGTTGACCTGGTAGAACACACTGTGGGCGATACAGGGATCGAACCTGTGACCTCTTCGGCGTGAACGAAGCCTGGTCAAGGCTCCTAGCTGCGGAAACAGAATCGCGACAGGTGAAACGGGGCTGTCGGGAGCCGCTGGGCGCGGTTCGGTTCCGTTGAACACATCTGGCGGCTCCCATTTTGCTCCCATGGTCTGCTCCCGCAGTGATCCATATTGGCACTCTGTCGATTCGTCCAGTCGCAGTAGTGGAAACAGCCACTTACACTATTCGGATTTCACCTCTCACTTGGAATCCAGCTCCTGGTCAAGCTTCATGAAGCGGTTGGCGTACCGTTGCTTCTTCCACTATCGGAGGAGTGGTACATGGTTCGCGTTCGTCCCCATGTTCGTGGCGGTGTCCGGGTCAAGGGTCACACCCGCTCTGTCCCTACCCGCACGGGCGGCATGAGCGGCAGTCCGGACAACTCCATGGAAGCCTTTCCCTTCGTTCTTTTCGCTCTCGCTGTTGCCGCTGTTGTTGCTTCTCTGGGTGTCGGGCTCGGCACCGCCGCCGACTCCGACACCCTGTCTGCGACGAACTTCACTCACACTCGTCTAGATCACTCTCAGGGCGGCTCATGCGTAGAGTTGTCCTACGGTCAGGTCCACGACTACCTCATCGCCCATCCCTGCGCAGGACTTACCCGTTCCCTCTATGAGGTCACCCACGGCACGAGTGCCGCGCGCGTCGCCATGGCCTGGGTAACCATGCCGGACACCGTCCAGGCCATGGAACTCAAAAACCTCGTTGATCAACATCGGACCGGTAACATCACCGAATTGACCAGGGACGGGGTTGCTTTTACCGGACATCACTACGATTCTCACAACGACGGCTCTATCGTCATCATCGCTCAGGCCGAACGGGCTCCAGGCAGCACCCTGCCGGACAACCTCCTCAACGCTGCCGCGACCTGGGCCGTCACGCGCGCCCACTAAACCGAAGGGGACTAGTCTGCCGCTTGAGGGGCTTGATCTTGTTGTCGAGAAAAACCTCACTGTCGCAGTCACAGGTTGAGGCAGCCCAACCGCAGCACGGAGACCCGTTGTCCACGGTGGCCAACGGGCCTCCGGCATGCGTAGAGGCAGTCGCGCCGACCTGGTCAGGAAACGCCAACACTTCGACAGGCCGCGAAGTATCACCACACCCACTGAATCGGACGAATTGGGCACCGGCTGCGTGTCGCTTCCAGATCAGCCGCATCGCACTGCTATAAGCAGTGAGTCCGGCCTACCTCCCGTAGCGGCGCCGCACCGGCCCGCACCGGCGGATCACAATGGTCTTTGCCTGCCTGTCGGGGTTGACCGGAGCAACTTCCGGCCTACGGGACCCCCTCTTCGGCATCCCGCGCGGGGGCCACGACCGCTTGAGCCGCTTGCCGTTGGAGCAGGTCGCCCTGGTGTTCGTCACGGTTCTCCTCCTGGGATTTCTGGACAGTTCGCCGATCGGTACGGGATTGGACCGTGGCTTCCGACCAGCTCAGAGCGAAGCTTGGCATACCTACCGCCATCCGTACCGGCGGCAAGTATGGGTGAAGTATGGGTCGAGACTTCGAGCACCGGCGGCAGAATCTGGTCGTGCCAGTCGCCAGCCTGTTGGAACAGCAGTTCCCACCCGTAGGAGAAGTAGTGCGGATCCACTTGCTCGGGCAGTTCGCAGTGCACCGGGGCGAAGCAATCGTCGCCATCAGGCCTCGGCCCAGGGTCGTGCTCGTGGTCGCCGTGCTCTCGCCCAGTCAGGCAGCGCCGAACGCCCGGATCAGCAACGCTCTGTGGCCGCACGGACCTTCCAAGTCGGTGTCCGACGTGACCCGGGAACTGCGTGAAGTCCTGCCCGAAGTCAACCAGGTACTCCAGGTCCAGGGGAGGTGCATGCTGCAGCTCAACCCCGATGACGTCGACATCCTCCGGGCCAGGCGCAACGTGACCGCAGCCAAGCTCACGTCCGGGCGCGAGCGGCTGGATCTCCTCCGAGCCGCCGTGTCGGAATGGCAGGGACCGCCGCTGACAGGCCCGGAGTGGGACGGCTACGACCTGGACGCCGAACGGAAGCTGCTCGACAACGAGTGGCTGAACACCATCGTCGACTTCCTCTACGCCCTACAGGACTGCAAGGAGGATTCGGAATTCGACCGGGAGCTCCGAAAGGCGCTGGACCAGTGGCCAGGTGCACCCGCGCTGGTCACGCTCAAGGCGATGACCCTGATCAACGCGGGCAGACCGTCCGAGGCGGTGCAGTTCGTCCAGGATTGCATTCGTGATCACGGCGACGACTGCGGTCAACTGGAGGAGTTGATGAACGAGCTGACCCCACCCGGTTCCACCCGGCTCGAACCGGTCGTGCCGAACCAACTCCCCGGGCAGCACGTGGACCTGCACTGCCGTGGACCACTCGAGCAAGAACTGGACGACAGGCTACTCGGCGCAAACGAGCGCAGAGCCGCGGTCGTGGTGCTCCACGGCATGGCTGGGGTGGGCAAGTCGCAGCTCGCCAGGTCGTGGGCAGGTTCGAGGAACGCACACTTCGACGGTGGGACCCTCTACGCCGAGTTACGGGGATTCGGCCCCAAGGAAGCGGCCCGGCCTCAAGAGGTGCTCGAACAGTTCCTGATCGAATTGGGGGTGGCCTCGCCGGTCCGCACGCTGGACGGAATGATCTCCACCTTCCGCACGGCGACCGCAGGCAGAAACCTGCTCGTGGTCCTCGACAACGCCCGCGACGCCGACCAGGTCCGACCGCTGTTGCCTGGGATCGGCTGCACCGCCCTGGTCACCAGCAGGATGCGGCTCGACGGCCTCGTCGTGCACGAGGGAGCTGTCCAGTGCCTGGTCGAGCCGTTCGACGAGAACACTGCGTGTGACGTCCTCGCACGCCTCGCCCGTCTCCGGGCCGACAGCAACCCGCTGGTGGCGGACATCGCCCGCTTCACCGGCGGACTTGCCCTCGCGCTTGCGATCGTCGCCGCTGCGATCAGGACCCGGCCGGAGAACGACGGTGTGCTCCGGGGAATCCGCGACGGCTTGCGGGAGCAGCGGACCCGCCTGGACACGTTGAAGCTGGCCGGGGACGAGAACCTCGACATGCGTGCGGTCCTGTCGTACTCCTACGATCACCTGAGCGCCAACGCCAAGACCTTGCTCTGCCTCATCGCCCATCACCCTGGCCCGACCATCGGCTCGGCCGCAATCTCCGCCATCGCCGAACCCGACGTAAGGACCAGGATCGGCGAACTCTCCGCGCTGCACCTCCTCGAAGAACCCGAGTTCGAACGGTTCGGCGTCCATGACCTGGTCCGAACATTCGCGCTGGAGCAGGTCGACACGCTGGACAGCCAGGCGCGGGAGCAGGCCAGTCAACGACTGCTGAGCCACCTGCTGCAGAACGCATGGACCTGTGACCAGGTGCTAGTACCCGGTCGGAGGCTGCAGGTCGGCGTTTCCACCGACCTGCCCGTCGTCCGAGTCGCCACGATCGACCAGGCGACCCGGTGGTTCGAGCAGGAGCAGGCAACGATCAGCAGAGCCGTCGACCACGCCGTCGAGATCGGCGACGACCACCACACCTGGCTGCTCTCGACTGTCTTTGCCAGCTATCTGTGGCACCGCAACCACTACCACGAGGCGGAACGCATCCTGGAACACGCGGGAAAGGCGGTGGAGCGGCTGCGCGGGGAAGGTGGTGAGAGCGTCGTACCGACAGCCGCGGACGAAGCCTTCGTGTACAGACTTTTGGCTGGCTCCCGTCGGGGGATGCGGTCCCCCAAGGCTCAGGGAGCTCAGGCCAGGGCCCTCCACCTGAGCCGGGACGCGGGTGACCGCTACGGGGTGGCCTACGGGCACATCGGGTTGGCGGTGCTGCGAGCCGAGGAGAACGACTTCGCCGGTGCGGCGTCCGAGTACCGATTGGCTTTGGAAGTCTTCCGCGAGCTCGGCGAGCGGCTGGGCGAGGCGGATGCCCTCTCCGGTCTGGCGATGATGCTCGTCGACCTCGGTCGGCTCACCGAGGCCGACGAGCACGTGACGGCGGCGCTGGCGATCTATCAACAGGTCCTCGACGTCAATGCCCGGGCCAACGCCATGGTGATCCTGGGAAGAGTGCACGCTGCGGAAGGCAACCTCGGTCGCGCCGCAGCTGTGTTCGACACGGCCGTCACCGAGTATCGGAAGCTGGACCGGGCCAACCGCGAGGCTCCGACCCAGGTGCGCCTGGCCGAAGTCCTTCTCGCGGATCACCGGACGATCGAAGGACGGGCCGCTCTCGAACGTGCGCGTGAGCTCTACTCGGCACTGGCGGACGAGAAGGGCCTTGCCGAGGTCGAAGACCTCACGACGACATGGGGGCACGCTCCTGACGCTGGATCCGCTCCCACCACCAACGCACCGGGTCGTGGCTCAGCCGAGGCGGAGCAGGAGAGGACGCGTCCGGCAGAACGACACTGAGCTCATCACGGACCTCAGCCGCCGTGGGCCGATTCACCGGTTCCCATTCGAGCATCGCAACACAGATCCGTCGCACAACAGGATCGACGTTTACGAGCTTGCCGATCGGGAGCCGGCGACGAACCATCGCGTAACCGGTCTTGTTGAGGAATGGGAACTCCATGGTCAACATGCGGAACAGCAAGCACCCTGCGGAAAAGATGTCGAGGCTGGTTTCGGCGACTCCGCAGGAGGTGGATTCCGGGGCGAGGTAACCAAAAGTACCCGCAGGTACCTCGGGAACTTCGCCGGAAGGTGCGGAACTTCCCAGGTCGATCAGCGTGACCACGCCGCCCCGGGAGATCAACGCGTTCTCCAGCTTGATGTCCCGGTGGACGAAGCCGCGTGAGTGAACCTGGTGGAGGACAGTGCACAACTGCACGAGCACCGCGGCCGAGCGAACCGAGGAGACGGGCTGCGCCCGGCGCGCGAATTCGCCGAGGTCGAACCCGTCGATACGATCCATGACGAAGTAAGCGCGCCCAAGATGATTGCCGGACTTGAGGGGGATCACGACACCGCTGATTCCGCCGAGCGAAGTTCCCAGTGCGATCTCCTGGCGGACATCCTTGCGATAGAGAGCATAGGCATTGGTGGACTCCAGGTACCGGGGTTGCTGGATCTTAAGGGCCAGGACGGCACCTGATCGCAGATCCAGAACCTCATACACCTCCCCGCCGGAGCCTTCTCCTAGTTCGGAGCGCACCTGGTAGCGCTTGCCGATTACATGACCTGACGTGAACAAGGTGAATGCTCCGTTTCCGAATAGTGCTCTCAGTGCGCGAACCCTACTCGAAAGGTGTGCACATGACTGGGTGGCAGCCACCTGACGGCGTGTCAGGCGACTACTCCGCTATCAAGGTCTCCGTAGGTATGCTAGGGTCACCGCGCTTTCGTTGCCCCGCCCGTGACGCGATGGCGGCGCGGCAAGGGTTGCGCGCCGAAACGTTGGTGCGCCGGAAGCCCGAGTACCTCGAAGACTTTGCGAACGGCCCCTTCATGCGGGCGGTGGACCTGATCGAGTTCCACCGGAAGCCGGTGGACCGGGCGCTGCGGACGGCCTGTGCGTCGACGGTGCCTGGCCGAGTGGTCCATGCATCCGTCGAACAATGGGCCGCGCACGGGGTCTTCGGGTACCTGCAAGCCTTCGCCGACGACTCCAAGGTGGTACCGGCCACTAAGAACTGGCGCTACTTCCGGGAATGGAGCGTCCCCGACCAGCGGGGTGCCAAGCGGTACGCGATCTCGGTATGGGGACGCTGCTACACCTCAGAGGACTACCGCCTTCGTGAACTCCGACTGCTCACCAACCGGGCGGACGGGCGGACGAGGACGGAGGCGGAAGTCGCCGTCGCGGCCTTGGTCCTCGCTTCGTCGCTGCCCCAGCCACTCCCAGAACGCGTCCGAATCCGGCAGTTCGCATTGCTCGATGGCACGACGACCACCTTGTTCGACGGTTCGAGGCAGGCCGCACTCGACCTCTACGACGTGGCAGGCAAGCCCGCGCTGGCAGGAATCGTAGACGCACCCGGCGGCCTCGACTACCGACCTGGGTCGGCCTGCGCGGACTGCCCGTTCGCGGCGGTGTGTCCTGCCCTGCCGCGCAGCGCGGGCGTGCTCGGTGTGCAGGACGACAGCAGACCACGGCGCACGTGGTCCCCAACTACCAGCCGCTCCTACCGGCGCTGTCCAGCGCAGGAGTTCTCCCGCAGGCAGCGGCTACCGCTGGACCAGTCCATCGAACGAGGGCAATCCGCCGAGCGCGGTCGGGCTGTGCACCGGTATCTGGAAAAGCTTCACAGCGCCGGAACAGCAGTACCTTGCGATTCCCGGATTCCGGACAACTGGGTTCCCGGCGGGTTCGACCTAACTGACGGAGAACGCGAACTGGGCGCGGAGTTGCTCAGGCACCACGCCGAGGTGTGCCCCCTCACGCTCGCATCGTCGCCTGCCGACGTGCGGGTGGAGCCGGACATCGTGTTCCACGACACTGACGCGGACACGGTGGTGTTGGCGAAGCCGGACCTTCTCTATCGCGACCGGGATGGGTGGGTGTGGCGCGAGGTCAAGACCTCGACGTCGACCATGAGGCAGTCCCGGTGGTTCGACTACTACCCGCAACTGGCGCTGGCCGTGGTCCTCGCGGCGCGTGGCGATCTCGGGCCGGGTCGCAACAGGGTCGAGCTCGAAGTGCTACGACCATCCGGAGTGGACCTCGTTATGTTCGACCCGGACACCCCACGGGTCCTGACGGAGGCGGGTTCCTCGCTGCGGAAGCATTTCCGCCCTTGGCACCTGGACGACCGATTCGCGCCGAAACCCGGCGACCACTGCCGTTCCTGTGAGGTCTCGCGCTGGTGCACCGCAGCTTATGGAGGAAGAGCCAGCAATGATTGAGCCCACGACCGACGCCACCGGCTTGCTCACACAGATCGCCCGCGGTGTGGTTGCGTTGTCCGAACACAGTGATCGCGGCGGCTCAACGCCTCCGCCCTACCCACACGAGACGCAGAGCGCCCTTGATCAACTGGTGTTGTGGGCACTGCGGGAGAACCGCATCCCGCCAACCGGTGTTCCGGATCTCGTCTACTGGTGCACCGGATGGACTCTCGCCCGCTGGGCGGCGATGGGCATCGGCGGAATCACCGAACCCACCCAACGTCTCGTACATGGGGTCGCACGGTCACCCTCACGAGCATGCATGGAGATCACTGGTCAGGCGGAGTTCGCTGATCGCCTGTTCGCCACAACCGTCGCCGAACTCGACGCTGCTGGTGTTGCTCGCGCGAGGTCGTTCCTACAGCGCAATGTGGTGATGAGCAATACCGGGCACCGCGATCTCATGAACTTCGACCCGAGGTCGATAGCGGTGGTCAAGGCCGTCCGCCACCTTTACGAGCCCGTGCCAACCCGATTGATCTCGGCAGGCGAGATCGCCCTGTGCCCGACCTGTCGACTCCCGGCCCTGGCCGCCGAACTCCCCGAGCACGGCACCATTTGGTGTGAAGCCGAAGTCTGCCCGCGCGACAAGCCGGTGACGGACAGTCCGAGAGCAACGGATGTCATACTGCTACACCGGGCACTACGGCTGTTCCTAGCACTTCCCGGTCTGGTGGAACAGAGTTGCCTCGAACGGCTGCGAGACACAGGCACGCTCCTGTCGCAGCGCGCCACCGGCACCTACACGGGCCTTCTCGACGGAACCGATGTCGTGTTCCGCTTCTACGACCGCACCTGCGCCACCCTCTTGGCCGGGCAGGTGGTGAGGGACCAGGTCACCGTCGCGGTGCTCCCGGCCAACACACTCGACCACGGGTTCCGTCGGGCCTTCGAGAACTCCCTGCCCGAGGACACGGAGATCAGCTTGCTCTCGGACGAGGAACTCGTCCTCCGGAAGACCACGAAGGAGAAGGCTGATGCGAAGCGGTAGGAGCATCCTCAAGCCCTTGATCGACGAACTGCGGGAAAAGGGCGGGCTCCGGCTCAAGGACGCCGAGCGCCTGTGCGAAGTCGAACTCGGGTTGTACCTGCTCTTGAAGATCGCGCCCACCGAGCCAGCGGTCAGCGCCTGGACGCTGTTCAGCGGTTACCCGTACGCGGCGACGCGCGGCCTGACCGCGTTGCCGGGTGTGGCGGAGGCGGTGCGATCGGGACGGTTCACCCTGTGGACGCTGTCCAGGCGGAGCTCCTGGCTCGAAGCCATCCAGCACTACCGGAACCTGAACACAAGCGTGCGAGCGTTCAGCATTCCCTTCAACGAGGAAGTCGCAACAGTGCGGCCCACGACAGGGATCGGCGACGATCGCTGGGCTGTCTACGGCGCGTTGCTCGATAACGCACCGCCGTTTGAGGGTGAACCGCCCACCTTCGCCACCGAAGGTGTGCATCGCTTCCCTGTCGGCAGGAGCAATCGCAAAGTGGTCCTGCCGGACATGTCGGCGTTCGACCGCCCCAACGGTCACGATCTGCACCGCAAGCAGGTCAATAGAGGGAAGTCGATCGAGATCCTCTGGGAGGATCTCGAAGCAACGGCCGAGACGATGGACGACCTTGAAGAGGTCTGGATCGCCGACGAGGCCAAGCGCGGCAGATGGGTGGAACGCCTCGGCGAGGTGGAGTTGTTCCTGCCCTCGGGGAAGAGCTTCCGCAAGCGGAGGCCGCACCAGAAGTTCACCATTGATCGGATTCAGCACCTGCTCGGCATAGTCGGTGCGGGGAAGAGCACCCTTCGCGATATCCTGACCATCCACCTGATCAACCTGGGCATGCGCGTCACAGTGGTGGTCGGCGATGTCGCCGACGTGTTGAAGCTCGTCCGGCTGTACAAGCTCCACACTGGCGGCTCGGCAGCCCCCGTTCTGGGCGCGAACGGGAAGGACCGCCACGCACGGCGGCTCCACCGCAGGTCAACCGGACGGGGGAAGCAGAACCTACTTGCACACGACGATCAGGGATTCGAATACCTAAGCACTTCGTGTGCGCTCAACGCCTTGCTGGACAACGACGAAGAACCATTGGCGTTTAACCAGGCTCCCTGCACCCAGCTCCAGGCGAGGGGGAAGACTGACGAGGACGCTTCGCGCACCACCTGGCTGCGAGGCAAGCGCGTGTGCCCTTGCTGGGCGAGGTGTCCTCGCCACCGGAGTTCTCACGAGCTCGTGGAGGCCGCCGCGTGGGTGGCCACACCAGCGGGGCTCGTCGATGCCCGGGTTCCATGGCCCCAGAACGGCGAACGAGTGCGCTATTTGGAACTGGCGTGCAGGCGCAGCGACCTGGTCATCGTGGATGAAGCAGACCGGGTGCAGATGAACCTCGACGCGCTCTTCGCGCCGGCCGCGCCGCTGATCGGAGTCGGGGAAAGTCGGTCGCTCTGGGATGACCTGATGAAGCACAAGACCAACCAACTCCAGGAAGGCGAGCGCACACAGCTGTCCAATTCGGACGTCCAGAAATGGACAGCTGCCGTCAACTCGATTACCACCGCCACCGATCGCCTCTACGCGATGCTCGTGGGCAGCGAGGAGTTGAGGGAATGGGTGCGGGTCGGTTACTTCAGCTCGTGGACTCTGCAACTCCGGCTGATCGAGGAGCGCTATCCCGCGATGGCCAGGGCTGAAGGGAACCCGGTCGACCGCCTCACCCGGCTGCTCGACGAACTGAGGGACAACCCGTTCGGCGACCGACGACGCGCCGAGGTGCCGCGGCTCATCGCACTGATCGCCGAGCTGCTGCACACCCAAGACGAGGCCTACACCCGCGAGAAGCTTCGGGACGAGACGGTGCGGATCTTCGACCTCTCCCCCGAGGTGGAGCGCCGGCGAAGACTGGACGCAACGTGTGGTCAGCAGTCGGCGCGGAAGGGTAAGCAGAAGCGGCCGAAGCAACCACCGGACGCTGAA
Organism: Saccharothrix xinjiangensis; assembly: GCF_039527585.1. Taxonomy (NCBI): domain Bacteria; kingdom Bacillati; phylum Actinomycetota; class Actinomycetes; order Pseudonocardiales; family Pseudonocardiaceae; genus Saccharothrix; species Saccharothrix xinjiangensis. The sequence goes on along the minus strand of NZ_BAAAKE010000012.1, from coordinate 155,879 downwards.
ACCTGGATGAAGCTGATGGTGGAGCGGTTCGAGTTCACGTTGCTGCTGTGTGCGCTGGAACCGAAGTTGGCGCTGATGAACGCGATGTGGCCACGGGTGGAGTCGGTGCTCAAGCTTGACTTCAACGAGATGTATCAACGGCCGCGCGACTACGGTCCGATGGTCCCGGAGTCGCCGATGGGCAATCTGCTGGGCTTTCAGTTCATCCCGCACGGGCGCGCCGACGAGAGCGTGCAGAGCGGCGAGCTGCGGTACTTCCGGTGCAGCGGGGTCGGGCGGGAACTGCTCCGACGTATACCGGAGATTCCGGAGGCCGACGGACACCCGCCGACCAACCTCCTGTTGATGTCCGGCAGCAGCTGGGCGGGCACCTCCAGCCGGTACCACATCCAGGTACCGGTGGGATTGATCATCAAACCTCCGGCGGCGAAGGTCAGGGCAGTCGCGCGTGGCACCCACATGCGCGTGGAACTGCTGAAGGACAACAACGGCGTGCCGCTCAAGGTATCGGGAGCTGGCGTGCTGCAACGACCTGACGTCCTCCGCCGGATGGCGGTGAAGCTCGGTGAGGAGGACCACGGCGGTAGCAGACTCCAGCGCGAGCTCCGCTCGCTGCCCGAGAACCGGCGGCGGATCCTGCTACTGGTCGGTTCCTACGAGGAGGCCGCGCTCGTCGCGGACACCCTGCATACCCTGGCCCCTCGCTGGCGGGGACAGGTGGTCCGCCTCGTCTCCGACGACTACGAGACGACCGACGACCCCAAGGGCGACGACAATCGCGCGCCTATCCTGCGTCGTGGCGACGTCGACACCCTATTCGAGACATCGGCCCAGATCCTCGTGGCGCCACTGCTCGCCGTCGAGCGCGGGCACAACATCCTGAACGAGGACCAGGTGGCGGCCATCGGCACGGTCTACTTCCTCGCCCGGCCGAATCCGCGCCCTGACGACCTGATGCTCGCTGTGCACACCGTTAACGACTGGATCCTGCGGTTCGTCGCGGAGCCGACCGGCTTCGCGGAGGTGCTGCGCAACGCGACCAGTCTCGCCGAGGGGGCGGCCGAGGTTCGCGCGCTGGGCAGGAAGGAGTGGTACAGGGCGCTCGCCCGGCCCCTGGCCTGGAGCCGCCTCGGTACGCGGTTGGACCCGGTGACCTGGGACCTGCTCGTCCTCACCTGGCAGGTCATCGGACGCCTGGTGCGCGGTGGGGTGCCCGCCAGGGTGGTGTTCGTCGACGCGGCGTTCGTCCCGATGCACGCCGAGAAGCGAACGGCGGAAGAGACGCGTGAGACGAGTCTCCTGGTCAACATCCACCACGTGCTCGACCAGTACCTCCATCCGGGCAGCACCCACCGCGCCGACGAGCGCTTCATCGTCAAAGCCCTCTACCAGCCGCTGTGGGCCGCGCTGGGCGCGTGCCTCGGCTCCCTCACCGACTAGGAGGCACCATGTACAACCAGATCAGGACCTGCGCGTTCGAGCACGATCCTTCACGTGGCCCGTGGGTTGAACAATTCCACGTGGCGAAGTTCACCGAGCAATGGCAGACCGAGCTAACAGACCTGTACGCCCTCGGCTGGCGCAGCCCGGAAGTTATGGTCGGTCTGCCGGTCAGGCGCCTGAACCAGGTGTTGCGCGCCGTAGCCCCTGGAGTGCTGGCGACCGGTCGCGGCGCGGCGGCCGATTCGTCGGTCCCCTGGATCTACACCGACGGCGAGGTGCCCGCCGAGGTTGTGCGGGCGGCGTTCCTGACCTGGGTGGTGTCACTGCGACCCGAGCCCGAGCACCAAGCCGCGCTTGACAGGGTGCTCAACTCGATCAGCGGTACCGCCATCGAGTTGCTTCCAGTGCAAGTGGACCTCACCTCGGTTGACCTGTCCGCGGGAGGAACCGCGCTACCACCAAGGAGGCTGTACTCCCTGCTGCCCGAACTGGTCGCAACGCGCTTGGCGCAGCGGTCGTTCCGCGCTCGGGAGTCGGACGTGGAAACCCGGTTCCGGGTGGTCAATCGCGATCAGGGAACCGAACTCGTGGCGTGGCCCCCGAGATCCACCCCGTGGGACGGAGGTGGGCACTTCTACTCAGCGGTTGTCAGGGTCACCTGTCACACCGTCCCGTTCACCACCAGTCTGCGGGTGCATGTCTCCACGGGGATCCGACGGTGGATTGCGGGGGATCGGTTGTTCCTGCCCCGCCAACGATCCGCGACCGCACTCGTGGACACCCAGTTGCCCTGGGGAGACGGCGGATCTGCAGCTCGGAGCCGATTGTCGGTCAACAGCATCCGCTACGACGCGCGGCAGGGGCGGGTGGTCTGGGGCCGCAACAGCCCCGTCGGGCTGCTCGGCGACCTCGACGTCATCGGCAGCTACCCAAAGGCCGAGGAGGTGGTCTCCTCCCCGAAAGCATGGCTGACGGGCAGGGAGGGTAAGGCAGTGGGCATCGTGTACAGCACGGCGTTGGAGATGGCCCACGCCGTCGGCACGGGACTGATGCCTGACGAGCGCGCGGAACTCGACGAGTGGGTTGCCGAAGGACTGGAGCCCCTGCTGCGGCGGGTGCCGGATCTGGTCCGGGTTCCTCGTGTGAGGAACAAGCCCGCGCTGCTGCCGACGGCACCGAAGACCAAGCCCGAGCAGCGGGAGAAGTTCGACCGGCAGGTTGAGGCGAATCGGCGGCGTGGATTGCGGGTCGCGTTGGCCGGTGATCCGCTGCATGTGGATGTCGTGACGATCTTTTCCGAGTCGGCAGACCGGATTCTGCGCGAGTTCGCCCGCCAGCTCGGCTGCCCCGAGGAACAGGTCACCACCGAGGTGCGACAGCGGTGGTTCTTCGAAGGGCTGGAAGTACGCCTCACCGTATCGTCCCTCGGTGATCTCGCACGCAAAGTCGATGTTCCGAAGCCCGGAACACCGCAGCGTCCCGCGGCCGCGCTGGAAGCTCACCGGGCGCGACGGCTGGCGGCCGGCGCGGCCTTCCCTCGGCTCGACGCCCCCGCCATCGCCCTGGTCGAACTACCCGGCGGCGACCGCTTCACCGAGGCGGACTCCGATCCGAAGTCGGCGCTACGGCTCGGTTTCGCCGACAGCGGGCGCCTCACGCAGTTCATCCGCCCCCTACCTGGTTCGGGTGATGACGTCGATCAACGAGTGCGGTCGGCATGCCTCGACGCATTCCGGCAGCTCGGTGTCCTCACTTCCGCCGAGCCCCGCACGAGATCACCACTGCCGACAGGCTTGCAGTACGTTGGTCTGTGGGTCGTCCGAGGAGCGCAGGGCAGGCGCCTCGTGGCGGTCCGGGTCCGACCCGGTGAAGAGGTGCAGCAGGTCACTGCATGGGACGACAGAGCCAAGGACTGGGTTCCCTACTGGCGTTTCCTGTCGACCTCGGCGACCGCAGATGCGTCGTTCCGCGCCAAGGGCCGGCGGAATGCGGAGGATGATCGGCTGGACGTGGAGCGGCGGATCAGGTCAATCCTGTACCAGTGCCGGAGCCGTCCAACGTTGCTGTTGGTCAACAGCGGAAACCTCCGCGAGTCCTGGCCGTCGTTGGCCAATGGCTCTCTTATGAGGGACCACCTGGGTTTCACCGGCATCCAGGACCAGCGAGTGGGAGCATACGGCGAGGAACTCCGAGTGGTTCTGGTACGTGACCGGAACAGCCGGGAGGAGGTGCCACAGTGGTACGCACCCACCCCTGAGGGGAAACCCGCAGGCTTTGCCAGCGGACTATGGTGCCCTAGAGACGAGGCAAGTGACAACCGGGTCTTCGCGAGCACCGCAAACCTTCCCCGCAGCTTCCCGAAGACCCCGAGAGGCCTCAGGAAGCTCGGCGACGATGTGTCCTCGCAATATGGCGCGACCATCTCGGCGTGGAACCCGCAGTACCTTGAGATCACTTCGCTGTGTGTTGCATCGGGTGATGCAGGCTCGCCGGACAGTGCGGCTAAGTGGGCATCGGTCACCCATCAACAGCGCTTCCACGATGAGTACGACCCGCTGGCCCAGCCCTTCCCCGTACATCTGGCCAAGAAGGCAGGAGAGTACTGCATCTCTACCGAGTCGACCGAAGACGAGGTGGAGTAGTCGAGCCTGGGGAGAGCGAGCCACCGCGAGGAACCAGCTCGCCCTTGCCAGGCTACTGAAATTTTCAGTTCAGGGTGACGTCATGGCGGTGTGGTGATGAATCCGGTGTACGACGAGGCCGTTGAGCAGGTCGGGCGATATTGCAGACGTATGAGGTGGGTGCGGACCAGGGTGGCCAGGTCGTCGATGTCGCAGGGGACGATGTTGGCCAGGCTGTGTTACAGGTGTGACCACACGACCTCGGCCGGGTTGACGTCCAGGGCGTGGGGGCAGCCTCCGCTCGAACGAGTACCGCCACGCCGCCTGACCTGCACGGACGGCATTCTCGGCAAGCACAGTTTGCCGAGCGCGGCGCAGTTCTGTTCGGTGAAGTGGTCGAACTTGACATCGACGGACAGCTCGCCCTCGACGCCGTGGGTGAGGTCGTCGTCGGCCAGGTCGGAGGCCTTCGGGCCGTTGAAGAATCAGTCCAGAGCGCGCAGGACGGTGGACTTGCCCACCCCATTGGGGCCGATCAACGTCGTGACCTCGTCGAAGCGCACCTCCACGTCTTCCAGGCAGCGGAAGTTCCTGATCCGAACTCTGGCGATCCTCACCGCGGGCGCATCCCAACTCTCGACCGTGCCGTCAGCCGACCATCGTGATCATGTCGGCGCGTTGTGGATCACATCGACGCCGAGGCGATCTTCGCTACGTCACCCGACAACGGTTCACTCGATCGAGTTACACGGATGTATTGCCGGTCGGTCATCGAAGACCTCGGAACGGGCAACATGCTTACTACGTGTACACGACCGGAGGAATGACGTCGGTCGTTTCGCCAGATCACACTCGAGTGTGGTGACCGATCGTCACAACGCTGGAGGTGTCGTGAGCCAAGGACTGCTCTTCGGGCCCGACGACGTCCCCACCGCCAAACCGGTTGGGGACGCATGGCAGCGAATGCGCGTGTTGATCACGGTCAAGGCGGCGCCGAACCCGTCGGAGACCTACGGCGAGACGGTGTGCGTGGCCGGTATCCGCCTTGACCTCGACTCACCCGGCTGGGTCCGCCTCTACCCGATCAACTTCCGCGAGCTCGACAGCCTTCACACCTTCAAGAAGTACGACGTCGTGTCGCTGCGAGCCAAACCCGCGCGAGGTGATTTCCGCACTGAGAGCTGGCGCCCGGACATCACCAGCGTGCGCACCGAGGACCACCTCAGATCGTGGAAACGGCGTCGCGCCCACGTCGAGCCCTACGTCCGCGACTCCATGTGCGCGATCAGGGAAGCGGTTCACACGGATCCGTGCGCAGCCTCTCTCGCCGCCATCCGACCTCACCGCGTCCTCGGCATCGACGTCAAACCTCACCCCGGCTGGAGCCCGGAAGACCAGCGCAAGATCGACCGCCACGTCAGCCAACCCGACCTGACCGGCGGCGACCGAATCGCCCTGCAGGCACCGCGGTTCCAAGGGTGGTACCGCTACCGCTGCACACCCGACTGCGGCGGTCACCGCCAGGGCATCCTCGACTGGGAGTTCGTCGCCCTGCAACGCACCCTGGGAAACCGGAACGACGACGACCTCGTGCGTGAACTGCGATCCGCCTACCTCGACCGGATGTGCGCCCCGCACCGCGACACCGTCTTCTACGTCGGCAACCAGGCCAAGAGCCCGCGCACCTTCAGCGTCCTGGGCGTCTACTGGCCCGAACGCTAGACCGACACCAAATCCAGCCGAGCGCGAACGGCCTGCAGCACCACATGCCGGTGACAGCGCTCCTCGTCGGCCTCGAAGCACATCACCGCCACCCGACGCTGCCTCGCCAACACGGTCAACCGATCCAAAGCCCCGTCCGCAGCCTCGACGTCGAGCAGTTCCGCATACCGCCCACGAGCCTGTGACAACGCCGCACTGTCACCCGCGAAGCCCGGCCGGTTGTCCTTGGGGTTGCCCAACTCGCGCAAGTGCAGGTACTCCACCCCGGCCGACGACAGCGCCTCGGCCAACGCACGCTTGCTGAACCCCTTCTTGCGCGAAATCGGCGTCAGCCGGACGTCGGCCAGGACCTGCACCCCGAGGTCGGACAGCCGCGACACGAAGCCCTCCACATCCAGGCCCTCATACCCGACACCCACCACACCCGACGTCCTTCGCACAACCCGACTCTGTCACAGCCTTCTGAACTGCAGAACACCGACCGGTCTTCACAAGCGCCTGCACAGGCCACCGATGTGCAGGACGGCGGCCCACCAGCGGCCAACCACGGCGTCGGCGCCCGGTTCGTCGGACAGACGATCACGCTGCTCAACAGTTCGAGGACACCATCGCCCCGTCGTGGTGGAAGCTCACAGGAAGCGGTTCAGAAGAGGTCGGTGTCCTGCCATTGCACGCAGGTCGGGCGTGTGCCCGTGTGCAGCAGTTCGTGCAGGGCCTTGCGCCACGTTTCCAGCGGTACCACGGCGTTGTGCGGGAAGGCGGTTGTGGTCGCTTTGTCCATGTACAGGGCAGGTGCGTCTTCTGGCAGGGTGGTCTGGGCGAGGGTGATCCAGGCGCCGCCGTGTTCGTCGGGTGTGGTGGCCTCGGGGGCGAAGTCGGGGGGCCCGCTGCACAGGATGGCGCCGATCCCGGCGTGGCGGTCGGCGTCGATCTTGATCTCGTGGTCGGGGTAGCGGCCGTTCATCAGGCGGGGCCGGTCGCGCACGGTGATCACCGGCGGGTGTGGCTGGGGGTGGTCCAGGATGTGGTCCAGGACCTGGTCCAGCCCCTCTGGTGTGGTGACGAGCCGTGGCTGGTCTGCGGTGCCGTGGTCGTCGTCGCGGTAGTACCAGATGTTCAGTGCCGCGTTCACCGCGGGCTCCTTCCCTTGAACACCAGCGGCCGGTCCTCGGTGGGGTCGTGGACCACCAGGGTCTGCCCTTCGCACAGGATGTCCTCGACCAGCTTGCGGCAGGACAGGTCACCCTGGCAGACCTTGTTGTTGATCACCAGTTCGACCGTGGCCCGGCCGCTGGTGCGCATCCTCCAGGCCACCTTCGGCTCCACGTGCATCGCCACGAACGGCATCCCCGGCCTGCGCAGGATGCCCGCCTCGAACAGGTGACGGGCGATCTGCGGCGACTCGGGCCCCTTGCCGCTCTGCACCAGCACCGGCTGACCGGTCTCGTCCTCGTAGCGCCCCGAGGTGATGTAGTCCGGCAGTTCCCGGCGCTGTCGGGCGACCCGTTGTGTCTCCGTGCCCGACAGGTCGGGCACGGGCATCGCCTGTCGGGAAGGGCTCGCCGTCGAGCTGTGGGCGTCGCGGTCTCCGAGCAGCCGGTTCAGCAGCTCCTGAAGTCGGGCGTCGAGGTCTGCCAGCCGCCGGGCGAGTCGACCTGCGCCCTCGACCACCGCTGCCCACTGCCGGACCACCTGCGCTGCCCGGTCCTCCAAGGCCACGGCACCCCGGCAGGCGCCGCCGAGCAACTCCAGGGCGTCGCGTGCCAGTTCCCCGGCCTGTCGCACCGCTGCGGCACACTCGCCGGTCTTGTCCCTGGCCCGTTGGACCTGCTGGGCGACCTCCCGCACGCCGGCCAACGTTGCCCTCCTCGATGAGCATCGTGGCAGTCGAGCCGCCGGGACCGGTACGCGACACGAGAATGTCGATGCAGTAGGACCCGACCGGGTGCACGCGCTGTTCCGTACTGGTGTGGGTGGTCAGGCGGTTCGGGCTGTGGAGTCGGTGCTGGTTTCTGCGTGTGTGTCGGGGAAGTCGGATGCAAGCGTGGGCCGGGATTGCGGTAGGTCCTGTGGTGGTGTGTCGGACAGGCGTTGGGTGATGTCCTGCACCGTGGGCCATGACCGCAGTTGCCGCCGGACCCGAGGCCGTGGCGTTGTCGGGGAGATGTCATCGGTGGGTGGGTCGTCCGGGCCGGCTACGCGGTCGAAAACGAGCAGGGCTTCGCGGAGGGCTGCCCGGAGCCGTCCGACCTCCAGCGGGGCGAGCATGACCGGTTCGCCGCCGGGGCGGCCGAGCGAGATCCCCGTGGCGGCCAGGCGAACATCCAGCCGTGCTCTGTGGCCCGAGTGATCGCGGCAGGTCACAGACCAGGTGGTGGGATCGCGCTGCCAACCCAGCCGCGACAGCAGGCGAAGCAGGGGACTTCCTCGCCGATGACGGGCCACGTGATCTCACCCGACCCGTGGCGCTGGTATGCCGATGTCAAACTGGTCTTGCCGCTCTATGGGCACTGGTGGGATGCAGGTCTTTTCTCCACGGTCAAGCATTTATTGACTCCTCGATAGAATATCGCTCAACCGACCATGTCATATTCGTGTCGAAAGAGTAATGGCGCTGTCGGGTGGATTCGTTGGAGTGATCATTTTTACTATTCCTTCGGCGTGGTGGGCGGTGGAAGTTGGCATGTGCCGTCGGCGAGTTCGTGTACGTACCGGACGGTGCGTTCGTCGGTGCCCAGGGCGGTGGCCAGGGCTCGGTTGAGGTGTCGATCTGCGGTGTGGTGGTTGCCGGACAGGCGGCATGCTCGGCTCAGCAGGGCCTGGCATTCGGCGAGCCGACGAGGATCGGATGACGGGTTGGTGTCGGTGGCGCGAGTCAGGTGTTTGATGGCCGCGTCGGGACGTCGGGCCTCGATCATCAGGGTTCCGAGGTATGACAGGGTGCGGGTGAAGCCGTTGTTGTGGTGGTGGCGGCCGTAGGTCTCCAGCATCTGGTCGGCGCAGTCGACGACTCTGTGCAGTCGGCCTTGGGCGCGGTAGGTGCGGGAGAGGTCGAGCAGTGCCGAGGCGGTGGCGTCGGGGTTGTCGTCACGTCGGCGGTGCACGGCCAGCTCGTGCCTGCCATGTAGGACGGCCAGCGGCAGGTGGTCGTGGTCGCGCAGCACTCCGGTTCCTCGGCGCAACGTCCGGGCCGCTTCCAGCGAGGTGGGCAGGTGCGTGGCCATGGCGACGCCGCACTCGTGCAGCAGCCGCAGGACGCCCTCATCGACATGCCGGGGGACCGCCGACCACAGTTCGGTCAAGGGGCCGAGGACGGCTTCTGCGTGCCCGGCGGCGATCGCCGCGTTCAAAACCGTGGCGGCGTGGTGGAGGTCGACCTTCGGGGGTGGTGTGCTCTCCGTCCCGATACTGCGCGGCGGTTCGGCGACGCGGTCGGGTGTGCGATCGGTGCCGGTCATCGTCGTTGGGGTTTCGGGTTGGTGCGGGTGACGTCGAACAGGTCGGTGAAGGTCATGGGTGCCAGGGCGGTGAGCGCGCCGCCGATGAACGCGGGGCCGGGCTGGAGTTGGCCGGTGAGGACGCGGGTGACGGTGGAGCGGTTGAGGTCCATGGCCCTGGCGAGGGCGTAGTCGGAGTGGAAGCCGGCCAGTCTCATGGCCTTGGTGAAGGGTTCGGTGCGCAGCCGGATGGTGTGGGGCATTGCCGTCTCCTGATAACGGGTCAGGCGGCTTTGCGGTCATAGAGGCCGGTCCACCAGGACAGCTTCCGTCGGGTCTGCTCCGCGTCCAGGGCCGCGGTGTCGAGATGGCGCATCTTCTGCCGGTAGGCGGCTACCGCGTCGGGGTTGTCGTGGAACGCGGTGGCGACGTCGGTCTCCGTGTAGACCAAAGGCTTGTTCGGGGCCTCGAAGGTCAGCAGGGTGTAGGGGTGCCGCAGGTACGCGTGGAGCCCGACGGCTAGGGGGACGACGCGCAGGGTGGTGTGGGGCCATTCGCACATCAGCAGCAGGTGCAGCAGTTGATCACGCATCACCTTCGGATCGCCGACGGCCAGGCGCAACGCCATCTCGTGGACGTAGAACACCACGCGCGGGCCGGACTGGTGTTGCAGGAGCCGTTGGCGGTTCCTGCGGGCGGTGACCAGGTCGGGGTCGCCGGTCAGGGCCAGGGCGTAGTCCTCGGTCTGGGCCAGGTCGGGGACGGTGACGGGGTCATAGGCGGTGATCGTCTCCGCGATCTCCTCGTGCACCGACAGAGCCGTCAAGGTGTCGGGCCGCTGGTGGTGCGTGCGCAGGAAGCTGCCGGTGTCGGGCTCGGCGGTGATGCTCAGGACGTGGTCGCGAGCCGTCTTGTCGGCCCGGCAAAAGCCCAGCAGGGCGGCGATGTCGACCGCGCTGGTGCCCCGAGTCCCCTTCTCCAGCTTGGACAACTTGCCCAACGACCAACCCAAGGCCTCGGTGACCTTCGGAGCGGGCATCTCGACTGCCCGGCGGATCCTGCGGATCACCTCACCCAGTTCCCGGCTGTGCGCATTGCTCAGGCGCACAGCCGGCGACTTTCCCTCGGTCTCCATGATTTCCTTCCTCGGGATCTCTCCGGTCACTGTTGCGGTGTGGCAACGAGTGGCGGCACGACACTTCGCATGATTGCCCGGCTGCTCATGATCAGTGCTGTGCAGCCAATCAAGGACCGCAGGTCCCGGGAAGGTCAGATTCCAGGGAACGTCGGGGCAGGCCAGGGCAGATGGGCCAATGGTCACGCCGAGCCCATACATTGCCACCGGGGATGAGAAAACTCTTCTATGGTCTGTAGAAGGCGGTGAACAGATCGGAACCTATGTAGAAGACCTGTCAGGGCGGGGCAGATTTCAGGGCAGATCGATGCGGACCAGCGAGAACCTGTTACTTCTCGTGTCAGTCCGGCTACGATCCGTTCCGTATCGGAAGGGGGTGCGGTGAGTCGTGCCGGAACCGAATGACCTGCTGCGTGCCGCGCGTGAACGCACCGCATCGGCAGCGTTGCCCGCGGAGTCGATGTCGCGTCGGGAGTTGGCCGAGGCGGTCAACAACTGGCTGTGGAAGACCACGGGCAAGCGCTACAGCCTGGACGCCCACACCATCGCACGCTACGAACGCGGTGCGGTGCGCTGGCCGGGTGCCCACTACCGAGCGGGACTGCGTCACGTACTCGGCGCGGCCACCGACGCCGAGCTCGGTTTCCGGGCCTCCAGCACCCTTCCAGTTGTCTCGCCCAGTGCGGTCGACCGCGGTGTGGAGGAAGTGCCCCTGCCTGGCAAGGGGGCGGGCTCTGGCTCGATCCAGTCCGTGCGGGGCGCGCCTAGCCTGGAGAGCGTGGACCGCAAAACTTTCCTGACCGGTGCGGTCGGTGCGGGGATCGGGATCTGGGCGACGCGTCAGCGCCCGGTGGCCGTTGTCGACACCGACGACCTGGCCACGGCGATCTCGGGACCGACCGCTCACTACCGGCGCATGGAGTCGGCGATCTCCTCCGATCAACTCGTCGGTGCGGTGGAGGCGCACCTTCGCCTGGCGAAGGCAGTGGTGGCCGACAAACTGCGCACCCAGAGCGGCTTTCGCGTGTTGTCGGAGACCGCCGGGCTGGCCGCGTGGCTGGCCTTCGACCGCGACGACCACGCCACCGCGCGCACGCGCTATGCCGACGCCGTCGGCTACGCCCAGCGTGCCGGCCACTCCCTGCTGGCCGCCTACATGACCGCCAGCCTCGGCCACTTCGCCGTAGAGGAAGGACATGCCCGGCCGGGGGTGATGCTGCTCGATCGCGCCAACACCCAGCTCGACGCCACCGCTCCGGACAGCGCGCGGGCCTGGCTGGCGTCGCTGCACGCCGTCGGACACGCGGCGTTGGGGGACCGCACCGCGACCTATCGGGCGTTGCGCGCAGCCGAACGCCTGACCGGCCGGGGACGAGGTGAACCCCAGTGGCCGTGGGTGTTCGGCTTTGACCGCGCCAAGGCTGCCCGGTACCGCGCCGCGGCACTGGCACGTCTGGGCGACACCCGCACCGCCCGTGACGCCTACACCGAAGCCGAACCTTCGTTGACCGCGCCGAAGCCCCGTGCTCTGGCCCAGGTGGAACACGCGCACCTGCTCGCCGCGGACGGCCTGATCGAGCAGGGCTGCGACCTGGCGGTGAAAGCGTTGGCGGTCGGCCGGACCTACGGCTCGGAGCGCATCACCGCCCGCGTCCGCCGGTTCCGGGAAAGCCTGCCCGCCCACACCCGCGAAGCCTCCGCCCTCGACGACGCCCTGGCCGCCCTCTACGAGCGGGAGACGTGATGGCGCGACTGGCCGTCACCGGACACCGCGGTCTCTCCAGTCACACGGAACAGCTGGTCGACGCCGCCCTGCGCGACTTCGTCAACGCACGAGCCGAAGACGACCTCGTCGGCCTGTCCTGCCTTGCCGACGGAGCCGACACGCTGTTCGCCCGCGCCGTCCTGGACGCCGACGGCTCACTGGTGGTCATCGTGCCCGCCCGCAAGTACCGCGAGCAGCTCCCCGAGACCCACCACGCCGCCTATGACCACCTGATGTCCTCCGCCACCGACGTGATCGAACTCGACCACGTCGAATCGGACTCCTCCGCGCACATGGACGCCAGCCTCCGGATGCTCCACGAGGCCGACGAACTGGTGGCGGTCTGGGACGGACAACCCGCCCGCGGCTACGGCGGCACAGCCGACGTCGTCAACGCCGCCCGCCGCACAGGAATCCCGGTCACCGTCATCTGGCCGGACGACGCGACCCGAGACTGAAGTGCACCGGGAACAACCGTTCAGGGGCTCAGAAAGCGGCCCACGTCCAAGGCTTGGGGACGCCGCCTCGTAGGCACGCCAGGCGATGGGCGAGTTCGCGCTGGACGGTGATGTCGGTCGGTGCCTTGCGGAGCAGGAAGCAGACCCAGCGCAATTCGTGCAGGGCGGCCAGGGTGGGATAGCTCGGCCAGGTGGTGACGTCGTGACCGCCGTAGGCGTTGACGAAGGCGGCGTATTCGGCGGTGGTGATCCTGGTGAAGTCGGTGTGGTCGACCGCGAGCGGGACGAGGTCCCACTCGGGAGGGCCGAGGCTGATGGTGTCCAGGTCCAGCAGAACCGGGTGCCCTGGGACGGGAACGGCGAGGTTGCCTTGCCAGGCGTCGCCGTGGACCACGGTGACGGGCATGCCGGGTGGCAGGCCGGCGTAGTGGTCGCGCAGCCGGGCGAGGTGGTCGGCGAGCCATGTCCTGTCCGACGCGGACAGGACATGGGTGGTCGAGATGCTGTCGTGCAGGCCTTCGAAGGGATCGAGCACGGGCAGCGGGGGACGAGCGGGCGGGCGCAGGGCGTGCAGGGTGCGCAGGGCCGCGCCGAGTTCAGCCGGCGTGGCATGGCGGTGTTCGGGCAGCGTCCACCACCAGGTGACCGGTCGGCGTTCGACCACAACGGGTTGGTCGACCTCGGCGACGGGGCGGATCGCGGGAACGTGCTGTTCGGCCAGCCAGCGGGCCACCGCGATCTGGTGACGCGCCGTGGTCTCGGTGCCCGGTGGTCCGATGCGGGCTGTCACTCCGCCAGGCAGGCGGTAGAGGGTGTTGGAGCCTTCGCGGACCAGTTCGGCCCCCGTCGTGTGAACACCGGCCAGGTGCCCCGCGAAGGCCAGAACGGTGGGCGTGCGCGGGTCGGCTGCGGTCACGCAGCCGATTGTCTCAGCGTTCCCCCAAGATCGCGGTGAGTCCGTCGCGCAGGCCTGCGACATCGGCGACGTCGGCTCGACGACGTGCCGCGTCGTCGAGCGCGCGCAGTTCGCCGACCACCCTGCGGGACCGGAGGGACGTGGCGTCGTCGAGCGCCTCACCCCCGATCACGGCCGCTTCGACCGGGTCGCCCACCGACATGGTCAACGACGCGAGCCTGATGCGGGAGAAGGCACGGGAACGGGGGTAGTCCGAGCCGTGCAGCCGGACGGCGGTGGCGAGTCGCTCGGCGGCGTGTCCGGGGTCCCGTTCGGCGATGGCGACAGGGATCAAGGCCCGTCCGGTGGTCCCCTGGTGCTCGGCGTCGTCGTAGTAGGTGAGCCACGGCGGATCGTCTTCGGGCCGACGCGCGGCGAAGTGGGCATCTGCCCGATCCACTTCGGCCACCGCCTCGCTCACCCGGCGCAGCTGGGCCAGTAGGCGGGCGCGCAGGCTGGACAGCATCGCCTGAGCGGTGCCTGAGAGGCGGTCGGCGCGCACTTGGGCGAGTTCGACCAGGGACAACGCGTCGTCCACGTTGCCCAGGTAGGCGGCCTGCCGCGCCATGTCGGCCAAGGTCGCGGCTCGCAGCGCCCACGACCGACCTCGGCCCGCGCACCACAGCGCGAACCTGAAGCAGTCGTCGGCGGCGGAGTGGTCGCCGCTGTCGAACGCGGAGAACGCCACGACCCCGGCCAGGTTGCCCACGGCCTCGAACAACGCCTCCTTGACCACCTGCTCGGCACGCGCGTCGACCAGCCCCGCGCTCCACCTCAGGTGCCCCGCCGCCGCCTGACCGGCCAGAGCACCCCCGAACAGGTTCTCCACCGCGGCCAAGGCGGTCGTGATCGCCCGAACCTGTTCCACGTCGACCCAGCCGACGCCCGCCGGCGAAGGAGTGTCGACCACGATCCGGTCGACGAACTCTCTGGCACCGACGCCCAACTCGACCTCGGCGCCGAAACGCGACAGGTCCGGCGTCGGGCGGGAAGGAACTCCCGAGACGGTGCTCGTCACACGGAAACCGAGCTCGGCGTCGGTGTCGACCCCGAGCACGTGGCGCAGTCCCGCCCGGTAGTGCTCACCCGGCCATCGAACGGCGCCGCGTTCATACCGCGCCAGGGTGTGCGCGTCGAGGCTGTACCGCTTCCCCGTCGCCCTCCACAACCACGTGTTGACAGCTTCAGCGAGCTCTCTGCGCGACATCGGCTCGGTGGGAATGACTCCGGAAGGAGTGCGCAGCCGCGCGTTCTGCAACAATTCGTTCTGCTGGACCATCGGGCCGCTCCTCCCCTTCATTCCCACGACCAGGGTAGTGAACCCGACGCCGGGCGCAGCCCGTTCGCGCCGGGTTCACCGATATGCCCCGGAATCTGCCCCGACCCGGTCACCGCGATGTCCGGGGCTCAGGCCGTCGGCTGGGACAGGGCGCAGATCCGGTTGCCGTCCGAGGAGGTCAGCAGCCGGGGTGGGGTCTGCACGTAGTAGGCGTTGGTGATGTGTTCGCGCAGGTAGAACCGCACCGTGCCCCACGGCTCGAGTTCGACGATGTTGTCGGTTCGCAGGCCGTGGTGGTGGGTGGTCGCTGATGCCGCCACCCAGCTTCACCGCGCCTCGGCCTCGACCACGATGTGGTCTTCTGCGATGTGGTGCACGGTGTTGAGGCTGCGCAGGTCGAGCACGATCCCGCCAGCCGCTTGAACTTGACCGGCGGTGAAGTGCCTCTCGGCCCGGGGGGATCACCGGAATGCCATGTTCACCGGCGAAATGCGGCACGTCGCTGATGTCGTCGATCGAGCCGGCGCGGACCATGTCGAATGGACAGGGCAGGGCGGTACGGATGATTCGTATTCCTCGGGTCGAGGAGCACGCGTAACGGTGATGGCGGGCCGTGCGGGTGGGGCGATTCTGTTGTTGATCAGCTGAGTGCTGTGAGCAGCCTGGTGAGGAAGGTGTCGGCGTCGGCGGTGAGTTCGACGCCGACGGCGAGGTGGCGGTAGGTGACCAGGTCGGGGTCGAGGGTGATGGCGGCGGCGAGGGGTTCGTGCCAGGCGTTGGCGTCGGCCGAGGGAGTGATGTTGCCGGGGGCGGTGAGGGAGCCGCCCATGACGACCACCGAGTGCAGCAGCCGGGGAGTTCGGGTTCGAGGAGCAGGGCCAGGGCGATGTTGGTCAGGGGGCCGAGGGCGAGCAGGGTGAGTTCGCCGGGGTGTTGTCGGGCGAGGCGGACGAGTTGTTCGGCTGCGGATTCCGGGATCGGTCGGCCTCTGGGGGCGGGGCCCGCGTGGGCGCCGAGGCCGTCGTGGCCGTGGACGAATTCGGCGGTGTGCAGCGGCTGGGCCAGCGGACGGCGTGCGCCGACCGCGACGGGCACGCCGGTCAGGCCGACCAGCTCTAGGACTCTCAGGGCGTTGTCGGCGGCTTGGGGAGCGGGGACGTTGCCCACGGCGACAATCTCGGCCCGGGGTTGGGCGGCGAGGTGGAGGATGGCCAGTGCGTCGTCGATGCCGGGGTCGGTGTCCGGGACGATGCGCACGTGCCTCCCCCAATCGGCTTCGTCGGGAGTGTCGCCATCACTTGTTCGAGGGGTGTGGGCCTAGGTTCGGGGTCATGCGGGTGTGCGTTTACTGCGGGTCCTCCAGCGCCTCCAGCACCTACCTGTCGGCGGCCCGGCGGGTGGGTGCGACGTTGGCGGGGCGGGGGATCGAGGTGGTCTACGGCGGCGGCCGGGTCGGCACGATGGGCGCGCTGGCAGACGGGGCGCTGGAGGCCGGTGGTCGGGTGATCGGGGTGATCCCGGAGGCGTTGGTGGGGTGGGAGGTCGCCCACGAGGACCTGACCGAGTTGCACGTCGTGGCGGGGTTGCACGAGCGCAAGGCGATGATGGCCGCGTTGTCGGACGCGGTGGTGGCGCTGCCGGGTGGGGCGGGCACGTTGGACGAGTTGTTCGAGTCGTGGACGTGGGCGCAGTTGGGGGTGCACGCGAAGCCGGTGGGGGTGCTCAACGTGGCCGGGTTCTTCGACCCGTTGCTGGCGATGGTCGAGCACATGCAGGTCGAGGGTTTCCTCAAGCCCGCGTACCGGGAGATGCTGCTGGTCGACGACGACCTGGACCGGCTGCTGGACCGCTTCGCCGACTACCGCCCGCCGGACTACACGTGGTCGGACGACCCGGTGGACGCCGACGAGGCGTCGAGCTCGTGACCGTGAGGCTCCGGCACGTCGCTGCCCGCCGGATCCAGGTGACCACGTACGTCGTTCGCGCGCGGGTCGTCGAGTTCGTCGAGGACGGCCGGCACCCTGCGCCATGCGACCCGGGCGTCCTGTCGGTGGCCGAGCGCGGCCTGGGTGTGGGGCCGCGGTTGACCAGGGTTTCGGCTTCGCCCAGCGGTCGCCCACCTGCCGACAGGTCTTCAGCGCGAGGTCGAACTGGCCGAGGGCTTTCTGGTGGCGTCCCAGGTCGTGAAGGGTGGTGCCGAGCTCGGCCAGGGCGAAGCTCTCGCTGTCGCGGTTCTCGACGCCGCGGAACAACCTGACCGCCTCGCTGAACAGCTCCACCGCCTCATCTCGCCGCCCCAGCTCGGCCGCCAGGTAGCCGCTGCCGGTCAGCGTTCCCGCCCGCCTCGGCGGCCGGCCCGATGGTGTGGGAGGTGACCCAGGCGGTCCACTGCTTGTGCAGGAACAGGTAGCTCTACAACCCCGCCGGCAGCTGCCATGCTTGCCGGTGCAAGCCGCTCTGGTGAGCCAGCCGGGGTCACCGCGACGAGGGTGGGCAGCTCCGCTTCACACCACACAAGCGCCTGCTCGTAGATGAAGCCTCCCGGTGAAGACGGCACTTCGCCGGGCGGGGGCTCCAGCTCGGGATCGCGATGCTGGGGAACCAGGGCGGGCGGCCCGGTAGGCGGTGTACAGGTGCCAGTCGACCAGCCTGGTCACAGCCACGGCACGGTGACCCTAGGGCCCTCCGGCACGGACCAGTTCGACGCTGTAGGCCTCCTGGGTCCCGGTGTTGGCGGGGAACGAGAAGCTCGGCCGGGCACCGAATCAAGCCAGGCATGCACTTCCATGACCTGCGTCACACGCACAAGACGTGGTTGATCGAGGATGGCGTCCCCGAGGTGTTGCAGCACAAGAGCATCGGCCACAAGTTCCGCGGTGTCATGGGCGTCTACTCCCACGTCACGCAGCCGATGATCGACACCATGCTCGATCGACTCCGGGAGCGGTGGGAGCGGAATGGCCACGAGATCTGGTGACCTCTTCGGGATCGCGAGTGAGGTCAAGATCTTTTGCTCCCATAGCGCTCCCACGAACGGAAAACGGCCCGTCGACGATGATCGTCGACAGGCTGTTGACCTGGTAAAACACACTGTGGGCGATACAGGGATCGAACCTGTGACCTCTTCGGTGTGAACGAAGCGCTCTCCCGCTGAGCTAATCGCCCGTATTCGGTTTTCATCCCCCGCTCTCGCGGTGTGGTCATACCTTACAACATCATCCTCGGGAACCAAAAATCGGGCTCTCCAGCCACGCCCAGTCGAGCCCGAACCAGCCGCCGACCAGCGCGAACGCCCCGAGCAGCCAGCAGGTCACCGCGACGACCAGTCCGGTGGCCGCCAGCACGAGCGCCTTCACCGCGACGTTCTGCCGCTTGAGCCACTCGACCCACGCGTCGTAGTAGCGCTTGGCGAACCGCAGCACCCGTCCGGCCCACGCGAACTCGGTCGCCAGGATCGCCAGGCCCGCGAAGACGACCAGCCACCCCGGACCGGGGTAGGGGATCATCAGCACGCCGCCGATCAGCACCAGGCCGCCGACCACGCCGACACCGATGCGATAGGCCATGTTCAGCGCGGGGTTTCGGCGGAACCAGGCGCGGTACCCCATCCCCTCCGCGGTTTCTTCGCGCAGCTTCGTGGTCATGAGCACATCATGGCGCATGGTCGGCTCAGGCGGAGGCGACTTGACCGGCTGCGACCACCCGAGTTGGTTCCGCGGGCATCGCGCGCCCCGGTTCCAGCGAGATGGCGAAGCCGGTGTGCCGGTGGGCGTCGGGCGACCACCCGGCCAACCCCACCACCGAACCGCCCGAAGTGATGTCGAACACAGCCAGCGGTGTCGCCGGCTTCGTGCTCGTGCCCCACATGACGTAGGTGTGCTCCCCGTCGTTGGGGGAGAGGTGCGTCGGCACCACCGCGGCGCCGTCGTCGGCGGACAGCAGCAGCGCCACCTCCTCCCCGGAGTCCGTCCGCAGCACCGCCCGGCTGGCCGTCGGGTCCGCCGCCAGCCGCAGCGCGCTCTCCAACCGGTCCGCCCGCTCGTCCTGCGCCACGACCTCGTCGCCGAGCCGGTCGAGCCGCACCCCGACCACACCCGCCGCGGCCAGCACCACGACCCCGGCCGCGGCGGCCAGCACCCGCTGCCACGCGCCACCCCGACGTCGCCGGGGCTCCAGCGGGACCGGCTCGGCCACCGGCTGTCGCACGCCCTCCTGCGGCGTCCGCTCGACCTCCGCCATCAGCCGGGCCCGCAGCCGCGGCGGCGGCTCGTGTTGGGGGACCGACGCGCCCAGGGCCGCGGTCACCTCCTCGGTCGTGCGGACCGCCTCACGGCACCGCGCGCAACCGGGCAGGTGGTCGCGCAGCCGCGCTTCCTCGTCCGGTTCGAGCGCGTGCATCGCGAACCCGACCGCGAGCTCCTCCTGGGGGCACCGGTCGTCCCTCCGCTCCCCGGTCACCGGTGTGCTCCCGTCGTCCAGTCCGGCGCGTCCCCGCCGGTCTCCCCGGCCCAAGCCGACCGCAGCGTCGTGCGCAGCCTGCGTATCGCGGTGAACGTGCGCGACTTGACCGTGCCCAAGGGGATGCCGGTCAGCTTCGCGACCTCCGCCTGCGTGTAGCCGCCCAGGTAGGCCAGGGCGATGACCTGGCGCTGGTCCTCGGGCAGCCCGCGCAGCGCCGCCCGCACCTCGGCGCCGACCACACCGGTCAACGCCTCGCCGTCCGCGCCCTCCGCGAAGGGCGCGTTGTGCTCGGAGACCTCGTCGGTGAGCGGCACGTTCCGCTTGCGCTGCGTGTTCTCCCGCCGCACCGCGTCGACGGCCCGGTGGTGCACGACGGTCATCAGCCAGGTGCTGAAGCCGCCACGCGACCGGTCGTAGCCGGAGGGGTTGCGCCACAGCGCGAGGAAGGCCTCCTGGACCACGTCCTCGGCCAGGCCCGGATCGACGCAAACACGCCGGGCCAGTGAGTAAGCCGGTCTCGCGTACCGGTCGTAGAGTGCACCGAACGCGGCCCGGTCACCCGTCGAGACCCGGCCGACGAGCTCGGCATCGGATGGTCGGCCGGGATCGCCGGGCGGCGCCGGTGCGGGTGAGCCAGCCACCAGAGAGGTCCTCACGTCCAACATTCGCGCAACAGCCGGTACCGGGTTCAGGTTAAACCCAGCAAGATGGAGCGGAGCCGCACGGACCGGACACGGAGCGTATCCAGTTGCTAGCCCATGGGAGCGGAGTAGCCCCGATCGGGTGATAAACCGGCTAGAGTCGAGCGTTCCTCGCCACATAGCCGTCACAACGGGAGAGCTCGGTCGTTCTATGGGGACTGGGAAGGGAGAAGAGGTTAACGACGATGCGCAATGACCACGTGACACTCCGCTCAACAGCGGTCTTCGACCTGCTGGCGCCGCGGACCCCGGCCGTCCCGGTGCAGGTGGAGCTCCGCTACGACACGAAAGACCCCTACGCGGTGGTCGCCGCGTTCCGAACCGGCCGCGCCGGCTGGGTCGAATGGGTGTTCGCCCGAGACCTCCTCGCCGACGGCCTGATCGCCGACGCGGGCGACGGCGACGTCCGCATCCGCCCCGCGGCGGACGACCCCGAGGTCGTGGTGATCGAACTCAGCTCGCCCTCCGGCCACGCCATGTTCGAGGCGTCCGCGCAGGAGCTGGCCGACTTCCTCGACCGCACCTACGACGTGGTCGTGCCCGGCAACGAGCACCTGTGGGTCGACGTCGACGAGGCCCTGACCCACCTGATCTCCAACGACCTGACGTAAAAGCGCAGGTGGCGGGCCTGCGCGGGACCTGGGGGACCCCCGATTTGATTCCGCCGCGGGGCATGTAATAAAGTTCCTCTCGCACCGGGGAAGACCGGAACGACAGCCCCAAAAGGGAAAGTTCCGCGAAATCCTACGGAGCATGCGGATGTAGCGCAGTTGGTAGCGCATCACCTTGCCAAGGTGAGGGTCGCGAGTTCGAGTCTCGTCATCCGCTCGGCAGAGGGCCCTTGGGCTCAGGCCAAACTCCTGAGTGCTAGCCTTCAGGTGATCTTGGCGGAGTGGCCGAGTGGCTTAGGCAAGGGCCTGCAAAGCCCTGTACACGGGTTCGATTCCCGTCTCCGCCTCGGACGATTAGCTCAGCGGGAGAGCACTACCTTGACACGGTAGGGGTCACTGGTTCAATCCCAGTATCGTCCACCAGTTATATATGCAGGTCAGACAGCCGGTCGGTGATCTTCACTGATCGGCTTTTTGGCTGTCGTGGGAGCAGATTGGGAGCAAACGATCTTGGTGTGATCGACGCCACCGTATGTGGTCACCCCCTGCTCCAGGGTAGAGGTCACTACGGATCGCTCCCATCGGCGTTGCAGTCCGTCCAGCATGGCGTCGACCATGACGTGCGTCACATGGGAGTAGGTGCCCCGGATGCCCGGCATCCGGTGACCTAGCCGCCTGTGCTGGAGAACCTCGGGGACGCCGTCCTCGATAAGCCAGGTCTTGTGGGTGTGACGCAGGTCATGGAAGTGCAGGCCGGGCAGGATGGGTGCCCATCCGTGTCGGGTGTCGCCGCCGATGATGGGTAGCCAGGTGCGGCGTCGGAAGTTGGTGCGGCGCAGCAGTCCGCCGTCGAGGCCGGTGAAGACGTGCTCCTGGTGCCGCTCGTTCTGCTCGGCCCGATGGGCCGTGAGTTGGTCGACGAGGAACGGGGGTAGGTGGACGGTGCGGGCGCTGGCCTTGGTCTTGGGTGGGCCGAGTTGGAGTCGGCCGCCGATCTCGTGCAGTGCGCCGTCGGTCGGGTCGATGGTGATGGTGCTGCGGGTCAGGTCGACGTGGTGCCAGCGCAGGCCGGCCAGTTCGCCCCAGCGCAGCCCGGTGTAGGCGGCTGTGACGACCAGCACGGCCATGGCGGGGCAGCACCGCTGGGCGATGGTGCGCACCTGCCAGGGCGATGCGTGAGGTCGCTCGTCGTGGTCGCCGGTGTCGATCCGCAGCCGTCGACACGGGTTGGCGCCGATCAGCCCTTCGTCCACGGCGTCGCCGAGCAGCATGGACAACAGCGTGACCACGTCTTCGACGGTGCGTTCGGCGAGCGAGCGGCGCAGGGTTTTGATCCAGCCTTTGACGGTCATGCGGCTGATCTCTTTGAGCGGTGTGTCGCCGAACTTCGGCAGGACGTGGTTGCGCAGGTGCGAGTCGTACTTGGCGCGTGTGGTGGGGCTGACGTCATGGGCCTCGTTCCAGGTCTCGACCCATTCCCGTAGTGGAAGGCCGCCCAGGGTGGGGTCGATGAAGGTGCCGCGGCGCAGGTCGGACTCGATGTCGCGGGCCCGGTCGCGGGCGGTGTCCCGGTCGGTGAACCCGGTCTCGGAGGCCAGGGCTCCGTCGGGGGTGCGGTAGCGGACGCGCCAGCCGGGGCCGTGTTTCTCCACCCATGCCATGCCGAACTCCCTCGCTGATCGTCGCTGGTGTGCCTCTACCTGGGGCAGCGGATATGGACGCTCCATAGAGGACAGATGTCAAGCCGTATGTGGTCACCCCGGCCGAGATGCGCCCGCCGACGAACTCCACCTCGGTGCTCGCCCGGTCGAGGAGTCCACGAAGTCGGTCGGCCGGTCATCGGGTTCGGCGGGCGTGCTGAGGGCGTGCACCGGGGGCGCCTTGGGCTGTGATGGTCTTCAGGTCGGTTGCGGAGAACCGCAGGTGCTTGCCCGGGAATGTGCACGGCACCTGCCGCCTGCCGGCCCTGCGGCGAAGCCACGACTCCCGCACCGCCAACTACTCCGCCGCCTGTGCGGGGGTATGCAGCCGCAACGCCGACTCCTGCCGGCCGGTGGGCGTGCCGTCCGGCGATGTGTCCACCGCATCGGTACCCGATGACAAGCCGGATACCGGTCCGTGTCGCCGTGAGGACCGCGGGTTACCGGCCTCGACAAAGTCGGTGACGGCGCGGACGACGTCGTCGTCGACGGCGGGTGGCCGCCTGGCTTGCGGCGGGCGGGAACTCCGGGGATGGAGTGATGGTTGACCGGACCGGATCATGAGGTGACCTCCATGGCGACGAGGACGCATCCGCCGTCGGCACAGCGCCGATGACACCTCAGAACTCCGAATTCCAGCCCTGGCGGGGACAGCTCACCCCGCCGGCTCGCCCGACTGGGTGAATGGCGATGATGCTCGCCTCTCCGCCCAATGCGCTCAGCCGTGGCCTTCTGTCTCCGCAGAGCTTTCGTGTGCCAGGGAAGAAGCTATAGGTAGCAGTCCCTGTTGTTTCAGTGTAGATTAAAATACTTCGAAGTTGTCGGTGTTGGTCGTCCCGGGCATCTGTCCGGTGTCGATGAGTTCCCGGCGGCGCCAGGCGTAGATGGTCTGGTCGCTGATGTCGAGGTTCGTCGCGACTCGGGCGACACGGCGGCCGGACGCGACCAGGTCGAGCACCTTGCGCCGGAACTCGGGTGGATGCCGCTTGGGCATCGTGGGCTGTCCTCCGGACTACTGGGATGAGGACATGTCTGGCGTGGCTGCCCGGCTTTCACGCCATTAAGGTGAACGCTGGTCATCCACCGGGACCGGACGGTTCGAGGTGTCGGCAGGTTGGCGTCAGCGCACTACAAAATTTGCGGTGTGGTTCGGAACCCTAAGCGTGTCATGACATGCCGGTAGGTTCCTCACTGGGCAAGGGCGTGGCATCCCAGATGCTGAGACTTCGGATATTCGGTAGCCGTCCTGATCAAGGTTTACGCTGATGGCGCAGGGCAGCGCTGGCCCCCCAGGGCCAGCGAGGATCGCAACTTGCTACCGCAAAGCGAGCGGTCGAGCGGCCCGTCGCAGCGCTGGCCCCCAGGGCCAGCGAGGATCGCAACTCCGACACCAACAACAAGCCGTTGGTCGGTCCCAGCAGCGCTGGCCCCCCAGGGCCAGCGAGGATCGCAACCGGTCGGTGTAGGACAGCCCGCCCCACACGCCCCAGCAGCGCTGGCCCCCCAGGGCCAGCGAGGATCGCAACACCGTGCCCACGGCCGACGGGCTCGTCGAGCACGAGCAGCGCTGGCCCCCAGGGCCAGCGAGGATCGCAACTTGACGCCCTCTCGGGCTCCCTCCTCTCCGACCCCCGCAGCGCTGGCCCCCAGGGCCAGCGAGGATCGCAACTCCGTCGACGACGACGGCGGCCTGCACCGCTCCGACGCAGCGCTGGCCCCCAGGGCCAGCGAGGATCGCAACTTGTGGGCTGCTGCGGACGACCGGTTCGACTCCAGCGGCAGCGCTGGCTCTCCAGGACCAGCGAGGATTGCACCTCGGACCCGCTCCAAGACGCGGACACCCGTTGTGGCGCGCAGCGCTGGTTCTGCGGTCAATACGGAGATTAAAAGAGCGATGGCGGTTGGTGCGGTCATGGTGTCGTCGTGAGGGTCATTCCGGTCTGGGCGAGGCAGCCGTCGGGCACGTCGGGCTGGTACTGGATCTTCTTGAGTTTCCGTTTGACCACCCGCACCAGGTGGTCGAGGTCGGCCGCGGCGAAGTCGGCCAGCGACCGCTTGAGCAGTGACCACACCTCTTCGGTCGGGTTCAGGTCGGGCGTGTAGGACGGCAGGTGCACCACACGCGGCCAGTCCCGGTTCGCGTCGATGAACTCGACCAACCCGTGTGCCTCGTGGACATTCGGATTGTCCCGAATCCACACCATCGGAGCGTGCAGTTGGTTGTGGGTTGCCACGATCAGGTCGCGGTACTCGGCCCAGGTGAAGCCGCGCCGCTCGCCCTTGCGGCCGTGCCACAGGCGCAGCCGGTAGAGCAGACGTGATCGGTCGCCGGGTGTGAAGCACAGCACGCCCGCGATCGACACCCGGCTCGCACGTCGGCCGCGCACCCGGAACACCGGGGTCTGCCCGTGCGGCGCCCAGCTGCGACCTCTCGGCGGCGTGGAGCCCCTGACCCGCCTCGTCCTCGAAGCAGATCCAGGCGCCCAGGCCCGCCACGAGCCTTTTGCCCAGGGCCACACCTCCCCGTGCACACCCCGACCACACCGTCGTCACGCCCGATCGCCCGATCGCCCGATGGACTGGGACCTGCAACGACCAGCCGTGCCGGCGCAGCAACCGCCACACCCCCTGCACGGTGCAGCCGACCCGGAACAACCGCCCGATCACGATCTCGACCTGGGCCAGGGTCCAGCCCCCGCCCTCGTCCCAGCCGTGCGCCAACGGACCCCGGCCAACTCGCACACCAACCGCTCCACCGCGCCGGGAAGAGCCGCTCCACCGACATCGGCCCCGCCGACCGCAACGCCTCCAGACCGCCCTCACACCACGCCCAGCGCCACTTCTCCATCTGCCGCACACCCACCCGCAGCTCCGCAGCGACCACCGCGGTCCTCTCACCCCGGGCGAGCCGAACACCGGCCTCCAACCCGATCCGCTCCCGCGCCCGCTGCTCGCGAGGCGTCAACCCACCACCCTGCGCATACCTCATCCACCCGACATACCGCGACGATCAAGAACCGTCACGGGGCCAGTCCCACTGCCAACGCCAATTCAACCTCTGTAACCCCTGTAAGGCTTTGGTGAAGTGTCACTCGACGGAGTGGCCTGCTTCATGCCTTCGCGGCGCGGCGCGAACTGCTGGGCTACACCCAGGAAAGCCTCGCGGCGGCCGTCGGGGTGGAGTTCTCCACCGTGAGCCGCTGGGAACGCGGTGATCTGACCCCGCAGCCGTACCGCAGGCCACGTATCGCGAAGGCGCTGGGGATCAGCCTCGAAGAGCTGGGCGCGTTGCTCACATCGACACCCTGTCGGCGGACGGCTGCTCCGCTCCCGTCACGAGCGGGTGGCAGGCTGGTCGGAGGGGAGGCCGTCCCCGCTCAGCCCGACCTCGCGGAGGCAGACGACATGAACCGTCGTGACCTGCTGCGCCTGTTCACCATGAACGGCGCCATGCTGGCGTTGCCGGCCGTCGAACCGGTCCTCGACGACGTGGACAGGCTTGCCGCAGTGGCTCGGACCGGCGCGGTCGGTTCGGCGGCGGTAGCCGAATTCGCCCAGCTCAACAGCCACCTGTGGCGGGTCTACGCACTCGCGTCGACCAAGAGCCAGGCACTTCCCCTCGTGCGCGCACAGCTCGACATCCTGTCCGCGGGCCTGCGTCGACCGCAGACCTCGGCCATCCGGCAGCGACTCTGCGAGTTGTCCGCCGACCTCTTCCAGTTGGCGGGCGAGATCTTCTTCGACGGTGACCGCTACACCGACGCCGCCCACTGCTACACCCTGGCCGCGACGGCGGGCAAGGAAGCCGACGCCCCGGATCTCTGGTCGTGCGCGCTGACCAGGCACGCCTTCATCGCCGTGTACGAGCGTCGGTGCATCGAGGCCGCACCGCTGCTCGAACTGGCCGCCGACCTGTCCCGTCGAGGCGACCCCACCCTCTCGACCCGGCACTGGATCGCCGCGGTGCAGGCGGAGACCTTCGCCGGCCTGGGCGACCTGGACGCCTGCCAACGCGCGCTCGACACGGCCTCCGAGGTCCGACACCTGCGGAGCCCGGTCCACAACGGTGGCTGGCTCCGGTTCGACGGTTCCCGTTTGGCCGAGGAACGCGGCACCTGCTACGTCAACCTGGGCCGCTGCGACCTCGCCGAAGCCGCCTTGACCGACGCGCTGGCCGGCGACCTGACCACCCGCCGCAAAGCCGGTGTCCTCACCGACCTGGCGATGATCGGAGTGCATCGGCGCGACGCCGACCAGGTCGCGACCCATGCCGACGCCGCCCTGGCCGCCGCCCGCCGGACCGGCTCCGGAGTCATCGCGCGCAAGCTGCGCGGCCTCCAGCCGCACCTGACCCCGTTGCTCACAGACCAGCAGATCCAGCGACTCGACGTCGAGATCACCGAACTCGTCGGCAACCGCGCCGCATGATGGAGGACGACAGGATGCAGGACAACCATGGCCGCGTGTTCCGCGAGGCGTGGATCGCCGGAGTGACCAAGCACTACCCCGGCGAACCCAAGCCCGGCTACATCACTCCCTGGGACGAGACCCCGGACTGGGAACGCGATGCCGCGACTGCGGTGTACGACCAGGTCCTCGCCTTCGTCAAGGCCACCGGCGGCGCCACCGCCAAGCTCACCCCGGAACAGAAAGGCCGCTTCGTCGCGCTGTGCTGGATCGGCCAGATCCACAAGCACTTCCCCGACCCGAAGCCGTCCTACGTCGCGGACTGGCACGAACTGCCCGACTGGCAGAAGGCCACGGACATCGACATCTTCGAGCGCGTCGAACAGGACGTCTGACCATGTGGCGGCACGACTGGACCGTCCCTCGCCCGGCGAGGCTGGGGCCTGGTCGAGGCGTGGCGAGGTAGCGACATGAGCAAGAGGCGCAAGGCGTTCGCGGCTCGGCGTGAGGCCATGGGGTTCACCCAGGAAACGCTCGCGGCGGCCGTAGGGGTGGAGTTCTCCACCGTGGGCCGGTGGGAATGCGGTGACCTGACCCCGCAGCCGTACCGTCATGCCAGCATCGCGAGAGCCCTCGGCCTCAGCCTGGAAGAACTGAACGCGTTGCTCTTGTCGACGTCGCCCGATCCGGTCAACGTTGTCGGGGCGGTCGGTTCCGATGCCGCCGAGGACGTGCGACGGAGTCAGCTGGAGTGGCTTCGTGTGCGCGGAGCTTCAGGCGTGCGGGGGCGCGAGCTGGCGGAGTTGGCCGCTTGGCTGTACCCCAGGGACCAGCGGGGTCCCGGCGGCCATGTGCTGACCGGCCCCGGGTGGCTCTTGGACGAGCCCGTGGAGTTGGACTCGGTGCGGTTGGTGCTCTCCGACGCCGGGCACCCGACTCCTGCGGTCGGTCCGATGGACCACGTGTTGCCCTTGACCGCTCGTGGTGAACGCTACAGCAGCTACAGCCGGGCGGTGCGGGACCTGGTGCGGCCTCGGCTGCTGGAGAACCGACTCAGCTACCGGCTGCTGGAGGTGTCCCGGCACGATGGGCTGGCGCTCACGTTCGGAACCACCACGTTCTTCGAGGTGTTCGACGTCAAGGAAGCTTTTGCCCACGAGTTCAAGGCGGCTTGGCTGGCGTCGGGCGGCTCGGTCCCCGGTTGGGACGCGCTGCCGTTGCGCTCGGCGATCGGCGACCCGTTCGACCCGGCGCGGCGGTCGATGTCTCCTGGTATCGCCACCCTGACCATCCGCAGGGGCCGGAGCGGTGAGCACCGGTTCGTGATGCACCAACGTGACGGTCAGGCCGTGGCCGACGGGGGAGGGATGTGCACCGTGATGCCCTCCGGCGAGTTCCAGCCCTCGTCGCTCGCCGGGGTCGATGTGCGCAACGACTTCTCCTTGTGGCGCAATATCATGCGGGAGTACTCGGAAGAGTTCCTCGGTAACCCTGAGCATGACGGTCCCGGGGCGCGCTCGATCGACTACGCCGGAGAAGAGCCGTTCCGTTCGTTCGAGCGGGCTCGCGCTGAAGGGCGGTTCCGGCTGTGGCACTACGGCTTGGTGATGGACCCCCTCACACTCGGGGCAAGTCAGCGGACGGTCGCGGTGGTGGATGACGAGGTGTTCGACCGCTTGTTCACCAACATGGTGACGACCAACGACGAGGGACGTGTTGTAGGAGAAGGTGGCCGAACCGACATGCCGTTCACCGCCGAGGCGATCGACCGCCTGGAACCTCGTATCTCGGCCAGTTCACTGACGCTGCTCCGCCTGACCTGGCGAGACCGCCACCACCTGCTGGCGGCGTGACGGAGAACCCGCGGTCAAAGGAAGGATGCGGCGGGCAGTCGCCCGGAGCGCGGCTGCCTCACCGGCGGGCGCCACCACCACGACCTCCGAGCCGCGCACGTGCACCATCAGGCTCCGAGGGCGGCCGGCGACATCGCGGCACGTCACCGCCCAAGGTCCGCGGTCGTTCATCGTGCGTCACCGCCTTGAGCGGTGGTCCCACTCCGTACCCACACCGGCTGCACGAGGAAACGCGGCACAGCGAGCTTAGTCTGTGGGCATCGCGAAACCGGAGGTTCCGCGAATCGCTGGGAGAGCGTCATCATCTACTCCGTAACTCGGCGAGTCCCGATTTACTATTTACTTTTGTCCTGAGCTTCTGCTACTCCTGTGGCGTCAAGCGTTCGATTGCCACCGGTCGAACCGGAGAACCGGGTAACGGCGCTGGTAGAACCGCCGTGAACCGGCCATCGCAGCTAAACGTCCGGCGGGCGGCACGAATCAGAGCGGGAACGCAGCAGTGATGGGGCGTTCACGGGGAGGCAGGCATCTTGACCTGCGAGTTTTCCAATCGGGCATGGTTATGCCGAACGGGTGAAACGCGCAATACTTCAGGTACCGGCTGGACGAGGGCGAGACACGACAGGGTGACTTAGAGCGCCTATCAGAATGAGTTGAGGCGTCGGTAGCAGATCAGGGCGCAGGCGAGGGTGAGGAAGGCTTCGTGGATGTCGGCGCGGCGTTCCCAGCGGGTGCACAGGCGCCGGAACTGGTGCAGCCAGGAATTGCTGCGCTCGACGACCCAGCGCACGGTGCCCAGGCCGGAGCCGTGTGGTGTGCCGCGGCGGGCGATGAACGGTGTGATTCCTCGCTGTCGCAGCGCTTCGCGGTGTGGGTCGCTGTCGTAGGCGCGGTCGGCGAAGAGGGTGTCGGGTCGGCGGCGTGGTCGTCCGCGTTTGCCGCGCACCGGCGGGACGGCGTCGAGCAGCGGCAGCAGCTGGGTGACGTCGTGGACGTTGCCGCCGGTGAGAATCACGGCGAGTGGGATGCCCGCTCCGTCGGTGATCAGGTGGTGCTTGGAGCCCGGTCGACCGCGGTCAACCGGGCTCGGTCCGGTCTGCGGCCCCCTTTTAGCGCCCGGACGTGGGAGGAGTCGACCACCGCGCGGGACCAGTCGATCCTGTTGGCCGCCCGCAACTCGGCCAGGAGCAAGCGGTGCAGCCGCTGCCACACGCCTGCCTCGTTCCAGTCCCGCAACCGACGCCAGCACGTCATCCCCGACCCGAAGCCGAGCTCCTTGGGGCAGGTGTTCCCAGCCGATGCCGGTGTGCAGCACGTAGAGGATGCCCTGCAGGCACAGCCGGTCCGGTAATCGACGACGGCCGGGGTTGCGGTACCGGCGCGGCGGCACCGGCAGCAACGGCTCGACCAGCTCCCACAACCCGTCATCGACCAGCCACGGCTTCGACACACCGACCCATCGGCCCGACGATCACCCCGCTCAACGCCACCGACGCGACATCACCCCATTGTGTTAGGCGCTCTTAGTTGTGGCGCTTGAGGCTGGGAGGCTGTTGTCCGGCAGGTCCCTTTCCGCTGCCGGACAAGGACTGGTGTGGTGGTATCGCATTTGAAGCGGCCGGTCAGGCTGTCGGCACGGGATCGTGAGGAGTTGATCCGGTGGACCACGACGGGTGTGCATCCGGCGTCGTCGATCATGCGGGCCCGGGTGCTGCTCGCGCTGGACACCTCGGCAGGTGAGCCGGATCCGAAGGAAGCGGTCGCGGCGCGGCTGGGGGTCTCGGGCGAGACGCTGCGGCTGGTCGCCAAGCGGTTCGCCGAGACCGGCGGCGATGTCCTGGTCACGATCTCGCGCAAGAAGCGTGACCTTCCGCCAGTGCCGTCCCCGGTGACAGGGGAGGTGGAGGCCCGGCTGATCGCCCTGGCGTGCTCGGCGCCGCCGAAGGGGTATGCCCGGTGGTCGTTGCGGCTGCTGGAGAAACACGTCGAGCTCACCGAGGGCATCCCGAACCTGGACCACTCGACCATCGGCCGGGTTTTGAAAAAACGGAACTGCGTCCTCATCTGAGGAAGTCCTGGAACATCCCGCCGCGGGCGAACGCGGAGTTCGCCGCCCGCATGGAGGACGTGCTCGCCGTCTACGCCCGACCGTACGACCCCTCCCGTCCGGTGGTGTGCATGGACGAGAAACCCTTCCAGCTACTGGGTCAGGTCCGCGACCCGCTCCCGGCCCGGCCGGGCAAGGACGCCTGCGAGGACAGCGAATACGCCCGGTGCGGCACCTGCTCGATCTTTGTGTTCACCGAGCCCTTACGCGGATGGCGCCGCGTGCACGCCCTGGCCCGGCGCACCAAGATCGACTGGGCCGGGCAGGTCAAACACCTGCTGACCGTGGACCATCCCGACGCCGAGACCGTGGTGCTGGTCATGGACAACCTCAACACCCACGGCATCGCCTCGCTCTACGAGGCCTTCGCCCTGGCCCAGCGCCTGGAGATCCACCACACCCCCAAACACGGGTCCTGGCTCAACATCGCCGAGATCGAACTGTCCACACTGTCCCGGCAATGCCTCGACCGCCGCATCGGCGACCTCGACACCCTCAACATCGAACTCGCCGCCTGGCAACACGCCACCAACGCCAACCAGCGGGGAGTCGACTGGCGTTTCACCACCGACGACGCACGCGTCAAACTCCGCCACCTATACCCCAAAGGTTAGATGCGACTGTCTACTAGTCGATACACTGTCAGCTTTGGACCATCGAAAACTACAGTGAGTGAATATTCCACCGCTAAGGAATTGCTAAACGGCCCCGACGTGCCGAAGGCTCGCGCTCCACAGATTCGAGCGGAACGGACACTTCCTCCCCCACGGCTCCCGGACCAGCGGCTTCTATGCGATGGGGAACGTGCCGCCCTCGGCTCGGACGACCTCGCCGGCGATCTGCAGGAACGCCCGACGGGCGCGCTCGATCACGCCAGGGCTGTTGTCGCCCAGCAACGCGGCGGCCAGGCTCTGGGCGGTCCAGGTGACCATGACGCCGTGATGGGCCAGGTAGAGCCCCACCGACCGGATGTGCTGCAGGTTCAGGGTGTCAAGCCAGGCGTAGGCCAGGATCTGCCGACTTCTCGGAACTAACGCCGTCCTCGCGTTTCGGTCGAAGGTTGCTCTTGAAGGCGTTCTCGTCGGGTGGCGACATGTCGCCCGGTCGGGTGGTCTCGTACGGCCGAACGGGCGGCGAGTGCGTCGAATGACGCTGAACCCGCCTGAGCCGATCGGTAGAACCGTGGTTCATCGGCGCACCATGTAGTTCTGCCCTCAGGGGGTCGGTATGGCGGGTACGGGTCGGCACGCGGTTCACCGCACGGTGGTCCTGGTCGACGTGGAGCGCTTCAGCGCTCCCGGCCGGACGCTGCGCCACCAACTGGGCACGCGCGCGGGCCTGTATGAGGTGGTCGGTCAGGCGTTGGCGGCGGCCGGGGTTCCGTGGGATGCCTGCCATCACGAGGACCGGGGCGACGGTCTGTTCGTGCTGGTCCCGCCGGAGTATCCGAAGGCGCCGTTGGTGGAGGTGCTGCCCGAGGCGTTGGCGCGTGCGGTGCGCGGGCACAACGCCACCAGTCCCGGCGTGGCGGGGGTGCGGCTGCGGTTGGCGGTGCACGCGGTCGAGGTCGCCTTCGACGAGCACGGGGTCACCTCCAGCTCGCTGACGGCCGCGTTCCGCCTGGTCGACGCGCCGCCGTTGAAGAAGGCCCTGGCCGACTCGCCCGGCGTGTTGGCGATGATCGTGTCCCGGGTGGTGTTTGATGAGGTCGTCCGGCATTGCG
Organism: Saccharothrix xinjiangensis; assembly: GCF_039527585.1. Lineage (NCBI taxonomy): Bacteria > Bacillati > Actinomycetota > Actinomycetes > Pseudonocardiales > Pseudonocardiaceae > Saccharothrix > Saccharothrix xinjiangensis. The sequence continues at coordinate 123,501 of NZ_BAAAKE010000012.1, read as the reverse complement.
CCACCCTGGACCCGGCGACGTTCCGGCCGGTCCAGGCGGCCGCGAAGGAGTTCCGGGAGCCGGCCTGGATCGCGCTGCCCGACCATCCCTTCCCACCCGATCCCGCCGTCCTGGACCGGCAATCGGTGGATTCCGCGACGCCCGACCCCGCCTCGGGCGGCCAAGCGGTCCCTTCCGCGTCCGCCACCGGCGACGCGGGGGTGACGGGCGTTTCCGGGTCTCGTGCCGTGACCATCACCGGTGGCGTGCGCGGCAGTGGAGCGGGCATCACCATCGGCGCCGCCACCGGTGACCATTTCACCCTGGGCGCACCACCGCCACCGCCTGTTCCCGAGCAGCCACACAACCCCCGCTAGCCGACGCGGACCACGGGCACACCGCGTCGGCGCCCGACCCCGCCCAACCCGGCACCGGCAGCACCCCCACCAGCCAGCCTCCCGAAACGGGCACAGCCAGCCAGCAGGTGCACGGCGGCGTCACCGCGTACCCCGGCGGCACCGCCGCCGGCAACGTCACCGGTGGCCTCCACGTCCACCCGCCGCCGCCCCGGCCGCCCACGCCCATCCCGCGGCAGCTCGGCCCGCGGCCGGCGGGGTTCGTCGGCCGCGTCGACCAGCTCGCCGCACTCGACCGCGCCCTCACCGGTTCGCCGGTCGCCCGCGACGACGCCGCGGGAGTCGGTGGCACGGCGGTGATCTCCGCGATCGGCGGGACCGGCGGCATCGGCAAGACCTGGCTGGCCCAGACCTGGGCCCACCGCAACCTGCACCGCTTCCCCGACGGCCACCTCGCGGTGGACCTGCGCGGCTTCAGCCCCGGCGACCCCCGCCACCCCGTCGACGTGCTGGGCGACTTCCTCGACGCCCTCGGCGTCGACCGCGACCGCCAGCTCGCCGAGCTGGACGCCCGGGTCGGGCTCTACCGCACCCACACCACCGGCCGGCGCCTGCTCGTCCTGCTCGACAACGTCGCCACCGTCGAGCAGGTCCTGCCCCTGCTGCCCGGCGGCGACACATGCACCGTGCTGATCACCAGCCGCGACCGACTCCGCAGTCTCATCGCCCGCCACGGCGCCCGCCCCGTCCACCTCGACGTGCTCACCGACACCGAGGCCCGCACCCTGCTCACCACCGCCCTCGGCGACACCCCCGCCACCACCGACACACAGGCGGCGGTCACCGAACTGGTCGGCTTGTGCGGAGGATTCCCCCTCGCCCTCGGCCTGATCGCCGCCCGCATCCGCACCCACCCCCACCTGCTCAACGACCACGTCACCGAACTACGCGACCTCGGCCTGGACGCCCTGGACTCCGACGACCCCGAAGCCAGCCTGCCCACCGTCCTGTCCTGGTCCCTGCGCCACCTCACCGAACACCAACGCACCCTGTTCGCCCTGCTCGGCATCGCCCCCGGCCCCGACACCACCCCGCCCGCCGTCGCCGCGCTCACCCAACTAGCCGAGACGGCCGCACGCCGGGCGCTGACGGCGCTGGAGGAAGCGTCGCTGCTGGAACGGCGGCCCGGCGGCCGGTACGCCATGCACGACCTGATCCGCGCCTACGCCACCGACACCGCCCACACCACCCTGCCCGAGCACGTGCGGGACGCGGCCCTGACCCGGGTGGGGGACTTCCACCTGCACACCGCCCACACCGCCGCCCGCCTCCTGCACCCTCACCGCACGCTCCTGTCGCCCGAGCCGCCCGCGCCCGGCATGCACCCGCACCCGCTGCCCGACACCGCCGCGGCGCTGGCCTGGCTGCAGGCCGAGCACGCCACCCTGCTGGCCACTCAGCGCACCGCCGCCACCCTGGGCCACCACCACACCGTCTGGCACCTGGCCTGGAACCTGCACACCTTCCACCTCCGACGGGGACACCGGCACGACGCGGTCACCACGTGGCAGGCCGCACTGGACGCCGCCGACCACCTGCCCGACTCCGCCACTCACAGCCGCACCCACCGGCTCCTCGGCCACGCCTGCTCCCGGCTGGGCCTGCACGACCAGGCCACCACCCACCTGGAGCAGGCCCTCAACCTGGCCGTGCGCCACCACGACCCCGCCGAACAGGCCATCAACCACCTGACACTCGCGGACGCCTGGGGACGACGAGGGGAGGACCGGCAGGCCTTGGAGCACTCCCACCACGCCCTCGACCTCTACCGCGCCCTCGACCAACCGGCGCGGGAAGCCGAAGCGCTCAACTCGGTCGGCTGGTACGCCGCGCGCCTGGGCCGGTTCGACACCGCCCGCGAGCACTGCCAAGCCGCCCTCACCCTGACCCGACACCACCACAACCCCGACTGCGAGGCGGCCACCCTTGACAGCCTGGGCTACATCGCCCACCACACCGGGCACCACCACCAGGCCCTCGACCACTATCACCACGCCCTCACCCTGAACCGCGGCCTTAGCCACGCCTACACGGTCGCGGACAACCTCGACGGCGTGGGCCATCCCCACGCAGCCCTTGGCCAGCACGAACAGGCCCGCACCGTGTGGCGGGAGGCACTGAAGCTGTACCGGGACCAAGGCCGCGACGCCGACGCCGAACGCGTCCAACGGCAGCTCGACGACCTTGACCACACCGGACACGCCGGTGCTGACAGGCAGTGACACCTACCCGCTGACACCTGGTGACGGATTCTCAGGTCAGCGAACTGACGCCTCACAATGGTCGCACCCGTCACTGCGAACCGGAGTCGAGCGCTGGGACCGGCGTCGAGATGATCGCCGAGCGGCCTGTGGCCAGGTCGGGGACGTACTTGTAGAGGGTGGCGCGGCTGACCGATGGTCGGTGTGGCGCGCGTTGCTGTCCCCGCACCAGCTTGACCTCACACCGTTCAGGTCCCTGCAAGAGCAGGGGACGCGCCGCAGATCAGCACTCGGCCTGCCCTTGGCCGTGCTGGCCCACGTGCAGCTGTACACGACGAACTACCGCCCCGAGTACTACGGCAAGGGACACTCGCCCTACTGCAGTCACGCCCGCCGGCAGGACAGCCTCGACATGGGCTACGACCTGCTCTCGGTCGCGGAGCTGCTCGTGCTCGAGCAACCGGACTGGTGCGGGAAGTGCGGCGGTTATGCCGTGCGTAGGCTCGATGACGTCCAACTGCGCTACTACCGATCGGCGCACCGACTGCTGGAGATCAGCGAGCAGCTCGATCGACGCCGGAAGGCGACGACGTCGAGGACCTGCGCGCCGAACTGGACGAGGTCGCGAACCTGCGACTCGGCCGCGGTCATGACTACGGCGTGGACATGCTGGAGTGGCGGGAAGCGGTGCGGACCCTGTGACAGAGGTTGAGCAGCAGACCGACGGCGCGGTAGGTGCGGTCGTCGGGTCGGGTGAACTCGGACGGGATTCCGGTCAGACGGATTCGGGGCGAGAAGCGGGAAGGTTGAACAGCGACCGCAGTGCAGCCGGATCTTCGTCCGACAGGTAGCGGTAGCTCTGTGGGGGCTGGAACCGGGCTTCGGTGCGCAGCGCGGCGAGGTGGTGCGGTTCGGGCAGTCGGCGCGGCGCGGCCAGGGTGATGGCGGTGGCGTGGTCTGCGCCCGCGAGGTAGAGGTCGTATTCGGACCTGCTCAGGCCAAGGCTGTGGCGGTAGCGCCGCCAGATCCGGTTGGGGGTGTCGGTGTCGCGTTCGACCAGGACCGCGGTGCCCAGGACAGCCATGACCGGTGTGCTGGCGTAGAGGATCAGGCCGGTGCCGTCCGGGGCGGACAGACGGGTTCGGCGCAGCTCGACGGTCTTGGTGCCGTCGAGGATGGCTTCGCAGAAACGAGGCCGCAGCGACAGCACCAGTGGGCGCAGATGGGGGGCCCACAGGCTCGGTTCGGCCGCGATCGTGGTCACGAGCGGTGACCTTAGCGGTACCCGGTGCTGGGCCGGGGGAGCCCCGGAGCGCGTGTTGATCACGTTTGTGCCGCTCAGGAGGTGTTCGATCGGACGCCCCTGGCGTAGATCGCGTTGAACGTGTCGAGAGGCATTCCGACCGGTCCCTGGATCTTCTGTGGTCCACCTGTGGCTTCGCGTAGTCGTACGTACTCGTTCCAGGGCACGTGGTGGGCGAACATCTCGGTATACGAAAGGCGGAGCGCCTGGGCGCCATGCTGCGGGCTGGCCACCTTGCGGACGTCTTTGAGGGCGAAGACGCCGTAGTGGGCGAGCTTGGCGTAGAGCTCGTCGGGGGCCCCGGTCTCAATGGCATCGAGCAGGGAAGTGCCGATGAACCTGCCCTCCCCGATCATCGGGTCCTGGGTCATGTACCAGAGGATCCGGCCGGGTGCCTTGAGGGTGCTGGGGCGCCCGGTGCGGTAGTACACGTGCTCGCGACCCAGTGCCAGGGTGGTCGCCCGCGGTGTCAGGATCGGTGGCTCGCCGAACAGTTCCGCGCTCCAACGCGGTTGGATGGCGACGGCGAAGTGGGGCAGGGAGCTGTCGGTGATCTTGGCGGGCCACCAGGTCCGCTCGTACTCGGCCGCGGCGTCGGCCGGCAGATTCGGGGCGATCAGCGAGGCGGCACCGAGACCGACTGGTTCCCGTGCTGCTGTGGCGGCCGCGCTGATCTCCATGCCGGAAGCCGCGACGTCGATCACCCAGGCGTACCAGGCGTCGTGGACGCGCTGGTAGGACTCATGACTGGCGGCGCGTGCGACCAGTGCGGAGAGGTAGGGGTCGTCGACCCGGACCACTGTCGCGCCCTTCGTGCGGGCGGTCAGGCGCAGTGTCCACAGAAGGTGACGGGCGATGGTGTCGGCGTCGGGGTGGTCCGCGATCCGCAGCAGTGGGGTCCGAACCGTGTGGCCGTCCACGATGGAGGCGTAACACCCGACCGGTGCCCCGGTCGCGTCGCGGATGATCGAGTGCGACCGGGGGAGTTGAGCCAGGCGTTGCAGGCGCCTCTTGAGCTCCTGCCTGGTCTCATCCCCGGACCGGTCGAGGAAGGCGAGCAGGACGGACTCGGAGTCGGCGTCGGCCAGTTCGGTGTTGAACCGGCTGCCGGCCAGGGCGCGGGGGCGGTAGGCGGCGGCGTGGGCCAACTCGTCGAGGTGGACGACCAAGTGGTCCGGGTCGATCACGCGGAGCGCGGCAAGATCCGGGTGGTCGCCGAGTTCGAGCAGCAGCGGACCGACGGTCGTGCGCAGGCGCTCGTCCCAGGTCAGAAACACCTTCACCTTCGCGGCCGCAGTCTCGGCAACTTGCCACAGGTCGCCCTCGTCCTGTCGGGTGGGCGTGTAGTTCGGGATTCTCCTGTGCAGCGCGTCGAGCAGGACTTCGTGGAACCGCTCGGCCTCGGCCGGGGAGCCGTGAGGACGTCGGTAGTGCCGCGTGGCGTCGACCAACCGCTGACGCAGTTCGGCGGGGTGCCCGGCGAGGTCTCTTTCCAGGCCGTGGGAGACCACCTTTTCGATGCGGTCCGCCACGTCCGGCGCGAGCAACACCTGGGAACGCTCCGCCCTGGGGTGCTCCCTGCGGGTGTGCAGGTCCATGAGGATGTTGGTGTCGATGGCCACGGTCAACACCGTCGGCTCGTCCACTGGGGTGAACAGGTCCGGGTGGCCGTGGTCGCGCCACCACACCGTCATCGGTGCGTGGTCCCCGCCGCGCCCGCGAGCACGGCCCAGTTGAACGAAACCCAGTCCGCGCCAGACCCGCTGGATGTCGGGGTAGTCGTCCCGGCACTTGGCTCGGAGTCCCAACCGCCACGGGTAACGCCTGCTCAGTTCTTCCACCAGCAGGCGGGCGACACCGGAACGACGGTACTCGCGAGCAACACACAGGTGGGTCACGGCGACCTCGTTGCGCGGTAGCCGGAACAGTACGTAACCGATCAACTCCCCGCCGCTGCGCGCCGAGAGCAGACAGCCCTCTTCAGCAGCTTCGAAGTAAGCGGCACGGGGAAGCAGACCGAGGGTCTTCCTGGATCGGTTGCCCAATTCGACCAAACGTTCGACCGTGGGGTGGTCGACACCTGACACGGTTTCGATGACGACGTTGGCGAACGCGAGAGCCATTGTAGGAGTCTGACCCGAAATGTCCGGTCGGCAGGGTGGGCGGGGTGATGTTCACCTGACTGGACCATGGCATGTCGAGGAACTGCGGGTCATCTCGTCGACGGTCGAGTTCGACGGATGTAGACGACCGCGGACTTGTCCTCGGCGGCTCGGCGGCGGTCGACGTCGAAGTGGGTGGTGGCCTCGACGAGGTTGGCCAGTTTGGCGTGACCGTACGTTCGCGGATCGAAGTCCGGGTGCTGGGTGGTGATGATGTGGCCGACACGGGCCAGCGGTGCCCACCCCTCCTCGTCGGAGACGGCATCGACGGCCTGGTCGAGCAACGTGCGCAGAGCGGCGTCGTGCCGCGGTGACGGCTGGGTTAGCGGTACTTCGGGAGCGGTCACGTCGCCAGTCCGGCCAGATGTGATTTCAGGAATTAGATTGTCGAGGTGGATGAACTTGTCGCAGGCGGCGACGAAGGGTGCGGGTGTGCGGCGTTCGCCGAAGCCGTAGACGGTCAGGCCTGATTCGCGCAGGCGGGCGGCGAGTCGGGTGAAGTCGCTGTCGCTGGAGACGATGCAGAAGCCGTCGAGGCGGTCGGTGTAGAGCAGGTCCATGGCGTCGATGATCATGGCGGCGTCGGTGGCGTTCTTGCCGGTGGTATAGGCGAACTGCTGCACCGGCTGGATCGACCGCGCCAGCAGCTGCTCCTTCCAGCCTTTGAGATTAGGGCCGGTCCAGTCGCCGTAGGCGCGCTTGACGTGCGCGGTGCCGTACTTGGCGACCTCGGCCAGGAGCGCCTGCGCCACACCGGGGCGGGTGTTGTCGGCGTCGATCAACACCGCGAGTTTCATGTCACCGGCCATCCCAACCCCTACTGCGCGCAACACGCACGGTGTCCACGAGCTGGACATCCATCGGACCTCTTGATGACAAGCACTGCGAGCTCATGGCACGACCTTGCCACGGTAGCTGGCGATGTCGGGCCGAGCTGGAAGCGGGAGAAGTGATCATCTCCAGGGTTGACGGGTCAACGTGATGCCTCGGACCGTTGCCGCTCCGGTCTCCCGCAGACGACGCGCAACCGCGTTGAAAGTGTCGCCTGTGGTGGACACATCATCGATGACCACCACGGTGGCACCGATGACGGTGCGCGAATCGAGCACCTGCAACACGTCGTAGATGTCGCTGGAGACGGCGAGGCGTTCCCGGCAGTCGGTGGTGCCGACCATGCAAGCGGTCATACGCGTCTGGACGATCACAGGCGGGTTGGAACGAGCATCGGTACGCGATGTCCGGCGAATTCCACCTGCATCTGCGCGGCTACGGCGACCGGACAGGGCCCGCATCCGCCACGTTGATCGGCGTCGGTCCCGCCGCACGAGCAGCGGTCAGCGCCTGCGCGGCCACGCTCGGTCAACATTGACGACACAGACGCTATCAGCGCCTACGCTGCTCCGACTGGTGCACAGCGGTGTCGGGAGAGTGGCCATGGCGGAGTTGACACTGGTGCTGGAGACGGCCGACGGCACCTTCGTCCGTCGCATCCCGGATGCCTCACCGCTGCCCGCGGTCGAGGAGCAGGGGTACGAAGCCGAGGAGGCCACCCGCAGCGCGGCCTCGACGTTCGGCATGCCGGACTTCATGTTCCTGCCCAAGCAGCAGCGCAACGGCTCGGGCATGCGAGAACTGGGCGACGGGACCGTGGTGGTCGGACCCCGTGCTGCGGTTTTGCAGGTCAAGAGCAGGGTGGCCCCCAGCGGCAATGCGGCCAAGGAGTCCACCTGGCTCACCACGAACATCGACAAGGCGTACAGGCAAGCGAGCGGGACCATCCGGCGCCTGACCAACACCCCTGCGGTTCTGACCAACGCCAGGGGCCGGTCGATCCGAGTCGACGGTGCGGCGCACGAGTGGCTGTCGATCGTGATCGTCGACCACCCCGACGTGCCGGAGGGGTACCAACCGCCACCGGGACCGGGGAACACGCCTGCGGTCGTGCTCATGCGGCGCGACTGGGAGTTCCTGTTCAACCACCTCTACTCGACCCGGGCGGTGCTGGCCTACCTGCACCGCGTCGCCGGTGAACCGCTGGAACTCGGCGGCGAGCCGCGGCGCTACCACGAGTACGCGCTGGCCGACCTGGCGGCGGCACCCGACCCCGTCGCTCCCGAACTTGCCGGGTTCGGCACCGCGGTGTCCACCGCACGGGCACCCCTGAACCCGGCGGGACGCGAGGACATGGCGGCCCACCTGCTGTTGCGGGTCGTCATGGAGGACATCGCCCGCACGTCCCTGGACGAGGACCGCGAAGCCCTTCGCATCAAAGTGCTCGCCGACCTCGACGGGTTCCCGATCGAGGCGCGCACCGAACTCGGGCGGACGCTGCTGGGGTTCATGTCCGCCATCGGCTCGTGGACCGGTGAGGGGGTTCGCACCGAAACCCGGCTCGTCGCGCCCGACCCCGACGAGTTCACGCCGATGGTGTTCATGGTCGCCTCGCGGTTCGACGAGGACGTGCGCGGCCTGTTCCACGGGCGGGTGCACCTGTTCCACTACGACCTGCACGGTGCGGAAGCCGCGGACCACCAAGGCGTGGTCGGCGTGCTGCTCACGCCCAGCCGTCACCCGGAGCGGTTGTGGGACACCACGATGTTCGCAGTGGATGGTTCGCGCGGCTACGTGCCGGCGGGCATGGAAGAGGTTCGCGCAATGTTCACGCAGGCCGCGTCGTGAACGGTCAGACGGCGCTGAGCACCTCGGTGTCGATCACACCGCACAGCCGCTGAAGGACCTCGCGAACCATGTCTGGGAAGACTCCGAGTTGTCGGGAGAAGCTCATCGACCAGGGTGAGTATGGAGCTGGTGAGGCTGTCCGACCTCTACGTCATTCAGGTGAACGCTCGTGGTCGACCGGGTCTGGAGCGGTTCGAGGTGTAGGTAGGCTGGCGTCGTCGCATGATGGGAATCTTGGTGTGGTTCGGAACCCCAAGCGTGTTGTGACATGCCGGAGGGTTCCTCGCCGGGCGATGGCGTGTCGTCCCAAATGTTGAGAGTTCAGAGGTTCGGTAGCCGTCTTTGTTGGGGTTTACGCTGATGGCGCAGGGCAGCGCTGGCCCTCCAGGGCCAGCGAGGATCGCAACGTGCCGAGGATCCAGCGGCGGCGGTAGTGGCGGAGGCAGCGCTGGCCCCCAGGGCCAGCGAGGATCGCAACCGGCCAGCGGCGGGCGACCCCGGAAAGGTGACCGGCAGCGCTGGCCCTCCAGGGCCAGCGAGGATCGCAACGACATCGTGTACGCCCGCTACCAGGAGTTGCGCGAGGCAGCGCTGGCCTGCCAGGGCCAGCGAGGATCGCAACGCGGCCTCGGTGCAGGGAGCCCGGTACGTCAACGGCAGCGCTGGCCCGCCAGGGCGAGCGAGGATCGCAACTGCCACAGGAACGCCAGTGGCATCGCGCGGGGCAGCGCAGCGCTGACCCTCAGGGGCCGGCGAGGATCGCAATCAGCATTTGCGCAACGGGTGTCGCTCGAAGCCATTGGCTGCACCGGTCCTCTGAGGCCGGTGGGGATCGGAAGGTGGGAGGCGGTGTGGTGTTCGTCGAGCTTCTTGAGGAGGGCTTGTCTGTTGGTTGCTTCGTGGTGCGGCATCGGCATCGGGGCCGGTGCTGTTCGTAGTGGTTGGGTTGTCGGCGGGGTGCTGGGTGTCGGGTGTGGTGTGCGTCGTGGGAGCACTGCTGTGGGAGCGGATTGGGAGCCGCTGGTCGCGTCCAATGGCGCTGGACTGCTCCAGGCTGCGTTCAACTGCACCCATGGGATGTGGTGGAGTCTTGTTTCTGCAGGTCAGAGTATTTGTTGATCTACGTTGATACAGTAGGAGTCCTTGGTAACGTCTCCAACTGCGCTCAACGGCACAAAACCGCAGGTAACAGCACTCAACCGCACCTGCGACAAACCTCGGACACAAGCGACCACATACGGAACCAGCGACATCAAGTGTGGTCACCTCACCGACGAACAGCCGACGAGCCGATCCGACTGCGGTCGTCGCCAGCAGCAAGATCCTGATCGCACCCGAGCCCCGCTTGGCCACGTGACCGGCCGAGGCGGACCACGGCTGGCCCACCGCAGCACCCTCTACTTCTGTAACGATTACGAGACGAGCGCCGTCTCGACCGCATCGATCGACTCACGAGGGTGCAGCGCACTCCGCATGTCGTACCCGCCGCTTCGGGGCTCCGCAGATCAGCCCATCCGTCTCATGGGCACGGAGCCCGTAAATGTCAGACCTCCGGGGTACAACTACCTGTACGGAAGGGGTGACGTGATGCACGAGGACAACGACGAACCGGTACCCAACCCCAACGGTTGCCGCTGGTGTGGTGTGGACCGGGAGGAGCACCTCCAGCGCTGGGCGGCGACGGTGAGGTGGCACGTGTGGGTCGAGCCCACCGCTGCGCAGCGCAAGGAACGGATGCTGGCACGGAGGGCTCGACGGGATCGATCGGTGGAGGACTTGTTAGCCGGCTAGAGACCGCAGGTCGGCGAAGATGTCACGGAGTTCGGCAGGCACGTCCGTGGGGCGCTCGAGCCGGACCGCGATCTCCCACAGCATCTCCGGCTTGCCCGGGCGCTGTTCGCTGTGTTCCTGCAGCATGCGCTCAACCCCGCCGCTGAACTTCCGTCCGCGGTGGGCGGCGAAGTCCTGGGGTGTCCAGCCGCTGTCTCGTGGCCAAGCCTCGTTCGCCGTTCGTGCCCAGGTCTCGTCGTCGAACAGTTCCTCCAACTCGCGGACGTTCGACATCTTGCCCACCATCCTGGTCACCCGATCCTTGTCCTGACCGAAGTGGCGGGTGAGGTTGGGCTGCCTGAAGATCCTGCTGTTCGCCTCGCTGTCGGCGTCGATCATCAGCATGACACTGCGTCCGTGCTTGTGTAGGTAGCAGGCCAGCTTCAGCGCGCCGTCGTTGCCACCGCAGGCCCACAACGCGACGCCGGCCGCTTGCAACGACATGCCTTCGGACAAGTTGAACAAGACCGGGATCACCAGTTGCTCCGTGTCGCCCTCAACGGCCAGAAAGCACCGCTCGTGCAGCAGAACGGAGTTACGCAAGCCGACTGCGGCGGCGATCGTCCCGAGGTGACGGTCGAACTCGGCGTGTTCAGCACTGCCGAGGCGTTGCACGACCGTTCGGCGGGCGGCATCGAGTCGGAGCAAGACGACGTCCCGGATGTCGACACCGTCGATGAGGTTCATGGAGTGGGTGGCGACGACGACGCTGACGTGTTCCGCCGCACCCTGCCGCCGGATTATCCCCATGACCTCACGCTGGAAGTGGTAGTCGAGGTGCGTGTCGGGTTCGTCGTAGGCCACGATGACCTGGACCGGAGGCCCGACCTCCGGGTCGACCTCGCTGCCGGCGTGTTCGACCAGCAACTCGCTGGTCCCCTCCCACACCGCCATGGAGACCCGGCGGGCACTGCCGCGCCCGGAGCGGTCGAGACGCACCTGCTCACCGGACGCCCGCTCCAGCCGCAGCGAGGTCGAACGCAACAACGGCGAGAAGCTCACCTCCGCCTCGACGGTCACCGAGGCGATGTCCCCGAAACGCTCCACGATGTGGTCTGCCAACGGCTTCGCCTGCATGCCCAGCCAGTCCCGCGCGTCGGTCTCCAACTCTCGAACACGGCCCTGGACGTTCTCCTCGGCCATGTAGCTCTTGAACTGGACCGCCAACACCGACCGGATCGCGGCCTCGGGGTCCAGGGAGTGCCCCTCGAACTCCGTCAGACGCGGGAGCCGGTCCGCCAACGCCGGAGGCATCCCACTCCAACCCTGACCGCTGGAGTGCTCCCGCCCGTACTCGACCAACGCGGCCAGCAGCACCGGCTTCGTCGGCTTCGGCAACCGGATCCCGAACCGAGTGGCCAGTTCCTTGAGCTCGGGTACCAACTTGCCGCTGAGGTCTCGCAACTCCTCGTCGTCGGGCACCGACCCCCAGATCTCGAAACGGGGCACGAGATCACCGTCGGTCCACCGCCGGATCCGCAGTTCTGTGGGCAGTCCGAACTTCTCCTGTTCCCAAGCGTCCAAGCGGAAGTCGCCGACGACCTCGGTATCCGTGCAGCGTCCGCCCGCCTCACCGGCGAGGTAGGACCTGTCGTCCTCGGTCACGGTATGCGCGCCGAGGAGGAACCCCAGCGCACCGAGCGCCGCGGTCTTACCGCCGTCGTTGGGACCGGCGAGGATCGTCGGACTGCTGATCGGGATGTCCGCGACGTCGGCGAGCGAACGAAACCCGCGCACGGAGTACTTCTCAAGATGCACTAGCCAACCATCCAGGGCAGATCGTCGTGCAGGTCATTCCCCGACCCATCGCCAGACCCCGTGAACTTGGGGCGGTGGCGCCAACACCTTACGAGTCGGGACGCAGAGCGGAGATCCGACACGCCGGATCGCGTTTCGCCGTGCGGTTGCGCGGTAGATCACGCCACGGATCGGACATCTGCCTACGGAAGTTTCCAGGTACGAGCCATGCAGCCGCCGTACGCACCAAACGGGAAGGTCGATAGTTTGTGAATGAAAATGCCGCACACAGGGATGCCCGCTGGCCACATGCTTCACGCCGAGACTCGTTGTCGCTTTCCACGCATAGCGAGGCGGGCTCGCGATTGGTGGGGCCTGCATACCTTGTCGCTGTTTGTCGATAGCGTGACGAGGTGACTGCTGAGAGTCGGAGTGAGGGCGCCGGGCCCGCGCCGCGCCGCGCGGGCGCGGCCTGGTCGGCCGAGGACACCGCGATGCTGCTGGACGGCCTCCGGCGCGGTGTGGCGCTGGAGGCGCTGGCGGGAACGTTGCAACGCACGCCCCTTGCGCTGCAGGCACGGTGTCAGGTGCTGCTGCCGCCTCACCTGCAGCCGGCGTTGCGGGCTGATGGCGAGGCTGTGCTGCGAAGACAACTGGCGGCCGACCCGGACTTCGCTGTGGTCACCGGCCCGAGCCGGACATCGCGCCGGAGGGGGAATCCTGGTCGCGGCGCCGCGGCGCCGTTGAGTGGCGAACAGCGGCGGATGATCGACGCGGTGCAGGCGGGGCGGGATGTGATTGTCGATGCGACGGTGGGATCGGGCAAGACCACAGCGATTCAGGCGTTGTGCACCGAAGTGGGCCGGGACCGGCGGGTGCTGTACCTGACCTACAGCAAGCTGTTGAAAGCCGACGCGCAACGCCGAGTAAAACACGCGAAAGTGCAGAACTACCACGGCATCGTTTACCCCCCGCTGCTCCGGGCGGGCATCAAATGTGGTCTTGATGAATCGATCCGACGGTTCAATGCGGCGTTCACCAGCCTCTCGGCGTGGGTACCCAGATTTGACCTGTTAGTGGTTGACGAGTACCAGGACATCAACGAGGAGTACGCGCAACTGCTGCGCAACATCAAGTCGCTGAACCCGTCGATGCAGACCGTGCTGGTCGGTGACCTGGCTCAGAAAGTGCACTCGAACACGACCTTGGATGTGCAGCGCTTCACCAGGGAGATCACCCGGCAGGCCGAACTGATGCCGTTCACGCAGTCCTTCCGGGTCGGCCCGGAACTCGGCGAGCAGCTCAGCGAGGCATGGAACAAGCCGGTGGTGGGCGTCAACCCCGACCAGACGATCCGGTATGTCTCCTACCACGAAGCACTCGACTTCATGAAGGCGAAGAAGCCCGGCGACCTGCTGTGCCTGGGCAGGCGCAACGGCCAAATGGCCGAGGCACTGAACCACCTGGAACGCGATCACGGCGAGATCTTCAACAAGGAAACCGTCTACGCCTCCATCCGCGACAGCGACACCTCGGTAACCTACAGCGACGACACCGCGGTGTTCACGACCTTCGACTCCAGCAAAGGCCTGGAACGGCCGGCAAGCGTGGTGTTCGACTACGACGAGGCCATGTGGAACATGCGCTCCGGGTTCCCGAACGTCGACACGACCGTCCTGCGCAACGTGTTCCTGGTCGCGGCGTCCCGGGGAAAGCGCGACGTCCTCTTCGTGCGGTCACAACATGCTCAGCGGCAACCCAAGAGCATCGGCTTCATCCCCATACAGCGATTCACGCAGCTCCTGAGCGAGGACCTGCCGACGTACGACAAGCCGTTGCTGGCGTCGGACTGCTTCGACTTCACCTACGCGGAGAACCTGCAGGCCTGTGTCGATCTGCTCGACAGGCGGCGCCTCGACGACGGCACGGGTGAGGAGATCACCATCGACCGCGTCGACGGGCTGATCGACCTCTCCCCCGTGGTGGGGCACTATCAGGAGGCGGTGTTCTTCGACGGGTACAACCCCGCCCTCGAAGTGCTGCTCAACCCCAAATCGATCGCGAAGCAGCTGAGGGGCAAGCTGAGCCAGGACCCCTGGGACAACTCGCTGCTGCTGACCGCCGTCGACACGGACCAGATGCGCTACGCAGAACAGGTCACCCGAAAAGTCAGCGGCGAGGTGCGCGACGCACTGACTAGACGACTGGCGACACAACTCCCCCGCGATTGCGCGGCGCAGGTACAGATGAACCTGTCCGGCACAGCTGTCGCGGCACCGGCGACGACACCGATCACGTTCGTAGGTGTCGCCGACGCCGTGCACAACGGCCAGGTCTACGAGCTCAAGTTCGTTTCCGAACTCGACCGCGCCATGTTCCTGCAGCTGGCGCTCTACCTCGTGATGAGCGGCCATCCGAGCGGTGTGCTGTGGAACACGCGCACTGACGAACGCTGGGAAGTGCAAGTGCCCGACCGCGAGAAGTTCATGCACGCCGTCATCGTGTGCGTCACCAAACAGCGGTACCGAGCCTTCGAACCGACACCGCTGCAACCGGAACCGGGCGGCCGGCTCCGCAGGACTGCGGGCGGCTCGCTCGGCCGCTCGCGGCAGGACGGCCAGCCCTTCAGCTGAAGCCCGGCGGCCGGCGGGTCAGAGCCTCGATCGACTTGATCCGCACCGCTCACTCGGACACCTGACCGGTACCACCTGCTCACGCGACCGGACACCCGGCGAGCCGTCGCCGGGTGTCAGCTCGATCAGGGTCCCGCAGTGCCGGCACGCCACCAGATCGTCGTGTCGGGTGGCACGCTCGTGCGGTGGCCGTCGTGGTGCACCGGGCCGCTGGCCAGGAGACGTGTCGACTCCGTCGGTGTCGATGGTGCAGGGCAGGTCGCCCAGGTCGACCGCGCAGCGCGCGGTGCCGCGTTCGAACGCGAGCATGTGCGACGCGGAGGCCGAGCCAGCTCTCCCCGTCGGCGCCCCGATCGACGGCGAGGTGATCGGGCGTCAACCCTTCGGGGTCGTCATCCGCATCGATGGCGCGCCTGATGCCGTGGGCTTGGCCGAGGTCACCTCGATGCCCTGCGACAGGGAACTCCCGCCGATGGGGGCGCGTATCGCCGGCAGGGTCGTCTCGCACGCCGAGCACAACCACCAGGTGATAGTGCGCCTCGCCAACTGGTGATCCTGATCTATGCGCGCGTCGCCATGAGGAGCAAACCGAAGCACCCGTCGGCGGCAGAACGGGTTTTTACCTCGTCTCGGATTCGCGCGACCATCGGCAGAAGCGGGCGGTCCAACGTGGCGCTCGGCATAGGCGAGCGCCGACCCTCGACATTCGACCAGCCGCCTGGGAGCAGCGTCGTGGGAGCAGATTGGGAGCCGCAGGACGCTGTACTTGCCGAAAATGTCGTCCGTGCAGGTCAGGCGGCGTGGTGGTACTCGTTGAGGATGCCGCCCAGTCGTTGCCGACGGCGGATGTCGAGGCGGGTGAGGGTCGCCTGATCGGAGGCTGGCTGTGGCAGTGGTTGTAGTGGTCGGGCGTTGTCGATGCCCTGGTGGGGCCGGTGGGTGTTGTAGAAGTGCTCGTACTCGTGCAGCGCGTGGAGCAGGTGCTGCTGATTCCAGATCAGCGTTCGGTCGAGCAGTTCCCGTCGGCAGCTGCGGATCCAGCGCTCCATGATCGCGTTCATGCGCGGGATCCGGACTCCGCTGAGGACGACCTGGATGCCGGCGTCGGCGAGGACGGCGTCGAATAGTGCCGGGTACTTCCCGTCGCGGTCGCGGATCAGGAATCGCGCGTGTCGGCCCGCGTCGTCGAGGTCCATGGCGAGGTTTCTGGCGGCTTGGGTGACCCCGGATGTGGTCGGGTGCGCTGTGGCGCCGAGGACGCGGATCCGGCGGCTGGCGTGCTCGATCACCGCGAGCACGTAGAGGCGGGTGCCGTTCAGGGTGGTGGTCTCGAAGAAGTCGCAGGCCAGAAGTGCGTCGGCTTGGGAGCGGAGGAATGCCGACCAGGTCGTCGTGGTGCGTTCGGGTGCCGGTTCGATCCCGGCGTCCTTAAGGATCTGCCACACCGTGGACGCGGCGACCTTGATACCGAGGACGAGGAGTTCGCCGTGGATGCGGCGGTAGCCCCAGGCGGGATTCTCGCGTGCCAGGCGCAGTACCAGGAGGCGGATCGAGTGGATGGTCCGTGGTCGGCCGCGTCGCTTGGGGTGGGACCTGGCAGCGTGGCGGCGTGCGATGAGGTCGCGGTGCCATCGCAGCACCGTTTCCGGGCGGACCAGCAGTCGAAGCTGATGAAGCGTGGTGGTCGGGAGTCGGTGCAGCAGTGCCGCGAGGAACGCCCGGTCGGCGGGGGAGAACCGTGGGCGGGCGTCTCCGAGTTGGCGTTGCAGGATGGTGATCTGGTGGCGCAGCGCCAGGATCTCCGTGTCTTTGTCCCGGTCGCTCATGGGCAGCAGGCGCAGCAGCGCGAACGTGTTGGTCACGCCGAGGTAGGCCAGTCGGAGCAGCACAGCCGGTCATCGTGCCGTGCTGGTCGACGTCACAGCGGATGGCAGCCGTGCCCGCGAACGCTCAACTCCCCTTGGGCTTCACACGTCCTCTACCTGCGTGGATGAGGTTATCGGCAGGCACAGCGTCGGTTCGGACAGGTGGGGTTCAATCAGCCCTTTCCAACCTGGCGGCGTAGGTGGTGACCGTGGTGGAGACATGGCGAAGCTCCTGGTAGATGACTTCTCGACCAAGAGCAAGGCCATCGCCAGGAGCTTCGTGTGCTTGTCTACCCATCCACGATCGACCTGTCCAGTTCGCATCCGCAGTTCCTCGCCCGGGAGTTGACCGCGCACCGGCGCCGGATCGGCAGCAGGTGGCGCAGGCTCGATCCCGGACGCCAAGCCCTGCTGGTCCTGGCCCATCTGCGCTGTGGCGACACCTACACCCGCCTGGCCACCGGATTCGGTATCGGCCTGGCCACCGTCTGCCGCTACATCCACGAAGCGGTCCAACTCCTGGCCGACCTCGCCCCGAAGCTGACCGACGCGGTGCACATCGCCTCGCGCAAGGCCTACGTCATCCTCGACGGCACCCTGCTCCCGATCGACCGCGTCGCAGCCGACCGCCCGTACTACTCGGGAAAACACAAGCGCCACGGCATGAACGTCCAAGTCCTCGCCGACCCCGCCGGACGCCTGCTCTGGATCTCACCGGCACTGCCCGGCTCGATCCACGACCTGACCGCGGCCCTGAGGATGCCGCCCAGTCGTTGCCGTTGGCGGATGTCGAGTCGGGTGAGGGTCGCTTGGTCGGTGACGGCTGGTGGCAGTGTGCGCAGTGGGCGGGCGTTGGCGATGCCTTGGTGGGGCCGGTGGGTGTTGTAGTACTTCTCGTACTCGCGCAGGGCGTGGAGTAGTTGCGGTCGGTTCCAGATGAGGGTGCGGTCGAGCAGTTCGCGTCGGCAGCTGCGGATCCAACGCTCCATAATCGCGTTCATGCGCGGTATCTGGACGCCGCTGAGAACGACCTCGATGCCTGAATCGGCGAGGACGGCGTCGAACAGGGCGGGAAACTTCCCGTCACGGTCTCGGATCAGGAATCGTGCGGTGCTGCCTGTGTCTTCGAGGTCCATGACGAGGTTCCTGGCGGTTTGAGTGACCCAGGACGCGGTCGGGTGTGCGGTGGCGCCCAGGACTCTGATTCGGCGGCTGGTGTGCTCGATGACCGCGAGTATGTACAGGCGGGTGCCGGTCAACGTATGGGTCTCGAAGAAGTCGCAGGCCAGTAGAGCGTCGGCCTGTGAGCGAAGGAAGGTCGACCAGGTCGTCGTGGTGCGCTGGGGCACCGGGTCGATTCCGGCGTCCTGGAGGATCTGCCAGACGGTGGAGGCTGCGACCTTGATGCCGAGCACGAGGAGTTCTCCGTGGATGCGGCGGTGGCCCCAGGAGGGGTTCTCCCGTGCCAGGCGCAGCACCAGGAGGCGGATCGAGCGGATGGTCCGTGGTCGGCCGGGCCGCTTGGGACGGGAGCTGGCTGCGTGGCGGTGGGCGAGAAGGTCGCGGTGCCACCGCAGCACCGTCTCCGGGCGCACCGGCAGCCGGAGTCGACGGAGTGCTTGCATCGGGAGTCGGTGCAGCAGTGCCGCGAGGAAGGCCCGGTCGGCGGGGGAGAACCGTGGGCGGGCGTCTCCGAGTTGGCGTTCCAGGACCGTGATCTGGTGGCGCAGCACCAGGATCTCCACGTCCTTGTCCCCGTCGCTCAGGGGCAGCAGACGCAGCAACATGAACGCGTTGGACATACCGAGGTAGGCCAGTCGGAGCAGCACAGTCGGTCATCATGCCGCGTCAGCCGAGGACGCTGCGGACCTGCAGTCGCACTCACGGGCACCTCCGCCCCTCACGCTACGCACGGCTTCAACCTGCATGGATGGAGTTATCGGCAGGCACAGGGTCGGGACTCCCGCTACAGACCCGAAAGGTCAATCAGGCCTCGCCCCCAGCGGTTGACAGCCTCCTGTGCCTTTTCTGTCTTTGTGTAGCCGAAAACATCCAATATGTCCTGTGCAGCGAGTTCCGGATGCTGGGAAAGTACCAGTGCCACAATTCCTGCCACAAACGGAGAGGCCATGCTGGTCCCCTCGCCAATTACGTGCTTGTCGTCGATTACGATCTTGTCGTCGGGGTGGGATTGTCTCGACCTGCTCATGATGAGCCAAGCGCCCGGGGCGAGGAGATCGGGTTTGTGCAAGCCGTCCCTTCGAGGACCTTGGCTGCTAAAGGGAGTGATGTCGTCGAGCGTGATCCCTGTGTTGTCTTTGTATTGATTCCAGTGTGTTCTGGTGGTATAGGACCCAACAGTGATGGCTTCGGTTGCGCAGCCAGGGGAGCCAATGGTCATGGAGCGAGAAGATTGAGGGCCACAAAAATGACCGTTCTCGTTGCTGGTGACCCAAGCGTCGACACGGGTAGACGTGCCGACCATCGTGCCGCCACGCAGCAACAACAGCCATTCGACTCTATCTTTGGAGCCATTCGGAAGCTTGATGTACACGGTGAACTGATGAAGTTTGCCGGCACTGGAGCGATCCGGGGTACTTACCTTCACCACTTTTCCGCCGACTTCCCGGGTTCGAACCGTGGTCTTTTCGGGAGGAGTGCGCAGGATTGGCTGAAAAGCAGGTTTTTTATTACCCTTTTCTTCTTGGGGCAACTGGACGGCTACTTCCAGCGCATCATCGCCAGAGTACCAGCCCGATATCTTGAAAACTTCTGCGCCTGGGCTGGCGACATGCACAAAAGGAATTGACGTAACTTTCCCTTTATAAATCCGCGCTTGGGCGTGGATGGCACTGTCTCCTTGATTTCCGGCAGCGCAGCAGATAACACGGCCTGGCCCAGAGGCTTCGTCAATCATCTGAGACAGCGGATCGGATCCATCATGAGGGTTGTCGTGCCCCCCAAGGCTGAGATTTATCACCGCTGGCATTTTCAAATCGGTCGCTATTTTGAAGATGTAGCGAATGGCGTCGATGACTGAAGCATTGAGGAACTTGGCCTTCACGACGACGATGGAGGCTTGTGGCGCGGCTCCACGATACTGCTGTTCGTTCCCCGCGGCGATGCCCGCGACCGCAGTGCCGTGTCCATGCTCATCAGTCGAGTTGCTGACTTCCTTGCCGGTGTACTCCATACCATAGAGAACATTGGTGTTTTTCTGGTTAGTTGATTTTTCCGAGTTCTGGTCCCATATCTTGAGCACGCGTCCCGCGAAGGCGGGATGTGCGGCGTCCAACCCGCTGTCAATGACGCCTATGATTACCCCCTTGCCCTCGATGCCGTATGCGGACCAGAAGTCGGTCAAATGAACCGCTTTTGCGGCGAGGTCGAGGTAGGGGTGAAGTTCGGAGGCCGCCGCCACGTGGATGACGGCAGGATGCCGAGCGAGTCGGGGCAAATCGCCCAAGTGGACGATACCGGTCCTGATTCGGTGCTCACTCGGATTGATTGTTATGTCGGTATCGACAAGGTCACTGAAGTCAGCATCGGGCGAGCACTCTAGTGTGACGATGACACGAGCGACTGGTGCTGGGCCAGGCAGCGCCTCAGCGGTATCGGTGTGTTCGTCCTCGAAAACGATGGCAGGGTGGTTAGCAATTGTCGACGCGGCATCCGCACGATCGTGTGTGTACTGGTCGTAGATCAGTGTCAGTGCAGGGTCAACCTTACTGTGGTCGAAGTCGGGTTCGTCTGAAAACATGCGTCTCCCATCCGAGTGCGGCCAGTCACGTAACGTCCATGACGATGCAGAAACATTGCTGACCGCTGAGCTTCCGGGGGTCGATAGGTGTGCACCCATGGTCCTCGTATCCGGCAAGGAAACGGAGATCGACAAGGAGATTCCCCCCAGCGGCAACCCGTTCGTGTCTCAACCTCGACCTCATGGATACGAAGAGCCACCAGCGCTGGGCCACGCAACGTTGGCTGGGTAATCGATCCAGGTGCGGAGGCACATCACGCACATAGTCCACGCTGACCTGCATCAACGACGTGATGTCCGTGACCGGCCTGCCCTTGGGCGGACAGCAGGGCCATGACCGCCCGACGCAACCTCGCGGATCCTTGGCAAGCTGGCCCATCCGAGTGAGCTCGCGGCTCTCCTCCATGGACAACGCCGGACGAACACCTCCGGGCGACGACCCGCAACTACCTCCCGCCCGATATGGGAGGACCAGCCTGCAACTCAGCCCTTCGGGCTGCTTCCGGGACGACGTTCCGCGATGCAGCACTAAGGGCTGTCACGTAACTGATCTTGCAGTTGGCGGCTCGGGCGCTTGTTGGTCAGCCGGTGAGGGCGAGGTTGTGGAGGTGGGCGATGCCGGAGGCGGTGTCGCGCAGGGTGTGGGCGGCGCGGCGGTAGTCGCGCAGGATGGTCCAGTTCTTCATGCGGGCCGGTGCGTGTTCGGCTCGGGCACGGACGCTGCGGTGGACGGTGTTGAGGTCTTCCTGCCAGTCGGTGAGTTCGCTGCCGTCGCGGGGTTTGCGGTAGGGCATGATCACTTCGGGGTTGCCCTGGTAGCCGCCGTCGGCCATGACGGGTCGGCCGTCGAGCACGTCAGCGATGCCGGAGTCGCGGTAGACGGTGCAGTCGTTGCG
Organism: Saccharothrix xinjiangensis; assembly: GCF_039527585.1. NCBI lineage: Bacteria > Bacillati > Actinomycetota > Actinomycetes > Pseudonocardiales > Pseudonocardiaceae > Saccharothrix > Saccharothrix xinjiangensis. The sequence goes on along the minus strand of NZ_BAAAKE010000012.1, from coordinate 102,040 downwards.
GTTGCCGGGTTGCGGGTCGCCGGTGGCGATCACGAGGCGGGTGTCGGCGTCGATGGCGACCTGCAGGTTGGTCGAGTACCGGTAGTTCTTCGACCGTGCGGCAAGGCGGTGGTCGCGGGTGGGCACCAGGGTGCCGTCCACGATCGCGACCTGGTCGATCCGGCGGCGCCTCACCGGCGCCAGGGCAAGCAGCGGGCCCACGGTGTCGATGACCCGATGCGCCGCGGCGTGCGACACCCCGAACAACGGACCGAGCTGCCGCATCGTGAGGTTGGTACGCCAGTAGGTGGCCACCAACAGCACCCGGTCGGCCAGGTCCAGGCGCCACTGCCTGCCGGGACGCCCGTCCGCGATCGCGTCCCCGCCTCGCTCCGCCACCACCCGCACCAGCTTGCGGAACTGCCCAGGCTGCAGACCGGTGAAGGGTGCGATCCACTCCGACCGGGACGCCGAGATCACCTGCACCCGATCATGATCCCCGATCCGTCCAGACGACCCATCACCGAGTTACGTGACAGCCCTTAGCTACACCATCTGGTGACTCCGAGTGTGATCACCGCTTTCGCGTGCAAACCTTGATCTGAGCCAACGGGCGAGCGGACCGGATCGGAACCGTCAGAAAGGACTGTCTGTGCCGTTTTGCTCAGCATCGACTATTGCCGCTCGGTTCGATGGCGAACGCGCCACCTGTGCGTTAACTCGACTGTAATCCAAACCTGAGAATTGCGAGAGAAAAAATCATGACCCAAACAACAAGGGACATTTCCTACGAGGAGTTCGAAAAAATTGTCACGACCGTCAATAACTACAACGTCGCGCTGCTGAAAGTGGCCCTGACCGGCGACGTCAACCCTTCCGCACCCGATCTTCCGGACTGGGTGACCGGAAATGTCACCTACTCCGCCGATGTGTCAGGCGGCACTGAATCAGAGGACTACTCTGATCTGCCCCAGTCCATTCTGAACGTATTCGCACAGGATAGGGATACTACGAAAGTTCGCCTGAATGAACACAAATCAGCCCTTCAAGAGATCGCTGGAAAAGTCAATGATATTTCGGAGGATGAGCTAAGGAGCGAGCTCGGTGAACAGAACAAGAAAATAATCGACAAAATTTCACATGATCTGACCGAAAATACGAATAGGCTTGTTGAAACTGCAAAGGAGGAAAAGCGCAAAAATCCGAACGTAACTTTCAAAAAAGTAGGGGCGGCGCACGCTAAGGAGGAAGGCTTCCTGCAGTTTGTGTGGAAAGGGGTGGTGGCCATTGTCGATCAATTGATAGACGAGATCAAGAATTTTTTCAAGAAGATCGGGCAGTGGTTCGAGGATCGCTGGAACGACGTCAAGGACTGGTTCCACAAGACGTTCGGACTCTGAGTCGCGTAGATCTTCATCGCTCATCGAGGGTTGAAATATTCTCGGGATCGAATGCAAACTGTCGGTACCGCAAATTACTCTCGTTGTAAATCGCGATAAGGTATATCCGTCATCTTGGATCCGTTCAAGTCCTCGGTGTGAAGCCTCGTGGCGCATCAATCACGGCGGCATCTGTGGCGGATCGCAGATTCGGTCGCTATAGGCTGTTTCGGAGTAATTATCTAGGTTTAGTCGAGCCGTTCAGTCGGTCGTGCAGGGTCGTATTGTCCAGCCAATATATCTGGCTGTTAAGGGAGACAGATTCGTGGACGGCAGTTCTGAATTTCGACCTGCCGTCCACGGTTTGGCTGTGTATTCTGTCGGGCCCTAACCTGTGGGAGGATGTACGCCCTTGATAGAAATAAAAGCTGCTGAGATCATGTTCCGCCAATCAGGGGATTGCGATGATTGCCTATTCTGTCAAGCTTCGCGTCCCCGCCATCTGATGGGATCCCTGGCTGCTTATTGGCCGCTCACCGCCGGGCGATCGGCACGCTCGGTTTGCTGGCGGGCGCAAGCAGCGTCGCCAGGACACCGCCCGCAAGCCAACTTCCGGCGGCCGGTAGACCAACCAGGTGATCCGTAAGTGGGTGTGGAACTCTGTTGCCCAATTGAGTATGCGCTGGTCACGGGCGGTTCATATGGCGTGATCGCCTCGGTGGATGATGATCCGCTGCGGCTGGCGCCGGTTCCGGTCGTGGGAGGGATCAGGTGATGTCGGTCCAGCCTCGCCCGTGGCCGGAGGTGTCCGAGCAGACCGCGGTGGTGGCCGGGGCGGCGTTCCCGAAGGGGACGCTGGCGATGCGGGTCCGGGACGAGTTATTGAGCCGAAAGTGTTCGGTTGCCTACATGATGGCGTAGCGGACGTGCGGGGCGTGGAAGTAGCCGCGGACGATGTGCGGCTGGCGTTGGCGGCGGCGCAGGAACCGTCGGGTTTCGTGGGCGAGGCGGTCGACGTTGCGGGCGCGTGAGGCGTTGACGTTGCGTTTGAGGTCGGCGTTGAGCAACTCGTCCGGGTTGAGTTCGGGGCTGTAGCCGGGCATCAGGTGTAGTTCGATCCGGTCGGCGTTGGCCTGCAGCCAGGCCCGGCCGGCCTTGCTTCGATGGACCGGGTGCCGGTCGGCGACGACGTGGACCTTCCGGCCCGCCTGGCGGGCGACGCGGTCGAGAAACGCGGTGAACACCGGTGCGGTGAACCGCTCGGTAAACACGGTGAACCACAACGCACCCCGTGAGGCGACCGCGGACATCACGTTGGCCCGCAGCCGTTTCCCGGTCACCCGCACGATCGGCGTGCGGCCCTTCGGCGCCCAGGACCGGCCTGGCGGCGCGGCATCCGAGCGCAGCCCGCACTGGTCGACCCACGCGATCGCCGCACCCTCGGCCTTCGCCCTGGTCTCGATCGCCGGATACTGCTCGTCGAGCCACGCGCGCACCGCGGCGGGCTGTTGTTCGTAGGCGCGTCGGGCCGGGCGTTGCGGCGTGAACCCGTGGCGGCGCAGCCACAACCCCACGCCCTGCTCGGTCATGTCGACCCCGACGACCAACCGGATCAGCTCGACCACCGCCTGACGGGTCCACAACAGGCCGCCGATCAACAACTCCTCCGGGGTGTAGTCGGCCATCGCCGCGAACAGCGTGCCCCGGTCCTCCGCGCCGATCAGCTCGGCAGAGCCGGGACGCCCCTTGCGGGTCGCCAGGCCCCCGCGACCGTCCCGCCGGTAGGCACGCAACCAGGTGCCCACCGACCGTTCAGAGACCCCGAACACCTCCGCCGCCTGCCGATAACCCTCGACCCTCCCTGACTCCAACGCCGCCACCACCCGCAACCGCAGCACCTCACGCTCGGCAGGCGATAGCCGGTGCGCACCCTCGACCTCGATCACGAGCGATCAACTTACCGGAAGACGATCACTTTCGACTCAATATACGCCGATTAACATGTTCGGCTTCATGCTGGTTCGGCGTCACTCGAACCTGTCGCCTCGGGCGCGTTCAGGTTTCGAAGGGCCGCGTTGACGAGTTCGCCGAGTTTAGCCACCTAATAGGCGCCGAGCTGTGGCTCGCTCGCGAAGGCCGGTCGCGGCGACGGTACGAGGTGCCAACGGTGCGTCGGGTTCATGCAGCGCTGCATGACGTACTCCTCGATCGGCGACCATTCTCCGTGGGTCACTGCGCTCGATGTCTGATACACGTGGTCGTATAGGTCCTTAAGTCCGGTGTCGATCGCCATCTGCCTGATTGTGGTGCCGGAGAAGGTGGCGCTCAGGTCGACCTCGGTGAACTCCTGGCCCCACTCCCCATCGAGCTTGCGCGCCTGCTGCTCCACTGCTTTTACGAGGTACTCGGGTGGATCAGCTGGGAAGCCGTCCAGCAGCTCCTTCATGCGGATGTGCATCAGCTTGGCTTTGCCGCGTCCGTAGGATTGGTACTTCTCGTATGCGTCGGAGCCGGTGATCTCCAGCCAGGCCAGGAGGATCTCTGTCTCGGCGAGCAGACGTGTGATCCCTGACCCGTGCTCGCCCGACCACAGGTGCGGCGCGAGCAACGCTGCCACCACCGAGCGGGCAGCACGAGCGATCAGTCCGCTGACGACCTCATGCTTGGCCGGGGCATAGAGGTCCAAGGGAAGATCACGGTCCAGGGCCGCGTCCATGAACCTGTTGAACTCCGCCGTCGCAGGGGCGACGAGAGCGTCGGTTTCTCCGGGTTGCGTGTCGTCGCCAGCCGACGCCGTCTCGGCTCCCCCAGGAACAGCAGGCGTCGGCTGTTCGTCGGCCTCCTCTTCCTCTGCGGCGTCCGGAAGGACGCAGGCCGACATCCGCCAGTTCTGCCGCCAGAACGCTGCGGCCCAGTCCTGGTGCCGTCGCTCCAGGGTCGGGTCGAGTGCGTACGAAGCGCCCTTCTCAGCTCCGAACGAGCTGCGGATTATGGATTCGGCCAGTGGTCGTTTAGCGGGGTCTGCGGGGTAGTCCTTGAGTACCTCCACCATGTCGGCCGACAAGCTGAGTGTCCGGCTGGCGACGCGCCTGTGGGGTGCCAGAAGTCGGCCGTATGGTCTGAGCTGCGGTTAGGCGGCTGTGGGTTCGTACTCGTTGATCAGGCCGTCGAGGACTGATCGGCGACGTGTCGACGTGCAGCTCGGCTCTACTGCTGGCCTGTCCGATCGTGGTGGTGCGAGCTGGCGTGCTCTGTGGCCAGCGGTGATTGTAGTGGTTCGCGTAGCGCTGCAGCATTGCCCGTAGGTGGTGTTCGTCGAGGATGAGCAGTCGGTCGCTGGCTTCGCGTCGGACTGTGTCGACGAACTGTTCGTAGTGGGTGCTTATCTGGGGCGCCTGCGGCGCGCTTGTAATCACGCGAAGATCGTCGGCCTGGAAGACGCTGTCGAACGCCTGGCCTTACTTGCCGTCGCGGTCGCGTGGCAGGAATCGGAACAACTCGTCCGGTGTCCGAGGTCGACGGCGAGGTTCCTGGCCTGTTGCGTGGTCCATGCCTGGGTTGGGTGGGTGGTGACGCCGGTGATGTGCAGGCGCCGGGTGCCGTGTTCGAGGAACGCGAGCGCGTACAGACGTGTGTCGAGCACGGTGTCGAGGTGGAGGAAGTTCGCTGCGATGATGGCTTGGTCCTGGGCGGTGAGGAACTCCAGCCAAGTCGGGCCACTGCGGCGGGGCGCCGGGTCGATACCCGCCTTGTACATGAGCTGGTAGCGCTCGCGTAGCGCCGGTCCTCCGGGGCCAGCGAGGATCGCAACATCGCCGAGACCGAGGGCAACAAGGGCGACGGCATGCAGTAACGACCCTCCGGAGCCGGTGAGGATCGCAACAGCAGCTCGTCACGCGCCGCGAACACGGCCGCCTTGAAGCAGCACCGGCCCTCCGGGATCGGTGGGGATCGCAAGACGAGTCGAACCCGCAGCAACACGGGCTCGCGTAGGCAGCACCGACCCTTCTGGACCGGTGGGGATCGGAAGGTCAGGGGCGGTGTGGTGATCGTCGAACTTTTTGAGGAGGGCCTGTCTGTTGGTCGCTTCGTGGTCCGGCACCGGCACCGGCATCGGGGCCAGTGCTGCTCGTAGTGGTCGGGTTGTCGGCGAGGTGCTGCGTACCGGGTTGGTGTACGTCGTGGGAGCACTGTTGTGGGAGCGGATTGGGAGCCGCTGGTCGCGTTCAACGGCGCTGGACTGCTCCAGGCTGCGTTCAACTGCACCCATGGCATGTAGCGAGTCTTGGTTTCGCAGGTCAGAGTAGTTGTTGATCTACGTTGACACAGTAGGGCTCTTCCGAACGTTCTCCAACTGCGCTCAACGGCGTGAAACCGCAGGTAACGGCGATCAACGGTGCTGCTGGCTGTCGGTGTGCGGTGGTGACCACGTACGTGGCTTGGGTGTGGGCGAGGTGGTCACCGCGGGCAGTGCTTGATAGTCGAGGTCTCGCTGGCTGCGGAATCATTGGGGAGAATGTCGTCGATCGTTTCTTTCCCCTGTGGGCACGCTGTTCAATTATTCCGCGTTGCAGTGCAGTGTCCAGTACGCCTTCTGCTCGTGGAAATGAAATTGTTGGCGGGCATAGGGGCGATCGCCGGGCGGGAAATCAGGTTCGTGTCCCCGGAGACCTCCTGGACGTGTGGCGTTCGCGTCCTACCGGGTGGCCTGGCGGATCTGTTCCACCAGCCGGTGGGCTCGCAGCAGCGGTTCGCTGAACAGTCCGGGGTCGTGCTCGGCGAGTTTCCGGTAGGTGGCGTGTGCGGCGATCGCGGTGTCCAACGCCTCCGGGAGGTGGGACGACGGTTCACCGGGAGCCACCTGCCCCGCGGCCAGTAGGAGCCGCGCGTCGGCCAGGTCGGTCAGGTGCCTCGACGGGTCCTCGTTCGCGAGCGCCTCCCACAAGGCGATCGCCTCTCGGCCGATGGCGGCCCCCTCGTCCTTGCGGCCGGACCGCGCCAGGTACAGGCCGAGGTTGTGCAGCGCGTGTGGCAGGTTCACCCGGTCGTCTGGCAGGTCTCGGAGAAGGGTGACGGATTCGCGGCAGAGGGATACGGTGCCGGCGAGGTCGTCCGCCATGGCATGGATCCGGGCGGCATTCATCAGCACGACGGCCAATTCCATCCTCAGCTGCGGCGCGACCGCGGTGAACTGCCTGGTGATCGCCACCCCTTCGCGCACGACGCCCAGCGCTCGCGCGGTCTCGCCTGCCTCGGCGAGTCTGCTTCCCCAGGTGTTGAGCGCCTGGGCGAACGTGAACAGCAGTTCCGGCCGCTTCTCGCTGAGCTGCCGGAACAACGCCACCGCGGTGCGGATCGCGTTCAACGCGCCGATCTGGTCGTGGACCTGCCAGAGCCGCAACGAGAGGTCCTGGTACAGCAGCGCCTGTTCGAGCGACCCGGTAGGCGCCCCCGCGGTGACGTGCCGGACGAGGTCGGCGGTGGGGTGCAGCAGGTCCACGTCGTACACCGGCAGCCGCTGCACGATTGCCCAGGCGACGTCGTGCGGTGCGTGGCGGATGACGGTCGCGATGACCGGTGCGCTCAGGCGTGCCCGGTCTTGCCCGAGCAGCCGCCACAGGACCGGGCGGACGTGGGGGTGCCGGTCCGCCGCCGCGGCCAGCACGATGAGGGCTCGTCTGGTCGGGAGGTCGTCAGGGAGACCGGTGAGCAGGTCGGCTGCACGCGGCTCGTCGGCGAGGTACTGGGCCACGTAGTCCTCGCCCAGCCGGTCGGGGCGCAGGGGGCCGAGGACATGTGGGGGTTCGGGGTAGAGGCGGTCGTGCCACCGCAGCACGTCCTGGTCGACCAGGTGTCGGGCGGTGCCCGCGTCGGTGGGGCCGAAGAGGGTGGCGAGGAAGACCGCCTCGGCGATCCGGTCGAAGGTCTCGGGCGGCCAGAAGCGGCGTTCGTGGTGCAGCAGGTAGGCCGACAGCTCGTCCGGTTCGGGGCGCGGGTCGTCGTCGCGGTCGGCGCACACGGCGGCGAGGGCGGCCATGTGGATCAGGAGCATGGAGCCGTAGTCGGTGAGGTCCGGTGGGGCAATCTCACGGGTCGGCAGGTCAAGGGCCCTGGTGAACGCGGACGCGGCGTCGGTGAACAGTTCGGCCCGGTCGGTCGGTGGTGCCAGCTCGACCGGTTCACGCAGGTCGGCGATCCGGTCCAGGTGCGCGGCGAGCAGGCGCCAGGACGCCGGTGAACGGGTGAGGAGCAGGACGCGGACGGTGCTGTCCGGGAAGTCCAAGGGCAGGTTCGACACCATCGTGACCAGCGTGTCCGGCGACCAGCGCTCGGCGTAGTCGACCACGACGAGCAGCCGGTCCGGCCGTTCGTGCGCCACGGTGGCCGGTCGGGTGGTGCGCAGGTCGTCCGCCTGCGCGACGGACCAGCCCGCGGCGTGCGCCGAGGTCGCGAAGTGGTTAGCGAGCCTCGTCTTGCCCCGGCCGGCCGGCCCGTGCAGAAGCTGGACGGACAGCGGGACCGGGTCGTCGAGCCAAGCCGTGAGGCCGCGTTCCTCGGCGCGCGGCCGGAACGGGACGACCTCCCGCCGCGCATCGAGGAGGTAGCCGGGTGAACGCCGCGGCACGTGGGTCGGCGGGGCCGGTGCAAGCCAGTGCAGCCGGTACTCGTGATGGGCCAGCGCCAGCGTGACCGCGCCCGAGCCCACCTGGATCACCGGTCCGGTGACCCAGTTCGCTGTGTTCGTGACCCGCGTCACCTGACCATGTTAGCGGTGGGGTTGACCCGTTTTGATCCTCACCCTGAACGCTCATCTGGCGTCCTGGAGTAGGTGTCAGACGATGGAGGCGGCGACCGTGGTGCAGAGTCCGTGGAGCGGCGGTGGCCCCAGGGGGGTCTGCCGTGCCAGTCGCAGCAACAGAAGCCGGATCGAGCGGACGGTCCGCGGTCGGCAGGGTCGCCTGGAGTGGGATCCGGCAGCGTGGCGGCGGGCGAGGAGGTCCTGGTGCCGCCGCAGCACCGTGTCCGGGCGGACCAGCAGCCGGAGTCGATGAAGCGTGGCGGCTGGGAGGCGGTGCAGTAGTGCCGCGAGGAACGCCCGGTCGGCTGGGGAGAACTGCGGACGGGCGTCACCGGGTTGGCGTTGCAGGACGGTGATCTGTTGTTATAGCACCAAGATCTCCACGTCCTTGTCCCGGTCGCTCATGGGCGGCAGGCGCAGCAGCGCGAACTCATCGGTCACGCTCAGGTAAGCCGGTCAAAGCGACACGGCAGGTCATCACGCCGCGCCGGTCGCCGAGCCAGTGGAACACGGCCGCCCTCATGGACGATCTCGAGCCCTTGTCTTAGCCGTGCTTACCGGCATGGACGGGCTTATCGGCAAGCACCGCGTCCAGATCGACGTTGCCGGCGGCCCCTGAACCCGCCCGCTGTAAGCCTTGGCGTGTCGAGTGTTCGATGGTCCGGTCACTGAACGTGGTGCTGCCGGAGTGTCCTGCTCGTCCGGGTGATCCGTCGACATCGGAGTTTTCCCCCACCGTGTCCAGGTGATCCTCCCAGTGCAGCGTTCCTGCTGTGAAACCACCTCAGGACAAGGAGATCATCGTGGAAGAGGAAGTGATGGTGGCACCGTACGAGACGCCGGCGTTGGTGGAGCTGGGCGAGTTCAGCGAGGACACGCTCGGGTTCGGCAGCAGCTTGTGGGACAGTTTCGGCCAGTACCCCACTAGCTGAGTCCCATCGGGCTGAGACACGGTGAGTGATGAGTGAGGGTTGGCTGGCGTTGCCGGATGTGGCGGCGGCCGGATCGTGGGGTGTGGCGGCTCGGGCGGTGTTGGCCGGCGCCGAGGTGGTGCCCCACGCGTCAGGGCGGCCGTGGCTGGTGGGTCGGTGGGCGCCGGACGAGTTCACCGTGGTCGAGGCCGGGCCCGTGCGGGTGGCGGTGATCGGGTGCTGCCCGGTCGCCGCCACCCGGCTGGGCGGCGTGGTCGCCGGGGTGCGCCACGTGCGGGAGTTGGACGCGGTGGTGCGGAGGCTGCCCGGCAGCGTTCACGTGGTGGCGTCGGTGGAGGGCGTGTTGCGGGTGCAGGGCGCCCTGTCCGGGGTTCGCGGGGTCTTCCACGCCCGCCGCGACGGGGTCGTGCTCGCCGGAGACCGGGCCGATGTGCTGGCCGCGCTGGTGGGGGCGGAGGTCGACGAGAGGGTGCTGGCCACCCGGGTCGTGTGCAGCGGGCCGTTGCCCCCTCCCCTGGGTGAGGCGTCGATGTGGCGGGGAGTGCTGGCGGTGGAACCGGACCACTACCTGCGCGTCGACCGGTCCGGCCAGGCGCGGGAGGTGCGGTGGTGGCGGCCACCGGTCCCGGACGCGCCGCTGGCGGCGGGAGCGGGTGCGGTGGGGGAAGCGCTGCGCGACGCGGTGGCCGCCCGAGCCGGTGGTGCCGGGCTGCTGAGCGCGGACCTGTCCGGCGGGATGGACTCGACCTCGCTGTGCTTCCTGGCCGCCCAAGGCGCGCCGGGGTTGCTGACGTTGCGGTGGGGTGAGGCCGAGGCGGGCAACGACGACGCGGTCTTCGCCGCCCAGGCGGCCCGGACCCTGCCCGGGCGCGGGCACCTGGTCCTGCCGCAGACCGGCATCCCCTCGATCTTCGCGGATCCGGGGCAGGCCTGCGACGCGGAGGCGCCCTACCCGTTCACCCGCACCCACGCCCGCACCCGGCACACCGCCGAGGTGCTGGCCGGGCACGGATCGCGCAGGCACCTGGCCGGGCACGGCGGGGACGAGCTGTTCCACGAGACCCACGCCTACCTGCGCGACACGGTGCGGCGCCACCCGCTGATCGCGCTGACCCACGTGCGCGGCTACCGCGCACTGCACCGCTGGCCACTGGCGGCGACCCTGACGGCGCTGGCCGACGACCGGGACCCGGCCGGCTGGTGGCGTGAGCAGGCCCGGCGCCTCACCGACCCCCCACCGGCCCGCTACACGCCCGATCTGGGCTGCGGTGTGAGGTTGCGCGCCGCGGCCTGGGCGACGCCGGGGGCGGTCGAGGCCGCGCGAGGACTGCTGCTGGACACCGCCGGGCGGGCGCGGCCGTTGGCCGGCCGGCGCGGGCAGCACGCCACCCTGGCGGTGCTGCGGACGACGGGACCGGCCTACCGCCAACTCGCCCGCCTGTTCGCCGCGGCCGGGACCCGGCTGGAGGCGCCCTACCTCGACGACCGGGTGATCGAGGCCGCCCTGTCGGTGCGGCCGCACGAGCGTCGCACCCCCGAGCGCTACAAGCCCCTGCTGGCCGAGGCGATGCGGGGCGTCCTGCCCCCGGCGATCGCCGGGCGGTCCACCAAGGGCGAGTTCGGCGAGGACGTCCGGGTCGGGTTGCGCCGCAACCTGCCCGCCGTGCTGGAGGTGTTCGCCGACTCCGCGCTGGCCGCTCGCGGCCTGATCGACGTCGACGTGCTGCGCGCCCGGCTGTTGGCGCCCCAGGTCGACAACGCCGCCGTCATCGCCCTGGAGTACCTGCTGGGGTGCGAGACCTGGCTGCGCACCACCACCGAGACCAGTTCCACCGCCCGGACATCGTCGCACGAACAGGGGAGGACCGATGAGCCCGCGACTGCGTCCTGACGTCGCCACCACCGACACCGAGCACGGCACCGTCCTGCTCGACGAACGCACCGGCCGCTACTACCAGCTCAACCCCACCGGCGCCCGCGTGCTGCGCGGGCTGCTCGACGGGCACAGCCCCGACCGGATCGCCGACGGCCTGGCCAACGACCACCACCTCGACCACGGGCGGGCGCGGCACGACGTCACCGCCCTGCTCGACCGGCTGCGCACCGCGAACCTGGTGGTCGAGCCGTGAGCGCCCCCGTCGCCCTGGAACACCGGACCCGCCTGCCCCCGCACCGACGCATCCTGCCGCTGCTGGCGGTCGCCGCCGCCCGGCTGCTGACCCGCCTGCCCCCGGTCCGGCTGCGCCGGGTGCTGGAGTTCGCCCGCCGCGGCGCCCGCCCCGCCACCGCCGAGCAGGCGCTGGCCGCCCGCACGGCGGTCGTCGCGGTCAGCCTGCGCTGCGCCGGGAAGGGCTGCCTGCAACGCTCCATCGCCGCGGCCCTGCACTGCCGCGCCCACGGCACCTGGCCCACCTGGTGCACCGGGGTGCGCACCCACCCCTTCACCGCCCACGCCTGGATCCAGGTCCAGGACCGCCCCGTCGGCGAACCGGAGCACACCTCCAGCTACCGCGTCCTGGTCAGCGTGCCTCCGCTGTCGGGATCGACGGTGGCCGGGTGAGCAGCGCGGCGACTTCTGCGCCGGCCTCCGAGGCAAGTCCTCGGCGGGCATCCCGGAAAGGGCACACCGTGACGTTCAACCACACCCGCGCCGCCGCACTGACCGCGGCGCTCACCCTCGCCGGCGGTTCCCGGTCGCCGCGATGCCGGCTTGTCGGAGCGAGGATGGATGATCGTTGAGGGCTTCCGCAGGCGTCATCCGGCCTGAGGTCTTTCGGGGTCCTCTGTCAGCGTCGGGGCGGGATTCGAAAGCCGTCGCTGTCAGTCAAGCGGCGTACCGCTGACCACGGGGTATCGGCGGCCATGACCACGGGTGGGTGGTTCGACGCGAAGCCGTCTGTTCGACAGTTCGTCAGGCACGGTCCGGTGCGAGCTTGTGCAGGGCGGTGCAGAGGTTCTCCACCGCTTCGAGGACCTTGGCGGGCGGTGCGGCGGTGAAGCAGAGGCGGTAGAAGCCCGACGGGTCGAGTTGGTACATCGTGGCGCCGGTGAGCAGTTTGACCTTGGCTTCGGCCAGGAGGTAGGCGGCGAGGTCCTGCTCGGGGGTGGTGTCGGCGGAGCCGCCGAACAGCACGGACTCGGGGCCGCTGGCCCGGGGGACGTGGGGCAGGTAGTCGCGCAGGTCGAGCCAGAAGAACTGGGCGCTGTTGGTGCCTTGGGGGCGGTGGTACTTGATGCCGTGCTGGTTGAAAGTTTCGCAGACCGCGCGGAAGGCGACCTGGAGGTTGGCGGAGTACTCCGCCATGAGGTCGTGCCACGCCGAGGTGTCCAGTGCGGCGATGGGGTCGACGTAGAAGTGCTTGAGCGAGTCGAACTGGCTGAACCACGACAGCGCCCGCCGGCGCTCCAGCGGGTCCTGGGCGTCGGACATGGCCCGCCGCACGTGGGGTGAGGGGGAGATGATGAAGCCCGCGCGGAAGCCGGAGAGCCCGAAGTCCTTGGCGAAGCCCCAGACGACGTGGACGCGGTCGCGGGCCCAGTGCTGCCAGGTCAGTTCCAGCGCGCTGACGAAGCGGTCGGAGGTGTGGGGCAGTTGGGAGTGGCGGTAGATCTCGTCGGAGATGATGTGCATCTCCGGTGTCTTGGCCAGCGCCCAGTCGTAGATCGCGTTGAGCAGGTCGGGGTCGTAGTTGCCGCCCAGGGGGTTGTGGGGGTTGGTGAGCGCCAGCAGCCGCGGCGGGTGCTCGCCGCAGGCCTGGTAGGCCCTCTCCAGGTCGTCCACGGTCAGCTCGAAGGTGTCCTGGCCCGGTTTGTAGGTGGGCACCCGGACGCAGTGCAGGCCGGGCACCTCCTCGAAGGACCAGTTGAAGCCCTGCCAGTACGGTGCGGGGATGAGCACGTTGCTGCCCCGGGGCACCGGGCTGGTGTCCGCGCCGCGCGGTGGGGGCACCGCGCTGTCCCGCTCCGGGGTTTGCAGGGCCAGGGCGATGATCTCCAGGGCGGAGGCCACCCCGGCGGTGGGGTAGACGTCCCCGGGGTCGACGGGCGCGCCGAAGGACGCGGAGAGCTGGACGGCCATCGCGGCGGTCAGCTGCTGCGTGTCGTGGGGTGAGACGTAGCGGGTCGACCGCTGCGGCAGCGGGTTCGGCAGGGTGCTGAACACGCGCTCCTGGAGCAGCGGGTAGAGCAGGGCGTTCTCCGCGATGGACAGGTCGGTGATCTCGTCGGACCTGCCGTGGCGCCGCAGCAGTTCGCGGAACGCGATCCCGCGCTGCTCCTCGTCGGGGATGCGCGCGAGGCGGGCCAGGTCGTCGGGGGCCAGCGCCTCCAACGGTGACGTGGAGTCGAGTTGGCGCGTCATGACCGTCCTCCGCTTCGTGGGCGTGGCTGCACTGGAAGCCAAATGCGAACCGGCCCCCGGGGCAACCGCATTCACCCGCCCCGGTGGTGGACGTCCACCACCGGGGTGAGGCGAAGGTGGGCAGGTCGGAGAACGGCGTCCCCGTCCCCGGGCGCCGCGGCCGGATCGATGCGCGGCACAGGTCCACCTCCCCCCGCTTCCACCCGACCCGATCGCCTGCTTCGACGGTGTTCTCGTCGGTCGCTTCGGCTTCGGCTTCGTCGTCGGTGGAGGTGACGTCGGGGTCAGGGGAGGTGGTACATCGGGTTGGGGAGCTTGACGTGCTTGTCGGCGTGGCCGCCGCGCAGGTCGCTGAACTGGTCGCCGATGTTGACCACGATGGTGTCGCCCAGGGTGTTCTGCACGTGCGCCCGGACGAGGGCCTTGAACTCGCCCACCGGGCAGGTGAACCCGCACGGGCCCAGGTGCTCCGGCACGGTGGTGGTGGGCCGCAGCAGCACCCGGTCGGCTCGCGCCGGGTAGCCGTGCTTGAGCAGGTTGCGCACGGACTTCTCGGTGTCGGTGTCGAGGCGGCCGCTGATGAAGTAGACCTTCACACCGCGCTCGTCGGCCCACTTCGCCAGCTCCAGGACAGGTTCGATGACCTCGAAGGTCCCGTTGTCGACCGCGGCCTGCTGCTTGACCGGGTCGTAGCCGAAGTCGTTGTCCGCCTTCACCCCGTAGGTGCTCTCCGCGGTGTCGTCGAGGTCCAGCGCGATGGCCGGGTTGCGCACACCGACCCGCAACCCCGCCTCCAGGTGGGTACGCGCCTCGTCCACCTTGCGCTCGGTGTCGCGGCCCCACTGGCTGTCGGGGGAGTGGTGGTTGTGGCCCGCCGCGTCGACGTAGCCGTTGTAGTACGCCTGCACATCGCGCTTGGCCTGCCCCAGGTTGGCCGGTTCCCCCACCGGGGACGCCGCCGGCGGGTCCTGCCGGGCGACGCCGCCGATCCCGCCGACGAGCACGCTCCCCACCGCCGCGGCCACCACGATCACCTGTCCGACACGGACCATCAGAACCCTCCTCACCGGGAACAGCCCACCCACGCTACGAACACCCGACTCCGACTGGGTGCCGAGACCCCGCAGTCGACCGGATCGAGTTCCGTGTTCAGCCGTCCGGGACTACCGGCCGCTCCGCGTGACGGGAGCACCACCGGTACCCACCGGGACGGTGAGCGCCGTGGTGATGCGTCGCGACGCCCCGGCCGGCACCCGCTCGGTGAGGTCCGGCGCGCGTTACCGGTGTCCCAGGCGGTTCAGGACGTGGGCCACTCCGGACGGGCCGCCCGGGGAAGCCATCTGTGCGCCCGGCGGCGGTGGTTCGGAGTGCGCGACCAACGCCATACCACTCCAACGTGTGAGGCCGTACCCCTGTGGGCTTCGTGGCGCCGGGTACCCCGGACGAGGTGCGTGTGCCTCGAGGTCCGCCTCGACGTGATGAAGGGAACGAGATGAGCGCGACACGGAAGCCGGTCGGCGGGACCGTCGCGTGGCGGGCACTGGCCGCCGCGGGGGTGGTGGGCGCGGTGTCGGTGCTGTCGGGTGCGGAGCAGGCCGTCGCGGACGCTCCGAAGTGCGGTTCGACGCTGGAGAGCTGGACCGGAGCCGACGACGTCGCCGTCTACAACGGCAGGTTGCGCACGGGAGAGGACGATCACGTCTTCCACACCGTCGCCCTGGTCGGCGGCAAGGCCACCGACCGCGAGACCGTCGACGACGGGACGCTGGCCTCGATCTACAAGGGCGACTACTCCGCGGACGACGTCGCGGCGACGGGGAAGCTGTACTTCGAGGTCGAGGACGTCGACGCCCCTGAGGATCCCGTGTTCGAGCTGGAGTTCCTCCGCCCCGACTGCGGCGGCACCGATCAGGTCGTCAGCGCCAGGCTGTCCGTGGAAGGGGGGAAACAACTCGGCACCGTCTACCGCGTCCACTGACCGGCACCGCAGAGCGGGAACCTCGGCGGACCAGGTCGGTGCGAGGCCGCAAAGGGCTTGACGCGGCACGGAAGGTGTCACCAGCCGCATGAGGCGCCTTCGACGCACCTGCCCCGGATTCGTGAGGCCCGCCGCCGGCGCGGGTCGAGGAAGGAAGCCCGTCACACGGGCACGGCATGGAGGAACGGCGATGCTGTCGCCGTGGCACGTGCCGGCGGTCGACACCTCCGAGTCGGCCGAACTCGCCGCACCACCGCGGCGGTCCCGGACGACCGTGCCGAACCGGCCAGGGCAATGCTCGACTCGAGTTCGTGCGCACCTTCGAGCGCCGCACCAGCCGTGAGCCCTTCCGGCTCCTCACCGCCACCCAGCCACGGCCGAGCATCGCCCGACAGCCAGAGAGGCACCTGAGAGCTTGCGCGCTTCTCAGTCGTCGCAGAGGAGCGCGCTGAGACCGCTGTGGTCGCCGCAGATCGTGACGCTGAGGTCGCTGCCGCCGATAACCCGCATCGCAACGGGTCTTGTCAGTCGGATCTTGCCGAGGGTGAGCGCTCCGCCGGGTCACGACCATCGAGCACCCGGGGGTCGGATATCCCCCTACAGGGCGAATTCGGGTCGGGTGGGGCACGAGGTGTCCCACCCTGGTGTCCCGGTGGCCGGCGTGCACGGGGCGCGGGCGGTCCGCCGACCCCGGAGGCCGGCGGTCCTGCCTTCGTCCGCGTGGTCCGATGGGGAGCGACGAGCAAGCGATACGAGATCTTCTGCCTGGCCGACCGCTGGTTCTACGACGCCCCCGACCGGTCGTCACAGGACCGGCAGGCGGAGTTCGGCCCGGTCTCGCGGCCGGTCCCGCCGGGTTGGCGCAGCGTCCGCTCGGAGGAGTGGCTCGACCTGCTCCCGCCGGACCACCGGTTGCCCGCGCAGGGGTGGAAGATCCACGTCTCGGCCTGCCTGGACAACGCCGAGGAGGTCCTGGACGTCGTCTGGGACTACTGCGTCTCGCACGGGTTGGCCTTCAAGTACCTGCCCAACCGGGTGCTGCTGTTCGTGCGCAACGCCAAGTACGCGCCGCGCGGGTGGAGCGGGAAGTTCATCACCGTCCACCCGGAGGACGAGGACCGGCTGCGCACGTGCCTCGACGACCTGGGCGCCGCCCTGGCAGGCCACCCCGGCCCGTACGTCCTCAGCGACCTGCGGATGGGGGACGGCCCCCTGCACGTGCGCTACGGGGGGTTCGCCAAGCGCCACTGCGTCGACGACGACGGGGAGGTGGTCCCGGCCATCAAGGACGACCGGGGCCACCTGGTCCCCGACCGCCGCAGGCCGGTGTTCTCCCCACCCGAGTGGGTCGCACTGCCCGACTTCCTGGCACCCCACCTCGAAGCGCGCAACGCCGTCACCACCGCCGACCTGCCCTACCGCATCGAACAGGCCCTGCACCACTCCAACGGCGGCGGTGCCTACGCGGGCCACGACACCCGCACCGGCGAGCGCGTGGTGCTGAAGGAGGCCCGGCCCGCACGCCGGGCCGGCCGCAGGCGGTGTCGACGCCCTCACCCGGCTTCGGGCGGAAGCCGACATGCTGCGCCTGGCGCGGGGACTGCCGTTCGTGCCCCGCGTGCGCGACTGGTCCGTCCTGGGCGAGCACGCGTTCCTGGTGCAGGAGTTCATCGAGGGGATCCCGCTCAACCAGCTGCTCGTGCAGCGCCACCCCTGGTCATCCCCGACCCCGACCCCGATCGCGTAGCCGACTACACGGCGTGGGCACTGGTGTCCTCCACGCCGTGGAGGACGCCGTGGGGGCACTGCACGAACGCGGGGTGCTGTTCAACGACCTGCACATGGCCAACATCATCGTGCGACCCGACGACACCACCATCGCCCAGTTCTCACCCGGCGGCGGACTCGGCATGGCCTACGGCGCCGCCGGCGTGCTCTACGCCTTCCTCGAAGCCGACGCCCCGCGCTGCGAACCGGCCGAGCAGTGGCTGATCCGACACACCACCACCGCGCCGCCGGACACCCCGCTGGGCTCCTACGACGGCCTGGCCGGCGTGGCCTACGCCCTCGACCTGTTGGGCCACCGCCAACACGCGCTCGACGTGGTCGACCGGGTGCTGGGCGACGCCTGGGAACAACTCGGACCGGACCTGCCGACGACCAGCGGGAAGCCGACCCGGTCCGTCGCAGGGCGGGACTGCTGTACGGGGCCGCCGGCGCGGCGTTGCTGTTCCTGCGCCTCCACGACCGCCGCGGCCAGACCGGACTGCTCGACCTGGCCGCCCGCGCCCTGCGCCAGGACCTCGCCCAGTGCGTCCGCGGAGACAACGGCGCCCTGGCCGTCAACGAAGGCCGACGCACCACGCCCTACCTGGGAGCCGGCAGCGCCGGCATCGGTGCGGTCGTCGACGAGTACCTCACCCGCGGCCACGACGACGAACTCGCCGCGGCACGACCCGGGATCCTGCGCGCGGCCTCGGCGACCTGGCCTTCCCCGACGACCAGCTCATGCGCCTGTCCATGGACCTGGCCACCGGAACAGCGGGCTGCCTGCTCGGACTCGGCGCCGCACTGCGCCCCGACCACCCCGCCGCCCTGCCCTTCTTCACCCACCACCACACCGGAACACCTGTCAGGCGCCGCGACCCACGAGGTTCAGGTCGAACGCCGGCCGGACGCCCTGCGACTGGTGGACCCGGGGCAGCCGTCGTCACCGGGCCACGCCTGGGACAAGATGGTGATCGGCCTGCACTCGGCCGCGGTCACCAGCGAGGTCGCCGGCGATTTCCGGGCGGTGCAGGTCGAGTTCACCCCCCTGGGCGCGTACGCCTGCCTGAGGCTGCCGCTGCACCACCTCGCCGACACCCTCGTCGCGCCGGACGAGGTCCTGGGACGGTCCACGACGTCCCGGCTCACCGGGATGCTGGCGGACGCGGCAGACTGGGAACACCGGTGGACGATCCTCGACGAGGCGATCACGGCCCTGCTGCGCGACGCTCCCGCGCCGTCCCCCGTCGTGGCGCAGGCGTGGGCGCACCTCGACAAGTCGCACGCCACCACGGTCGACGAGCTGGCCGGGATCACCGGTCGCAGCCGCCGTCGCCTCGAAATGCTGTTCCGCGAACAGGTCGGCCTGCCGCCCGGCACCCTGCGCAGGGTGCTGCGCCTCCAATCGGCGATCACCGCGCTGAAGAGGACGGACCTGACGTTCACCGAGATCGCCACCAGGTGCGGGTACTACGACCAGTCGCACCTCAACCGCGATTTCCGCTCGATCACCGGCCTGACGCCGGGCGAGTTCGACGCGCTGGCCAAGAGCTCGTCGAGGGCGAACAGGCTGTCCGTGGGCGATCGCCTGCACAGGATCAGGATCGGATCGGTCCAGGCTCCGCACCTTCCCGCGGAACCGTCGGAACCCCGGTCCAGCCGCCCCGCGCGCGGACCACGGCCCAGTGGTCGCGACCGTCAGTGAGCGGACGTCCTGGTCCGGGGTGTTCAGGACTCGTTCGGTCGACTCGTCGCGGACTGCGTCGGTGACGTGGACGAGCCTGCCCGCGTCTTCGCCGGTGTCGGTGAGCCGCAGGTCGCTGCCGTGCTCGGCGAGCAACCGGTTGACCAGGGCACGGCGGACCCGGCGTCCGATTCCGTCTTCCCCGCGCGGCGCGCCGTCCAGGGCGGACGGGGTGGCGTGAACGGGCGGAGTCGGCCGATGTCGGCCAGGTGGACAGGCGCACGAAGCTCCTGGCGACGGCCTTGCTCCTGGTGGAGAAGTCGTCCACCAGGAGCTTCACCGTGCCCCCACCACGGCCGCAGCCCGCGTCACCGAGTCGGACGGGGCTCGTTCGCCACCCGTTGCTCGACCGTCGCCAACTCGGCGCGGACCCGGATGGTGGCGGGGTGGTCGCGGTCGATCTCCTCGACCTCGGGCACGAAGGTGAGGTCGACGTCAGGGTTGAAGACGAGGCAGTGCGACGAGCCGCCGTACTGGAACTCGCCGAGCTTCTGCCCCTTGGTCACGGAGTCGCCGGGCTTGACCGCGAGGTTGCAGGAGGAGACCTCGGCCATGCCGATGGCGACGAAGCACAGGGTGCCGATCTTCTCGTTGGCGGCCTCGATGAAGATCAGGGCCCGAGTGGCGACGTGGGCGATGTACCCCTGCGAGATGTCCGGTGCGGCCGGGTCGCACAGCGTCGCGGGCGTCTCCGAGTAATAAGAGCCGGGGATCTTGCGGCATGCGACGACCTTCCCGTTTACCGGGCTGTGCCACTGGTGGTAGTTGAGCGCCTTGAGGAAACCCTGGTACACCGTTCCGTGCTTGAAGTACTCGTCGTCGGGCTCGTCCTGCGACTTGTGGGCGGTGTCGAGCAGGTGCGCGAGCGAGTACGGCTGGCCCTTGACGGAGAAGTGGTCGTAGAGCTCGACGCACCTGCTGAGGCGATAAGGGGACACTTCGCACGCGCTCACGATGACGTCGTCATCGTCTTCCTCGGCGATCGGTCGGTGCCGGTCCGGGTCCTTGAGCGATCGCGTGAAGAAGCTGTTCCACGAGTCGAACCCGTAGTAGGGGTCGTGCTGGTCGCAGTCGAAGAGGTCGACGAACGGTGTTTCCACCTCGCCCTCGCTGTTGTGGTCGGACATGGCGTTGAGGGCCTCGTCCGACAGCCACCCGCCGGCCTTCATCGACTCCTGGGAGTCCTTCGACCTCAGGTACTCCGCCCAGTGGTCCAGGACGGGCTTCAACTGCTGGTTGACGTCTTTGTTCAAGAAAGCCGCGAATCCCGCGCGGGTGCCCATGGCCCAGTTCAGGATCACGTTGATCGGGAACCCCACGAGTCCTGACGTGTCGTACTCGGGGACCGTGGTCAGCACCTTGTCGAGAAGTTGCAACATGTGTTCGAACGACTTGACCTGGGGGTACCCGGTCGGCGTCACTTTTTGGGACAGCTGCTCGAACATGTCCGTGAACAGCACGTAGACTTCCGGGTTGGCGTAGACGAACTCGCGGAACACCGTGAGCGGGTCCGCCAGTTCGCGGGTCTGGAGCCCCGGTGCGGCGCTCTTCTCGCCGACCTCCCCGATCAGGTCGTCGAGCCACCGGGCCAGGTACACCTGGTCCGTCGGGAGCCAGTCACCGACCTGGGTCGCAATGTCAGCCGACATCCTTTGTTCCCGTCTGCGGGTGTGCGGTCTTCCGGAAGGGGTTTCTCGCCGGCCGTGGTGACGGCCTACCGGGGTGGCATCGCCGTCCAGGGGTACCCGGTGCGGTGGTCCATGTGGCCGGCGAACTCGGCGTACTGGGGGTGGTCGCGGACGAAGGCGGCGGGGTCGAACTCCTGACCGCACGAGTTGCCCCACCGGGCTCGGAAGCCGAGCGGGTCCTCGGGGTCGGAACCCGCGTGGTAGGCCTTGCCGTCGTTGGCGCCCCACGGGAAGTACGGCGGTTGGCCGTGGTTGCCGTACTCGCCCTTGTCCAGGTCGAGGTGGCCGCAGATGCTGCGGGACCCGGCCGATTCCTCGCCGCGGTAGACGTCGAAGTGGTCGCCGATGATCTCCTGCGCCCTGGTCGCGTCCACCTTGCCCTCGGACTCGGTCAGCAACTGCTCCAGCCTGACTCGGCGGGCGGCGTTGCCGCGGATGTCGAAGCGCTGCATCGGGTCGGTGCACTGCTGCAACCGGATCTCGGGGCTGTTGGCCACGTTGTAGCCGGTGTAGAAGCCGTTGGTGGTGTGGGTGAACCACGCGTCCCCGGGTCCGCCCTTGCCCAGTTCGTACAGGGCGATCGTGTTCTCGACCCCCCGGTGGGTGCCACCGAGCATCCAGGTGTTCACGTAGCCGACGTTGTTGTTCTCGGAGAACAACGCCGTCCAGCCCTCGATGTCGGCGGCGTGCTGGGTGGCCCGGCGCGACCGGTAGAACTCCGGGTCGCCGTCGGGTGCGAACGCGCCGTCGAAGGACCCGATGGTCGTCTCCAGGACCACCAGGCCCGCGCCGGTGACCATCCAGTCGGTGTTGCTGGTCACCCACCCCGGCGCGGCCTGCATGAGCACCCGGTGCCCCTCGCCGGCGGGAGGGCGGATGTCCAGGACCACGCTGAGCGCGTCGCCCGAGCTGAACCTGTCCCAGCTGTTGTGGGCCGCGACGATCCGCCCGTCCGCGGTGTGCGAACCGGTGGCGATGAAGGCCGAGCACCGCGGTCGGGCGCCGCGCAGACGTCGGGTCGCGCCGTGCGCCTGCGACGTCGGCCACCAGCTGTCCACCAGCTCCTCGTAGGCGTTGAGGGCGATGATCTGCTGGAGCGTGATCGTGGAGCCCGTCGCCCTCGACGCGCCCTCGGCGATGCCCCGCAGCTCCTCCCGGATCTCGTCGCTGATGCCGGGGAAGTCGTCGAAGGTCTCCGACACGGCGCGGGTGAAGAAGTCGAACGGCTCGCCGGTGTCCAGCTTGGACATGAAGTCGGCTCGACGCAGGGACTTGGCGATCGCGTCGCCCAGTTCGCGGCCGTGGGTGTCACCCCGCTTGCCCGGCTCGCCGTCCAGTCGCAGGTAGGTCCAACCGTCCTTGCCGACACTTCCCGTCATCGCGCCGCCTCCCGTGATCGCGCGTCGGGAAGGACGGTGGCAGAGGCGGTGCGGGCAGCACGAGGGCTCCCACCCGTCGGTGGTGGGCGTTCCCCCGGAAGCCGAGTGCCCGGCCTCAACGCCACCCCGGGGATCGCTACACAACGTGGTTCCATTTCCCACCACGGCACGGCAAGGTCACCCTCGGGAAGCGGTCGCACCCTGTATGGGTGGTTCCCGACCGGCACGGGTTCCCTCGTCCCCGACAGGACCGGGGCCCCGGTTCGGACGCCGCGCGCCGGCACGCCCGGAGAGGGCACATCCCTTCGGGCGTGATCCCTTACCCATCGGGTGAGGAGCCTTCTCGGCGGCTCGGGCCTGCTGCGATGGTCGGGTGGGACGCGAGCCGCGACCACACGTTCCCTACGGCAGGAGCCCTCGGTGACGACATCACTGGAACTCTCGACCTCGACGATCGACGACCTCAGGAAACTGGTGAGGGAGCACCCCGATTTCCCCCCTCTGTTGGAACAATCCCTGGTGGCGGCCAAGGAGGAAGCGAGCGCGAAGCTCAAACCCGCCTTGTTCGAGGCGCTGACGTGGCCGACGACCTACGACTCCTACCTCGGCTTCCTGGAGGAGTTCGCCCGGTGGATCCCGCGCCAGAGCGAAGGCCCGGCCTGGACCGGCGACCCCACGGGGCAGCAGGAACCCCTCGACCGCCTGTGCCACTTCTACTGGTTGATCAACCAGAAGCAGGGCGGGGGGGACACGGCGGTCGTGCAGGACATCCCCTGGTTCAAGTCGTGGCTCGTCGGGTTCGCCGGCGATTGGGGCAGCTACCTCGACACGCCGGCGTCGTTCAGCGACGAGACCCTCAAGACGTTCCTCGACCGCTCGCCGAAGTACTGCGTCCAGGACTCCCTGCTGCCCGACAGGCGACCCAACGAGCCCAGCGGCTGGTTCACCTTCAACCAGTTCTTCGCCCGCGAGCTCAACCCCGGACTGCGGCCGATCGCGAACCCCCGTGACAACAAGACCATCACGGTCCCGGCCGACTGCACCTACAAGGCCACCTACCCGATCAACGAAGACCTGAGCGTCGGTCCCGTCACCATCAAGCGGACCCACACGTTCGGCAACATCGCGGACCTCCTCGACGGCAGCCCTTACGCGACGAGGTTCGCCGGCGGCACGTTCGTCCACTACTTCCTCAGCCCGTTCTCCTACCACCGCTTCCACACGCCCGTCGCCGGGACCGTGAAGGAGGCCCGCACGATCCAGGGCAGCGTGTACCTCGACGTCACCATCAACGAGGAGGACGGGCTGTTCGACGCTCCCGACGGCGCCGAGGGCGGCTACGAGTTCACCCAGGCGCGCGGCGCCATCGTGATCGACACCGAAGGTTCGCCGGAGGGTGACATCGGACTGGTCGCGGCGATCCCCGTGGGCATGGCCCAGGTCTCCTCCGTCGTCATGACCATGACCGAAGGCGCGACAGTGCCGAAGGGGGAGGAGTTCGGCTACTTCCAGTTCGGCGGTTCCGACATCGTCGTCCTGATCGAGAAGCCCCGGGCGGGCGAGCAGTTGACGATCAACGAGGACGAAGAGTACCGCCACTACGGCACTCCGATGGCCACCTTCAGCCCTTGATGGCGGCGGCGGAGCCCGGGACGCCCCGCGGCGGCCCGGGTTCCCGCGTGTCGCCACCCGTCCGCCCTGCCCGGGGCTGCCGCCGAACAGCAGCGGTTGCGCGTCGAGCCGCACGCCTCGTGCGTCGCGGACCGCCTGCCGGTGGCGTCGGCGCACCTGCGGCCCGGCGACCGGAGCGGGGGCGTTCACCTGCGGGGATGAAGATCGGGTCGCCCGCTGTCGGCCCGGAAGCGGGTGCGCCACGGTGGTCAGGCCGACCACCGCGTCCACCCGCTGCTCTGCGCAGCACAGACCCCTGGGAACGGAGCAACGATGTCATTGAGGGAACCCGGCGAGGAGAACGACCCCTACCGGCCGCACAGGTTGACGAAGCCGAGCGTCAACTACTCCTCCGGCCAGGTCTCCTACGACAAGCAGGTGGCCGAGTCGATCCTCGACGACACCTTCCACTGCCAGATCGCGTACTTCGACCCGGAGGAGGAAGTGGTCCGGATCGTGCCCCGGCAGTACGGCCGCTCGCGCGACGGCGACTTCCTCTACGTGCACGGGCCAGGCGACTACCCGGACCAGCACGCCGAGCCGCCGGTGGAGCACAGTTCCAGGCTCTACCGGCTCGTCCGATCCGGCAAGGTGCGGAAGGTGACCGTGAGCGTGGCCATCGTGGACGCCCTGGTGCCCGCCCAGGCCGCGCCCGAGGCCGTCCTCTCCTACCGGTCGGTGGTGATCTTCGGCCGGGCCTGCGCGGTGCTGGAAGGCGGCGCGGGCGGGGAGAAGTGCAGTGCGCTGCACACGATCACGAACCACATCATGCCCGGGTACGCGGACCACTCGCGCAAGGCAGACAAGGAGGAACTCGGCCACGTCGGCGTCATCAGGATCGACTTCGAGCACGTGTCCTCCAAGGTGCGCAACGGCGGACCACCCGCCTCCGACGACTCGTCGACCCACTGGGCGGGTGTCGTGCCGGTGCGGCAGGTCTACGGACCGCCGATCACCGCACCCGACCTGCGGGGCAGGGTGCCCGTTCCGGAGTACGTGAAGAACCTGACCGGATCGAGGGGCGCGCACGAACTCGTGGTGGACCCCCGGAAGCACTCGGACGAGCCCCGGCGCCTCCCGGGGGCGCCCAGGATCTGAGCGCTCGACGGAGGATCACCCGAACACCGCCGGCACGGCCGGTTCAGCCCGCACGTGCTCACGAACACCGAAGTGGTCACGGGCGTGCGGCTCGTGTCCGCACAGGACGTGGATCCGGCGATGCCACGCCGTTGCCGTCCACACCGCGAACCAAAGCCTCGATCGAGTGGTCCGTGCTGCCTGCGGTGTCGCCACCGGAGCACCGGACATACCGTGTACGAGGAGCCATCGATATGGAAAGGATCACCATGCGTTCGCTGATTCGGGTCGTCGTCGCGGCTGCGGCAGTCGCCGTGCCGCTGTTCGGTCTCGCCGCCACCGCCACGGCAGCTCCGACCAACACCGCCAAGATCATGCCCTGTCAGGAAATCCCGGGGCATGGAACGGTTTGCTGGCCTGATGACTGGGACCCTTCCCGGTAGCGCCCGCGCGACAGCGAGTTCGTTGCGGGACGAACGACGAGGGGCCCGGACCACCCACGGTCCGGGCCCCTCGTCCGTACCCGGTCGCAGACCTCGCGAGCCCGGACCGCCAACAGGGTGCGGCGAGCGGCAGGACGACCCGGTACGAGCCTGCGCACCTGGACCCGACCAGCGGCTCGCCCTTCCGACGCCTCCATCTCAGCCGCGCGGGGTGGAAGCTCCGCGGAGGACCCGTTCGATGAGTTCTTCGTAGCCGACGTCCGCGGCTGCGGCCATCAGGGGCAGGGTGGCGGTGCGGCGCAGTGCGGGCAGGGTGTTGAGTTCGAGCCAGTGGATGCGGCCGTCCGGGGCGATGATGAAGTCGCTTCGTGAGTGGGATGAGCAGCCGAGGGCGGTGTGCGCGCTTCGGGCGGCTTCTGCGAGGTCGAACGCCGTCTGGTCCGGCAGGTCGGCGGGGCACCGGAAGGAGTGGAGGCCCGGGTGGTTCTTCGCGGTTTGGTCGTAGAACTCGCCGATGGCGAGGATCTCCGCGGCGGGGAGCGGCACCGGGGCGTTGTTGTCCTCCAGGACGCCGACCGTCACCGTTCTGCCCTCGACGAACGGTTCGACGAACAGGCTGTGCCCGGCGGCGTGAAGGCCTTCCAGAGCCCGCGTGAGTTCGGCTTCGTCGCGGGCCACGGCCAGGCCGATCGAGCTGCCCTCGTCGCGTGCTTTGACGATGACGGGGGCGTCCAGCAGCGCGAGGACGTCCTCGGCTGCCGCGTGGGCGGGTTCCGCGTCGGTCACGAGGACGTCGGTCAGGACGGGCACGCCCGCCGCGCGGACCACGGTCTTGGCGGTCGGTTTGTGCATGGCGAGGGCGCTGGCCCGGACGCCGGAGCCGGTGTAGGGGATGCCGCTGGTCTCCAGGAAGCCCTGTAGCGTGCCGTCTTCCGCGTGTCGGCCCGCGAGCGCGAGGAAGGCCACGTCGACCGCGCGCACCTGGTCCGGGAATCCGGGGTCGGCGGTGTCGATCACGTGGATCCGGTGTCCGAGGGTGGTCAGTGCCTGCGCGACGTCGGCGCCGGTCGCCAGGGAGCGGTGGCGTTCACCGCTCGCTCCTCCGGTGAGGACGCCGACGACGACGTCGTCGGGTGGGACCAGGGCCGTGGTGCCTGTGTTGCGGGGCATGGCCTTCCTGGGTCTGTTGGGCCCGGCGGGGTGGGGGACGTCAGCGCAACGTCATGTAGTTGTCGACGGGGCTGAACCCCAGGGTGCGGTAGAGCGGGGCGCCGGCCTTGGTGGCGCGCAGTTCGATCGGGTCGCAGCCGCGTTCCCGGAGTGCGCGGACCAGGGTGGTGGTGACGGCGCGGGCGTGGCCGAGCCGCCGGTGGGCCGGGTGGGTGGCCACGGTGTGGATGCGCGCCCACCGGCCGGTGGGGTGGGTGGGGCCCCGGTAGCCGCGGTAGACGATGCCGATGGCGCAGGACGCCAGGGCGCCGTCGGTGGAGGGGACGACGAAGGCGAGCAGGTCCGGGTCGGTGCCGAGCCGGTCACGCATGTCGTCGCGGAACGCTTCCCGCCAGTCCTCGGTGGGCCGGGTGCCGTCGAGTGCCGCGACGCGCAGGCGGAGCAGCGCTTCGGCGTCCTCCGGGTGGGCGGGGCGTACGGGGGATCCGGTCATGCGGGCTGCCTCCGGGGCCGGCGGGATCACCGGGGTGGTCGTCGGGGGAGGCCGAGACGTACGAAGTGACGATCGCCGCCGAGGCTCCGCCTCACCGTCCACCGGCCCGGAGCGGGGTTCGCGGTGGCCCGGAACGTCGCGCGGGCCTGGTGTCAGCCCTGGTCGACGAGGGTGGCGGGGATGGTGGTGGCGTCGTAGAGGTACCAGCGGTCGAAGCGTGCTTTGCGGTCCTCGAAGACGCGGCGGTTGACGCTGGTGTGGTCCGGGTCCGCGGAACCCCGGATGTAGGCGGCCATGACGTGGCGGCCCTCGCACCGGTCACCGTTGCGGTACTTCTCGTAGCCCTCGCGGTGGCGCTGGTCGACGCGTCGGAGGCTGACGTCGATCGGCACGTCGAGGAACAGCGCGGTGAACCGGTCGTAGCCCTTGTCGCGCAACCGGTCCAGCCGCCGGTCCACCCCGCTGTGGGAGCTCATGGTGGTGTCCCAGATGACGTTCTTGCGGTTGCGGGCGGCCAGTTCGGCGACCAGCCCGGCGATCACCGACGCCTCCTCCTGGACCAGTTCCGAGCCCTCCAGCGGCGCGATCCCGTCGACCCGGGGGACCAGGCCGTGCTCGCACAGCTTCTCCTTGGCGTCGTCGGCGTTGAGCACCAGGTACCGGGAGGGGTCCACGTCGGGGTTCTGGTTCAACGCCGTCGTCTTGCCCGCACCCGGCAGACCACCGGTGAACAGCGCCTCGCCCTCGTCGGGGACCCACGAGCCTCGCGTGTACAACTCCGCGGCGATCAAGCGCTGCTTCGCCGCGCGTTCGGGCAGCCAGTGCACGCCGTCGCCGCCGACGGTGTGCGTGACGGAGGTGGCCCGGCCCTGCGCGAGCGCCTCGGCGACCTTGTCCTCGACCTCCCGGACGTGGGCGACCCACTGCTCGTCGGTCAACGGCTCCAGCGTGCCCGGCCCCTCGGCCGCCGCGGTGATCGGCGCGGCGACCAACGAGGCCGCCACCAGCACCGCGAGCACGAGCCGCGACCACCACGGCCGCCCGGGCTCCTCCGACGTCGCGGCCATCCCCGCTGGGCGCATCCTGTTCCCTCCAGACGTCACGGGACACCACCACCGGCGTCCTGTGAAAGCAGGGTCGTCCCGCGGCGGGGATCCGGCCAGCCGGCAGGCCCGGCACCACCTGGACAGGTGGCGCCGGGCAGCGGTGTCGGGTGAACGCCGGCACGCGCGGTCGACCACCGCGCCCTGATCAACGTGACCCCGCTGTCGACGCCGACCGGGTCTCGCGAACGACGTGGCGACCTGGTCGGTGGTCACGAGCTGCCGAGGCCTGCCCGGTGTGGTGGAGGTGTCGACCGGGGCGGTCCGTCACTGCCGGGGTGTCGCGAGGGTCCTGTTCGGCGGCCGGCACCTTCACGTGGACCCCCGACGGCGGGCCCACCACGAGGCTGGTCGACCCCGAGAAGGGCAGGTGCTACCCGATGAAGGAGGGGCCCGACGGGGGCGACTCGTACGTCGACGTCGACAACGACACCAACAGCACCGCGACGATGTGGGTGGGGAGCACGGACTGCGTGGGCGACCGGATCCGCGTCGGACCGGGCATGCGGGAGGCGTTCGGCCTGCGTGACAGTCGGGGGTCGGTGTCGTTCTGGGACCAATCGCGCGGCCAGGTCGATCAGGGCGGTGTCGCGGCCGGCGCCGATGAACGGCCACGGGTTGTCGGCGGTGTGGGTTCGGCGTCGGCCCGATCGCTGCGGCGCGTGGTGGCGCTGGAGCGGCGACGACAGGTGGTCGAGCACCGGTGGGGCGGTGGCGGGCGGCGACCGGAGCGGGGTGACGTCGTTGCGGTTGGCGCCGGTCGGCGTCACGGTCGGGGGCGTGCCGCCACCGCCGGTGATCAGGTGGTGCTCGGGGCCCGTCCGGGCGCGGGCGCCCGACCGGTCGCGACCCGGGTCCCGGAAGTGTCGCTCGACCTCGGGCAACAGCGGCTCGATCAACTCCCGCAGCGCGTCCTCGACCTCTCACGGCCGCCGCCGGACGACAACGCCGCCCGCCACCACGTAGCCGATGAGCGCCGGCGGTCAGGAGGCCGCCGGCGGTCGGCGATGCCCGCGCCACTCGTCGGAACCACTCGTTCGTGATCTGGCGCTCGATCGTTCTCCTTCGGAACAATTAGCGAAGGGGTTGATCGGTCGTGGGGGATTCGAGTGGTGCTCGCGCGTGCGTTGCCGGCCGCTGTGGTGCGGGTGCGGGACGGTCAAGGTCTTGTCGTGGGGGCCGGTTTCCTGGTGGCTCCGGACCTGGTGTGCTCGTGCGCCCACGTGCTGGGTGACGGTGTCGAGCCGCCGTTTGGTCCGGTGCGGGTGGACTTCCCGATGCTGCCCGGCGTCCCGGCGCGCACGGCGCACGTCGAGCTGTGGGAGCCCGTGCGGGACGACGGGCGCGGCGACGTCGTCCTGCTCCGGCTCACCGAACGCGCGCCGGAGGGCTCCGCGGCACTGGTGCTCGGGTCGACCGAAGACCCCTGGGGCCAACGGTTCCGCGTGCCGGGGTTCCCGGCGGACCGCGAGGACGGGGTGTGGGTCGGCGGCGGGCTGCGTGAGCGGCAGGGCACCGGGTGGGTGCAGATGCAGGCCGACGACGGGCCGCGCATCGCGCGGGGCTTCAGCGGGTCGCCGGTGTGGAGCGAGGACCTGGAGGCGGTGGTCGGCATGACCGTGGCCGCCGAGAGCGGCTCGGGCACCGCCTACCTGATTCCCTCGGAGACCTTGGTCGCGGTGTCGAGCGAACTGGCCCCTCCGTGCCCGTTCCGCGGGCTGCACGCCTTCCGCGCGGAGGACGCGCGGTACTTCTTCGGCCGCGACGACGAAGTCGACGAGCTCGTCGCGAGGATCGGCGCGCAGCGCGTCACGGTGGTGGCCGGACCGTCCGGGTGCGGCAAGTCCTCGTTGGTGGACGCAGGGCTGCGGCCCCGACTGGAAGCGGCCGGCACACCGGTGTCGGTCGTGCGGCCGGTGCCGGGCCGCTCGGCGTCCGAACTGCCGGCCGGCCTGCGCCCGTCCGCGGCCTCCGGATCGGTGCTCGTGGTCGACCAGTTCGAGGAAGTCGTCGCCGCGGACCCGGCCACCGCGCGCGAGGCGTTGCGCCTGCTGGACGAGCTGACCGAGGCCCCGGACGGTCCGCGCGTCGTGCTGACCCTGCGCGCCGGTTCCCTGGACGACCTGCTCGCCGGCGGTGACGCGCCGGCGCTCGGAGAACCGCTGTTCCTCACCCCCCTGCGGGGCGACCGCCTGCGGGCGGCGGTGGAGCGGCCGGTGGCGATCACTCCCGGCCTCGCCCACCAGGACGGGCTGGTCGACCGGATCGTCTCCGACGCCTCGGCCGAACCGGGCCTGCTGCCCCTGGTCGAGTTCACCCTCACCGAGCTGTGGAAGAACGCGGAGGCGGGCGTGCTCACCCTCCGCGCGTACGACGCGATGGGTGGCGTCGCCGGCGCGCTTGCCGGCCACGCCGAGAGGTTCTACGCCGGTCTCGGCCAGGACGACCGGGATCCGGTGCGCCGGCTGCTGGTCCGCTTGACCCGGCACACCGCGGACGGGTTCGCCGTGCGCCCCACCACGGTCGAGGAGGTGTTCGAGGAGCTGCGTCGGGCGATCGACGTCCTGCTGGGGGCGCGGCTCGTCGTGCTGCGCGGCGACGAGGGCCAACCCCCGGTGCTCGCCCCCGCCCACGAGGCGCTGCTCCGCACGTGGCCGCGTCTGCGCGGGTGGCTGGAGGCCGACCGGGAATTCCTCTCCTGGCAGGCGGGGGTGCGGGAGCGCGCCGATCAGTGGCAGCGGGCGGGCCGCGACCGGGGCCTGGTGCTGCGCGGCGGCCCGCTCGCCACCGCGCGGCAGTGGCTCGACCGGCGTCCTGATGACGTGGACCGCCTGGAGCGCGACTTCGTCGCCGCCGGTCACGCGGTCCAGCGCCGCGCCGCCCTGACGCGACGCGCCGCCGTGGCGGTCCTGGTCGTGCTGCTGCTGACGTCCGGGTTGCTCACCGCGCGCACGGTCGCGGCCAACCAGGAGTTGGACACCACCGTGCGCCACCAGGCCGCGCGGCTGCTCGCCGACCTGTCCGAACGGGAGTCCCGGGTGTCCGCCACCTCGGCGCTGCAATTCGGGCTCGCGGCCTGGCGGCACGACCCGGCGCTCGGCTACGGCGCGCTGCTGCGGCAGCAGGCGATGTTCCACGACGTGGCCGAGGTCGACCTCGACCGGTACGCGGTGGCGATGGCCGACGTGGCCACCGACCCGACCGGCCACGTCGCGGTGACCGCCTCCGCGACCGGGGCGCTCGCCGCGTGGCGCGACCCGTGGGGCGCCACCCCCGAGACGTGGCCGCTGGGCACGGTCGAACACCTGGAAGGCATCCGGGTGAGCGACAACGGCAGGCGGGCCGCCGTGATCGACTCGTCGGGCGCCGTCCGGGTGTGGGACCTGGACGAGCGCGGAGCGCCCGTCGTGGTGCGCCCGTCGTCACCCGGGACGGACGCGAGGCCGCTGCGCGACTTCAGCATGGAGATCTCCCCCTCGGGCGATCGCGTGGTCCTGGTCAACGACGCCGGTGCCGGGCCGCGGGTCGAGGTCTGGGACGTGGCACGGCCATCCCGCCCGACGGGGTTCACGCCGGCCACGCCGCTCGTGATCGCCTCGATCGGCGACGACAGCGGCACGGCGGCGTTCCTCGAGGAAGAAGGCGAGGACGACGCCCTGGTCGTGCGCTCGCTCGACACCGGCGCGGAGGTGCGGTCCACGCCGGGGGCGGGCACCACCGCTCGGCAGGGGCGCATGGCCTTGACCTGCCGCGACAACGTGCTCGCCGGGTGGGACGCGTTCAGCGGCGCCGAGGTGTTCCGCCGTCCCCTGCCGAGGTGCCACCGGATCGCCACCGACCTCACCGGCGAGTTCCTGCTGATCGAGTCGTCGCGCGAATCCGGCAGCTTCACCGCGGTGACCTACCTCGACCCGCGCGACGGCAGGGCCTACCAGTCCTCGTCGCCCGGTTCCGACGTCGCCCTCGGCCACGAGGTCGGCGGCGGCACGGTCGTGCAGCGCTCAGCCGACGGCGTGCCCGTCGTCCAGCACGTGCTCGGCACCGGTGTGGTGCGGATGCGCCCGCCGCGCCCGGTCGAAGACGTGGGCACGCAGTTGGAGTACGTGGAGGTCGAGGCAGACCTGGCCAACCCGGCGTACAGCGGCGACGGCTCGCTGATGGCCGTCGTGGGCGGCGAGTTCGACGGCGAGCAGGGCTTGACGCTGATCGACCCCCGGACCCGCCGCCGACTGGCCCGTGCGCCGGACCTGCGGTGGCCGGGACGGCAGTTCCTGCACTTCACCCCGGACAACACGCGTCTGCTCCTGTTCGACGGCCCCGACCTGCTGGTGCTGGACACCCGTGACCTGACCGAACTGCGCCGCTTGCGCCTGCCCCACCCCGACGAACTCGCCGATCGAGACGGCACGCATTGGCCGCACTCGGTCACCACCCCGGACGACCGCACCGCCGTCGTCCTGTACGCGGGGCTGCTCACCCGGTGGAACCTCGACAGCGGAGCACCGGTCGACGAGCCTCTCCGCCTGGGCGATAGCGCCAGGGACCTGCGGCAGGCGGCGGAAGAGGGCGTGGTGCTGGGCACGCCCGATCGTGACAGGGTGCTCGTCAGCACCGCGCGGGGCCAGCAGTGGTGGGACCTGCGCGGCCGCGCCGCAGGCGACCTCATCGCCCCCGAACCGGAATCGCAGCTGCGCGCCGCGGCCCTGGACGGCTCCCGCCTGACGATCCAGTACAGCTCCGGTCGCGCCTACCTCCACGACCTCGGCTCCGGCACCACCTCACCCGCGATCCCGCTCACCGCGCACACGAAACCCATCGGGTTCACCCCGGACGGAAAGCTGGTCGTCAAGGACGACGAGCAACTCGTGCAGGTGTGGGACCCGGCGACCGCCCAGCTACTCGGCGCGTTCCACCTGCCCCAGGACACCGTCTCGGCGACGACGATCGGCTCCAGCCTGATCGGCATGACCGAGTTCGGCTTCGTGTCGGTCGACCTCGACCCGTCCCACTGGTTCCAGTCCTTGTGCGCCGGCGCGAGCCGCGGCTACTCGCAGTCCGAACTGGACCGACTGCCGGATGGCGCGGACCGCGGCAATCCCTGCTCCTGAAGCAGTTCCCCATGTCCACCGGTAACGAGGGTGATCCACGACAGGTCGTCGGGCGGGCTCGCCTCCCGGAACGGACCGTCGACGTCAACGGACACGGCGCGCCTACCTGGTCCGCGGCGCTTCGGCGGTTCCCGCAGCGGGGTCGTGCGAGCCGAACACGGCGGAGATGGCGTTGCCGCGGGCCACGTTGAGCAGCGCTCCCCGGCCGATCCGACTGCCGAAACCGAGGACCCGTCCGTTGAGGACCGGCACGACGAGATCCCGGACGTGCTGCCCGGTCCAGCCCTCGACCTCGGCGGCCTCCACCACCTCCTGGACCAGCCATCCCCGGCGTTCGTCGTCCCGCACCAGGCGCGCCCACTCGTCCCGGGGCGTTCGCCGGCCGATGACCACGGACTCGCCGCACCGCCCGTACGGCGCTTTCAGGACGAGCCGCTGCTGGTCGGCGACGGCCTCGGCAGGGCTGACACCGTCGCCCAGCTTGCGGCTGAAGGGCACGATCGCGTCGAGCACCTCCTGCTGCCGCGCGGTGAACAGGTGCCGGAAGCGGGGATCGGACAGCACCGCCAGGCACAGCTTGTTCTCCGCGACCCAACGCGCCGCGAGGGCGTTGGGCACCACGAGGCTCTTGTCGGTCAGCGCCGCGCAGAACCGCTGCCAGCCCTCGACAGCGCGAGGGGCGACCGGGATGTGCTTCAGGTAGCCCAGTCGCAGTCCGCTGCCCGGGACGAACTCGGCGGGATCCAACGCCACCGCGGAGCACCCCCGCCGGCGCAACTGCACGTGCGCCTGGGGATCGATCTCGGCACAGGCGGGGTCGTGGAACAGGCCGACCCTGCGGCAGTCCCCCTCGGGCACCGCGTGGTCCCGACCGTGGTCGAGCAACCAGTCCGCGAACCAGTTCGGCTCCTCGAACCGCGCTTCGACGGCGCCCCAGTCGGCCAGCAGAGCACCCAGCGACGACTCCCGCCAGCGCCGACTGATCACTCCCAGCGGGATCACACCGCCGGGACTGCTCGCGTTGAACTCCAGGACCCGCACCGTGCCCAGGGTGCCGCCGAGCAGGTCCAGGCGGCACAGGTCCACCCGCAGCCCTTCGGGCTCCGGCTCCGCCAGGACCCACCGCCGCATCACCGGCGGCACGTCCAGGAACTCCTGCAACTCCCGGTCACGGGGGTAGCCGCGAACCACCTGTTCCAGGCACCGCACGGCGTTGTGCACCCGCTGTCGGAGCACGGGCTCGGCCAGCGGGTGCAGGACCGCGACCACCGGCGCGGTGGGGAACAGTTCGCCGCCGCGCCTGACCTCGTCCCTGTGGAGCAGGGCTCGCACCTCCCCGTGCGCGACCTGCACTCGCTCCCGCAGAACGCGCGAGCGAACCCCCGCGGACGACGTATCCCGCTCCGGGTCCAGCAGCGGGATCCCCTCGTCGCTCCGGAGGTCGCCTTCGGCCGGTGGCGAGGCGGCGTGGGACTCGACGGTCGGACCCCGGTCGTGCCGCGCAAGCCCGCGGCCCGCTCGAACGGGTCCGTCCTCTCCAGTGGTCTTCGACGGGTTGGTTCGCATGGACTGGTACTCCCCGTCGGTGGCAGACCGAACCGGTCGCGCGTCCTGGTGTTCCTCGCCGGGGTACATCCTCGGTGACCGACACGCCGTCCGCAGAACCGGTCACCAGGACGTGTGACCGACGAGCACAGCCGTGGTCGAGTCTGCGAGACCACCTGGCCGCCCCCGACCACCGCCGCCGCAGCCCTCCCGCCAAGTGATCAGTCCGGAATGAGGTTTCGCAGGCAGGTGGTCGAGCAGGCCAGAGCGAGCATTGCCTGGTGGGTGTCGGCTCGTCGTTGTCGCGCCCGAGGCGCCGAACAGGGCCGTGGGCAACCGGTTCCACCCGATGCCGGTGCGCACCACGCACAGGGTG
This sequence comes from Saccharothrix xinjiangensis, assembly GCF_039527585.1. Classification (NCBI taxonomy): domain Bacteria; kingdom Bacillati; phylum Actinomycetota; class Actinomycetes; order Pseudonocardiales; family Pseudonocardiaceae; genus Saccharothrix; species Saccharothrix xinjiangensis. Next base: position 67,049 of record NZ_BAAAKE010000012.1, on the reverse strand, counting down.
CCCTCCAACGCCGCCCGATCGTCGGCACGCCTGCGATCCGAGTGCCGGAAGCGCCTGGGACGCACCGGGACCAACGGCTCAAGCCGTGCCCACGACTCGTCGGTCAGGACCTCCTCACGCGCACGGTGATCTTGGAACGTCCCACACCACAAGCAAAGCCGACACGCCAGCTCATCCTGAACCGATCACCGAACCCGGACGGTGCCACTTCGCGACCCTGGAAGATCTCAAGCACGCTCTGAATGCGGTTCGGTGGTCAACCCGGAGTCGGGCTTCTCTGCAAAACCTGCTACCTGTCACACGAACGTGGCCGCGCGTTGGGGAAGGCGTGCCTGGGCGGGGCGATGGCTGGGCGGAATTCGTTCACCCGGTCTCCCGCGCCATCACCTCCTTGGATTGCATCGCATGCCGACGGATGACGTCGCTGGCGTGGCGAAGGGGACGAGGTGATAGTTGAGTGCCATGAAGAGGAAACTCGTTGCACTGGTCGCAACTGTGGTGAGCTGCGTGCTGGCATCAGGACTGGTGGTTCCCGCATCCGCCGGTGCTTCAGGGAGATCGGGGGAAAACGTCTCATCGCCTTGTGAAGGGAAGTGGATCATCACAACGGGTACGAGCTCGGGGGCGGGAGGTGGCACGGTCAATTGGGTTGGTCTCTCGAACGGTGATGAGGTCGTATTCCAGACTGGGGAATGGTCGGGGGACGAGATTCAGAACGGGAACGAAGGTGAAAGCTCCTGGCACGAAGGGCCGTGCGATGCGCTCGCCGACCCGGCGTACAACCGGTTCAGGATCTCGTACTACAACAGCGTGGACAAGTGGCAACCATATCGAATCATCTTCCGCGCCAACGACCATACCCAGTTCGGTGCGTGTCGCGAGTGGACTGGATCCACGTGGATCTCGGAGGGGATCACGGATCTCTACTCGCGCCGTTGTTGAGGTAGGCGCTGGTGATGCACCTTTGATCGGGTGGCCCAGGGATCCCGTCCCCGGGCCCTCGAACCTGCGGGCGTGAGCCGCCGCGCACGGTCAGGGTGTGCGCCATCTCGACCGCAGGCGGTCGCTCGGGGCGGGGTTCGGGGTTCGGGGCTCGGCGGGAGTTCCATGGGTGTTCGACCCGTTGGGCGGACGGGTTGTTCGAACTGGCGACGCCGTGCTGCGCGCCGACGGGCTGGTGCTGACCCTGGTCGGCCTGTCACCGACGCCCGAGCAGCGGCGCGGGCACGAGGCGGTGAACAACGGCCGTGTCGACCCGGCTCGATGACGCGACGCGCCGGCTGGGCTTCCGTTGCCCCGCGCGATAGGCGGTCGCCCGGTGCTCGCGGTGGATGTCTCACCGTCGCTGCGCCCGGACGGATGCGGTTCGCCCGGGGCGAGAAGCCGCCGGTGGGCGCCGCGAAGCTGCGGGTGGGGGTGAGGCAGGTGGGTGAACGGCGCCACAGCCGGCGCCACGGTCTCCGGGCCGGTCGGCAGGGGAACGTTGCCCTCTCCGCCCATGGTGAGCAGGTGCATGGCGGTGACGCCGTCCAGTGCGGGCACTTCGGCGCGCGACCCGCCCGCCCGTCCGGCCTGCCGCAGCAGCCGGGCGACGCGCTTGCGCGAATGCCGGTGCCCCCCCGGGCCCGCAGCTCGGCGTGCACCCTGGGTGCGCCGTAGGTGCCCCCCACTCGTCGTAGATCGTGACGACCCCGCGCGGTCAGGTCCGCGTCCTGTCGTGCGTGGGTGCGGCGGTGCGGCGGGCGTAGTAGGCGGACCGGGAGACCTGAAGCAGCGCGCACGCCCGGTGGACGTTGCAGCCGCTGACCGGACCGCCGCCTGCGCCCTGGTGGACGCCTCCGGCACGCGGGCCTGAGCTGAAGAGGGCACCTGCCTGCCGGTCCTCGTTCAGCCTTGTGCAGCCGATCTCACGTGGTGGTTCGGTGAGTCGGTTGAAGCACGTCAGAGCTGCCGCGAGGGTGAGCAGACCACTGAAGTGGGCGGCGTGACGTTCACAGCGGGCAACGATGCCGCGGTCGCGCGACCAGGTGGTGGAGGTGCGCTGGGGTGACCAGGCGAACGTCTCCTGGTGGTCGTCGGGGTAGCGGTTCTCAGTTCTCCGGTGCGGTGGTGCGCACGCCTCCGAGGAGGGCGGCCAGGTAGCGGTGGGCGGTGGCGACCCGGTCGGCGGCGGTGCCGCTGTGCACCTGCGCGGCGTAGGCGATGCCGCACATCAGGGGGACCACGTCGGCGGCTGCCAGGTCCGGGCGGACCTTCCCGGCTTCGCGGGCCCGGTCCAGCAGGGTGGCGCCGATCGACCAGAGCGACCGCTTGAGCTCCGTGGTGCGCGGCAGGGCGTCGGCGGGCGCGGCGGCGACCGGGGGCAGGGACGCGTCGGTGACCTGTGCTTCAACGGTGCGGAACAGGAAGTCCTCCAGCGCGCGTCGGGGGTCGGGGTCGGCCAAGGCCTGCTCGCCGTGCGCGACGAGGGTTTCCAGGCAGGTGGCGGCAATGGTCTCCAGCAGCGCCTCGGCGGTCGGGAAGTGCCGGTAGACGGTGCCGACACCGAGGCCGGCACGGCGGGCGACGTCGTTGAGTTGCAGCGGCGTGCCCTCGTCCACCAGCCTTCTGGACACCGAGACGATCCGGTCCCAGTTGCGGGCGGCGTCCTTGCGCAGCGGCGGCGTGGTCGTCATGGGGACAGCCTAATCGGATAGCAGATCCGGATCTTCCCGTGACGGGGAGGTCGCCGGTCGCGTCATGCGGTGGTGAGGGGCGCATGCCGTTCGCTGAGCCGGCGCACCGCCTCCGCGACGCGGTGGTCGGTCGCCCAGCGGAACGGCGTCACCGGACGCGCCCCGGCGCCGATGACCACGCCGGTCCGACCTGCCAGTCCTTCGTCGGTGGCGGCGACGATCGAAGGTCTGGCCGCCACGGACGCCGGACCCGAGGTCGAGCGCTCGAACTTGCGGCGCACCAGTGGCCACAGCAACCGCAGGCCGGGTGAGACGATCTTCGGGTCCGCCATGGTGCCGGCCGTCATGTCCGTGGCGGCGCCCCCGGGGTCCGCGGCGAACACCGTGACACCCGTGCCGTCCAACCGCGCGGCCAGGTCGAGCGTGTAAGCGAGGTTCGCGAGCTTGGCGCGTCCGTACCAGTGGAAGCCGTAGTAGCCACCGGGCGGCTCGACGGCGTCGAACGCCCGCTTCGCGAGGGCGACCGCCCCCGAGGTCACGTTCACGATCCGGCTCGGCGCACTCGCGACCAGTGTGGGGCGCAGCAGTTCGGTGAGCAGGTACGGCGAGAGGTGGTTGACCACGAACGAGGCCTCGATGCCATCGTGCTCGTGCGGGTCGGCGAACATCGCCCCGACGTTGTTGACCAGCACCGCCAGCGGCTCGCCCGAGGCGGCGTGGTCGGTGGCGATCCGGTCGGCGAGCGACCGGACTTCGTCGAGCGACGCGAGGTCCGCGCGCAGGAACCGGGCGGGGTGCGCCGGTCCTGTCGCGCCGATCCGGGCGACCGCGCGTGCGCCGCGATCGGCGTTGCGCCCGACCACCGTGACCGCGAACCCGGCGGCCGCGAGGCCCAGCGCCGTCTCCAGGCCGATACCCGCCGTACCGGCCGTCACCACGGCTGATCGTTTCATGATCCGTCCAATCCGACTCAGATATGGATAGTTAATCCACTTGGCGCTACCGTAGCACGGTATCGGATTGACTATCCACTTAGTGGGTCTGACCGAAACGACCTGGACGACACCCTTGGCGCACCAGGTGGGAGACGATCAACCGCGAGGCGGAACCGAGACCACGGGCGCCTACCGCGTCTTGGCACCGCGGCGCACGGCTGGGACGAGGAGAGGCCCGGGCCCTGGGCCAGGCCTGGCGCATCGCACGAACCGGACTCATCACCACGCCACCACGACGTCACCCCGAACCTAAGAGGTCAGTAGCGTGGGCGGCATGGCGAGCCACCACCGCGATGAGCGCGCGGCGCGCACGTCGCCCGTCCTGGTCCCCACGCTCTCCCAGCACGTCGACGAGGGGCACCGGATCGTCAAGCCCGACGCGACGCTGACACCGGTCGTGGTGCACGTGCAGTGGCTGGACAACCACCCCGACGGTCCCGGCACCCACGCGGTGATCTCGTTCGAGGACGGCACCAACGTCGAATTCCCCTTCGGCACACCCCTCACCGCGATCTGGCACGCCGAGCAGCGGCCCGTCCCCCGGGCGGACCTGGTCGCGGCCGCACCGCTCACGTGGGGGACACCGGCCGAACCCTGGCGCTGAGCGGCGAGGGGTGTCGGCTGCGGGTGCGCACCGCCGGAGGCGGGCGGGGTGTCCCCGGCCGGCTTGGTCTGCCGCAAACCCGGCCACCGCACCCGGCTTCGGCGACGTCGAAGTGCGGTCGGCCTCGGCACGACCGGGCGCCAACGCCAAGTGCCCGTTCCCGGGCTGTTGGCGCCGGGTGAGTCGGTGGCCGGTGATGTGGATCGTGAATCAGCGGGCCACGGCCTCGTGGTGGTCGCGTAGGCGTTCGCAGTCCGGGAAGACCTCGCGCCGTCGACATGAGGTGCTCAGCGGGTTCGGTGTGCGCTGAACCACGGTGCGGCGAAGTCGACGAGGGCGCGCACTGGGAGGAGTTGGGCCGGTGCGTCCCCGACGGGGGCGGTGTGGCGACGTCCGCCGCCGGCGGTGAAGGCGTCGACGGCCTCGATGAAGTCGTCGTCTTCGACGTGCAGTTCCTCCCAGGTCACCCAGGTCCGGTGGCCGTCCCTGATGAGGGCGGCGCCGTTGCTCACGAGGTGCTTGCCGGGCCATCGCGCGCGGTGCTCCGCGAGGTGCAGCGCGGTGATCTTCGCCGGTGTCGTGCCGAGGAGCAGCACGGACGCGTCCAGGTCGTAGAGGGCTTTGAGGGGTGAGCGTTCACCGACAGGGCTGTCGAGGTCGTGCGTGGCCGTGATGGCGACCGCGTGCGGTCCGTTGGCGGAGATCGAGCGGTGCGGGTGCCCGGACCTGAGCGTGCCCGGCACGGTCCGGAACAGCTCGGCGACCACGCCCATGGTCCGGGTGGGGGTGACCTGCGGCGCGTAGACGGGCAGGTGGTCGCGGATGGTCGGCCACCACGCGGCCGGCGCCTGGCCGAGGAAGGCCGGGTCGCACAACTGCCACGACTGCGCGGGCATCACCAGCGTCCCGGACGGCCCCACGGCGTCCCGGAGGGCGTCGAGGACGGTCTGCTCACCGCCGACGACCCAGCCGAGGGACTTCAGCGAGGTGTGCACCATCACGGTCGTCCCCGTGCTCAAGCCGAGTTCTCCGAGATCGGAGGCGAGCCGGCTCCGGGTCACGGGGTGCTGCGGCAGCATCGAAGTCTCCTCCTCCATGGCCGGGTCCACCGGCTTCTCCGGCCGTGTCGCCGCCACCCGCACTTCACGCCGACGGGCTCGTCCTGGCTCAGCCTGGTGGAACGCTGGTTCGCCGAGCTGACCAACCGCAAACTCCGCCGCTCCGCGACTCGGAACACTGGGCACTCGGGTCAGCGCGGAGGGCGCCAGAGCGGGCGGAGGACGGGGCCATCGCAAGGGAGGGCGTAGGGGGTCCCCACGGGGGTGAAGCCGTGCCGGGTGTAGAGCACGGCGCTGCGCGGGGTGCTCGCCTCCAGGTACACCGGTTGCCGTTCGACGTCGGCGCGGGCGAGGCGGTGGTGCAGGATGGCGGTGCCGACGCCTCGCCCCCGGCTCTCCGGGACCACCGCCATCGAGGCCAGGTACAGGTGCGGCACATCGGGGTGGGGGAGCGCGACCGCCGCCGCCATCCGCCGCAACGCCGGGTTCGCCCTGGCCTGCTCCGCCAACGCCTCCGCCTGCCGCCGCAACGGCTCTGCGGACACCAACGCCATCCACGTGGACACGCCGACGACCACCCCGTCACGGTCGGCGATCACCACCTCGTGCTCCGCCAACGCACTTGCCAGCCACTCGCGGAACAGGTCGGAGAAGTCCTGCCCGGCCAACGCCCACGCGGTCACCGCCTCGTCCGCGCACGCCGCCGCGTAGGCCGGGGCGATCCGGTCCAGCTCATCGACACCAGCACCTCGTACGCTGTACACGACCACAGCATCGCCCGCCATCAACGCCCGTTCAACTGCATACGTCACACGACGCGAGTGTGACGAAAGGAGGTCGATCGTGCGTTGCGCGCAGTGCGGCGCCGAGATCACGCACCCCGCCCGGGGCCGGCCCCGGCGGTACTGCGGCCGGGCCTGCCAGGCACGGGCCTACCGCGCGCGCAAGGACGGCGCGGCCACTGAACGGTCCTTCGTGGACAAGGCTGTTCCGGTTCCGGTCGACCGCGACCTGGTGGTCCGCACCGCCATCCGCCTCGCCGACGACGAAGGGCTCGCCACCGTCTCGATGCGACTCGTCGCCGCACGGCTCGGCACCTCCACGATGTCCCTGTACCGACACGTGTCCGGCAAGGACGACCTCGTCACCGCCATGGTCGACACCGTCCTCGCCGAACACCGCCCGCCCCAGCCCCGCGCGACCGGCTGGCGCGCACTGCTCGAACACGAAGCTCGCGAGGAATGGTCGCTCTACCGACGGCACCCGTGGTCGCTGACCGCCCTCGCCACCACCCGGCCGCCACTGGGCCGCTCCGTTCTGGAGACCGTGGACCGGTTCCTGTCCGCACTGCCCCTCGACCACCGCACCGCGCTCTCGGTCTACCTGTTGGTGAGCGGCTACGTGCAGGGCACGGCGATGATGGCGGTGGCCGAGTTCGAAGCGGTCCGCGACACCGGCGTCAGCGCTCGCGGTTGGTGGCACGACCGACTCGGCCGCCTCGCGGGTGCGGTCGGCTCGAACCGCTACCCCTGGCTCACCGAACTGGCCACCGATCCGCCGACCCCCGCCGACCTGGAGGGCTGGTTCGACTTCGGCCTGCGCCGAGTGCTGGACGGCATCGCCGCATTCCTCGACCCCGACGACCCCCGTGAAGCCCACGAACCCGACGGAGCAGGCTCAGGCGCGCCCGAACGCCGACGTTGACTCCCCGCACGACCAGCCGGTACGGCTGCCTGTGAGGTGTCAGAAGTCGGCCGCAGGCCTGGCCTGTGGTCAGGCGACCGGCAGTCGGAGCCGGCGGAGCGTGTCGCCGGGAAGCCGGTGCGGCAGTGCCGGCCGGCTGCGTCCTGGGCTGCCTCGCGGCCGCCCCCGTCAGCCGCCGTGCTTCTGCCGGAGTTCCCACAGTTCGGCCGGGGTGATCGGCATCCGGTCGAGGACGATGCCCTCGGCGTCCTCGATCGCCGACGCGATGGCGGCCATCACGGGGACGACTCCCCCTTCTCCCACGCCCTTGACCCCGAGGGGGTTGAGCGGCGAGGGGGTGACCAGGTGGTCGATCGTGATCTCGGGGACGTCGTGCGCCGTGGGCAGCAGGAGGTCGGCCAGCGAACCCGTCCTCAGCCGGCCGTCGTCCCCGTAGACGATGCGCTCGTGGAGCGCGCCGCCGATGCCCTGCGCGACCCCACCGCGGATCTGGCCTTCCACGACGGCCGGGTTGATCGGCCTGCCGCAGTCGTGCACCACGACGTAGTCCCGCAGCGCGATCTCCGCGGTGTCGGGATCGATCTCCACCACCGCGACGTGCACCCCGGCGGAGAAGGTGGAGCGGATCGGTGAGAAGAACGCCGTCGCGTCCAGGCCCGGTGCGTCGTCGGCGTCGAGCGGCGGCCGGTCGGGGTCCGCGTCCAGGGCGAACTGGGTCGCTTGCCGGGTGCGGTGGTCGAACGCGTAGCGCAGCGGGTTGGCCAGGACGGCGACCGTCGCCAGCGGGATCGCCCGAGCGTTCGCCACGACCGCGCCGTCGGCCAGGCGGAGTTCGTCCGGCGGTGCGCCCAGCGCCCTCGCCGCGACGCGCAACGCCTTGGCCCGCACCTCGCGCGCGGCGAGCGCGACGGCGTTGCCGCCCACCACCGCCGAGCGGGACGCGAACGTGCCCGCGGCGTAGGGGAACCGCCGGGTGTCCCCGCTGACCACCGTGACGTCCCGCGGCTCGACCCCGAGTTCGTCGGCCGCGATCTGGGCGAACACGGTTCCGTGCCCCTGCCCCTGGGTCGTCAGGCCGACGGTCACCGTCACGTGGCCGCTGGTGTCGACCTGCACGCGAGCGCCCTCGTAGGGGCCCATGCCGGTGCCTTCGACGTAGCAGGCGATGCCGATGCCCAGGCGCTTGCCGGGCTCCCGTTCGCGCCGGGTGGCGAAATCGCGCCACCCCGATCTCGTCAGCGCGGTGTCGAGCAGGGCGGGGTAGTCACCGGAGTCGTAGACGAGCGGACGGCCGTCCTGGAACGTCAGCCCCTGGTCGTAAGGCATTTCCGAGGGCCGGATCAGGTTCCGGCGGCGGACCTCGGCGCGGTCCGCGCCGAGGAACCGGGCGATCGCGTCGAGGGTGCGCTCCATCACGAACGCGCCTTGCGGCCGTCCCGCACCGCGGTAGGGCGTGACCACCGCGGTGTTGGTGTAGAGCGAGCGGAACTCGACCCGGTACGCGCCGAGGCGGTAGGGGCCGGGCAACTGGGTGCTGGTGACGATCGGGACGATGATGCCGTAAGGGGTGTAGGCGCCGGTGTCGTGCCAGAAGGACACGGCCAGGCCCTGGACGTGGCCGTCGCCGTCGAACCCCACCTCGACCTCGTGCTGCTGCCCGCGTTCGTGCGAGGCGGCGGCGATGTGCTCGGCGCGGTCCTCCACCCACTTGACCTCGCGGCCCAGGCGCAGCGCCGCCCAGGGGACCAGGACCTCTTCGGGCCAGGGGTGCACCAGCTTCACGCCGAAACCGCCGCCGACGTCGGGCGCCACCACCTCCACCCGGTCCGCGGGCAGGTCGAGGACGGCCGCCAGCGCGAACCTGAGCGACGCCGCCGCCTGCGTGGCGGAGTAGACCCGCAGCGACCGGTCGTCCCGGTCGGGTCGGGCGTACACGCCGCGGCACTCCATCGGCATCGCGGCGGACCGCTCCACGCCGAGCCGCAGGGTCAGGCGGTGCGGCGCGGCGGAGACCGCGGCCCGCGCGTCGCCGTTCTCCTGCACCATGCACGCGGCCACGTTCCCGACGACCCCGGGGTGCACGAGGTGGTCCGCGCGCCGCGCGGCGGGGATCCCGATCACCGCCGGCAGCGGTTCGTAGTCCACCCCGACCAGCCGGCAGGCGTCCTCGGCGACGTACCTGTCCACCGCCACGACCATGACGACGGGCTCCCCGACGTGCCGGACCACGTCGTCGGCCAGCGGGAGGCCGGTGCGCGGCGAGTGCAGCGCGGCGTGGGGGATCAGCACCGGCAGCGGTTCACGCGCCCCACCGGTGAGGTCCCGGTAGGTGAACACCGCGATCAGACCGGGGACCCGTTCGGCGTCCGCCAGGTCGATCCGCAGCACCCTGGCGTGGCCGTGGGGGCTGCGCACGAAGGCCGCCGCCGCCGCGCCCGAACCCAGGTCGTCCAGGAACCGCCCGGTTCCGGCGGCGAAGCGCTCGGCCGCCGCGCCGGTGACCGGCCGGCCGACGTGCGGTGCGGTCATCCGCCCTCCCCTCCGTCCGGTCGTGCCGCGTGGAGAACCGCCGCGACCAGGTCCTGGTACCCGGTGCACCGGCACAGCACCCCGGCGACGGCGTCACGCGCCTGCTCGGGTGAGGGCCGGGGGCACTCGCGGAGGAACGCGACGATGCTGACGACCATGCCGGGGGTGCAGAACCCGCACTGGACGCCGTGACACCGCACCAGCGCCCGCTGCACGCGGCCCAGACCGCCGTCGGGCGCCCGGCAGCCCTCGGCGGTGGTGATCTCGCAGCCGTCGACGGTGACCGCCGGCAACAGGCACGACCGCATCGGCGCGCCGTCGACCAGCACGGTGCAGGCGCCGCACGTGCCCTGTTCACAGCCCACGTGCGTGGAGGTGCACGCCAGGTCGTGGCGCAGGCAGTCCGACAGCAGCCGTCGCGCGGGCACCCGCACCACCTGCCGCCGCCCGTTGACCGACAACTCGATCTCGTGCTCCGACAAGGGTTTCACGCTCCTGTCGCGCGGATCGCGGCCAGTCGCCCGGCGCGTTCCACCAGGACTCGCGCCAGGTGCCGCCGGTATTCCGCGCTCGCGTGGAGGTCGTCCGCGGGCGCCAAGGCGGACCCGCCCTCGTCCGCCGCGACGCGCCACCGCGCGAGGTCGTCGAACCGGGCGCCGGTCATCACCTCGGTCAGGTCCACCGGAACCGGTGTCGCGCCGACACCCGCGCACGTCGCGGTCGCGCGCTCGACGCGCCGGCCGGCGTCCAGGGTCACCACGGCCGCGACGCCGCACACCGCTCGACCGCCGCGCTGCCGGGCCACTTCCAGCCAGGCGGTCCCGGTGCGCGGCGGCGGGACGGGGAAGCTCGCGGCCACCGCCAGTTCGCCCACGGCCACGCAGCACCGGTTGGCGCCCAGGAAGAACTCGGTCGCGGGAACCGTGCGGCCGCCCGCCGCGGACCGCAGTTCCACGGAGCCGCCCAGCGCGACCAGGACCGCGGGCATCTCCGCGGTGGCGTCCGCGTGGACGAGGCTGCCGACGGTCGTGCCGCGACTGCGGATCGCCGCGTGGGCGATGTGCGGCACCGCTTCGGCGAGCAACGGGTTCCGCCGCCGCACGGCCGCGTCGCGCTCCAGCCCCGCGTGGCGGACCAGCGCGCCGACGCGCACCGCGCGGTCCTCGTGGGTGATGCCGGACAGCTCGACCAGGGAGTTGATGTCGACGACGTTCGCGGGCGAGACCTCCCGGCGGTTCATCAGGGGGACCAGGCTCTGCCCGCCCGCCATCACGGTCCCGGCCGTGCCGAGCCGGTCCAGGGTGGCCAGCGCCTCCTCCAGCGAGCGAGGTCGGTGGTAGTCGAACGGCGCGGGTTTCACGGGGCGCCGAGCTGGGCGGACGGGCGGGAGCGGTACCCCTTCGACCTCGCCGGCCGGACCGGCAGCTCCATGGGCCACTCCTCTTCCGGTGCCGTGCGCGAACGACGGGAGGAGCGTTCGTCGCCAGGTCCTGCGCGATGAGGCTGGTCAACCACTGTCGCCACCCGCTCCACCGGTGTCAACGGGTCGCCCCCGCCCGGCCCAACCTCGCCGTCGAACCCACCTGACCGGTCGACGGACCGTTGCACGTGCCGTAGCGGCATGTGGTGTCGTGGAGGTACCACAGCACGAAAGGCCCCCTCCACGATGCACCCCTCCTTCACGCCTCCCCGCCAGGTCAAGATCGGTGATGCGGCCGTGTTCGCCGGGACGACCCCGCGCGCGATTCGCCACTACCACGAGATCGGTCTGCTGCCGGAGCCCGAGCGGGGCGCGGACGGCCGCCGCCGTTACGGCTACGACGACATGATCCGCCTGCTGTGGATCCGCAGGATGGCGGAGGCCGGCATCAGCCTGGACGACGTGCGGGCCGCCTTCGACGAGACCCGGGACATCGAGGAGAGCCTGGGCCGACTGGAGGAAACCCTGGCCGCCAAGGAGGCCGGCATCAAACGCCAGCGCGCCGTCGTCCGGCGCCTGCGGGCCGTGGGCAGCCCGCTCGGGCTGCTCTCCGAACTGGTGGCGGACCGGCTCGGCCACCTGCCCCCGGGCGCGCTGCGCCGCTCCGACCTGGACGCCCTGCTGGTCACGGAACGAGTCTTCGGTCCGCTGGGCGCCGCCGTCCAGGCAAGCGCGTTCATCGTGCTGGCCACCCACCCCGACCTGCGAGCCGAGGACGACCGCCTCGACGCCGCCGAGGCCGCCCTCGACGACGGCGTCGACCCCCACGACCCCCGCGTCGAAGAACTCGCCGCACAGCGATACGCCCATTGCAAAGTCGTGGAGAAGGCCATCGAAGCGGACGGACTGGACATCGACGAGGAAAAGCTCTTCGAGACCTACGACGCCGATCTGATGGGCGAGGAGCCCGCGCGGATGAGCGTCTTCGAAGCGGTCACGAAGATGCCCTACGGCTTCTCCGCCGCCCGGATCCGCTGCGTGGAACTCGCGGGGCAACTCCTCGGCCAGGACCACGCCGCGGACAACCCATCTCCTGCTCCGCGGTCCTCGACCCCGGCTGTCGGGCACCAGGCGCACTCGGATGCCGATGGTCGGGGTGGACAGGAGTCCCGTTGAGGTGGTGATGAAGCACCACCCGCCGGAGTCCCGGCCGAGGCGGTCGTGCTTCACCGGGGTGCGGGGCAAGGTCGGCACGCGCAACCGCGTCGAGGTCGTCACCCGGGCGTTCCGCGCGCACGTGGTGGCCGGCTGACCATGGCCATCCGGCCGGCTCCGCACCTTTCGGGTGGCCGAACGGCCGGGATCTCCCGGTCTGTCGGCCGGTCCGGCGCCACTCCGTCCGGCACTACGTTCGTCCGCGTCGAATCCGGTGGACGGAGGGTTGCGACCTGTGCTGGATCAGGTGTGGTGGGCGTTCGAGGGGGTGTTGCGCGCGCTGTCGAACCCGCTCATCGCGGGTGGTGTGGTGGCGGGCGGTGTGGCGCTGGGCTTCGGCGGGCGGTTGGTGGCGCGGAGGGCGGGGTGGCGGCCGGTTCCCTCGGTGTTGGCGGGGGTCTGGCTCGGTGTGGTGCTGGGCGTGACGTTCTCGCGCACGCTGCCGGACTGGGCGGGCCGGGACCAGTTCTGCCTGCTCAACGGGTTTTCGGTGCACGGTTCGGCGGAGCTGTTGAACGTCCTGCTGTTCGTGCCGTTGGTGTTCTGCGCGGTGTTGGCCACGCGGCGGCCGGTCGCGGTGCTGGGGTCGGCGGTCGCGTTGAGCGCGGCGATCGAGGTCGTGCAGCCGCTCACGCGGCGCGGGGTGTGCGAGACGCAGGACTTCTTCAACAACAGCGCGGGAGCCGTGGCGGCGGCGGTGCTCGCGGCGGGTGTGCTGGCGGTGCACCGGCGTCGGGCGGCGGCGCGATGACCGCTCTGCCTCATCACGTCAACCCGCGGCGCGCCTGAACGGTTCGGAGAACGATCTCCCTTTCCATTCCTGTGCCCATTCGAGGGTCACACGATCGTGCAATTTTTGAATGGGAAATGCCGGGTACGATCACTGTGGGGCGAGGTGAATCCGCACTTCTCGCGGTGGTCGGGGTTATGGCCCGCCGTCCTCCGCCGGGTTCGACCGGACGAGTGGGTTCGCGGCGGAGGCGGGTTCTGCACAGGTGCGGTCCGAGTCGAGACCCGGCGCGAATGCGATTGACGGCGCGGTGGGTGGTCGGGTTTCGCGGGAGCGCGCCGGGTGCGGGGTTCGAGGTCTGCCGCACCGAATCCGGCACCTGGAACACGGTGAGGACGTCGATCCATGCGAGAACCACGCGAGGCCGGGTGGTCGTCGCCTCGACGGACGGGTGGGGCTTACGACACCTGGCGGCGCACACTCGCCGCCGCGCCGGTCCCGGCCCAGCAGGAACTCGTCCTGGAACTGATCGGCGACCACGTCCTGGCGGCCACCGGGGGGCGGGGGGCGCCCCGGGTGGACCGCCAGGCGCCCTGGCGTCGTCTCGGCGTCTACCGGCACATCGCGGACCGCCTGCGGGAGGAGCTGGCCGCGGCCGTGGGGCTCCGCCTGCCGGCCACGCTGTTGTTCGACCGCCCGACTCCGGACGCGCTCGCGGCCTACCTGCGCACGGAGCTGCTGGGGCTCGTCGAGGACGCGGCCGACACCCCGCCGGCCCGCGCCCCCGGCGGGGACGACCCGGTCGCGATCGTCGGCATGGCGTGCCGCCTGGCCGGCGGCGCGGACTGCCCCGAGGCGCTGTGGGAGCTGGTGCGCGAGGGCCGCGACGCGGTGGCGGGCTTCCCGGCGAACCGGGGCTGGGAGCTCGACACGCCCTGCGACCCGGACCCCGAGCGGCCCGGGACCGTCCACACCCGCCGCGGTGGGTTCCTCCCGGACGTCGACCAGTTCGACGCCGCTTTCTTCGGCATCGGCCCCCGGGAGGCCAAGGCCCTCGACCCGCAGCAGCGGCTCATGCTGGAGCTGTCGTGGGAGGTGCTGGAGCACGCGGGCATCGACCCCTCGGCGCTGCGCGGCAGCACGCGGACGGGCGTGTTCTCGGGCGTGTCCCTCCAGGACTACGGACCGCCGTGGCACCAGGCGCCCGCCGAGGCCCAGGGCCACCTGCTGACCGGGAACGCGCTGGGGCTGGTCGCCGGCCGCGTCTCCTACACCTTCGGTCTGGAAGGGCCGGCGCTGAGCGTCGAGACGCAGTGCTCGGCGTCGCTGGTGGCCATCCACCTCGCCGGCCAGGCGGTGCGGTCCGGCGAGTGCGACCTCGCCCTGGCGGGCGGGGTGACGGTCATGTCCACCCCCGGAATGCTGCTGGAGTTCAGCCGCAAGCAGGGGCTCGCACCGGACGGGCGGTGCAAGGCCTTCTCCGCCGACGCGGACGGAACCGGCTGGGCGGACGGCGCGGGCGTGCTGCTGTTGGAGCGGCTGTCGGACGCACGCCGCCACGGTCACCAGGTCCTCGCGCTGGTGCGCGGGAGCGCCGTCAACCAGGACGGCGCCGGCAACGGCCTGACCGCTCCGAACGGCCTGTCCCAGCAACGCCTGATCCGCCAGGCCCTGGCCAACGCCCGGCTGACCGCCGCCGACGTGGACGTGGTGGAGGCGCACGGGACGGGGACGAGGTTGGGCGACCCGGTGGAGGCGGCGGCCGTCATCGCCACCTACGGCCAGGGCCGTCCCGCCGGTCGCCCCGTGTACCTGGGGTCGCTCAAGTCCAACGTCGGCCACGCCCAGGCCGCGGCCGGGGTCGCCGGGGTCGTCAAGATGGTGCAGGCGATGCGGCACGGCGTGCTGCCCCGGACCTTGCACGTGCGCGAACCGTCGCCGCACGTGGACTGGTCGGAGGGAGAGGTCGCGCTGCTGACCGACAACCTGCCGTGGGAGCGGTCGGGCGGTCGTCGGCGGCGCGCGGGTGTCTCGGCGTTCGGCGTCAGCGGTACGAACGCCCACGTGATCCTGGAGGAGGCGCCCGGCGACCCGGCCTTCGCGGACGGCCTCACGCCGGGAGCCGCCGACGTGGCGCCGTCGGCCCCGGTGCCCCTCGTCCTGTCGGGCCGGACGGAGGCGGCGCTGCGAGCGCAGGCGAGGCGTCTGGACGACTACCTGGCACGGCATCCGGCCGCCGATCCGCTGGACGTGGGTTTCACCCTGGCCGGTCGCGCCCGCTTCGAGGACCGCGCGGTGGTCGTGGCGCACCCCGGGCCCGGCGGGCGCGAAGAGTTGACGCGCGCGTTGCGGGCCGTGGCCGGTGGTCGGGCCGCGCGTGGCGTGATCCGCGGCTCCACCCGTTCGGCGGCGGTCGGCACGACGGCGGTGCTGTTCACGGGGCAGGGCAGCCGGCGCCCGGGGACGGGCCGCCGGCTCTACGACGCCTACCCGGTGTTCACCCGGGCGCTGGACGAGGTCTGCCGGGGTCTCGCGCCGCACCTGGACCGTCCGCTGCTGCCGGTCATGTTCGCGCCCGCGGGCTCCCCGGACGCGGCGGTCCTGGACCACACCCGGTACGCCCAATGCGCGTTGTTCGCCTTCGAGACGGCCCTCTTCCGCCTGGTGCGGTCGTGGGGACTCACGCCGGGGGTCGTCATGGGCCACTCCCTCGGCGAACTGACCGCCGCGCACGTCTGCGGCGTGTGGGACCTGGAGGACGCGTGCGCGCTGGTGGCCGCGCGCGGACGGCTCATGGGGGCGTGCCGGCGGGACGGGGCGATGATCTCGCTGTGCGCCGGGGAGGCCGAGGTCCGCGAATCCCTCTCCGGGCTCGACGGCCGGGTCGGGATCGCCGCCGTCAACGGCCCGACGGCGACGGTGATCTCCGGAGACGCGGACGCGGCCGAACGGGTCGCCGCGACGTGGGCGGAGCGGGGGCGCGGCACGAAGCGACTCACGGTCTCCCACGCGTTCCACTCCTCCCACGTGGACGGCATGCTGGAGGAGTTCCGCGCGGTCGTCGGACGGGTCGCGTTCGCCGAGCCGTCGGTCCCGATCGTCTCCAACGTCACCGGCGGCCTCCACACGCCCGAGACGCTCACCTCGCCCGACTACTGGGTGCGGCACGTGCGCGACGCGGTCCGCTTCGCGGACGGTGTGCGCTGCCTGCACGAGCAGGGCGCGACGGCGTTCCTCGAACTCGGGCCCGACGCCACGCTCACCGCGCTCGCGTCGGCCTGCCTGCCCGAGGAGGCGGAGAACGGCGTCGTGCGGGTCGCCGCCTCCCGCCGGGGAAGCCCCGAGCCCGAGACGCTGCTGGGCGCCATGGCCGAACTCGACGTGCGGGGCGTCCGCGTCGACTGGCGGGGCGTCCTCGACGGGCGCGGCGGCCGGCACCTCGACCTGCCCACGTACCCCTTCCAACGCACCCGCTTCTGGCTCAACGGGAACGCGGCCGTCCCCACCTCGCGCCGCTCCGCCGAACCCGGCGCCCCCGAACCCGTTGCCGCCGATCGCGATGACCTGCGTTATCGGGTCGAGTGGGAGCCGGTGGCGAACGACGTCACCGCCTCCTCCCCGGCGGCCCACCGGGCCGGGACACCGCGCCTCCCGGGTGTCTGGCTGCTGCTGACCGCGCCGCACGGGTGCGACGACGTGCTGGTCTCGCGCCTGGCACGGGTCGTGGAACGCCTCGGCGGCAAGGTGGTCCACCTGGCGTTGAGCGGAGCGAACGCGGACCGCGCCGATCTCGCCGTGCTGCTGTCGGCACAGGTGGGCGTCGGTGAGGACGCGGCGGGAGGCGTGGTGTCGCTGCTGGCCCTCGACGGCACGCGGCACCGCGGCCACCCCGTGCTCACCGACGGGCTCGCGCTGACGGTCGCGCTCGCCCAGGCGCTGTGCGACCTCGGGCTGGAGGTGCCGACGTGGTTCCTGACCCGGGGCGCGGTCTCGACCGGCCGGCACGACCCCGTCGCCGTCCCGGACCAGGCGATGGTGTGGGGCCTGGGCCGGGCACTCGCCCTGGAACGCCCACGGGGCCGGGGCGGGCTGGTCGACCTCCCCGCCGACCTCGACGACGTCGCCCCGGGCGGGATCGGCTCCGCGCTGACCGGCCTCGGCGGCGAGGACCAGTTCGCCATCCGCGGCCGCGGTCTGTTCGTCCCGCGCCTGGTCGAGGCCGAACCCGCCGCCCCCGCGCCGCCGTGGCGGCCGAGCGGAACCGTCCTGGTCACCGGCGGCACGGGAGCCCTCGGCGCCCGTACCGCGCGGCGGCTCGCCCGCGACGGGGCGCGCCGCATCGTGCTGGCCGGCCGCCGGGGCCCCGAGGCGCCCGGCGCGGCCGAACTGGTCGCCGAGCTGTCCGACCTCGGCGCCGAGGTGCGACTCGTGGCCTGCGACCTCGGCGACCCGGGACAGGTCGCCGCGCTCGTCGGCGCGCTCGCCGAGACCGGTCAACCGGTCACGGCGGTCGTCCACGCGGCGGGCGTCGCCGGCCGGACCGCTCCTCTGCGCGAGTGGGACCTCGACGAGTTCGCCGAGGTCCTGGGCGGGAAGGTCGCGGGCGCCGCCGAGCTGCACCGCCTGCTCGACGGGCAGGACGAGGCTCGCCGCGCCGACGGTCCGGGCGGGGTCGACGCGGCGCGCGGCCCCCGGTTGGAGAGGTTCGTGGTGTTCTCCTCCGTCGCGGCGACGTGGGGCAGCGGCGGCCAGGCCGCCTACAGCGCGGCCAACGCCTACCTCGACGCGCTCGTTTCCCGCCGCCGCGCCTGCGGCCTGACCGCCACGTCGATCGCGTTCGGGCCGTGGGCCGACGCCGGGATCGGCACTCGGCCCGGCTTCGGCGACCACCTGCGCCGGCATGGCCTCCGGCACCTGGAACCGGAGGTGGCCGTCGCCGCCCTGGCCGACGCGGTCGCGGTGGACGAGGACGCCGTCACCGTCGCCGACGTCGACTGGGACCGCTTCCTCCCCGCCTTCACCGCCGCTCGCCCGACCCACCTGTTCGACCGGCTCCGGATCCGGGTCGCCGGCGCCTCCGCCGACGCGCCGCGCCCACCGGCCGACTTCGCGGCGCTGCCGGAGACCCAACGCGTGCGCGCCCTGGTCGACCTCGTCCGGACCGAGGCGGCGGCGGTCCTCGGGCACGCCTCGCCCGAGGACGTCGACGCCACGCGGCGCTTCCTCGACCAGGGATTCGACTCGCTCGCGTCGGTCCGGATGAGCCGACGGCTCGCCGCCGCGACGGGCCTGCCCCTCGCGACGCAGGTCGTCTTCGAACACCCCACCGCCGCCGAGCTGGCCCACCACCTCGGCACGCTCATCGCCACGACACCGCGACACCGCTCGGCGACGGGCTGCGCCGACAGCAACGCGGTGTCCCCCGGCGACGGCTCGACCGGGGTCCGCGACCTCTACCGGCACGCGTGCGCGATCGGCAAGTTCAGCGAGGGCGTGGGGCTCCTCAGAGCGGCCGCGAAGCTGCGGCCCGCCTTCCGCACGGCCGCCGGGTTCGGCAAGCCGGTCGAGCCGGTGACGCTCGCCTCGGGGCCCGCGCCCAC
Organism: Saccharothrix xinjiangensis; assembly: GCF_039527585.1. NCBI lineage: Bacteria > Bacillati > Actinomycetota > Actinomycetes > Pseudonocardiales > Pseudonocardiaceae > Saccharothrix > Saccharothrix xinjiangensis. The sequence goes on along the minus strand of NZ_BAAAKE010000012.1, from coordinate 48,519 downwards.
CGCCCTGGTGTGCGTGCCGTCGATGATCGCGCCCTCGGGGCCGCACCACTTCGCGCGCCTGGCGCCGCACCTGCACGGTCTGCGCGACGTCTGCGCGCTGGCGCTGCCCGGTTTCGGCGACGGCGAGCTGCTGCCGGCCGAGTCCGACCTCGTCGTCGACATGCACGCCGACGTGGTCGAGCGGAGGTTCCCCGACCGGCCCGTCGCGCTCGCCGGGTACTCCTCGGGCGGGTGGCTGGCGCTCGCGATCGCCGCGCGCCTGGAGCAGCGCGGCACGCGGCCGGCGGCGGTGGCGCTCCTCGACACGTGGCTCCTGAGGGACCGCGTCCCGGCGGCGGACATCGAGGAGGAACTGCGCGGCATCGCCGTCAACGACCAGGCTTTCGCCCTCATGACCTTCGAACAGGTCACGGCGCAGGGCGCCTACCTGGACCTGTTCGACGGCTGGCGACCGAGCGCCGTCACCGCGCCCGTCGTGCTGTTCCGCGCCCGTGAACGCGTGCCCCAGCAGCCCCGCGACGAGGAGACGACCGAGGCGAGCAGCCGCTGGACGGTGAAGTGGGACCTCGAACACGAGGTGGTGGACGCCCCCGGCAGCCACCAGACGATGATGCACGAGCACGCCGAGTCCACCGCCCAGGTGCTCCACGACTGGCTCCACGAGCAGGAGCAGCACCGCTGATGCGGCGCTGTGCCCGTCGAGGCCGGCCCGACCTGTCAGCCGGTGGCGGCGATCACCGGGTTCCCCTCTGCGCATGTCGCTAGAGCTGTGTGACACCGCCGTCGACGAGCAGTTCCGCGCCGGTGGTGAAGGTGCTCTGGTCGCCGGCCAGGTAGAGGGCGGTGGCGGCGACCTCGTCGGGACGGCCGGCGCGCCCGAGCGGGGAGGGTTCGGTCGCGGTGTGCCCGTCGCCGTGCGGGAAAGCGGCGCGGAGCTCGTCCCCGCCGGGGGTTTCGACGAAGCCGGGGGTGAGGGTGTTGACGCGGATCCCCCGGCCGGCCAGCTCGGCGGCCCAGGTGCGGGCGAGGTTGCGGATCGCGGCCTTGGTGGCGGCGTAGACACCCAGGCCGGGGACGGCCCGCAGGGCCGCGCTGGAGGAGAGCAGCACCACCGAGGCGCCGGCCGTCAGCAGCGGCAGCGCCTTCTGGACGGTGAAGATCGTGCCCTTGAGGTTGATCGAGGTGGTGCGGTCGTACTCCTCCTCGGTGATCGCGCCGAGCGGGCCGTAGTCCCCGACCCCGGCGTTGGCCACCACGACGTCCAGGCGACCGCTGCGGTTCGCGATCTCGGCGAAGAGCCGGTCGAGGTCGCCGAGGTCCGAGACGTCGCCCTGGACGGCGATGCCCCGGGCGCCGACTTGCGCGACGGCGGCGTCCAGCTCGGCCTTGCGGCGGCCGGTGAGGTAGACCGCCGCGCCCTCGGCGGCGAAACGGCGGGCGATCGCCAGGCCGATGCCGCTGGAGCCGCCGGTGACGAGGGTGCTCTTGCCGTCCAGCTGTCCCATGAGATCCTCCGAATTCCTTGACGTAACTATTTTTGTTACGTCGGTGGGCGCAGGGCGCGCTTCTCCGCGACCGGGAGAGGTCGACGGGCCTGGGTCAGGTGATTTTCGAGGTCAGGCGGCTTTCAGGACGTCGCGCAGCACGTCCTCCAACGTGGTCTTGGCCAGCTCCCCGCGCAGGACGGCCTCCGCCCCGTCGTACACGGCGGCCATCACCGGCCCGATGCCGTGGCCCACGACGCACTCGGCGTTCGGTGTCGCGCGGTGCAGGGCGAAGAGCGGTCCCGGCTCGATCGCCTGGTAGACGTCGAGCAGGGTGATGGCCTCCAGGTCCCGCACGAGCGTCCAGCCCGCCCCCGCCCCCCGTTGCGAATCGACCAGGCCGGCCTTGCGCAGCTCGGCCAGCAGGCGGCGGATCACCACCGGGTTGGTGTTGACGCTCGCCGCGATCTGGTCGGAGGTGGCGACCCCGTGGCCGCGTCGCCGGTACAGCCCGATCCACGTCATGGCGTGCGCCGCGATGGTCAGCCGGCTGTTGGCGCTCACGTCGACCTCCTCCGCCTCCTGTTCTGATCGTAACAGTAATAGTTACAACGCCGTGCGGCAAGTCCCGCGGAGCGGCATCGACCGGACCTGTGGGGCGCCTGAAGTCGGCCACGTGGTCCGACCTGTGGTCAGGCTGCTGTGGGTTCGTACTCGTTTGGAAGCCTCGCTGTTGCCCACCGGTCACCCTCCACCACACACCGGCCGTTCCAAGATCACCGACAGGGTCAAGCCGGGGGAGTCGGCGCACCGGTCCGGACGAAGATCAGGTACAGCAGTCGTGGCGCTACGCCTCACGATCATGCTCCTATGGCTGGTGGTGCGTGATCGCCGTAGCTCAGCGTCGCGGTGCAGAGTTCTGGCATCCCACAGGTCGGAGGTCGGCTTCGCGTTCTGCCGGCGCAACCTCTCCCACTCGACCTGCTCAGCCGACTTTCCCGCCGGGGCCGCCGGCTCGGCGACTCCACCGCACCGTCGTCCCGCGTCGCGGGCCCGGGTCCACTCGATGACGTGCGAGGAGTGCAGGCCCTCGCGGCGTAGGGTCGCCCCTTTCTCGCGGTTCGGGGCATTCTCGTGCTCCGCGACCAGGGCGAGCTCGTACTCGGCTGTGAACGTCCGCCGGGACGGACGCGCGGCCGGATCGGCGGACGTCCCACCGGAGGGACGCTGTGGCTGCTCGTCAGGTGGGGTGGACACGAGCACGAGGATTTCCGATCCGGCCCTTGGCCGGGAACGCCCGCTCACACGAGGTGTCTCACGGCTCACCGACGCCGAACCGCAGGTTCTGCATGAAGGCCGCCGGTCGCAGGTGGGTGTGGTCGAGGCCGGAGCGCTCGGTGTGCGCCTCGACGAGCTGGTGCCAGGCGAAGTGCACGACCGTGGTGTTCCCGGCAGCCGACACGCCGAGGTGCACCAGGTGGAGCCGGCTCCGCTCGTGGTCCGGTGCGAGCGCTTCGACGAGCGCGGCGCCGACCGCGCCACCGGTCCCGATCACCAGAACCGTCCTCGGCGACATGTCGTCCTCCAGGCTTTCACCCGGATGTGGTGAGCGCGGCCGACCGTGAAGCCTCACGCCGGCGTGAGGGTCAAGTGCCTACGATCGTGATCATTGGGAGGACGCGTCCTGAGGCGGTCGGGTGCGCGATGGCGCCCAACACCTCGATCCGGTGTCCAGGTGAGCGGGCAGGAGGGAGTGGGTGGGGGAAGTTCGTTGTGCTGCAACGGGCTTGTTGAGTCGAAAGTGTTCGGTGGCTTGGTTTGGCCAGGTCCGCACCGCGGTGAGCCGCTGCTCGTAGGCACGGCGGGCGCGGGCATGGGGTGACGTGAGGGGTTGCTGGTGAGGGTCGTTGTGCTCGGGCCCGTGCGGGCGTTCGGCGAGGACGGGGCGCCGATCGTCGTCGGGGGGATCCGGCTGCGGATGTTGCTCTGCCGCCTCGCCCTGTCCGCGGGGGAAGCGGTGTCCGCCGGTGCCCTGGTCAACGGTCTGTGGGGTGCGGAGGCCCCGGACGGGGCGGCCAACTCGTTGCACGCGCTGGTGTACCGGCTGCGCAAGGCGCTCGGTGGGGCCGGGGCGGTCGAGTTCTCGGGTCGGGGTTATCGGCTCGCGCTGTCCGAGGAGCAGGTGGACGCGCACCGGTTCGAGCGACTGGTCACGCGGGGCAGGCGGGAACTCGCCGCCGATCGGCCGGGTGAGGCGGCGGCGTCGTTCGGCGAAGCACTCGCCCTGTGGCGGGGCGCCGCGCTCGCCGACGTGCTGGGAGCGCCGTTCGCCGGTCCCGCCGCCGCGAGGCTGGAGGAACTGCGGGCCGGGGCCCGGGAGGACCGCTTCGACGCCGAACTGCGGCTCGGTCACCACGCGGACGTCCTGGCCGACCTGGGGGCCGCGGCGACCGAACACCCGCTGCGGGAGCGGCTTGCCGCCCTGCGCATGCGCGCGCTGCACGCGGCGGGACGCCAGGCCGAGGCGTTGGTCGTGTACCGGCAGGTGCGTGACCTGCTGTCCGACCAGCTCGGCGTGGATCCGTCGGCCGAGGTCCAGGACGCCCACCTGGCCGTGTTGCGCGGCGGTCCGACCCGGGCCGAACCGCCGGCCGGGCCCGCTCCCGGCCGCCTTCCGGCACGGCTGACCACCTTCATCGGCCGGGAGCGGGAACTGGCCTTGCTCGCCGAGCTGATGGCCACTTCCCGGCTGGTCACGGTCGTCGGTCCCGGAGGCGTGGGGAAGACCCGGCTGGCGATCGAGGCGGCGGCCGCGCACCGGGCCCACCGGAACGGCCGGTTGTGGCTCGTCCCCCTGGCCGGGGTGCCCGCGGACAGCGAGGACGGCGTCGTCGAGGCGATCCTCGGGGTGCTGGGCGCCGCCAACGGCGGCCGTTCGGCGGAACCGCTCCAGCGGGTGGCCGAAGCACTCGGCAGCGATGAGGCGGTACTGGTGCTGGACAACTGCGAGCACCTCGTCGGCCCGGCCGCGGAGTTCGCCCGTCGGCTGCTGGAGCACCGGCCGCGCCTGACCGTCCTGGCCACCAGCCGGGAATCCCTGGAGGTCGTGGGCGAGGCGCTATGCCGACTGCCCGCGCTCGACCTGCCTCGGCCGGGCGCCGACCTGGCCGAGGCGGCCGGATCGGCCGCGGTGCGGCTGTTCACCGACCGGGCGGCGGCCGTGCGCCCCGGGTTCCGGCTCGACGAGTCCACCGTCGATGATGTGCTGTCGGTGGTTCGCCGGTTGGACGGACTGCCGCTCGCGCTGGAACTGGCGGCGGCCCGGCTGCGGACGCTGAGCACCGGCGAGATCGTCCGCGGGCTCGACGACCGGTTCCGCCTGCTGTCGAGGGGGAATCGGGCGGCCCAACCGCGCCAGCGCACGCTGCGGGCGGTCATCGAGTGGAGCTGGGACCTGCTGACCGACCCGGAGAGGGTGGTGGCGCGGCGGTTCTCGGTGTTCCCCTCGCTGGCGGGTTCCGCCGCGGCCCTGGCGGTCTGCGCCGACGACGCGCTGCCGCCCGGGGAGGTCGGCCACCTGCTCGGTTCGCTGGTGGAGAAGTCCATCGTGGAGCGCTCGGGCGAGGGCTACCGGATGTTGGAGAGCGTCCGTGAGTACGCGGCCGGTGAACTGCGCCGGGCCGGTGCGCCGGAACTGGTTCGCGACCGGTTCGCCCGCCACTTCGCCGGAGTGGCCGCGGAGCACGAGCCGCTGCTGCGGTCCGACCGCCAAGCGGCCTCCCTCGTGCTGTTCGAGGCCGAGTACGACAACCTGGTCTTCGCCCTGCACGTGGCCGTCGACGACGGCCACGTCGAGTCCGCGACCCGTCTGCTCGGGCCGCTCTACTGGTACTGGGGCACGCTGCGGTACGACGCCCGCTCCGACACCCTCGTGTCCCGGGTGCTCGACTTCGGCGACGCGCTGCCGGAGGACGCCAGGGCCGCGTTCACCGCGTTCCGCCTGCCGGCCGGGGGAAGCGCCGAACGCGTACGGGCGGTGATCGAGGACTGCGCGCGCACCGGCGCGCTGGAGCGCTACCCGATCCTGGTGCTGACGACACTGCCGATGGCGCACCAGTTCGGCCTGGAAGACCTGGTCGAGCGCGAGATCCGGGCCGCGCGCGACCGGGCCGACCGATGGGCCCGCGCGGCCACGTTCCTGGTCGACGTGTTCATCGGGTACGAAAGGGGTGACTGGGGGCGGCTGAGGACGGGCTGCGTTTCCGCGCTGCGCGGGTTCGAGGCGGTGGGTGACCGCCTGTGGACCGCGATGGCCCTCGCCGGGGTCGCCCGCATCCACTCGGTCGAGGGAGCGCACGAATCGGCGCTGGCCGCCTACCAGCGCGGAGCGGAGCTCACCGGACCGGACGAGGTCCCGTACCGGCTCGGGCTCGCGGTCGAGCGGGTGCGCGGCGGCGATCCGGCGGGTGCGCGGCGCGATGTCGAAGCGGCCGAGCGGGTGGTGCGGTCGCGCGGGCCTCGGGCGCTGGAAACCGAGGTGCTCATCGCCCGTTCGGAGCTGTGCCGCCGCACCGGGCAGCCGGACCGGGCCGACCGCGAGCTCGACCGGGTGGCCGGGATCGCCGCGGAGGTGGCCATGCCCGCCGAGGTCGTCGAGGACCGGATCGCCCTCGCGAGGGTGGCGAACCGGCTGTCCGCGGGCGACACCGCGCGGGCGCGCGACCTGTTGCCGGGCGCGGTCCGCGCGGCCTTCGCCCACCGGGACGTCGCGCCGGTCGCCGAACAGCTGGCCCGGCTGCTGCACGCGGAAGGCGACGTGGTCGGTGCGGCCACCGCGCTCGGCCTGAGCCAGACCATCCGCGGGGCGTTCGACCGCGGTGAGCCGGAACTCCGGGAGCTGGTCGCCGCGCTCGCGCGGCAGCTGGGGCGAACGGAGTACGACAGGGCGTACCGGCAGGGCTCCGAGACGCCCCGGCAGGACGCGCTCGACCGGCTCAGCGAGCTGATCCCGGTCTGATCGCCGCCGCGGCGGCTCATCAGCGCGCCATCAGCGGGCTGTCATCGCCGGTCGGCATGGTCGTGGACGTACCGAGCAGGTCCGAATCGGAGGAGTCCGCACATGCCCACCACCGACACCGCCCGCGAGCGGGTCCAGCGCGTCCTCGACCGGGTGGTCGCCCAGGAGCGGGTGCCCGGCATCGTCGCCGAGGTCCAGGACGGGGACGGCGCCTGGTTCGGTTCGGCCGGACTGGCCGACCTGAACACCGGCCGCGAGCGAGGGCCGGGGGAGTACCTGCACTTCGGCAGCAACGGCAAGGCCTTCACCGCCGCGACGGTGCTGCGCCTGGTCGCCGAAGGCCGGCTCAGCCTCGACGACACGGTCGAGGAGTGGCTGCCCGGCGTGGCGAACGCCAACGGCAACGACGGCGCCGCACTGGTGATCCGGCAGTTGCTCAACCACACCAGCGGGTTGTTCGCCACCGGCCTGTCGCCGAGGACGGCGTACCGGTACTTCACCCGCTCCGCGGTGGAGGAGCACCGCCACGACGTCCTGACCACCGAGTTCCTGCTGGAGCTCGCGGTTTCGGAGCCGCCGGCCCACGCGCCGGGTGAGCGGTTCCTCTACGCCAACGGCGGCTACTACCTCCTCGGCGCGATCATCGAGCAGGTGACCGGCAACAGCTACGCCGACGAGGTCGGCCGGGCGGTCATCGAACCGCTCGGCCTCACCCGGACCCACGTGCGGTCCGCGGCGGAGGCGACCTACCCGGACCCGCACCCGCGGGCGTACTCCAACAAGTTCCTCCGGGAGGGCGTCCGGCCGGAGGACGTCACCCCGGAGAACTGGCACCTGATGATGGAGGACCCGAGCCTCCCCCCGCTGGACCTGACCGAGATGAACTCGTCACTGGGCTGGAGCGCCGGCAACGTGGTCTCGACCACCAGCGAGATGATCCGCTTCTACCGAGCCATGAGCACCGGGGCCCTGCTGCCGCCCGACCTGCACGAGGAAGCGTGGGCCACGGTCTCCACCGAGGGCGCGAACTGGGTGCCCGGCGTCCGGTACGGCCTCGGGGTGTGGGAGCGGACCCTCGCCAACGGCGTCGTGCTGCGGGGCGGCGGGGGCAGCAACCCGGGTTCGGACAGCATGGTGATGTGCACCCCCGACGGCGGACGGGCGATCGCGATCCAGACCAACAACGACGGCAACGTGCCGATCTTCTTCGAGATCCTCGAAGCGGCGTTCGGCTCACCTGCTTCCGGGTGAATCCGGGCACGACGGGTGTTCGGGTTGGCGTTCGCGTCGTGTCCCACGAGGCGGGCAGGAACAGGGGATCGCCAGGTGGTCGGACCTACTGCGTGGGTTCGGCGCTCTGAGGTGGTGGGCCGCCGTCGGGGGTCTTGAGGTCGTCGAGTCGTTGCCGCACCCGTCGGGCGGCGTCGTGGTCTCCCTGCTGCGTGTAGGACTCCACGGCTTCCAGCCATGTCGTGCGGGCTTGGTCGTGGTGGCCGAGGGCGGCGTGGGAATTGCCCAGGTCGTCGAGTGTGATGGCGGCCGCGTAGGTGTGCCCGAGGGTGTGCATCAGGGCCAGGGCCTCGCGGTAGTGCCGGACGGCCCGGTGGTGGTGGCCGGAGAGGTGGTCGATCCAGCCGAGCAGCCTCAGGCATTCCGCTTCGCCGGCGGAGCAGTGGTGGTGTCGTTGGAGGGCCAGCCCGGCGCGGCAGTGTTCGCGGGCGGTGTCGTGGTCTCCTGTGTGGGCGAGGAACCAGCCGTGCATGGTCAGGGCGTTGGCTTCCCACACCGGCAGGTCCAGGGTGCGGTAGAGGTCCCAGGCGCGGCGGGCGTGGAGGAGGCCGTGTTCCCGGGCTTCCGGCTCGGTCGTCCGGCGGATCGCGGCCCAGGCGAAGGTGTAGTGGATGCAGGCCTGTTCGACGGTGTCGTGGTGGCGTTCGGCCACGGCGAGGGCTTGGTCGAGGTGGTGGCGGGCCTGGTCGTACCGCCGTAGTCGGGCGTGGGTGAGGCCGAGGCGTCGGTGGACCCGGGCCAGGGCCGCGGGGTCGCGCAGGTGTTCGGCGGCGTCGAGGGCGGTGCGCCACATCGACAGTTCGTCGTGGTGGTGGCCTTGGCGGAAGTGGAAGGTGTGCAGGGTCCAGGCCAGCTGCCACACGACCCGGTGCCAACCATGGGCGACGGCGGCCTGTTGGGCGTCCAGCAGGTGGCGGTACTCGGTTTTCAGCCAGGTCAAGGCTTCCTGGTAGTGCCCGAGGGGGTGAGGGCGCACGCCGGGGGCGGCAGGGGCGAGGCGGATCTGGGGGCGGTGCGCGTCCAGGAGGCGGTCGGCGGTGTGGGCGGTGTGCAGGTAGAAGTCGATCACCCGTCGCAGTGCCGGGAGCCGGACCGCGTCGGGCAGGTCGTCGGCGAGGGTGGTGGCGTAGGCGCGGACGAGGTCGTGCATGGTGTGGCGGCCGCCGGGGCGGGGGTCGATCAGGGAGGCGTCGGCCAGGGCGCGCAACGCGGCGTGGGTCCGGTGTGGCGGCAGGCCGGTGAGGTCGGCGGCGGCGGGCAGGCCGATGTCGGGTCCCGGCGCGACTCCCAGCAGCGCGAACACGCGCTGTTGGGAGTCGGTGAGGTGGCGCAGGGACCAGGACAGCACGGTGGGCAGGCTGGCGGCCGGGTGGTCGGCGTCGTCCAGGGCGTGCAGGCGCAGCTCGCGCAGTTCGGCGACGGCGTCGGCCAACGGCAGGCGGAGGTGCAGGCGTGCGGCGACCAAGGCGAGCGCCAGCGGGAACCCGCCGCACAGGGCGATCAGTTCGGCGGTGGCCCGCTCGTCGTCGGCGACGCGGTCCGCGCCCAGGGCGGCGGCCAGCAGGGCACGGGACTCGGCGTCGTCGAGGGTGCCCAGCGGCAGCGGTCGGGCGCCGTGCCGGGCCAGCAGGGCGGGTAGGCGGTGGCGGCTGGTGACCAGCACCGTGCACGAGGCGCTGCCGGGCAGCAACGGCACGACCTGCTCGGCGGTGGCGGCGTTGTCCAGCACGATCAGCATCCGCCTGCCCGCGACCAGACTGCGGTACAGCGCGGCCAGGGCGTCCGGGTCCGGCGGACACCGGGCGGGCTCGACACCGAGGGCGTCGAGGAACCGGCGCAGCGCGACCACGGGGTCCAGGGGCGCCGCGTCGGGGCTGAACCCGCGCAGGTCGACGAACAACTGCCCGTCGGGGAACCGGTCCACGTGCCGGTGTGCCCAGGTCAGCGCCAGCCACGTCTTGCCGATGCCACCGGCGCCACCGATCGCCGAGATCACCACCGTCGTCCCGTCCACCGGCGCCGTCCCGGGCGTTCCGCCCGATGGGCCGCAGGTGTCCGCGGTGATCCCGGTGGCCGGCACGCCGGTGGTCAGCGCCCGGTCCAGCTCGGCCAGTTCGGGGGCCCGGCCGGTGAACGTCCGGGGCGCGGCGGGCAGTTGGCGGACAGCCGCGGGCAACCGGCCGGTAGCCGGCACCGGGGTGGCCAAGGCGGGGTCGGCGGCCAGGATCCGTTGGTGGAGTTGCCGCAAGTCGGGTCCTGGATCGACACCCAACTCCCCGGTCAGCCGGGTGCGCAGCCGCCGGTAGTGCTCCAGGGCGTCGACCTGGCGCCCGCTGCGGTACAGCGCGAGCATGAACTGGCCGCTCACGCGTTCGTCCAGCGGGTGCGCCGCGGCCAGGGAGGTCAGGTCGACGAGCAGATCGGTGTGCCGGCCGGTGCGCAACCGCAGGTCGGCGTGATCCAGTTCGGCGGCCAACCGCTGCCGGTCCAGCTCGGTGCGCACGGCCTGCGCCCACGGCGTGTCCAAACCGGCGCACACCTCACCCCGCCACAGCCCCGTCGCCTCGGCGAACAGCTCCGCCGCACGCTCGTCGTCGGCGGCGCGGGCCTCGACCACCAGCCGTCGGAAACGGTGCAGGTCCACCGCGTCCTCGTCCACGACCAGCTCGTACCCGCCGGACCTGCGCACGATGTCGGCCTCGTCGGTGGCCCGCAACACCCGGCGCAACCGGGACAGGTAGCCGTAGAGCGTGTCCCGACCACTGGCCGGGACGCGGTCGCCCCAGGCGCGGTCGAGCAGTTGATCGGCCGACAGCCACCGGTTGGCCTCGACCAGCAACACCGCCAGCACCCACCGCTGCCGGGCGCGACCCAGGTCCACCGGCCAGCCGGCGATCCTGGCCTCCACCGGCCCCAACACGCAGAATTCCACCGCCATCACCGACATCTCCCCCCACCTGCGATTCCCCGAACGCCGGTCCAGCAGGGACGTTCGCCGTCTTGCAGGTTTGCGCCAGATTTCCGCCGGATCAGCACAGCATCGTGACAGACGCGGCGGGACGGACGCGCTCCAGATGCCCCCGCTTGCACGCCGACATCGAGGGGGGTTGGCGTTCAAGCGACCCCGTCCCCGCCGCGACCTCCTCCATCGAACGGCGTCGACCCGGGCGAGCCGAGGTGCGGGATCGGGTGATCCGGCCGGCCGCGCCGAGGACCGCACGCGCAGGGCCTGGCCGAGAGCAGCCATCCGGCGGCGGCGGGATGGGGGCGCCTGAGCGCTTCGACTGGGTTTTGCGCCGAACGGGTGAACAGTGGTGGTGTCGGCAGGAGTGGGGGGAGTGGCGACACAAGAGAGGGTGATGGACACCGAATCGGCGGCTGTGACCGCGTTCAGCGAGGTGTACCGGCGGACCAGGGATCCGGTGATGCGGTACCTGGCCCGTCGAGGTGGGCGGGAGACGGCGGCGGACCTGGTCGACGAGGTCTTCGCCGTGGCCTGGCGGCGGTGTGGCCAGGAGGATCTTCGTGTTCACCCACGACGACGTCTGGTCGCGGAAGCCGTACGGATCGAAGTCGAACCTCCCGCAGTTGGAGAACTGCCGCCGCCGCCCGCCCCAGGAGCCGTGCTCGTAGATGCAACTCCTGAGCCTGCTGGGCAGGCAGGGCGAACCGCTGGAACACATTCGCGCCGCCGGCATCCGCAGCGGCGCCACCGGCGGTCAGCGAGGCCGCCACCGCCATCGCCATCAGCACGGTCAAGAAACCCGTCAATAAATTTTTGCGCACGCCAAACCTTCCGGCAGAAGACGGCGAGGGGCACGTGTGAACACCGATGAAGAACTCGACATCGTGTCGTTCGGCCATCCCGTCCTGATGTCGAGCGCCCCCCTCTGGGCAATCAACCTGCGGGATGACGACCACGGCGTCACCTACCGGCGCAAGGGGCTCAACGCGCCGTAAGGGTGAACGCGTCCGCAATTCCTTCGGTTCCCGCACATGGGCCACGGATCCAATGGTCCGCTCACTTTTCGTGCCAGATGTGGGGCAGGTGTGCGGCGAACGGGTGCATCGGGTCCGAATCCAGGATCGCGGAGGAGGTCGCCATTGCGCCGCCCGGAGCAACGGCGGGAATCGGCTTGAACGTTTGTTGCCTGAATTGGCTTGAGACCGAGGTCGTCGGCCACGTCGTGGAGGGCGACCACCGGCAGGGGCACCGGGTGCTGTTCCTCGCGCCGACCGGGGTCGCCGTGGACCAGGCGGTCGACCAGGACATCGCCAACCAGGCCGCGCAGCACCGGTTCGCCACTGCCGAACAGCAGCGCTGCACGGCACAGGTGGAGGCCGTCGAGCGCGAGGTGGGCGCGTTCCTGCCCAAGTTCGCCGGCGCCGGACCCGCCGACCTGATGATGCGCATCACCGATCCCGGGTCCTGCGCACGCGTGCGCCGCATTGCCATCACCCCGTCGGGCTGAGCGGCGCGCGCCGGGGTCAGTCGTGGGGTGAGTCCGTGACGGCGAGGTAGACGTCGTCGAGCGTCGGTTCCGCCATGGTGACCTCGGCGATCGCGATCTGCTCGCGCTCCAGTGCGACGATGGCGGTGGCGAGGTCGGACGGCGTGGTGGCGGGCAGGACGACCGACTCGTCGCCGACGCCGGGGAGCGGGGTGAACCCGGCCTCCGCCAGCAGCGCGACGGCGCGGTCGGTGTCGGCCTGCACGGCCAGGCGCAGGTGCGTCGACGCGCCGCCGACCCGCGCCTTGAGCGCCGCGGGCGTGCCGGAGACGGCCACCCGCCCTCGGGACAGCACCGAGATCCGCTGCGCGAGTCGGTCCGCTTCGGTGAGGTACTGCGTGGTCAGCAGGGCGGTCGTGCCGGAGGTGACCAGTTCCTCGATGATCTGCCACAGCCCCAGGCGCCCCGGCGGGTCGAGGCCGGTGGTCGGCTCGTCGAGGAACAGCACCTCCGGTCTGCCGACCAGGCTCGCGGCCAGGTCGATGCGGCGGCGCATACCGCCGGAATAGGTCTTCACCGCCCGCTGGGCGGCGTCGGTGAGCCCGAACACGGCCAACAGGTCGTCGGCGCGGGACCTGGCCTGCCGGGCGCTCGCGCCGAGCAGGCGCGCGACCAGGACGAGGTTGTCCCGGCCGCACAGGTTGTCGTCGACCGAGGCGAACTGCCCGGTCAACCCGATCCTGCCGCGCACCAGGTGCCCCTGGTCGCGCACGTCGAACCCGGCGACCGTCGCCTCCCCGGACGTGGGCAGGACCAGCGTGGACAGCACGTTGACCAGGGTGGTCTTGCCCGCCCCGTTGTGCCCGAGCAGTCCGTGCACGGTGCCGCGCTCGACGCTGATGTCGACCTCGGAGAGCGCGGCGACCGCGCCGAAGGACACGCTGATCTTCCGCGCCTCGATCACGGGCTGGGTCATGGGCGCGGTCCCTTCCGGCCTCGGGGGCCGTCGCTCGGGGGAGCGGTCATCGCGTCACGGGCGCCGGAACGCGCGGGTCGCGACGTGCATGCCGACCACGGCGATCACGAGGCTCGTCACGCAGGCGGCGAGCAACTCCGCGCCGACCGGTGTGCCCATCGTCAGGGCACGCGCGGCGTCCACGGCATAGGTCAGCGGATTCACCACCGCGACCGCGCGCAACCAGTCCGGCAACGCCTCGATCGGCACGTAGGCGCTGGAGGCGAACATCAGCGGGAACATGGCGAGGGAACCGGCCATCTGCATGGCGTCCGGGCTGCGCAACGCCGCGGCGAGGGCCAGGAAGATCCAGGTGAGCGCCCAGTTCACGTAGAGGGTGAGCAGGACCGAGGCCAGGGTGCCCAGCACCCCGCCCACGGGGCGGAAACCGAACAGCAGCGTGGCGGCCACGGTGAGCGTGGCCAACTGCACCGCGGTGCGGATCACGTCGGCCAGGCTGCGCGCCAACAGCACGGCCCGCGGTGCGACCGGCATCGCCCGCAGGCGCTTGAGCAGGCCGTTGTCCATTTCGGACACCAGGCTGACCCCGGACTGCATGGCCGAGCCGATGCCGGTGGTGACGAGGATCGCGGGCATGAGGTAGTCGACGTAGGAGACCCCGGGCGGGAAGCTCGCGGTGTTGGCGATGCTGGCGAACACCTGGCTGAAGAGGGTCAGCATGATCAACGGCTGCGCGAGGCTGAAGAGGACCAGTTGCGGGTCGTTGAGCAGGATCCGGAGCGTCCGGCCACAGAGGACCTTGACCTGGACGTGGACCCGTGCTCCGGTCCAGTGCTCCGGAGACCCGTTCGCGCCGGGGGAGGAGGAAAGCACGGCGGTGCGGTCCGGCCGGGTGACTCCCGGGGGTCTCAGCATTCGTTACGCCCCCGTCCGTGCGAGTGTCCGTCGGCCGCGACAACAGAACGGTAGTGACCACGGGGAAACGGCGTCAACGGTGGGGCTCCGGGGCGCTGGTGTTTAACGCTGGCCTTAATGTGCCGATTGTTTAACGCTGGCCTTAATGTGACGGCCGCACGGTTGTGCTCACGGTCGGCGTGTCATGATCGTGGAACGGGTCATCGTCATGATCGGCCGTTTCGCCCCCACGTGAGGGACATCAGCATGGTGAGGTTCGTTCTCGTGCCCCTGCCCGCTCACGGGCACGCGGCTCCGATGTTGGCCCTGGCGCAGGGACTTCGCGCGGCGGGCGTCGCGACCGCGGTAGCGGTCAACGCGGAGTTCGCGGCGCCGTTCACCGCGGCGGGCATCGACGTGGCCCCCATCGAAGCCACCGTGCGCAGGCACATCCCGGATCGGACGACGGCGCGCCAGGTCACCAGGGAGGTCGGTGAGATCCGCCGACTCCGGCAGAGCATGAAGCGCTCGGTCGACCAGGTGGCCCGCCTGCTGGCGGGTGGGCCCGGCACCATCCTGGTCGCCGACATCGGCGCCCGCTGGGCGATCGAGGCCGCCGACAGGACCGGAACCCCTTTCGCGGTGCTGTTCGCCAGCCACGCGTTCAACGAGGAGCTGTTCGTTTCCGAGGTGGGCAAGCGGATGGGTCGCCGCGCGGCCGGTGTCGCACGCCGACTGCGCCTCGGTCCCCGCCTCATCCCGGCGATCCGATCGACGCCGCCCCGGGCCGAGGTCGGCTTGGTCAACTCCATCGAGGAGCTGCAACCGGAACCGCAGATGTTCCGCGAGGGCTACAGGATGGTCGGCCCGCTCCGCAAGACCGACGACCACCACGAACCCGTGGAGCTGCCCTGGGGGCAAGGAGAACGGCTGCTGTACGTCTCCACGGGAACCTTCTTCACCCGTGGGGAGGAGTTCTTCCGGAAGGTCGTTCACGCCTTCGCCGACTCATCGTGGAACGTCGTCCTGTCCACCGCGCACACCGACCCCGCCGCACTGGGCGCTCTACCGGGCAACGTGGTGGCGCACCGCTACGTCCCCCAGCTGTCGATGCTCGAACGCAGCGCGGTGTTCATCACGCACGGCGGGATCAACTCGGTGTTCGAGTCGATCGCCGCGAGGGTGCCGATGGTCCTGGTGCCTCGAAGCGAGGAGCAGGCCACGAACGCGCGAGGAATCGCCGACGAAGGCGCGGGCGTCGCGATCGACGTCACCGCCGATGCCGAGCAGATTCGCCAGGCGGTGGAACAGGTGCACACCGATCCCGCTGTCGCGGCCAACGTGGCGGCACTCGCCGAGCGGATCGAGCACCGCAAACTGGGGCCCGCGGCGGCTGTGAAGGCCTTGCTCGAAGTCGCCGCCCGGTTGGACTTCATTCCTCGACCTCAGGGCCGGCTCGAGGTGTGACTGGCGGAGGTCGGCCGCCGGGCCTGGTTGATCGTGTGAGCGGCCCTTGGTCGATCTTCCTCCTCACGACAGGAGGAAGATCGACCAAGGGCTGCGGTGGTCGAGCCGGCCGAGGCGGTGCTGTGCGCGGATGGACCGGCGCGCTCGCTCCACGAGGTGCTTGAACGGCACCCCGAGCCCGCCGGATCGGCGTGGAGTTCCGTTCGGCGGGCTTTTCGCGGTCGCTCATCGGCGGGCGAATTCGTGCCCGCGGCGCGCGTTGACGGGGGCCTGCGCGTCGCCTGGCGGTGTCGCCGCCGCTCGACGTGCGGGACGGGGTGGGCTGCGTGGTGCCGTAATCGGTTCGCGACGCCTCGGGGCGCGGTTGAGGTCGGGGGTTTTGCCGGGGGCAAGGGGCGTGCAAGGTGGCGGTGAGCGCGGGTTCAGCGCGGCGTGGTGAGACTCGGCCGCACTCGGCCCGTACTCGACCCCGGAAGCGAGCCATGACCGACCTCGACAGCCCCGTGGCGCCCTTCTCCCGTCGCTCGGAACCCTCCCCGTCGCCGGAGCTGGCGACCATGCGCTTCCACGTCGACCGGCTCGCGGACCTCTTGCACCGGTTCCAGGGCGCCGACGTGGCGGACGACCCGGTGGAGGAGGTGGTCGCCCGGCTGATCCGCCAGGCCGCGCGTCGATCACCCGAGGTGTGGACCAACTACGCCACCTTCCCGCTGCCCGACGGGCTGCGGGAGTTCCAGCGGTTGCAGGTGGCGCTGCTGGAGGGCAACCGGCGGGCCCGCGTGGTGGTCGCGCGGGACCTCGCCGTCGAGGACGTGTTCGGCGGTCGGGCGCTGCCCGACGTGGAGTTCCGGGTGCACGGCTCGGCGCTGCCGACGATGACCCTGGTGGACGACCGGGTCGCGCTCGTGGCGGCCGCCGGCGGACTGGCGGTGGTGCGCGACCGGGCGGTGGTCGGCGTGGTCCGGGCGCTGGCGCGGGCCGTGTGGGAGGACGCGGCCGACCTGCGGGCGGTGCGCCGGGCGGAACTGGCCTGGCCGGAGGACAGCGCGTCGCGGCGGGTGCTGGAGCTGCTGTGCGCCGGGTACACCGACGAGGTGGCCGCGCGGCGGATGGGGATGTCGGTGCGCACCTACCGGCGGCACGTGGCCGACCTGATGACCGGGTTGGCGGCGCGGTCGCGGTTCCACGCCGGGGTGCTGGCCACCCGGCTGGGGTTGGTCCGCGATCACGCCACGGCGGCCAGCAGCGCGTCGATCGCGGCCGAGTAGGCGTGGCCGGGTGGCGTGGCGTACCCGACGACCAGGCTGGGCGGGCGCGGCGCGGCCGTGCGGCTGTAGGCGCTCAACGGCTGCACGCTCACCGACGCCGCGCGCAGGCGGGCGGTCAGCTCCGCCTCGTGCGCGCCGGGCAGCTCCAGGATGGCGTGCAGGCCCGCCGCGATGCCGAGCACCCGCGCGGTCGGGGCGCGTTCGGCGGTCCTGGCCGTGAACAGGTCGCGTCGCCGCCGGTAGGCCAGCCGGGCCGCCCGCAGGTGCCGGTCGTAGCCGCCGGAGGTGATCAGCTCCGCGAGCGCGAGCTGGTCCAGCGGCGAGGTCTGCCGGTCGGCGAGGCGCTTGGCGGACACCACGTCGTCGACCAGCGCGGGTGGGCAGGCGATCCAACCCAGCCGCACGGCCGGGCCCAGGGACTTGCTGGTGGAGCCGACGTAGGCGACCCGGTCCGGGGCGTGCGGCTGCAACGCGCCCACCGGGCGGCGGTCGTAGCGGAACTCGCCGTCGTAATCGTCCTCGACCACCCACGTGCGGCTCGGCGCGAGCAGTTCGGCCCGGCGCTCCGGGGACATGCTCACCCCCAGCGGGAACTGGTGGGCGGGCGTGCACACCACCACGTCCGCGCCGGCCGCGGCGCCCAGGACCATGCCGTCGGCGTCGACGGGCGCGTCGAGCACCCGCACCCGCTCGCCGAGGATCGCCACGTGGTCGGGCATCGCGGGGTCCTCCACCGCCGCGGTGGTGGCGCCGCGCCCGGCCAGGACGCGGGCCAGCAGGTTGAGCGCCTGCGTGTAGCCGGAGCAGACCACCAGGTGGGCGGGGGCGACCCGCACGCCGCGCACCCGGGCCAGGTAGCCGGCCAGGGCGTCGCGCAGCTCCGGGCGGCCGCGCGGGTCGGTGTAGCCGAAGGCCTCGGTGGGCGCCTCGCGCACGACCCGCGCCACCGCCCGCGCCCAGGCTTCGCGGGGGAACGCCGAGACGTCCGGCCGGCCGGGGAGCAGGTCGTGCCGGGGTGCGGCCTCGGGGGTGCGCGGCGCGGTGCGCCCGGGTGCGGGCACCGCGGCGCCGGCCACCCTGGTGCCGGCGCCGGCCGCGGCGGTCAGCCAGCCCTCCGCGACCAGCTGCGAGTAGGCCTGGGTGACGGTGCCCCGGGACAGGCCCAGCTGGTCGGCCAGGTCGCGCGTGGAGGGCAGCCGCGCGCCGGTGGCCAGGCGGCCGGACCTGACCGCCTCGCGCAGCGCGTGCTCGACGGCGTGCCGCAGCCCGCCGACCCGGTCGACGTCGATGAACAGGTCGAGGGCCGGCGGACTTGGTCCATCGCCACGGGTGCTCACTTGGCCCATTGTCGTGTACCAACGGTCGCTAGCGTAAGGGCGTGACCTCGCCGACCCCCGCCGGGACGCGGCGCCCGCAGGCCTTGCCGGGCGCGGGACTGCGTCGTTCGCTGATGCTGCTCATGGCCGTCGCGTGCGGCGTGGTGGTGGCCAACCTCTATTACATCCAGCCGCTGCTGCCCGACCTGGCGCGGGACTTCGGCGTCGCGCCCGGCGCGGTCGGGTCCGGCGTGGTGGTGACGCAGGTCGGCTACGCGGTCGGGTTGGTGCTGCTGGTGCCGTTGGGCGACCTGGTCGCCCAACGGGTGCTCGTGGTCACCATGCTCGCGGTGGGCGCGGTGGCGCTGGCCGCGACCTCGCTGGCCGGCGGGCCCGCCGCGCTGCTGGCGTGCCTGGTGGTGGTCGGCCTGGCCAGCACCGCGATCAACGTGCTGATCCAGCTCGCCGCGTCGCTGGCCCGCCCGCAGGAGCGCGGCAAGGCCGTGGGCACGCTGATGACCGGCCTGCTCCTGGGCGTGCTGCTGGCCCGCACCGTGTCCGGGGCGGTGGGTGACGCGGCCGGGTGGCGGGTGGTCTACGCCGGCGCCGCCGTGCTGCTGGCGCTGCTGGCCGCGGTGATGCGGCTGGCGCTGCCCGACCTGCCGGCGCGGCGCGGCGCGCGCTACCCCGAGCTGCTGCGGTCCGTGGTCGCGCTCGTGCGCTCGGAGCGGTTCCTGCGCCGCCGCATGGCCTTCGGGCTGCTCGGGTTCGCCTCCTTCCAGCTGCTGTGGACGGCGCTGCCGTTCCTGCTCTCGGCGGAGCCCTACGGCTACTCCGCCACCGGCATCGGCATGTTCGGCCTGATCGGCGCGGCGGGCGTGCTGTGCGCGCAGGTGGCGGGCAGGCTGCTGGACCGCGGCCTGGCGCACCCGGTGACCGGGGTGCTCGTGCTGCTCCTGGCGGTGGCCTGGGCGGCCAACGCCGCCGGTGCGACGCTGCTCGTGCCGCTGCTGGTGGGGATCGTGCTGCTCGACGTCGGCGTGCAGGGCGTGCACGTGCTCAACCAGACGCAGATCTACGCCTACCCCGACGCGGTCCGGGCGCGGGTGACCACCGCCTACATGACCTCCTACTTCCTGGGCGGTGCGCTGGGCGGCGGGCTGGCGGTGCTGCTGGTGCAGCACGCGGGCTGGACGGGCGTGTGCGTCGCGGGCGGCGTCCTGGCCCTGCTGGCGGCCGCGCTGTGGGCCACCGACCGCGGGATCGCCCCGGTGCGGACCTGACCGGGGCGCCGGCGCCCGCACCGAACGCCGACACCCGCACCGAACGTCGATACCCATACCGAACGTCGACACCCATACCGAACAAGGAGAGAGCTGCCCACCATGCGGATCTTCGTTGCCGGCGCGACCGGCGCGATCGGCCGACGCCTCGTCCCGCTGCTGCGCGAGGCCGGGCACCAGGTGACCGGCACGACCCGGACCGAGCGGGGCGTGGCGCTGCTGCGCGAGCTGGGCGCCACCGGGGTGCCGGTCGACGTGTTCGACCGCGACGCCCTGGTCACCGCGGTGGCCGTCGCCGAACCCGACGTCGTCGTGCACCAGCTCACCGCGCTGTCCGGGGGCTCGCCGGTGGACAACGCGCTCGTCCGCCGCGAGGGCACCCGCAACCTGGTGGACGCCGCCGGCGCGGCGGGCGTGCGGCGGATCGTGGCGCAGTCCATCTCGTGGGCCTACGAACCCGGCGACGCCCCGGCCGACGAGGGCACGCCGCTGGACCTGTCGGCGGGCGAGCCGCGGTCGGTGTCCGTGGGCGGCGTGCACGCCCTGGAGACCGCGGTCGCGGAGCTGGACGAGCACGTCGTGCTGCGGTTCGGCACGTTCTACGGGCCCGGCACCTGGTACAGCCGCGACGACCTGTTCGGCCGCAAGTTCCGGGCGGGTGAGTTCGCCGCCAACGAGGGCGTCACGTCGTTCGTGCACGTCGACGACGCCGCTGCCGCCACCGTCGCCGCGCTGGGTTGGCCGTCGGGTCCGGTCAACGTCGTGGACGACGAGCCCGCCACCGCCCACGAGTGGGCCCCGGTGTTCGCCGAGGCCGTGGGCGCGCAGGCGCCGTGGCGGACCACCGGTCGGGCGCCGTGGGAGCGCGGTGCGCGCAACGCCCTGGCCCGCGGTCGTGGCTGGGAGCCGCGCTTCCCCTCGTGGCGCAAGGGTTTCACCGAGCTGGGCTGAGCACGCGGCGGGCGCCGTGGCGGAGCAGCCCGGCACGTCGCGTGTGGTCAACCCCTTGGCGCACGCGGTCGACAGCCTGCCGGGTGTCCGCGCCCGTACTGGGATGACACCGCGGACGGGCTGGTGCACCGAGGACGCTCACGCGTCCACCGACCACCCCGCTGTCTCCCGGGAACACGCGATCGTCGAGGAGGAGCACTTGAGAACCAGGTTCGCGTCCGCCGCATCGACCATGATCGCGGCATCGGTGATGTCACTGGTCACGCCGGGCTCCGCTCTCGCGCTCGACCAGAAGTCCTGCACGGTCGCGTGATGGAGTTGTGGGACCGCGTCGATCAACACGGCCGGCACCACGATCTTCCACCTCGCCACGACAGGGGTGTCCGGCCAGTCGTTCGTCGTCCGCGCTCGGCGCGGGGACGGGTCCTTGGGCCGCACCGGTGGGCCGCACCGGTGGGCAGCGGTGCGGGCACGACCGCTTCCGCTCGGCCGTCGGGCACCTCGTGGCGGCGGAGCCCGCAGGATTGCGGGGCCCGGTGCGGGTGATCGCGCTGCGCCGGGGGTTCGCCGACCCGGCGCACTTCACCCGGGCCTTCCGCGCGGCCTACGGGCTGCCACCCGGCGAGTACCGGGCCCGTGCCGCGGCGACGACGAGGAACGCCCCGCGTGCCGGGCCCGCGGGAGATCCCGACCGGTGATCCGGCGGTGGCGCGCCGGCAGGCGCAGGCGCGCTCGGGGTCAGGCGACGTCGAAGTCGACGGTGACGCGCTCGCTCAGCGGCGTGGCCAGGCACGCCAGGGCGTAGCCCGCGGCCCGCTCCCGCTCGTCCAGCGCCAACGACCCGGGCATGTGCACCCGGCCCTCCACCACGCGGACGCGGCAGGTGCCGCAGACACCCGTGCGGCACGAGTAGGGCAGTTCCGGTCGGGCGGTGAGCGCGGCGTCCAGCAGGGAGGTGCCCGCGTCGGTCTCCACCAGGGTGCCGCGACCGTCCAGGTGCACGGTCAGCGCCCGGCCGCCACCGGCGTCGGCGGGCGGGGGAGGGGTGGGCGCCGGGGTGGCGTGGAACAGCTCGGCGTGCACCGCCCCGGCCGGCACGCCGCGCTCGGCGAGCACCCGCCGCACCCGGTCCACGACCCCGGCGGGGCCGCAGGTGAACCACTCGTCGACCTGGTGCGGCGGCAGGAGGGTGGTGAGCAGCTCGTTCAGCGCCGCGTCGTCCAGGTGCGAGGCCGCGAGGCCCACGTCGAGGCGTTCGCGGGAGAACAGCCTGGTCAGCGCGAAGCGGGCGGGGTGGCGGTCCTTGAGGTCGGCCAGCTGTTCGGCGAACATCGTCGAGTCGGCGGTGCGGTTGGCCAGCACCGCGGTGAACGTGCTGGCGGGTTCGGCGGCCAGCACCGCGGTGGCCAGCGAGAGCACGGGGGTGACGCCGGAGCCGGCCACGACGGCGGCGTAGCGCCTGCTGCGCGCCGGGTCCGGCGAGGTGGTGAACGCGCCCAACGGCGGCATGGCCCGCACCGTCGCGCCCGGCACGAGGGCGGCGGCCGCGTGCCGGGAGTAGGCGCCGCCGGGCAGCAGCCGGATGCCGATGCGCAGCGTGCCCCGCTCGGCCAGCTCGTCGGGCGGCGAGCACAGCGAGTAGGAGCGGCGGACCTCCGCGCCGTCGACGGTGGCGCGCACCGCCAGGTGCTGCCCCGGCGTGAAGGCGAACAGGTCCCGCAGCCCTTCCGGCACGCGCAGGGTGATCTCCAGCGAGGCGCCGTCGGCCGAGGCGGTGTCGCGGTCGACCACGGTCAGCGGGTGGAACCGGGTCCGCGCGGCGGTTCCGCGGCGCATCAGAACTCCTTGAAGTGGTCGAAGGTCTCGTGGCAGTCCGCGCAGCGGCGCAGGGACTTGCAGGCGGTGGAACCGAAGCGGGCGATCTCCCGCGTGTCGGCGCCGTCGCAGCGGGGGCAGCGGGTCACGACCCGCAGCAGCGCCAGCGGCAGCGCCGCGCCGGTCGGGTCGGTCCGCCGGGCGGGTGGCGCGATGCCCGCGGCGCGCAGCTTGCGCCGGGCGTCGTCGGTCAGCCAGTCCGTCGTCCACGGCGGCGACCAGGACGTGACGACCTCGACGTCGGCGAACCCGGCGTCGCGCACCGCCGCGACGACACCGGCGCGGATCGCGTCCATCGCCGGGCACCCCAGGTAGGTGGGGGTGAGGGTGACCGTGACGCGGTCGCCGGCGACCTCGACGTCGCGCAGCACGCCCAGTTCCGCGATCGACAGCACGAGCAGCTCCGGGTCGGGCACCGAGCCCGCCGCGGCCCGCGCCAGCGCCACCGCCCGCCCCGGGGCGCTCACCAGCGGACCCCGGGGTGCGCGCGGTGCAGGACCTGCATCTCGCCGACGAGGTAGCCGAACGCCTCGGTGTGCGCGCCCGCGCGCCCGCCCGAGGGCGCCCAGCCGTCCTCGGGCCGGCGCAGGGTCGCCTCGACCAGCACCGCCTCGACCCGCCGCGCCCAGTCGGGGCGCAGGCCGGCCGGGTCGACCGCGAACGCGGCGGCGCGGGTCACCTCGTCGGGGGCGAACAGCTCGTGGGTGTAGGGCCACACCTCGTCCACCGCCGCCTGCATCCGGCGGTGCGACTCGTCGGTGCCGTCGCCCAGGCGCACGGCCCACAGCGCGGCGTGCTCGACGTGGTAGGCGGTCTCCTTGGCCGCCTTGGCGGCGATCCCGGCCAGCACCGGGTGCGCGACCGCCGACAGGGCCCGGTAGAGCAGGTTCTGGTAGACCGAGAAGAACAGCGCCTTGGCCGTGCTGACCGCGAAGTCGCCGTTGTCCAGCTCCACCAGCAGCGCGTTGCCGAACTCCGACTCCTCGCGCAGGTAGGCCAGGTCGTCCTCGTCGCGGCCCGCGCCCTCCTCCTCCCCGGCCAGGGCGAGCAGCGCCCGCGCCTGCCCGAGCAGGTCGGCGGCGATGTTGGCCAGCGCCACGTCCTCCTCCAGCTCGGGCGCCCTGGCGCACCACTGGATGAGCCGCTGGGCGGCGACGAGGGCGTCGTCGCCCAGCCGCAGCGCGTACCGCGCGTCGGCGTTCACAGGTGGCGCACCCCCTCGGGCAGCTCGAAGAAACCGGGGTGGCGGTAGGCCTTGTCCGCCGCCGGGTCGAAGAACGGGTCCCGCTCGTCCGGGCTGGAGGCCACCACCGCCGCCGAGGGCACCACCCAGATCGACACGCCCTCGCCGCGCCGGGTGTAGAGGTCGCGGGCGTGCAGCAACGCCATCCGCGCGTCCGCGGCGTGCAGGCTGCCCGCGTGCAGGTGCCCCAGGCCGCGCTTGGCGCGCACGAACACCTCCCACAGGGGCCACTGCGACCTCTCCTGCGACTCCTCGCTCACCACCGCGCCTCCTCCCGGTGCTTGGCCGCGTACGCGGCGGCGGCTTCGCGCACCCACGCGCCGTCCTCGTGGGCCCGCCTGCGGTGGGCCACCCGCTGCCGGTTGCACGGGCCGTCGCCGGCCACCACGCGCCGCAGCTCCTCGAAGTCGGGCGGGGTGAAGTCGTGGTGGCCGCGCTCGGCGTTCCACCGCAGCGCCGGGTCGGGCAGCGTCACGCCCAGCGCCTCGGCCTGCGGGACGCACACGTCGACGAACCGCTGGCGCAGCTCGTCGTTGGTGTGGCGCTTGATGCGCCAGCGCATCGACCGCTCGGAGTGGGTGGACTGCGCGTGCGGCGGGCCGAACATCGCCAGCGCGGGCCCCCACCAGCGGTCGACCGCCTCCTGCGCCATGCGCCGCTGCGCCGCGGAGCCGCGGGTCAGCGCCCACAGCGCGTCGAAGCCCTGCCGGTGGTGGAAGGACTCCTCCTTGCACACCCGCACCATCGCCCGCGCGTAGGGCCCGTAGGACGACCGGCACAGCGGCACCTGGTTGACGATCGCCGCGCCGTCGGTCAGCCACGCCAGCGCGCCCACGTCCGCCCACGTCGGCGTCGGGTAGTTGATGAACGACAGGTACTTCTGCCTGCCCTCGTGCAGCGCCCGGAACAGCGACTCCCGGTCCACGCCCAGCGTCTCCACCGCCGAGTACAGGTAGAGCCCGTGCCCGGCCTCGTCCTGGACCTTGGCCAGCAGGATCGACTTGCGGGCCAGGCTGGGCGCGCGGGTGAGCCAGTTGCCCTCCGGCTGCATCCCCACGACCTCGGAGTGCGCGTGCTGCGACATCTGCCGCACCAGGGCCCGGCGGTAGTCCGCGGGCATCCAGTCGCGCGGCTCGATCTTCTCGTCGGCGTCGACGACCTCCTCGAAGCGCGCCAGCAGCTCCTCCTCCGAGCGGCCGCGCGGCTCCAGCGGCGCGCGATCGCCGGCGCGGGCGCCGGCCTCGGCGGCGCGCACCTCGTCCAGCAGCTCTGCGGACCCCGGTGGCTCCGGCGCCTCGAAACCTCGGTAGCGCAAGGTCTTCCCCTCACCGCGAAGTGACCGCCCCACCGTAGGGACGCCGCGGCGGCCGGCCCGCCCGGTGTGGCAGCAATCTGCCCGCGGCCGGGCGGCGCTGACAGGAACGTGCCCGCACGGCCCGGAACACCGCGGCCCGGCCGCGATGCTCGGTCGCGCACAGCTCCCGGCACGAGGGAAGCCAAACCCATGAACGAGGTACCGACCTTCTGCATCGGCGAGATGTTCGACCAGGCGGCGGCCGCGCACGGCTCGGCCACGATCGTCCTGGACGAGCCGCTCCAGTTCGCGCCCGAGGACGGCACGACGGTGACCCTGGCGCGGGTCGCCGGGCACGTGCGCACCCTGTCGGCCCGGCTCAAGGCCGCCGGTGTGCGCCGCGGCGACCGCGTGGCGCTGTACAAGACCGACAACTTCGACATCGCCCTGCTGGCCGCCGCGGTGCAACGCCTCGG
Organism: Saccharothrix xinjiangensis; assembly: GCF_039527585.1. Lineage (NCBI taxonomy): Bacteria > Bacillati > Actinomycetota > Actinomycetes > Pseudonocardiales > Pseudonocardiaceae > Saccharothrix > Saccharothrix xinjiangensis. The sequence continues at coordinate 23,234 of NZ_BAAAKE010000012.1, read as the reverse complement.
CGCGGTGCCCGCGCTGCTCTCGCCCGCGCTGGGCGGCGAGGTCGTGGTGGACCTGCTGGAGCGCCTGGAGCGGCCGTGGCTGCTCACCGACCGCGCCAAGCTCGACGCCTCCGGCCTGGACACCTCCGGCGCCCGCGCGGTGCTGCTGTCGGCGGGCGAGGAGACCGGCGACTGGTCGTCGCTGTCGCGGTTCGAGGGCCCGGTCGAGCCCCCGTCGCCGCCCGGCCGGTTCGACCCGGCGCTGATCACCCACACCTCGGGGACCACCGGCCTGCCCAAGCTGGTCGTGCAGACCCCCGACGCGCTGGGCGAGCGCCTGCGCCCGCAGAAGGTCGTCGCCCGCCGCACCTGGCGGCACGAGCGGGTCGCGCTGTGCATGAGCTTCGTGCACGCCCGCTTCTACAGCGCCCTGTACCTGGGCCTGTCCCACGGCAACACCCTGGTCGTCGCGGTCGACCCGGCGCCGGACCGGATCGGGCCGCTGTTCGCCCGCGTCCGCCCCGGCGCGGTGGAGACCCAGCCCAACACGTTCATCGACTGGGAGGTGCTGGCCGACGCGCCGGGCGCGCCGCTGTCGAGCGTGCGCTACTACAGCGCCACCTTCGACGCCATGCACCCGCGCACGATCCGCGTGCTGCTGGGCGCGTCGCGGCGCAAGCGGCCCTACTTCATCCAGCTCTACGGCCAGACCGAGACCGGGCCGGTGACGGCGAACTTCTACAGCGCGCGCGGCGCCCACCGGGCCGACGGGCGGTGCGTGGGCTGGGCGTTCCCCGGCGTGACCAAGCTGCGCGTGGTCGGCGACGACGGCCGCGAGGTGCCCGCGGGCCGCGTCGGGCACATCGAGGTCAGCAGCCGCACCCGGGCCGTCACCTACCTCGGCGAGGACGCCCGGTTCCGCGCGCAGCTCACCGACGGCTGGTGGCGGATGGGCGACCTGGGGGCCAAGGACCGCTGGGGCCGGGTGAAGCTCTACGACCGCGAGGTCGACCGGCTCGACGACGTGGACAGCAACCTCCAGGTGGAGGACGAGCTGATGTCGCGCCTGCCGGAGCTGCGGGAGGTGGTGATCGTGGCGGGCGAGGGCGGCCGGGCGCTGCCGGTCGTGTGCACCCGCGACGACGCCGGGCTCGACCCGGGGCGGTGGTCGCGGGCGACCGCCGACCTGCCGCCCATGGCGCCGCCGCGCCACATCCCGTTCGACCGCGTGCCGCGCACCGCCACCTGGAAGGTCCGCCGCCCGGAGCTGGCGCGCTCGCTGCGGGAGGGCGTCTATGACTAGCACGGTCCCGCGCGGCGACCTGGAGAACCGCCTCGGCCTGACCGTCGCCGAGTCCACCCCGCGGCGGGTGGTCGGGTCGCTGCCGGTGGCGGGCAACACCCAGCCCTTCGGCGTGCTGCACGGCGGCGCGTCCTGCGTGCTGGCCGAAACCCTCGCCTCCGTCGGCGCGTGCCTGCACTTCGCCGCCGACGGCGGCACGGCGGTGGGCACCGAGATCAACGCCACCCACCACCGGCCCGCCGCCGGCGGCCTGGTCCGGGGCGTGGCCACCGCCGTGCACCTCGGGCGCAGCCACGCCACCTACGAGGTCGTCATCACCGACGAGCGCGGCAAACGCGTCTGCACGGCGCGGATGACCTGCGTCCGCGTCCCGGCCTGACACCCCCGGAGCTGCCATGCGACCGCTCACGCCCTCGGCGCACATCGACACCTTCGCCCGCGACCGCCTGCCACCACCCGGGGAGTGGCCGGAGCTGGACCTGGCCGGGCTGGGCTACCCCGACCGGCTCAACGCGGCGGTGGAGCTGCTGGACACCACCATCGCCCACCGGGGCGCGAACCGGCCGTGCCTGCGCGCCGGCGACGGCACGACCCTGACCTACGGGCAGGTGCGCGAGCGGGTCGACCGGATCGCGCACGCCCTGGTGGACGACCTGGGCGTGGTGCCGGGCAACCGGGTGCTGCTGCGGGGGCCCAACAACCCGGCGCTGGTGCTGTGCTGGCTGGCGGCGCTCAAGGCCGGCGCCGTGGTGGTGACCACGATGCCGCTGCTGCGGCGCCACGAGCTGCGCACCGTCGGCCACGACGCGGCGGTGCGCCTGGCGCTGTGCGACACCCGGCACACCGGCGACCTGCTCGCCGCCGGGGTCGAGGGCCTGCGGGTGGTGACCTTCGGCGAGGACTCCGCCGAACTGGAGGAGCTGGCGCGGGACAAGCCGGCGCGGTTCTCCGCGGTGCCCACCGCCGCCGACGACGTGGCGCTGATCGCGTTCACCTCCGGCACCTCGGGGCAGCCCAAGGCCACCGCGCACTTCCACCGCGACGTGCTGGCCATCGCCGACACGTTCTCCGCGCACGTGCTGCGGCCCACGCCCGACGACGTGTTCGCCGGGAGCCCGCCGCTGGCGTTCACCTACGGGCTGGGCGGCATGGTGGTGTTCCCGCTGCGCGCCGGCGCCTGCTCGGTGCTGCTGGAGCGCGCCGGCCCCGAGGAGCTGTTCGGCGCGGTGTCCCGGCTGGGCGTGACGGTGCTGTTCACCGCGCCCACCGCCTACCGCGCGGTGCTGCCCTCCATCGAGGGCCACGACCTGCGCGGGCTGCGGCGGTGCGTGTCGGCGGGGGAGGCGCTGCCCGCCGACACCTGGCACCGCTTCCACGACGCCACCGGGTTGAGGATCGTCGACGGCATCGGCGCGACGGAGATGCTGCACGTGTTCATCTCCGCGGCCGAGGACGACATCCGGCCCGGCGCGACCGGCCGGCCGGTGCCCGGCTACACCGCCGCCGTGGTCGACGACGACGGCCTGCCGGTGCCCGACGGGGTGCCGGGCCGGCTCGCGGTGCGCGGGCCGACGGGCTGCCGCTACCTGTCCGACCCCCGGCAGCGCGAGTACGTGCGCGACGGCTGGAACATCACCGGCGACACCTACGTGCGCGACCCGGACGGGTACTTCTGGTACCAGGCCCGCTCCGACGACATGATCGTCTCCGCCGGCTACAACATCGCCGCGCCGGAGGTGGAGAACGCGCTGCTGCGCCACCCGGCGGTGGCCGAGTGCGCGGTGGTCGGCGCGCCCGACCCGGACCGCGGCCAGGTCGTGAAGGCCTACGTGGTCCTGGCCGCGGGCACGGCGGCCGCACCCGGTCTGGTGACCGAGTTGCAGGACTTCGCCAAGCGGGAGATCGCGCCCTACAAGTACCCGCGGGCGGTGGAGTTCGTGGCGCGGCTGCCGCGCACCGGCACCGGCAAGCTGCAACGCGCGCTCCTCCCCGAACGGCTGACGGACGTCGGTCGCCCGGCCGTGGGCTCGGGCGCCGCGCGGGCCGCCACCACCTGACGACCACGAGGGGGCGGAGCCCTGCCCGACGCCACCCGCCCCCGTGCGCCACGACGCCGCGGCCCGCGCCGCCGGCCCGCCCACGTCGCGGGCGGCGGCCGGGCGGCGGGCCGCCGCCGGGGACCCGCACCACCGACGAACCACCACCGAGGAGCTCGGATGTCCCTGCTCGACCTGGTCCAGTCGCCCGGCTCCGCGCAGCGGTGGCCCACCCGCGCCGGGGTCACCGTCACCCGCACCACCGAGCGGGCCGCCGGCGCGGCGTCGACGCGGACCCGCCTGGAGGACGCGCTCGACCACCGGCGCGGGATGCTGCTGTTCCGGGGCGACGACCGCGCGGTGGGCTACGTGGACCCGCCGGTGGAGGTCGTGGTCCGCTCCGGGTGGGTGGCGGTCACCGCGCTCAACGACCGCGGCCTGGTGCTGCTCGACCCGCTCCGGCGGGTGCTGCGCGAGGTGCTGCGCGACCTGCGGGACGACGAGCGCGGCTTCCACGGCATCGCGCCGCGCCCGGCACCGGGTTTCGCCGAGGAGGACCGCACCCGCCACGCCGGGGTGTTCCGGGCGGTGCGGGCGCTGACCGCGGCGCTGGCCCTGCCGCACGACCCGGTGCTGGGCCTGTACGGCGCGTTCGGCTACGACCTGCTCTTCCAGGTCGAACCGGTGGAGCTGCGGCAGCCGCGCGACCCCATGGACCGCGACCTGGTGCTGCACCTGCCCGACGAGGTGCTCGACTTCGACTTCGAGCGCGACCTCGTGGCGCTGCACCGCTACGAGTTCACCACCGCCGGAGCCTCCACCGAGGGCCTGCCGCGCGGCACGTCCTCGGCGCCGTTCGTGCCCGCCACGCCGGTCGCGCCGCGCGACCACGAACCCGGCGAGTACGCGGCGGTGGTGCGCGAGGCGATGCCCCGGTTCGCCGCGGGCGAGCTGTTCGAGGTGGTGCCCAGCCAGGTGTTCCGGCGGGCCTGCCCGCACCCGCCGGCGGAGCTGTTCCGCGGGCTGCGCGACCGCAACCCCGCACCCCACAGCCTGCTGGCCAACCTGGGCGAGGGCGAGCACCTGGTGGGCGCCTCGCCGGAGATGTTCGTGCGGGTCCGCGCCGGCGAGCGCGGCCTGGTGGTGGAGTCCTCGCCGATCAGCGGCACGATCGCGCGGGGCCGTGACGCCCTGGAGGACGCCGCGCGGGTGCGCGAGCTGCTCGACTCGGCCAAGGACGAGACCGAGCTGACCATGTGCACCGACGTGGACCGCAACGACAAGGCGCGGGTGTGCGTGCCGGGCACGGTCCGGGTGACCGCGCGGCGGCGCATCGAGACCTACTCGACGCTGATCCACACCGTGGACCGGGTCGAGGGCGTGCTGCGGCCCGGGATGGACGCCCTGGACGGGTTCCTGGCGCACCTGTGGGCGGTGACGGTGACCGGGGCGCCCAAGCTGGCCGCGGTGGAGTTCGTGGAGCGCCACGAGCGCTCGCCGCGCCGCTGGTACGGCGGCGCGGTGGGCCGGGTCGGCTTCGACGGCGGCCTGGACACGGTGCTGACGCTGCGCACCATCCAGGTGCGCCACGGCGTGGCCATCGTGCGCGCGGGCGCCACGCTGCTGCACGACTCGGTCCCGGAGGCCGAGGAGGCGGAGACGGAGCTGAAGGCCAAGGCGCTGCTGGACGTGCTCGACGGCCGGCCCCGCCGCCCGGCGACCGCGGCGGCGCCGCGCGGCGGCCGGGACCGGCGGGTGCTGCTGGTCGACCACCGCGACTCCTTCGTGCACAACCTGGCCGACTACCTGCGGCAGACCGGCGCGCAGGTGGTGACCCACCGGGCCGGGACGCACCTGGGCCCGCTGGCCGGGCAGCGGCCCGACCTGGTGGTGCTGTCCCCCGGACCGGGGCGCCCGGACGACTTCGACGTGGCGGGGACCCTGGCGGAGGCCCGGCGGCTGGGCGTGCCGGTGTTCGGGGTGTGCCTGGGGTTGCAGGGCGTCGTGGAGCACCTGGGCGGGTCGCTGGGGGTGCTGGACCGGCCGGTGCACGGCAAGTCCTCGTCGGTGCGGGTGCTGGACGCGGCCAGCCCGCTGTTCCGCGGCGTGCCCGACGGGTTCCGGGTGGGCCGCTACCACTCGCTGCACGCGGTGTCCCTGCCGCCGGAGCTGCGGGTCACCGCGGCCTCCGACGACGGTGTGGTCATGGCCGTCGAGCACCGGGAGCTGCCGTGGGCGGCGGTGCAGTTCCACCCCGAGTCGATCATGACCTGGGACGGCGGGGCCGGGCACGCGGTGATCGCCAACGCGGTGGTGTCGCTGGCCGGGCGCGGGGTGCGGCGGTGATCGCCACCGAGGCCCCGGCCGTCCTGGACTCCTGGCGCGGCCTGCCCGCCGCGCAGCAGCCGGGGTGGCCCGACCCGGGCGCGCTGCGGGAGGCGGTGGCGTGGCTGTCGGTCGCGGCGCCGCTGGTCACCGCGGAGGAGACCGACCGCTTGACGGCGCTGCTGGGCCGCGCGGCGCGCGGCGAGGCGTTCGTCCTCCAAGGCGGCGACTGCGCCGAGCGGTTCGACCACGTCACGCCCGAGCGCGTGGGGGGCAAGCTGGTGACGCTGTCGCGGATGGCGGCGGTGCTGGAGGCGGCGGCGGGCGTGCCGGTGGTGCGGGTGGGCCGCATCGCCGGGCAGTTCGCGAAGCCCCGCTCGGCGCCGGCGGAGACCCGCGACGGGGTGTCGCTGCCCTCCTACCGGGGCGATGTCGTCAACGGGGCGGAGTTCACCGCCGAGGCCCGGACGCCCGACCCGTGGCGGATGGTGCGGGCCCACCGGGCGTCGGCGGCGACGCTGGAGCTGGTGCGCCCCGCGGGCGTGCACACCAGCCACGAGGCGCTGCTGCTGGAGTACGAGAGCGCGTTGACCCGCCGCCGGGCGGGCGGCTGGTACGACACCTCGGCGCACCTGCTGTGGATCGGGGAGCGCACCCGCGACCCGGACGGGGCGCACGTGGAGTTCGCCTCGCGCATCGCCAACCCGGTCGCGGTGAAGCTGGGCCCGACGGCCTCGGTCCGGGAGGTGCTGGAGCTGGCGGAGCGGCTCAACCCGTGGCGGGTGCCCGGCCGGTTGTCGTTCATCGCGCGGATGGGCGCGGACCGGGTGCGCGAGGCGCTGCCGCCGCTGGTGCGGGCGGTGGCGGCCGGCGGCGTGCCGGTGGTGTGGCTGTGCGACCCGATGCACGGCAACACGGTGACCGCGCCGAGCGGTCACAAGACGCGCCTGGTGGCGCGGGTGCTGGAGGAGGTGGCGGGGTTCTTCGAGGTGCACCGGGCGGCCGGCGCCCGGCCCGGTGGCCTGCACCTGGAGCTGACCGGCGACGACGTGACCGAGTGCGTGGGCGGCGCGGTGTCGGCGCGGGACCTGCCGCTGCGCTACGAGTCGGCGTGCGACCCGCGGTTGAACCGGGACCAGTCGCTGGAGGTGGCCGCGTACGGCGCCGGGCTGCTGCGCGACCGACCGACCGGGGCGTGATCCGGGGCGTGATCCGGGTCGAGCCGGGCGTGCTGGATGGCGTCGCGCAGCTCGCGCAGCGACCAGGAGGGCTCCAGCCCCATCTCCGCCCACAGCGCCGCGCGGGTGCGCTCGTAGACCTTCATGGCCTCGGCGCGGCGGTGCGCCCGGTGCAGCGCGCGCATGAGCTGCCCGGCGAACGCCTCGTGCAGGGGGTTCTCCGCCACGACCGGGTACAGGGTGCAGATGACCTCGTCGACGCGGCGCAGCGCGAGGTTGGCGGTGACGGCCAGGCCGACGCACTCCCACCGGAGGGTCTCCGCCCAGTCGGCGAAGCGGGTGACGACCTGGCCGCCGGACACCTCGCCCAGCGGCCGGCCGGGGCACAGCGCCAACGCGCGCCCGACGTGCTCGACGACGGCCTCGTGGGCGTCGGCCCTGGCCAGCGCGCGCGCCCGGTCGAGCAGGTCGAGCAGTTCCAGCACGTCCAGCTCGTCGTCGCCGGTGGCCAGCAGGTACCCGGTGCCGCGGGTGACCACGGCGTGGTCGGCGCCGAGGTGGGCCAGCACCTTGCGCAGCCGGGACACGTGCACGTGCACCGCGGCGGTCACCCGCCGGGGCGGGGAGCCGCCCCAGATCTCGGTGATCAGCTCGTCGGTGCTGACGACCCGGTCGTGCCGGATGAGCAGGGTGGCCAGCAGGACCTGCGCCTTGCGGGTCGGGTCCGCGCCGACCACCCCGTCCGAGCGCACGAGGGGCGACGGTCCGAGGACCTCGTACCTCACGCGCCTCCCGCCGGGGCGATCGCTGGTCATGTCCACCACTTGTACCCGGGACGCGGGGGCGGCGCAGGGAGCGCGCCCACCGGGATCGCTACTCGACGTCCCCGCCTTGCTCCGACGCGGCGGGGCGTTCATCCATCCGGGTTAAGCCGGAGGTGATTTCGACGGGATTCGCTACCTGTTCGTGAGCGTGGTTGCTCCATTGGTCACCTGTTCGAACCCGTATCGGCGTGCGAAACGTCTGCGGACTGGCGAAGCGTGATGGCCGTGGGAGCGGTCGGGTGGAATTCCGCACAATTGCGACGAAAGAGATGGACGGCGCACGCGACGTGACTCCTCGTGCCGCTCTGCCCGGAATTGCTGTCCGCAATTTTCGGAGGAACACACTCACAGCAATGCGCGCCTTGACCCGTTGAGATTTCCTTCGCAATAGTGTTCACCTTCGTTCCGATGCGGGACCACGAGGAGCGCATGTCGGCGGACGGGCCCGACTTGGTCGGGGTGCGGGAGGTCAGGGGGCTCGTCGCGGCGCTGTCGGCCCGTCCCCGGAAACAGGGGCGTCCGCTGCCCGTGGTCGTGCTGGTCGGTCCGCCGGGCGCCGGGAAGACGGCGCTGCTGGAGGAGACCGACGCCAGGTACGCGGGTCGGGTCCCGCGCGTGCTGCTGGACTTCGGCGCGCTGCCGGCCGACGTCACCCCGGCGGAGGTCTTCCGCCGGCTCGCCCTCGGGCTCGGCCGGTACTGCCCCCAGTTCGGCCGGTTGCCCTTCCCGCTGGTCGAGATCTGCCTGGCGGCGAGCGCGCCGGCGGACGGCGCGGGTGGCGAGGCGGAACCCGGGCCGGAACCACCGGTCCTGGGCGAGCTGATCCGCCCGGTCCTGGACCTGGCGCTCGGGTCGAGCGAGTGGTTGTCGGCGGTCGACGCGCTGTTGAAGGTGATCGACGTGGCGAACCGGCGCCGGGTGCTGCGGCGGCTGGGCGCGATGTCCCGCGGCCAGGGGGACGCCCGGGACGTGATGGTGGCGCTGCGGGAGGCGGTCCGGGACGGCGCGGCGGGGCGGGCGGCGGTGGACCGCGTGGTGGGCCGGGCGTTCCGGGCCGACCTGCGGGAGGCGTTCGCCGGGTGGTTCGACCGGAACCGGCGCACGGCGAACTGCCTGGTGCTGCTCGACAACGCCCACCTGCCCGCGGGCCGCCACTTCCTGAGGACGCTGGTCGACGGGGACGAACCGCGACCCGACCCGGTGGTGGTCGTCGCGGCCGCCGCCCGGTGGGACACGGCGTGGGACGGCCGGTGGCAGCGCCCGGGGATACCGGTCACCAGGTCCGCCGACCTGCCGCTCCCGCTCGGGATGGCCGGCGTCGCCCGAGCGGTGGACGGGGACGCGCCCCCCGCGTCGCCGTGGTTGCTGGTGCGCGTGGGCGAGGTGTCGGCGAAGGACGCGCGCAGGGTTCGGCCGGCGGACCAGGCGGACTCGGTGCTGGCCGGGGCGCCGTCCTTCCTGCACCGGGTGACCGGCGGGCTCCCGTGGGCGGTGCACCAGGTGATCGACGTGGCCCGCACGCTGCCCCGGAACGCCCCCGCGGAGGGGCTGCGCACCCTGTTCGCCGTCGCCCTGGAGGACGGCGACCGGGCCGTGACGCTCGTGGACCGCAGTGAGCGGCACCTGCTGGACGGCGGGTTCAGCCTCTCGGAGCTGGAGGACCTGACCGTCGCGAGCGCGACGCGCGACCTCGGCTTCCCGGCCGGCGCCGGCATCCCGGGCGTGGGCCCGTCCCGGTCCGCGGAAGCGCTGCGCGCCAAGCTGGTCAACAACTTCCTGCTGGACCGGCGCGAGGGCGAGCCGGCGCGGCTGGTCCTCCAGCCGTGGCTGCGCCACGTCCTGCTGCACCGGCTCGCCTCCCGGCCGGACGACCACCGCGACAGCTGGGAGAAGGTGCACTCCCGCGGCCGCCGGCACCACCGGGCGCAGGAGAACGCGGTCGACTCCCTCTACCACGGCTTGGCGCTGGGCGACGTCGACGCCGTGGTGGAGCACCTCGCCGGGATGCTGCGCGAACCGCTGGACCGGGCGGCGGGGTGGGCGTGGGTCGACGCCTTCGAGGCGATCACGTCCGCGCCGAACCGCCTGCCGAAGGACCAGGAGCCGCGCCGGCAGGTCGAGCACCTCATCGCCGACCGGGACGCGGAGGACGCGCTGCCCAGGCTGGTCGTGGCGCGCTGGTTGCAGCAGGACCCGACGGGCGACCCGGCGGAGCACCTCAGGCCCACCATCGCCACGAGCGCGGAGCTCGTCGCGGCGCGGGCCCGCGGCGAGGGCGCCATCGTGTTGCAGGACCGCGTGGAGGAGTACGCGCAGTGGAGGTAGAGCGGCAGGCGGACGTCCCCGACATCCCGCGCGCGTTCTGGCGCAGGCCCGGGGTGTGGCTCGCGGTCGGCGTCGTGCTGGTCGTCGTCGCGGCGGCGATCTCGGTCCCGCTGCTGCTGCGGGCGGCCGAGCGGTGCGCGGACGGCGTGACGAGGACGGAGACCGGCGAGTGCGTCGGCGTCACGGACGGCGGCTACGCCTTCGCCCCCGAACTGGCCGGGGTCCAGGGCCTGATCCGCGCCGAGAACGAGTCCGTCCTCGCCACCGGCAAGGAGTTCGTCAGCATCGCGCTGATGGTCCCGATGACGTTGACGGAGCAGGACAGCATCCCCGTCGAGTGGGTCAGGCACCACTTGCAGGGCGCGTACGTGGCGCAGCACCGCGCCAACCACGACGCCGCGACCGGCGACCGACCGCTGGTCCGCCTGCTCCTGGCCAACCCGGGCAGCGCGCTGGCGCGGTGGGAACCGGTCGTCGCCGAGCTGGAGCGCAGGCGCGCCGCCCCGGACCACCTCGTCGCGGTCGCCGGCATCGGCCTGAGCCTGGCCACCTCCCGGGACGCGATGGCGCGGCTGTCCGCGGCCAAGATCCCGATGTTCGGCTCGACGCTCACCGCCGACGACCTCGGCGACATCGACGGCCTGCTGCGCATGGCCCCGACGAACGCCGCCCAGGCGCGGGCCGCCGCGGTCCACGTCAAGGCGGGGGCCCGGACGGCGCTGCTGATCCAGGACGACACGGAGGCCGAGCTCTACCCCAGGACGCTCGCGGAGTCGTTCTCCGCGGCCTTCGCCGACGCCGACCACCGCTTCACGGGGCAGACGGAGTTCTTCGACTCCCGCCTGAGCGGGGTCGGGAACACCTTCCTCCAGATGATCCCGAACATCTGCACCGCCAGGCCGGACGTGGTCTACTTCGCGGGCCGCGGCGAGCAGCTCCTGGTGCTGGTGGCGCAGTTGGTGGAGCGCAACTGCAAGGACCACCGGATCAGGATCATGACCGGCGACGACCTGTCCGCCGTCGCGTTCCCCGGCGACCTGGCGCGGCGGGCGGCGGACGCGGGCGTCGAGGTGCTCTTCACGGCGCTCGCGCACCCCGACGCGTGGCGGGAGGCCGCGGCGGAGTTCGACCCCGCCGCGACGTACTACCTGCGGGACGCGGTGTGCACGGTGTGCTTCCCGGTGCTCTTCCCCGACGACAGCCTCGACGACGCCAGCGCGATCATGGCCTACGACGCCGTGCTGACCGCGGTCCGCACGGCCCGGCTCGCCGGCGTCCCGCCGGACCGCCGGATGTCCACCGAGGACCTGCTCCAGGTGCGGAACCGCCTGCACGGCGAGTACTCGGTGGCCGGCGCGAGCGGTCGGCTCTCCTTCGACGAGCGCGGCTCGCCGACCGCCAAGGTGGTGCCGATCATGCGCGTCCAGCCCGACGGCACGGCCCGGTTCGCCCACCTGGCCAAGTCCTGAAGTCCGGGGACCCGCGGCGCCGCTCCCTCGACCCGGCGCCGGCAGGGGCGGCCGTCCCGCGGGGAGCTCAGTAGATCGGCCCCTCGTACAACCGGGGCACCGGGCAGTCGCGCGCGGCCGGTGTCGTCAGCCGGCCGGCGCCTTCGACGGCGCACCAGATCGAATTCGCGGTGGAGTCGCCGGGCGCCTCGGGCCGGGGGACGGTGCGAAAGGGCTCGCCGAGGCTGTCGCTCCCCAGGGTGACCACCTGCCGCTCGCCCTCGACCCTCAACTCCACCTCGGCGAGCCAGGTGCAGTCGCACGCGAGGGCGAAGGCGCGGAAGCGGAAGTGCTGCAACTCCCCGAAGCCGAGTTGCAGCGGGGTGTCGCTCCCCTGCTCGCCGATCACGTCGTAGACGTCGTAAGGGTTGCCCTGGTCCAGCACGAAGGCGTTCGTCAGGCTGTACTGGAGGTGGTACTCGTCGGTCATGTGCGGCTGCGGGCTGTCCACGCACAGGAGGGTGTGCCCCTCGGCCGGGGGTCGGGTCGACAGGACCTCGGGCCGCACCGCCACGACGGTGAAGGTCACGGTCCGACGGGCGCGGACGGTCAGGGTGACGTCCGACCACCCGCTGTCCACCGCTCCCCGGCTCCGCCCCCGCTCCGCGACCCCGGCGCAGTCCGAGTCGGCGGGGATGTCCGGGAGCCCGTCACGGGAGGGGAAGGCCTGCCACGACGCCTCGCCGTCACCGAGCGGCGGGCCGTAGTCCGCGATGAGTTCCAGCGGACCGCGTTCGTCGCCGGTGTCGATCGCGGCGCCCCTGGTTCCCGGCAGCGGTACCCAGGCGTAGGCCGTGTAAGCCGCGGCGACGCACCCGACCAGGACCAGGGCGAGCCACCGCACGCGGCGGATCACCACGCTCCTCGTGCCGCTCACGGGGCGGGCCAGGCGGTCGGATCGCACAGCTCGCCCAGCCACGAGTCGGGCGCGCAGAACTCCCGCGGGTCGACGCCGACCCAGGGTCCCGCGGTCGCCAGGGGATTCGGCACCGGGGTGTGGGGGATGGTGTACACCTCGGTGGGGTCGGGCACGGCGCCCGTCGATTCGAAATCGCGTCCGTCGGGCTGGCGGGCGGCGACGGACCGGAGTTTGCCGTCGAGCACCACGTCGACCTCCAGGTGCCACCGGCAGTGGCACTCGCGGGTCGTGACGGCGGCTCGGAACTCGACGCTCTGGTTGGCGTCGAGCTCGAAGTTCTCGCCTTTGAAGTAATCGCGCCGTTCGAGGTTGCGCGCGGGCGTGCCCTGCTTCGTGTCGGCCCCCGGCGCGTCGACGTCGAAGAACACCTGGACGGGTTTGCCGGGACCGCCCTGGGTCCCCACGGCGAGCAGCGTGGCCGCCAGTGGCGGGCGGCGCTCGGTCACGACGAGCCTGAGGCCGACCACCAGCAGGCGGCTCTCCTTCGCCTGGACCACGAGCCGCACTTTCGCGATGCCCACCGGCACCCCGATGGTCAGGTCGTTCACCCCGCCGCTCTCGTCGGCGGTCATGACCTGCCTCGCGGTGTCGTCCACCCCGTTCGGCAGCATCCTGGCCACCGCCTCGGCGCCCGCTTCCGCGGGCACCTGCGACGCGAAGACGTGGACGGGATCGCCGATCACCTCACGGGCGATGGGCCCCGCCAGGGTTTCACCGTATTTGACCACGAGGGCGGTGAAGAACGAGACCGTCACCATCCCGACGCCGATCGCGACGCGCCAACCCGCGCGCCGCCAGGCTTTCGGCTTGGGCGCGCTGTCGGCCTCGTCCGGAACAGGGGCGGCCGCAGGTCTCGGCGGACGTCTTGTTCTGCGGCTTCGGCGGGACATCGACACCTCTGGGCAGCAGGTGGACGAGAACGCGGTCAGTATGCCAGGTTTTCCGGCGGTGATTCGGCGCCGCGGAACGTCCAGAGCGTTTCTCACCTTTCTCGGAATGGGAAAAATTCCAAGATCACCCCGACAAGGTCCGCCTGCCGCGCCGGGAGGGGGCAGCGGGGGTCGTCCGGTCGCACCAGGTCGCGCGTCGGTGCGGTCACCCGTGCGGGATGGCCGCACCGTGCCGAGGTGGAGGCGGTGATCGCCGGGTCACCCGAGGCGGAAGTCGGCCACCCGGATCGGTGACGGCGTGGTGCCCGTCGAGGTCTGCTGGTACTGCACGGACAGGACGCCGTCCACGGCGATGCGCGAGGTGTCGACGTTGACCTCGCCGAACGCGCGCAGCGGCCCGGGGTCGAAAGCCGTGGTCCAGTCGGTCCACCCGCGGGCACCGGCGGCCGAGACGATCCTGCCCCGCGGCATCACGAGGTAGGCGTTGTCCGCCCGGTCGAGCACCAGCTTCGTGCGCTGGGTGCTGCCGGGTGGGACGGGCACCTCGCGCTTGGTCCAGCCGTTCGGGCCGCGCCGGAGGTGGAACACCCGACCGTGGCGGGCTCGTTGGCGCGGGTAGTCGGAGACGCGGAGGGCGAACCGCTCGGGCACGTAGCTGATCAGGACGTGGGGCGCGCCGGTGGAGTCGACGGCCAGGCACTCCTGGTTCATCAGCCCCCGGTCCGGTCCCAGCGGGTCGACGACGACCCCGGGCGAGGACACGCCCACGCGTTCGCCCCCGGTGGCGCCCACCACCGAGCCGGCGTCGTTGTGCCAGGTGCGGCCCCGGTCGTCGCTGTAGACGTAGCCGGTGTCGTGGTTGGCCAGGCCGCCGGGGTCGGACATCACCGAGGGGTCGCCCTCGCGCCAGGTGAACGCGGCGTGCAGGCGGCCTCCCCGGTCGTAGGTCAAGCCGTGCAGGTACATGTTGCGGGTGCCGGACACGCCGCCGTTGGGCGCGGTGTAGTCGCCGGTGGCCGACGACCACGCGCCGAGCCCGCGCCACCCGCCGCCGGTGTACTCGGCCAGCTCGTTGACGCCGTTGCCCGAGCAGCCGGTGCGGTAGCTCAGCTGCAACACCCCCTCGGGGGTGACCAGGAACTGCGGGTAGGTGATGTCGCCGAGGCAGAGGCCGCCCAGGGTGCGCTGCACCGCCCCGAAGGACGAGGGCTCCCACGGCCGCGTGGGCGCCCTCGTCACCAGCCCCGGCGCCGACCGGACGTAGAAGATCCGGTTGTCGTGGGTGTCCATCGCGACGTGCAGGGTGCCGTCGACCGGCGAGATGCCCAGCGAGATGACGTTGTGCGAGTCGTCCACCTGTAGTCGGTGGGGCAGCACGACGTGCTCCCACGCCCCGCCGAGCGGCCGGCGCGCCACGACGGCGTGACGGCCGGCGGTGTACCAGGTGGCGTACTGGCGCCCGGCGTGGGTGAGCACCGCGTCCTGCTGGAAGGAGTTGTTGTTCACCACGCCGTCGTAGGACACGAAGAACAACGCCGAGGGGTCCAGCGTCGTGTCCGACAGGAACTCCACCCGCGGCTCGTCGAGGCGCCGGTGTCGGAGGGAGGTCACCAGGGACTCCTCCAGTCGGGTCGCAGGCGGCGGGACAACGCCTCCAGGTAGAAGTAGTCGCCCCAGAGGTTCCCCTCGTCCACGCCGACGTCCTTGGGCTTGTCGTACACGCCGTGCAGCAGCAGGGCGTTGGACGTGCTGTCGTGCGCGGTGGAGTAGCGGGTCGCGAGGGAGGCCAGGATGGCGTCGCCCTCGGCGCGGTAGTGCGAGGCGGCGGGCACGGCGCCGAGCTGGTCCGCCAGCTCGTGCAGACCGCACGCGGCGATGGCGGCGGCCGAGGAGTCGCGCTCCTCGTCACCGCCCTCGGTGAACACCAGGTCCCAGTAGGCGACGCGGTCCTCGGGCAGGCGGGACAGGAAGTGGTCGGCGCAGCGACGGGCGACGTCGAGGAACGAGAGCCCCTGCTCGTAGCGGTGGGCCAGGGCGAACCCGTAGATGCCCCAGGCCTGCCCCCGGGCCCAGCACGAGCCGTCCCGGTGCCCCTGCTCGGTGGCGCCCCTGAGCGGCTCGCCGCTGACGGGGTCCCAGTAGAAGGTGTGGAAGGTGGAGCCGTCGGGGCGGATGACGTGGCGCTTCAGCTGCTCGGTGTGGCGGATGGCGGCCTCGGCGAAGTGCCGGGAGCCGGTGTCCTCGGCGGCCCAGTGCAGCAGGGGCATGTTCATCAGGCTGTCGATGATCGTGCGGCCGCGTTGCAGCGGGTCGGTGAGGTCGCCCCACGCCTGCACGATGCCCGCCGGCTCCAGGAACCGGGTCATCAGGTGGTCGGCGGCCTCCAGGGCCGCGCGGCGGGCCCGCTGGTCGCCGAACAACCGCGCCGGGGTCACGCAGGACAGGGTGTACAGGAAACCCAGGTCGTGGGTGTCGAGGTCGACGCCGTCGGCGACGCGGTCGGCGAAGGAGCCGACCTGGTCCTGGGCGGCTCGCAGCACGCGGTCGTCCCGGGTCGCCTCCCAGGTCAGCCAGAGCATCCCCGGCCAGAAGCCGGTGGTCCACCCGACGTTGGACCCCTCCGGCAGGCCGTCGCGGGCGGTGCGCGGCCGGTAGACGCCCGCGGTGGTGGTGTCGTCGGGGTACCAGGCGGTGAAGTCGGCCAGGTTGCCGCGCACCGTCGCCACGGCGGCGGTCCAGGCCGCTTCGAGGACTTCGGTGGCGATGGGCACGGCGCGTTCGGCTTCCGCGGACAAGGAACTCTCCCTCAGGACGGGTGACGGGGTGTCGTGGGACGAAGTCGGCCGGACGCGCGCCGGCGGGCCAGGCGGGCTAGGCGGCGGCGCGGACCGGGCGCAGGGTCGCCCGGCTGCCCACCCAGACGACGTAGAGCGCCGGGCCGGTGAGCAGGGCGATGGCGAGGACGGGTGCGGCGCTCACCGCGGACGCCAGCACCCACAGCGCCGCCAGGGACGTCAGGGTGAAGTGCGGCGCGCGGACGGCCAGGGCGAGGCAGGCCGGCACGAGTCGCCGGACGGGCAGGTCGGGGCGTTCCACCACGGCGGTGAGCGCGACCAGCGCGGTCACCGCCGTGAGCACGGCGAGGACCGCGAGGACGGGGATGGCGACGGCGCCGGCGGAGGTGCCCCAGGCGGCGCGGATGTCGACCGCCACGACGAGCAGGACGGCGGTCGCCGTGCCGGACACCGCCAGCGCCCGGCGGGCGTGCCGCCGCCACGCGCGCAGGTACCCGCGCACGACGGGTGCGCCCTCGTCCTGCGCGGCGGCGGTGAACACCGCGTGGGCGGCGGCGACGGCCGGGCCGAGCAGCGGAACGGTCGGCAGCAGCAGCGGCCAGCTCGTCACGACCGGCGTGAGGAGCAGGACGGCCAGGAACGGCGCGCTCGCGACCACGACGAGCGCGCTGGTGGCCAGCAGGGTGTAGGCGGTGCCGAACACCCGGTCGTAGGTCTCGTGCCTCACGTGGCTCAGCCCTTCATGCCGCTGGTGGCGACGCCCTGCACGAAGTACTTCTGGCCGAGCAGGAACACGACCGCGACCGGCAGCACCGACAGCACCGAGCCGGTCATGATCAACGCGTGCTCGGCGCTGTACTCGCTGACGAACGACTTCAGCCCCAGCTGGATCGTCCACAGATCGGGGTCGCGCAGGTAGATGAGCGGCCCGAGGTAGTCGTTCCAGGTCGTGACGAGGGTGAGCAGGGCGAGACTGGCCAGCGCCGGCACGGACAGCGGCAGCATGATCCGGAAGTAGATGCCGTACTCGCTCAGGCCGTCCACGCGGGCGGCTTCGCACAGCTCGTCGGGGATCGTCGCGTAGTACTGGCGCATCAGGAACACGCCGAAGGCGCCGAACGCCTGGAGCGCGACGATCGACCACAGGGTGTCGGTGAGGCCGATCTCGGACATGAAGATGAACTGCGGGATCATGTACGCCTGCCACGGCACCGCGATCGTGCCGACGTAGAGCACGAACAGCAGGTTGCGCCCCGGGAAGCGGGCCTTGGCGAACCCGTAGGCGGCGAAGCTGCCGGTGAACAGCTGGAGGAACGTCACCACGAGGGAGAGGAAGACGGTGTTCTTCAACCACACCAGCATGTCCGAGACGCGCCAGATCTCCAGGTAGTTGCGCCACCGCGGCACGTCCGGCAGCCAGGTGACCGGGGTGGAGAAGACGGTGTTGGAGGTCTTCAACGAGGAGGAGACCATCCAGAAGAACGGCAGCAGCAACGCGGCCGCCGCCAGGACGAGCACGGCGTAGCCCGCCACCCTCCCCGGCGTGGGGAACCGCTCGCCGGATGGGCGCCGAGCCGCGGTGGGCGGTTCCGCGCCGTGGTCGAGCGCCCCGGGCGCGACGGGGTCCGGCGCGGTGCGCGGTGCGGCCATCAGGCGTCCCTCCTGCGGTTGATGGCGAACTGCACGACCGTGACCAACATGCAGAGCGCGAACAGCACGACGGAGATGGCGGAGGCGTAGCCGAACCGGTTCTCCACCAGGCCCTTCTGGTAGATGTACTGGGACAGCACCAGCGTGGACTGCCCCGGGCCGCCGTTGGTCATCACCAGGATCAGGTCGAAGACCTTGAAGCTGCCGATGGTGAGCATGACCGTGACGAAGAACGTGGTGGGGCGCAGGCACGGCAGGGTCACGTTGCGGAACCGCTGCCAGGCGGTCGCCCCGTCGATCCGGGCGGCCTCGTGCAGCTCGGGCGGCACGGTCTGCAACCCGGCGAGGAAGAGCAGCATGTAGTAGCCCATCTCGCGCCAGACGCCGACGATGATCACCGCGGGCATGGCCCAGGTCGACGACGCGGTCCAGCCGGGCGGGTCGTCGACCCCGAGCAGGCCGAGGACCTGGTTCAACGGACCCGCGTCCTTGCTGAACAGCAGGTTCCAGGCGATGGCGATGGCGACGATCGAGGTGATGTAGGGGAAGAACGCCGCGGTGCGGAAGAACGCCACGCCGCGCAGCTTGCGGTTGAGCAGCAGGGCCAGGCCCAGCGACAGCGCGAGGGTGAGCGGGATGTGCAGCGCCGAGTAGTACAGGGTGTTGAGCAGCGCCCGGTGGAAGCTCCTGTCGCCGACCAGCCGGGTGAAGTTGTCCAGGCCGATCCACCTGGCGGTGCCGAACACGTTCCAGTTGGTGAACGAGACGTAGAACAGCGCGACGACGGGACCCAGGGTCAGCAGGCCGAACCCGAGGAAGTTCGGCAGGATGAAGGACACGCCCTGCAACGACCGGCGTGCTTTGTGCCACCGCTTCGTGCGGCCCGCCGTGCCGGGCGGACCACCGACCGTCGTAGTGCTCATCGGTGTTGTGCTCCTGCGTAGGGGGTGTGCGGGGACGGTCGCGGGTCCGGGTGGGCGACACCGGACCCGCGACCGGTGATCACTTCGATTCGAGGACCTCGTCGCGCACGCGACGCCCGGCCTCGTCGAGCGCGTCGTCGACCGGCGTGCTGCCCGACATGATCGCCGAGTGCGTCTCCAGCAGGGCGTTCTGCACGGCGGCGGTCACCGGGGACGCGGGGTTCTCGGCCTTGGTGTCGCGGTTCTCGAACGCGAAGCGGGACAGCTCGTCGGCCGGCACGCCCTCGACCTCGAAGTAGGCCTCGACCACCGGCTCGGTCAGCGTCGCGGGGGTGATGCCGATGGACGCCAGCGCGGCGGCGGCGCCCTCACCCGCGGCGAAGGACAGGAACTCCTTGGCCGCGGCGGCCTCGGCCTCGTCGACGGCGGCGTTGATGCCGAGGCCGGTGGGGTCGCCGAAGGTGACCGGCTTGTCCCTGGTGCTCTCGTCGAGCTGCGGCGCCGGTGCGAAACCCCACTCGAACGCCTGGGCGGCGCCGGACTCCTGCTGGGACAACAGGGTCGCCACGTACCAGCTGCCCATCAGCATCGTCGCGGCTTGCTGCGTGCCGAACTGCGCCTGGTACTGGAGGCTGTTCGTGGTGGCGGCGCCGTAGTCGACCTGCGCGCCGGTCTCCTGCTGCGCCAAGGCGCGCTCGTAGTAGGGCTTGAGGTAGCCGTAGTCGCCGCTGGTGAGCTCGGCCCCCCGGGTCTGCGCCAGCGCCAGGCCCTGCACCGTGGACTGCCACACGTGCTGGTACGCGGCCTTGGCCGGGGAGCCGGCCGCCTTCAACCCCGCGTTCAGGTCGGCGATCGCCTTCTCGTACTCCGCCCACGTCCACGTCTCGTCGGGCGGCGTCACGCCGGCCGCGGCGAAGAGGTCCTTGTTGTAGTAGAGGTACCAGGAGTCCTGGCGGTAGGGCACGGCGAACGTGGCGCCGTCCACCTTGTAGTTGCCCAGGCCGCTGACCTCGCTGCCCAGCTGGTCGGCGAGGTCGGACACGTCGAGCAGCTGCTCGCCGCTCTGGTAGGTGATGAAGTTCTTGAGGTTCTTCAGGACGTAGACGTCGGGTCCGCTGCCCGCGGCGAGGTCCGCGGTGAGCTGGGTGTCGTAGTTGGTGGCGTCGTACTCCTTGAACTCCACCGTGATGTCGGGGTTCTGCTCGTGGAAGGCGTCGGCGAGCGCCTTGAACTCCGGGGTGGAGTTGAGGCTCCACGCGCTCATCGTCAGGGTGACCGGGCCACCGCTGTCGGCCGGCTCGTCACCGCCGCACGCCGTGGCGACGAGGGCGGTGGCGGCGACGGCGGCAGCGATGGCGGTCCGTCGCGGGTATCTGCTTCGCATGTTCCTTCACTTCCTGGTAGAGCCGGGGGAGAGCGCAAGGGGTGTGGTGCGGGCGTCAGGGCAACGCGACGCGGGTTCGCACGCCGTCCGGCCACCGGGTGACGCTCCAGGTCGTCGTTCCGCCGTCCTCGAAGCCGATCTCGGGTTCGGCGGACCACGGGGCGGGGTCGCGGGCGAGTTCGACCAGGACCGCGAACCACTCGCCGACGACGACCGGGTGGTCCGTCCAGGGGACCGCGGCGACCGGGCCCAGGGGGCTCGCGTCGCGGTGCACGGCCACCCCTGACGCCGTCACCGGCCCCAGCAGGGCGGTCAGGGTCGATCGGCTCCCGTCGTCGCCGGAGGCGGTCGCGGCGCGCGGTCCGGGGACGTCGGCCCGCGAGCCGACCACGGCCCAGCCGGTCAGCCGCAGGGTCGTGGGAGGGCGGTCCCGGTCGACGTGGTCGACGCGGACCAGGCGCACCTCCCACGAGCCGCGGACGAGCGAGCGCACCGTGAGGGCGCCGGCGTGGTGGTGGCGTCCGGTCCAGCCCGATCCGTGGTGGTGCTGGTCCTCGTCGGGTTCCAGCCGGCGCACGACGCCGGAGGACGAGCCGACGCCGACCGTGACGCCGTCGGTCTCGACGACCCGGACGGGCCCGACGTCCATGCCGGACCGGTGGGACGCCCGGCCCTCGGCGTCGAGCAGCACCACGGCCTGGTCGTGGGGGTCCGCCCAGCTGTCGGGGTCGAGCAGGGGGCTGGTGGCGGTGGAGTAGCCGAGGCGGGCGTAGAGGGGCGAGTCGCCGCGGGTGTCGCCCGGCTCGGCGTGGTCGGTGCCGTGGTTGACCACCCGGACCACGCCGTCGTCGGCCGTGCCGGCGACCAGCCAGCCCGGCGCCCTGATCGCCCGCACGTAGTCGCCGCGCTCCACGGGCAGCGGCAGCTCGTCGGCCGCCCACACCGGGTGGTCGGCGGGCAGCGCCAGCCCGAGCATGCCCTTCACCGCCCAGTACGGCGAACCCGGACCGGAGTAGGCCTGGGCGATGCGCGGCCACGGCCCGTGCCAGCCCAGGGTGAGCAGGCCGCGTTCGTCGGGCGCGCCGCGGTCGGCGAAGTGGCGGACCACGGCGGTCGCGGCGCGGCGCAGGGCGCCGGGCGGGGTGGACGGGACCTCGGCCAGGACGCCCGCCCAGAAGGGCGCGGCGGCGGCGAACCGGTAGGTCAGGCTGCGGCCCTGCACCAGCGGCGAGCCGTCCGCGCCGACCAGGTGGACGGCGTCGAGCAGGAAGCGGTCGAGCAGGTCGGTGTCCTGCGCGCGGCGCTGCTCGGCGAAGCCCTCCGCGCCGGGCATGCGTGCCCACAGTTGCGGGTAGACGTGCAGCGCCCAGCCGGTGTAGTGGTCGAACGCGCGCTCGTGGCCGTCGGCCAGCCACCCGTCCTCGCGGCGGAAGCCGTCGTGGGTGGCGAGGTCCTCGGCCACGTCGGTCGCCGACCAGGGCCCGCCGACCGAGCGCAGGAACGCCTGCACGACCAGCCGGAACCACACCCAGTTGATGCGCGGGTAGGTCGGGTCGCCCACCGCCGGCGAGAGGTAGTCCACGACCTGCTCCCGCACGGCCTGGTCGAGCCGGTCCCACAGCCACGGGCGGGTCAGGTCCAGGGCGAGCGCCAGCGAGGCGGCCTCGACCTTCGCCTGCGGGTGCTCGTCCAGCCGCGGCCACCGCTCCGGCGACCGGGGGTCCGTGCCGGTGGCGATGCCCTCGGCGTAGAACCCGGCCAGGTCGCCCGGGTCCTGCCCGCGTTCGCCGGCGAGCCGGAACCCGGCGAGCAGGAAGGTGCGGGCGAAGCCCTCCAACGCGTCCACGTCGGCGCCGTAGCCCCCGGCGGGACCGGGCAGCGAGATCCGCGCGCGGCCCGGCGAGGCGAAGGGGCGCACGGCGCGCAGCAGGGCGTCGGCTGCCTCGGCCCAGTCGGCGCGGGTCCACGTGCCGGGCCGGGCGGGAGGCTCGTCTGCCCGGTGGAGCGGGTGCGGCGGCATGGGTCCTGTCCTCCAGCAGCGGCTGTCGATCGAGCACAACGAACAGACTTGCTTTCGTTTTTGATCGCTTTGTGTGTAAAGTAGTAAAGACGTGCATGACCGATCGTGTCAAGAGTCACAGGGCAATCAGTCGGCCCGCGGGTCGGCGGGTTGACGCCCGCCGACCCGCCGTGGTCGCTCGGGGCACGGCGTCGTCCTGGCCGGCGACATAATGAACGCGATCAACGACAGGAGGACCAGCGGTGACGAGAGCACGCACGGGGGAGGCACGCACGGGGGAGGGTCGCGTCCGCCCGGACCGGCAACCGGTCGGGCCGATGACGCCGGTCCCGCCCGGGAGCCACGCGTGGTCCGCCGCGCCGCGCCCGCTCGTCGTCGCGGCGGGTGCGCCGTGAACCCCGAGGTGCGAACCCTCGCGGCCGATCGTCGCGCGTCCATCCTGGAGGCCCTGCACCGCGACGGCGCCGTCCGGATCTCCGACCTGAGCGAGAAGTTGCGCGTGACCCCCGTGACGCTGCGCCGCGACATCGCCCACATGGCGGGGGAGGGGTTGCTGCGCCGCGTGCACGGAGGGGCGACGCTCCGGGGCGCCGGCCCCGGCACGGGCGACGGCGCCGCCCCGGCCGGGACGCGGTCGGCCGACGCCCCGGTCGAGCGGGCCGGCCGGAGCGCCGTGGGGATGTTGGTGCCGTCGCTGGACTACTACTGGCCCGAGGTGGTCCGGGGCGCCGAGGAAGAAGCCACGGCGCAGGGCCGGCAGATACTCCTGCGCGGGTCGTCCTACGAGAGCGCCGACGACCGGCCGCAGCTGGAGCGG
Source organism: Saccharothrix xinjiangensis (assembly GCF_039527585.1). Classification (NCBI taxonomy): domain Bacteria; kingdom Bacillati; phylum Actinomycetota; class Actinomycetes; order Pseudonocardiales; family Pseudonocardiaceae; genus Saccharothrix; species Saccharothrix xinjiangensis. The sequence continues at coordinate 358 of NZ_BAAAKE010000012.1, read as the reverse complement.
TTGCTGGACAACGAGGACGTGTGCGGCCTGATCGTCGCGCCGAGCCTGACCGCGCCGAGCGCCGAGGCGATGTCGGAGTGGCTGAGCACGCTGGACGCGCCGGTGGTGCTGGTCGAGCGCGTGGTGACGATGAGCCGGCGGCAGGCGGCCATGGAGTCCGTGGTCACCGACCACGCCCTGGGCGCGGCCATGGCCATGCAGCACCTGGCCGGCCTGGGCCACCGGCGGGTCGGCGTGGTCACGAGCGAGAACAGCCCCACTTCGCCGCACGTGCGCCGGGGGTGGCGGGAGGGGTGCGAGGCGGCGGGCCTGGACCTGGCGTCCGCCGTGGACGTCGCCGTGCCCCGGCCCGCGACGT
>NZ_BAAAKE010000011.1:0-248703 GCF_039527585.1 Saccharothrix xinjiangensis | reverse complement strand
GGGACCCAAGGAGTTGATGTGTGAGATTGTCTTCCTAAGCCCGCTTGGCCTCCGACTTCGGCGCGGGGGTTCGCCGGCAGCGGGGTCGCCGCGGCGGCCCTGCGCGACGCGGGTTCCGAGCCCGCCGCGCCCGACGTCGTGGAGACCGTCACGGTCACCGTCGCGCCGCCGCCCGGCTTCGGGGAGCTGCGCCTGGGCATGGGTGAGCGGGAGGTACTGGCCACGGGGCTGCTGGGCGCGCCGACCGACCTGCCCGGCGGCTGCCGGCGGCACCCGGCTCAGGACGGTGCGGCGGTCGTCGTCGCACCGGGGCGCGGCGTCGTCCGGGTCACGCTCCCCCGCTCCGCGGAAACCGTCGCGGGCATCCGGGTCGGGTCGCCCGCCGCCGAGGTGGGAGCCGCGTACGGCGCCGCCGCGCACCCCGCCCCGGGAGGTCTCGCCGTTCCGATGCCGGGCCGGCCCGCCTGGCGCTACACCTTCGCCGTCGAGGCGGGACTGGTCACCGCCGCGCACGTCGAGACCGAGGACCACCCGTGCGGGTGAGGCTCTTCAGCCCACACCGCACCACACCAACCGAACGGAGTCCCGTCATGCGCCTCATCACCACCGCGGCCCTGGTCGCCGCCCTGACCGGCTGCACGGCGAACACCGCGGCGCCGGAGCAGCCGCCGACGGCCGGCGCCGACGTCGACGGCGTGGTGGCGGTGAGCACCGTCACCGAGACGGTGCTCGCCGACCCGCCGACCGCGCTCGACCACGGCGGCTTCGGCCCGATCAGGATCGGCTCGACGTTCGCCGAGGTCGAGGCCACCGGGCTGATCGGCCGCCGGAGCAGTCCCGACGCGCAGCCGTGCGCCTACCACGACTTCACGATGCCGCTGCGGGGTTCGGTGGTGTTCGACCGGGACCGGCGGGTCTCGTCGATCATCATCTCCCGCGGCCCCGGCACCGTCGAGGGCGTCGGCAACGGCGACCTGCCCTCCCGGGTGCCGGAGGTGTACCCGTCGGCCGTGCGCAACGAGTTCGGCTACCTGGTGCCGCTCGACACGTCCAACACCTACGGCTTCTACTCCATCGACGGCACCGTGATCACCACGGTGGACTTGCGCCGCGCCGGGCAGACCTGTCACCGGTGAGCGGTGGGGACGCCCCGGCGCCGGCGTGGCGGTCCCCGGTCGGGGCGTCGGGGTTCCGCCGCGTCCCGGGTCGACGCCCCCGGTCAGACCCGGGCGTGGTGGTCCCCGGTCAGGGCGTCCAGTCGGGCGCGGGCGCGGCGCACGGCGTACTCGTGGTCGGCGAGCGCGGCGCCGGCGCCCTGGCGGCCGTGGTGCATGACCAGCCGGACCTGTTCCCGTTGCAGCTCCCGCAGGGCGTGCGCGGCCTTGCGGCCGTGGGCCTCCTTCACCGCCTTGCGGGCCTGGCGGCGGCGCAGCAGCGACGGCAGGCCCGCGCGCTCCTCGGGCGTGATGAGGTCGTCGGCGACGAAGCGCTCGGCCAGCACCTTGAGGTAGGCGCCCTCGTCCTTGCCCGCCAGCCGCCAGATCAGGACACCGATCACCGCGACCGGGATCGCCTTGATCAGGACCGAGACGAAGAAGTTCAGGTCGGAGAAGAAGGGCGAGTTCCAGAAGAAGTGCACCGACAACGCCACCGCGTAGGCGGCGACCGCCACCCCGAGCCGCTGGGCGAGGGGCTTGTGCCGGCGGGTCAGGAAGTAGCCCACGCCGAACGCGGTGATCGACGTGTACATGGCGTGGCTCCAGATGCCGCTGACGATGCCGCGGGTGCCGAACACCAGCGCCACCGGCAGCACCTCGTTGTCCATCGGGAACGCGATGGCGGCGTTGAGGGAGTAGGACAGGTCCTCCAGGACCTGGAAGCCGAGGCCGACCACCGCGCCGGTGGCGACCACCGACAGCAGGGTGGGGAACTGGGTGCGCGCGACGAGGACCAGCAGGACGACGCTGAGCAGCTTGAGGGTCTCCTCGACGATCGGCCCGGCCAGCGCCGCCCCCCAGTCCGCGCCGAACTGCGGACCGCCCAGCTTGGACGCCAGCGAGAAGATCGCGCCGTTGGCGGGGATCGCGAGGTAGGTCGCCGCGAAACCACCCCAGGCGAAAGCGAGTGCGAACCCCAGGGCGGGGTGTTGTTCGAACAGGTCGAGCGACCGGAAGAACAGGAGCACCGGGATCGTGTACAGCGTCCAGGCGAACACGCCGAACAGCACCGCGGTCGGCACGATCCGGTAGGCGGTCAACAGCTGGGTGGTTTCGAAGAACAGGCCGTTGGCGATGAAGAACACCAGCACCCAGAACGCCACCCTGCGCGGCTGGAAGAATCCGTCCACGCCGATCGGAGCCGGCAGTTCCGGTGTCGTCTTCGCGTGTGTCACGAGCCCGCTCCCGCCATCCGGATGCTGTCGACCATGTCGTCCACCTGTCCGGAGACCTGCCGGGAGGTCTCGGCGGCGCCGGGCGCGAAGACGACCACCGAGACGTCGGCGTCCTCGTCCACCGCGACCCACGCCCGGCCCTGCGCGTGCGGGCCGACGTAGGCCAACCGCGTGCCGGTCAGGCCCCCGGCGCTGTGGAAGGAGCCCTCGCCGACGATCCGCAGCGAGGTGTCGGCGAGGATCCTGCGCCGGGTGCGCTCGACCTCCTCGGCGGCGGTCCCGTCCCACTCGCCGGCCTGCACCGTCATCGAGCCGCCCCGGCCCGCGACCTGCGAGGTGCTGCCCGGCGTGGTGCCCTCGCGGATGATGGACCAGCCGTCCGCGGGCACGTAGGTCACGCCCTCGCCGACCTCGATCGTCGTGCCGGGCGGGATCTCCTCCGCGCCGGAGGTGGTGCCGTCGACCACGACCAGCGTGCCGACCAGCAGCACGATGATCGCGACGACGACCAGGGAGCCCAACCACGTCCGATAAGGCTCCCGCCGGGGCAACTCGGGCAGCTCCGCGGAATCCGCACTCGACTCGTCGTTCAACCGCCACCTCCGTGATCGGTTCCCGAACCCACCACTCAGACGAAAGCAGTATGTGCACCGACAAAGATTTCCGGCAACCGGTGGAACGTCACGTCACAATTTTCACCACAGGCAACGCAGGCGATACCCGGAGTTCTCCATATACCAAAGGTGCATTCTCACCGCATGACGGGCGGCGCGATTTCACCCGACCAGTAGCGCCGGGATGTCGCGCACCCCCGCCAGCACGTGGGTGGGGCGCTCGGCCTCCAGTTCGGCGCGGGTCTGGGCCCCGGTGAGGACGGCGGCGACGATGCCGGCGCGGGCGGAGAGGCCGGCGCGGACGTCGAGGACGGTGTCGCCGGCGGCCAGGACGTGCGCGGGGTCGGCGACGCCGGTCAGCTCCATGGCGCGGTGGATCATGTGCGGCCGGGGCCGCCCGCCGGCGACCTCGGAGGCGCACACGACGCCGTCGAGGTGTTCGCCGACGCGCCAGCCGACCGCCTCCAGCAGGGGGTCGGTGACCTGGCGGTCGAAGCCGGTGGTCAGCACCACGCGCACGCCGGACGCGCGCAGCGCGGCCAGGGCCTCCGGCACACCGGGCAGCGGCGCCGGGGGCTCGGCGACGTAGGCGGCGTGCAGGCGGGTGACGAACTCGGCGTGCAGCTCCTCCACGTCGGCCCGGCCGGTGAGGGCGGCCAGCGCTTCCCTCTTGTCCGCGCCCATCCAGGGCCGGACGTCGACATCGGGCGCGCCGTCGTCGGCCACGACGGCGGACAGCACGCGGTAGACCGCGCCGCCTTCGTCCACCGTGGTGCCGGCGATGTCGAGCGCGGCGAGGGTGATCATGCGTGGTCCCCTTCGGACAGTCGGCGGCGGACGGCGGCGGAGAGCCGGTCCACGGCGACGACGAGCACCACGACCACGAGGATGTGCGTGAGCATCTCGTCGAACTTGAACAGCTTGATGGACTGGTTGATCAGGAAGCCGATGCCGCCCGCGCCGACCAGGCCGAGCACCAGCGACGAGCGGACGTTGACGTCGAAGCGGTACATCAGCAGGCCCGCCAGCTGCGGCCGCACGGACGGCAGCAGGGCGTGGGCGGCGACCTGGACGCGGTTCGCCCCCGCGGTGCGCAGGGCCAGCGACGGGCCGGGGTCGGCGTCCTCCAGGGCCTCCGCCCACAGCTTGCCCATGACGCCGACGTTGTGGCACACCAGCGCCAGCACGCCGGGGAACGGGCCGAGGCCGACGGCGGTGACGAAGATCAGCGCGAACACCACGTCGGGCACGGCGCGCAGGAACGACAGCACCGACCGGGCCGCCTGGTAGGCCCAGGTCGAGGGCGCGGTGCCGCGTGCGGCGAGCAGCGCCAGGGCGAGGGAGAACGGGACCGACAGGGTGGTGCCCAGCAGGCCGATCCACAGGGTCACCAGCGCCGATTCCAGGCTGGGGCCCAGCACCTGCCAGGACAGGTCCGGCGGCACGGCCTCGCCGAGGAAGTCGGCCATGCCGCGCCACCCGTCGGCGAGCGCGCCGAAGGAGACCTCGGTGGCGTCCCAGGCGACGACGTGGACCGCGACCACGAGCGCGGTGAGCGCCCAGCCGAGGGCGAGGGCCTTGGGGCGGCGGGGTTTCGGCGGCACCGGCAGGCGGCGCGCACCGTCCACCGCGGTCATGACACGGCCTCCAGGACCTGGTAGAGGGAGTCGACGGGCTGGTCGGGCGCGCCGTCGAGGACGACGCGCCCGTCCCGCAGCCCCACCACGCGGTCGGCGTGGCGGGCGGCGAGCGCGGGCTGGTGCAGCACGGCGAGCACCGCGAGCCCTTCGAGGTGGGCCAGTTCCGCGAGCAGCGCGAGCACCTGCTCGGAGGCCGCCGGGTCCAGGGCGGAGACCGGTTCGTCGGCCAGCACCACGCGGGGGCGCTGGCACAGCGCCCGCGCCACGGCGACGCGCTGCTGCTGGCCACCGGACAGGCTGCCGGCGCGGTCGTGGGCGCGGTCGGCCAGGCCGACCCGGTCCAGGCAGGCCATGGCCTCCTCCCGCACCTCGCGCGGGAACCCGAGCAGGGAGGAGCGCAGCGGCAGCCGGCCCAGCGCGCCGGCGCACGCGTTGTCCAGGACCGTGCGGCGGCGCACGAGGTGGATGCGCTGGAACACCACGGCCAGGTCGAGCCGGTCGCGGGGCCGCCCGTCGACGGTCACCCGGCCCTCCTCGACCGGCACGAGCCCGGCGGCGGCGCGCAGCAGCGTCGACTTGCCCGACCCGTTGGCCCCCAACACCGCCAGCAGCTCGCCCCGGGCGACGGTGACGTCCACGCCGTGCAGGACGGGCCGCTCGCCGTAGCGGACGGTGATGTCCGTCAGCGCGAGCATCAGGCGTCCTCCTCGGTCAGGCCCATGGTCTCGGCGAGGTCGAACAGCGGCTGGTAGGTGGACTTGTCGACGGCGACCAGCGGGCCGGGCGGGTCGACGTCGAGCAGGGCGCCGATCTCGGCGACCGCGTCCGGCGGCAGCCCCAGCAGGGCGTCCTTGACGGCGGTCTTGAACTCCTGGGGCAGGTCGCCGCGCACGGTGATGGGGTCGTTCGGGATCGGCTCGGAGGTCCACACGCGACGGAACTTCGACGGGTCGAAGGCGCCGGCGTCGGTGGCGCTGCCCAGCTGCTGGGAGTTGATCTCGGCGGCGTCGATCGAGCCGTTGACCAGGGCGAGCAGCGCCTCGGGGTGGCCGCCCGCGTAGTTGATCCGCACCTCGGACTCGGCGATGCCGGCGTCCTTGAGGGCCTTGCGGGGCAGGGCGTCCCCGGAGGTCGAGCCGACCGAGCCCAGCGCCAGCGAGCGGCCGCGGAGCTGCTCGACGGTGGTGATGTCGGAATCGGCGGGCACCCAGATGCCGGCGGTGTAGCTGGACAGCTCCCCGTCGGACTCGCCGAAGGAGGCGATGGCCTCGGCCTTGGCGCGCTTGTTGGCGAAGACGTAGCCGAGCGGGCCGAAGATGCCGATGTCGAGCCGGCCGTTCTGCATGGCCAGGACCTCGGCGGAGTAGTCCTCGGTCACGGTGAGCTCGACCGGGCAGTCCAGGGACTTCGACAGGGCGTCGGCGAGGACCCGCGCGGCCGGGGTGAGGCGGGCGGGGTCCTCGAACGGCTCGACGCCGAAGCGGATCGCGCCGTTCGGGCAGGTGGGCGACGCCTGCTCGGCGTCGGCGCCGCAGGCGGTGAGGGTGAGGGCGGCGGCGAGGCCGGCCACGAGGGCGAGACGGTGGACGGGCACGGTGGGCTCCGGTGTGGGGCGGTGGTTCACTGGGTTCGACGGAACGGTCGCAGCCGCTCCGAGCAGGGTCAATGACTTGTATTGACAAGTCGTCGGGTGTTCACCTGCCGGTCAGACCCGGTGCCCCAGGTCGGCGGCGGTGCGGCGCACCTCGAACAGCCGCCGGCCGTCGCGGGTGATCCACGTGGCGGTCAGGGTGGCCGGGGAGACGGTGGTGTCGGCCACCAGCTTGAGGAACACGTGCGGCTCGACGGCGCTGTGCACGAGGTTCGGGTGCGGGGTGTTCAGCGACGGGATGGTGCGGTCGTGCAGCGGGCTGACGATGTACTGCCACAGGTCGTAACCGACGCGCGGGCCGTAGTTCAGGGCGCGGGAGACGTGGATGTCGCCGCCGATCAGGAAGCAGCCGGGGATGCGCTCGGCGGCGATGAGGTCCAGGATCGCGTTCTTCTCGTGGGCGTAGGTCTCCCAGTCGTCCTTCTCCGCGTTGCCCTTGTCGTCCCAGATCATGCCGGTGGCCAGGGCCTTGAACGTGGCGGTGCTCGCGCGCAGCCGGGCGCGCAGCCAGTCCCACTGGACCCGGCCCAGGCAGGTGGGCTTGGCGGGGTCGGCCCAGCTGGGCTCGGTGCGGCTGAACCAGCGCGGGTCGATCAGGAACACCTCCACCGGTCCGCGCCGGAACGAGGTGTGGACGCCCTCGCCGTCACTGCGGTCGGTGAGCTGCGCGCCGTTCGCGGCGTGGCCGAAGGTGGCGTTGGCCCGGTAGTCGACGAACGCGGTGCGGTTGGCGCGCTTGCCGCTGTGGTCGCCGTGGAAGTCGTTGCCGCCGAAGTCGTGGTCGTCCCAGGTGCCCCAGATCGGCGTCGACCGCACCAGCCGGGCCAGTTCGGGCTGCGCCAGGAACTCGCGGTGCCTGGCGCGGGCCACGGCCAGGTCGGCGGAGTCGACGTAGGGGGTGTCGCCGAGCATGACGAAGCTGTCGCAGCCCTCGTCGGCGATGCGCGTCCACACGGTGTTCGGCGTGGACGGCGCGCACGAGCCCAGGCCCATCGTGACCACCGCGGGCGCGCCCGCCGCCGGGGAGGTGGTGAACGACCCGGTCAACGGCGCGAATCCCGGCGCGCCGCCCTGCGGTGCGATCGAGTACTCGTAGCGGGTGGCGGGGCGCAGGCCGGTCACGGTGGCCAGCAGCGTGTTGTCGTTGGCGGTGGACAGGGCGGCGGTGGCCGTCCTGGTCGTGGTCCCGGCGCGCACGGTGCACACCCAGGTCGGGAACGCGACGGGGTCCAGGCCGGGACGCGCCCACAGGCGGGCGGTGGTCTCGTCGACGTGGCCGACCAGCGGGCCCACCGCCGCCTCCGCGGGCATCGGCGTGGGCACGACCGCGGGCGCGGTGCCCGCCCGGACCCGGCGCACGTAGCCGGCGAGGTTGGTGAAGAACGCGACGCTGTCCTGCACCGCCGCGGCGGGCTGGACGGGCGCGCCCGCGGTGTCGAAGCACTTGTCCACGGTCAGGCTGCCCACCAGGAACCGGCCCGTGCCGTGGGCGGCCTCCAGCAGGCACGGCGGCGCGCCGGTCGCCGCGCACGCCATGAGCACCCGCATCGACCGCCACGACCGCACGGTCTCCCAGCTGACCCGGATGCCGGTGGCGCGGCCGGTGAACAGGCGGCCTTCCACCACGCGCAGACCCGCCACCAGCGGGTGGTCGGCGGCGGTCGGGTACACGGTGTCGTAGTCGGAGTCGGTGCGCACGGCGGCCGTGCCGTCGGGCAGGTAGGGCACCGCCGCGCCGAACTGGTCGGACTGGGCCAGGTCCAGCACCACCCGACCGCTCGCGGCGAACTCGCGCAGCGAGGCGGCCTGGGCGGCGGTGTAGCCGGTGTAGCGGGAGTCGTTGTTGGTGAAGCTGCCGAACGCGATCAGGTCGACGCCCTGCGCGGTGGCCGCCTTGGTCGTGTCCAGCGGCACGACGGTGAACCCGGCGCGGCGCAGGAGTTCGGCCAGCCCGGTGGATTTGGTCCACTGGTCGGTGAACTCCAGCACCGCGGCCCTGGGCGCGGCCTGGGCCTCGGCGGTGGCGGTCGCGGTCGCGGTGATGGCCGTGGCGACGCCGCCGACCAGGAACGACCTGCGGTGGATTCCCTCGTTGGTCATGGTGTCCTCCTCGGCGAGGACCATGCGGCACGGGGTCGGAGCACCACAAGAACCTGTATCTACAAGTCATAACCTGTTCACGCCTCGTACCGAACCGGTTCCCCAGCGGGGTCGACTTGTAGAGTCAAGCCATGACGATCCCCCTGCACCGGGTCATCGCCTCGGAACTGCGGCAGCGCATCCGCGCCGGCGCGATCGCCGTCGGCGCGGCGCTGCCGTCCGAGGCGCGCCTGTGCGAGGAGTTCTCCGCCTCCCGCGGCCCGGTCCGCCAGGCGCTGTCCGCGCTGCGCGAGGAAGGGCTGATCGGCGGCGGCCAGGGCAAGCGCGCCGTGGTGCTCGACGCCGTGCCGGCCCAGCCGTTCGAGTCGTTCCTGTCGTTCACCCGCCGCGCCGAGATCACCGGGCACGAACCGGGCCAGCGGTTGCAGGAGATCGCGTTGCGCCGCCCCGAACCCACCGTCGCGGCCGTGCTGGGCGTCGACCCCGACGACGTGGTGGTGCAGCTGGTCCGGCTGCGGCTGCTGGACGGGCGGCCGGCGATGCTGGAGCGCATGACCTACGTCGAGGCGGTCGGGCGCCCCCTGCTCGACGCCGACCTCGACGCCGGGTCGATCTACGCCCTGCTCCTGGACCGCGGCGTGGACCTGCACTCGGCCCGGCACACCTTCGACGCCGTCGCCGCCGACGCCCTCGACGCCCGCCTGCTCGACGTGCCCGAGGGCGCGCCGCTGCTGCGCGAGCGCCGCCTGACCACCGACTCGTCGGGCACGCCGATCGAGTGGTCCGACGACCGCTACCGGCCCGACGTGGCGACGGTGACCGTCACCAACACCCGCAACTCCCGCAGCGCGGCGCTCTGACCCGGACCCGGGGGGCACCGCCGGCCCCGGTCCGGCTCTCCTCGCGGAGGCGACCGGCGCGCGGCGCCCCGGCCCTCCCGCGGGGGTTCACCGCCGAGGCGCGATGGCCTGCCGCATCGCCGCCGAGGTCCGGGCCGCGGCGAAGGCGGCGTCGACCTGGTCCAACCCGAACGCGCCCTCCACCAGGTCCGCGAACGGCCGGGCGCGGTGGTGGGCGGACAGGAAGTCCACCGCCGCCCGCAGGTCCTCCGGGCGGTAGTTGTGCACGCCGACGACGGTGTGCAGGCCGCGCACCACCCGTTCCGGGTCCAGCGGCACGGGCTCGCCCGGCGACACCGACCCCGCCAGCACCACCGTGCCGCCCACGGCGAGCGAACGCAGGCAGGCGGTCACCGCCGAGGGCTTCCCGGACAGCTCCAGCGCCACGTCCACCTCGTCCGGCGCGGTGTCGGCGACCTCGGCCGCGCCGAACAGGGCCGCCTGCGCGCGCCGCGCCGGGTCCGGGTCCACCGCGACGACGTGCGCGCCGGCGTGCGCCGCCATCGCCACGGCGGTGACGCCGAGCATCCCCGCGCCGGTCACCAGCACGCGCCGCCCGCCCAGCGGACCGGCGGCGGCGACCACGGCGGCCACGGTGGCGGTGGCGCAGGAGGCGGGCGCGGCCACGGCGTCGGGCAGGTCGTCGGGCACCGCCACGACCGCCGTGCCGGGGAGCAGGACGCAGTGCGTGGCGAACCCGCCGGTCAGCGGCGCGGCCTCGTCCAGCGGCTCGTGCCCGTACTTGCGCAGCCGCCGGCACTTCTGCGGCAGCCCCCGCCCGCACCGGTCGCAGTCACCGCACGACGCGGTCACCGACCACACCACCCGCATCCCGGCCGCCACCGGCGCGCCGCCCACGCACCGGGCACCGCCCTCCCCCACGGCCAGGACCGTGCCGACCTGCTCGTGCCCCAGCACCGCGGGCGCCGGCGAGGGGCGCCTGCCGGCCACGGTGTGCAGGTCGCTGCCGCACACCGTGGCCAGGTCCACCCGCACCAGCACCTCACCGGGTCCGGGCGTGCGCGGGGTGGCCGCGTCGACCAGGGTGAAGGGCTCGCCGACACCGCCCCACCGGGCGTAGCCGACGGCAACGGCGCCACCGGGCGCGATCGCGGAACTCATGGGGCACACCCTCGCACGCCACCCCGCCGCGAACAACGACCTGTATAGCTAAGTCACAGCAATCACCGTCCCGACCTCCGAAACAGGTGAACAGGGCGCGAACTTGTCTCTACAATTGGGCCGAATGCCTTGTGGAGGAGGACGCGCGGTCGCAGGGTGGCCGGCGTGAAACCCACTCTGGTGATCGTCGGCGCGGGCATCGTCGGCCTGGCCCACGCCGTCGAGGGCCTCCGCCGCGGCCTGCGCGTGGTCGTGCTGGAACGCGACGAGCGCGCCGTGGGCGCGTCGGTGCGCAACTTCGGGCACATCTGCACCACCGCGCAGCACGGGCGGGCGCTCGACCTCGCCCGGGTCGCGCGGCGCACGTGGCTCGACCTCGCGCCGCGGGCGGGGTTCGGGGTGGTGGAGGCGGGCACCGTCGTGCTGGCCCGCGCCGAGGACGAACTGGCCGTGCTCACCGAGTTCGCCGCCGCGCGGGCCGACGACCGGGTCCGGTTGCTCGATCGGCGCGACATCGACCTGCCGCTGCTCGCCGACGACGTGCTCGGCGGCGCCCTGCTGCCGCTGGACCTGCGCGTCGACCCGCGCGAGGCCGTGCCCGCCCTGGCCTCCTGGCTGGCCGGGCAGGGCGTGGAGTTCCACTGGCGCGCCACCGTGACCGGCGTCGAACCCGGCGCGGTGCGCACCACGCGCGGCACGTTCGCCGCCAACGCCACCGTGGTCGCCGTCGGCCACGACGTCGACCGCCTGCTGCCCGACCTCGCCGACGCCGCCGGCCTGCTGCGCTGCCGGTTGCGCATGGTCGAGGTGGCCCCGCCGGGGGGTGGCGCCATCGCCCCGGCGGTCCTGTCGGGACTGTCGATGCTGCGCTACCCCGGCCTCGCCGGCACCGCCGCCGCGGCCGACGTGCGCGCCCGCATCACCCGTGAGCGCCCCGAACTGCTCGACGTCGCGATGAACCTGATGATCACCCAGCGCCCCGACGGCAACCTCGTCGTCGGCGACACCCACCACTACGCCCTCACCCACGACCCGTTCCTGGACGAGGACGTCGACGACCTGGTGCTGCGCGAGGCCGCGCGCCTGCTCGGCGTGCCGGAGCTGACCGTGCGCCGCCGCTGGACCGGCGTCTACGCCTCCGCCCCGACCGAGTTCCTCACCGCCGCACCGCACCCCGCCACCCGCGTGGTCTCCGTGACCTCCGGCATCGGCATGACCACCGCCTTCGGCCTCGCGCCCGCCGTCCTCGACGACCTGCTCGGCGCACACCACCCCGGGAGCGCCTAGATCTCCTCGGCCGCGTCGCAGGGGCGACGGAGGTGGTGGAACCGGACCTCGGTCCGGTGCGCGCGCTCATCCCGGCGGCCGTCACGACCAGTGGTCGTCGGCCCGCTCGCGCTCGTCACCAGGGGACGACGCCCCCGTCGTCGAAGAAGCCGCCCCGCGGGCCGTCGTCCGGGAGGGTGACGAGCCTGATCGCGACCGCGGCGCCCTGCTCCGGCGTCCGCGGCGCGGCGAAGCCGGTGAAGTCGGTCGCCACGTAGCCGGGGCAGCAGGCGTTCACGATGACCTTCGTGTCGAGGACGGTGCGGACGACGTCGAGGTCGAGCGTGGTCGGGCCCTGCGCGCCACCGTCGACCCGCCCGGAGGCGCCGCTCCCGCCTGGCACGGTCGCGGGCACCCACCGCGACCGTGAAACCGATCGCACCGAGGCCCTGCGCGATGGCGAAACCGATTCCCTTGTTCGCGCCGGTGACCAGCGCGGTCTTCGTGTCCTCCACGTGGCCCATGCTCGGCGGGCCGCGCGCCCGCCGTCCAACACCGGATCGGTCCGCTGTGATACCCGCCGGGTACCGGTGGTCGGTTCGGGACGGGTTCGCGGCGGACCCGAGGTCTCGTCGGTTCAGCAGGCTGCGCCCGTGGACGACCTCGAAACCCGCGAGCTCCGGTACTTCGTGGCCGTCGCCGAGGAGTCGCACTTCGGGCGCGCCGCCGACCGGCTCGGGATCGCGCAGCCGCCGCTCTCCCGCGCCATCCGCCACCTGGGGCGGCGGCTCGGCGTCCGGCTCTTCGACCGGGACCGCCGCGGCGTGGCGCTCACCGACGCGGGTCGGGTGCTGCTCCGGGAGGCCCGGGCGGCCCTCGCCGCGGTCGCCGCCGCCGCGCGCCGGACGCGGCGTGCCGGTGACCCGGAGCGGCCGCTGGTGCTCGCGTCGAAGGCCGGGGCGTCCCACGAGCTGCTGCGCCGGCTCCTCGACGCGCTGGGTGGCGAACTCGGTGCGACCCGGGTCGAGGTCCTGCTGTGCGAGGTCGGCGAGCAGGCGGGGCTGCTCCGCGACGGGCGCGCCGACGTGGCGCTCGTGCACCGCCCGTTCGACGACCTACGCCGGGTTCGACACCGCGGACCTCCACGTCGAGGGCCAGGTCGCGATCCTGCCCGCGGGGCACCCGCTCGCGTCGCGCGACCGGCTCACCATGGCGGACGTCCGCGACGTGCCGGACCTGCCGATCGCCCGGTGGCCCCGGCTCGACGGGTCCTACCCGGACGGTCCGGGCCCGGAGGTCCGCACCCAGTCGCAGCTGGCCCAGCTCGTGGCGCTCGGCAGGACGCTGCTCGTCATCCCCGCCTCCAGCCGCGCCCGGCAGTGGCCCGAGCACGTCGCGGTGCCCGTCGTGGACGCGCCGGAGGTCACCACGGTGATCGCGTGGCCGCCGGGCAGCCGCTCGCAGGCGGTCGCCGCACTCGTCCGCACGGCGGCCGGGCTCCGCGACGCGGCCGGGCTCGACGGCACAGCCGAACCCCGCGGCGCGGCAGGGCTCCGCGACGCGGCCGCCGAGCGGGCGTCCTAGCCGGACCGCGCCGTCACAACGCCTGTTCGGCCCGGTCCGCCGAGGTCCGGGTGGACGCGCCGCCGAGCTGGCGGGCGGTGTTGACCAGGCCCTCCATGCTGAACGCCTGCGGGGTGTTGCCCATGTGGCGGCCGGTGGCGGTGTCGTACTCCTCGCTGAGCAGGCCGACGTCGTTGCGCAGGTCGAGCAGCCGCTCGAACAGCTCGCGCGCCTCATCGGCGCGCCCCGTGCCGTGCAGGGCGTCGGCGAGCCAGAACGTGCACGCCAGGAACGCGCCCTCGGCGCCGGGCAGGCCGTCCACGCCCCCGTCGGCGTCGGTGCGGTAGCGCAGCACGAAGCCGTCCTCGCACAGCTCGCGGCGCACCGCGTCCACCGTGCCCCGGACCCGGGGGTCGTCCCACGGCAGGAACCCCACGCGCGGGATCAGCAGCAGGGAGGCGTCCAGGCCCTGCGAGCCGTAGAACTGGGTGAACGTGCCGCGCTCGGCGTCGAAGCCCTTCTCGCACACCTCGGCGTGGACGCGGTCGCGCACCTCGCGCCACCGGTCGACGGGGCCGGGCAGGCCGTGGTTGGCCACGGTGTGCACGGCGCGGTCGAGCCCGGCCCACGCCATGACCTTGGAGTGCACGAAGTGCCTGCGCGGGCCGCGGACCTCCCACAGGCCGTTGTCCGGGTCGTCCCAGTGGCCCTCCAGGTGGTCGAGCAGCGCCCGCTGGAGGTCCCAGGCGGTGTCGGTGGTCGACAGGCCCGCTTCGCGGGCCAGGTGCAGGCCGTCGAGGACCTCGCCCCACACGTCCAGCTGGAACTGGTCGGCGGCGGCGTTGCCCACCCGGACGGGTGATGCCCCCTCGTAGCCGGACAGCCAGGGCAGGGTCTGCTCGGGCAGCCTGCGGCTGCCGTCGAGCCCGTACATGATCTGGAGCTTCGCGGGGTCGCCCGCCACCGCGCGCACCAGCCACTCCCGCCAGGCGCGGGCCTCGGCCGTGAAGCCCGTGCCCAGCAGGGCCTGGAGGGTGAACGTGGCGTCGCGCAGCCAGCAGTAGCGGTAGTCCCAGTTGCGCGGGCCGCCCCACTGCTCGGGCAGCGACGTCGTGGCGGCGGCCACGATGCCGCCGGTCGGGGCGTACGTCAGGGCCTTGAGGGTGACCAGCGCGCGGCGGACCGCGTCGGCCCAGGGTCCGTCGTAGGTGCAGCGGCTGATCCAGCCAGCCCAGAAGTCCTCGGTGTCGGCGATCGCCTGCTCGGCGTCCACGGCGTGCGGGCGCGGCAGGTGCGAGGCGGTGTGGGTGAGCACGAACGGGACGCGCTGACCGGCGCGCACCTCGAACTCCGCGGTGGTGGTCAGGTCGTGGCCGTGCACCGGCACGCCGGCCTCCAGCCACACCGCGTCCGGCCCGGCGACCGCGGCCAGCGCCCCGTCGTGGTGGCGCACCCACGGCACGACGCTGCCGTAGTCGAAGCGCAGCCGCAGGTCCATCCGCATCGGCACGCTGCCGGACACGCCCTCCACCACCCGCACCACGTCGGCGGCCTCGCCGCGCGGCGGCATGCAGTCGATCACCCGGACGGTGCCGTGCGGCGTGTCCCACTCGGACTCCAGCACCAGGCTGTCACCCCGGTAGCGGCGCCGGGTCGCGCGGCCGCCGCCGGCGGGGGCGAGCAGCCAGCGGCCGGCGTCCACGTCGTGCAGCAGCGCGGCGAAGCAGGCGGGCGAGTCGAACGCGGGCAGGCACAGCCAGTCCACGCTGCCGTCCGTGCCCACCAGGGCCGCGGTGTGGAGGTCGCCCAGCAGCGCGTAGTCCTCGATCTTGGAGGGCACCGGTCAGCACCTCCCGCCGAGGTCGACGAGGGCCTCGGCCTCGGGTGGGTCGGTCGGCCGCAGGGACCCGGTGGTGGCGGTGGGTGCACGCATGCCTCCGGGGTTACCCGCCACGGCGGCGTTCATGTGCGTGGAGGCGCGGCGGCCGAGGGGTGCCCGGCCGCCGCGGGCTCACGTCAGGCGGAGTAGCCGAGGAGGCCCTCGACGACCTGGCCCTCGCAGTTGGCGCTGGGCGAGTCGAAGTGGTTGCCGTTGCCCGCCACGAGGCAGCGGCGGATCGGGTGGTTGGCGCCGGAGGCCGGGGCGTCGAGGAGGTAGCCGATCACCCCGACGACGGTCGTGCCCTCGCAGTTGGCGGACAGCGACGTCATGTAGTCCCACCCGTTGACCAGGCACTGGTAGATCGGGTGGGTGCCCGCGCCGGCCGCGGTGTTGACCGTGCCGATCGGGCCCTCCAGGGCGTGGCCGGCGGGCGCCGACGTGGCGCTGGCGTGGTCGTTGCCCCTGCGGTAGCGGTTGAGGGTGGCCTTGGCGGGGGGCTGGGTGCCGCCGTTGTCGACGTGGAGCAGGCGGTTCGGCGAGCCGGCGCCCGGGTTCTGGACGACGTTCGGCGTGGCCGCGGTGACGAGCGCCGCGCCGACCTGGGCCGGGGTGGCGCCCGGGTTCGCCGACAGGTGCAGGGCCGCGGCGCCGGCCACGTGCGGTGCGGCCATCGACGTGCCGCTGATCGTGTTGGTCGCGGTGTCGCCGGTCGACCAGGCGCTGGTGATGCCGACGCCGGGCGCGTACAGGTCGGTGCAGGTGCCCCAGTTGGAGAAGCTCGCGCGGGCGTCGTTGCGGTCCGAGGCGTTGACGGTGAGCGCCGTCGGGACGCGGGCCGGGGAGAAGCCGCACGCGTCGGCGTTGGAGTTGCCGGAGGCCACCGCGTAGGTGATGCCCGCGGCGATGGAGTTGGCGACCGCGGCGTCCAGCGCGGCCTGCGCGCCGCCGCCGAGGCTCATGTTGGCCACCGAGGGCCCGGAGCGGTTCGCGGTCACCCAGTCGACGCCCGCGATGACGCCGGCCGTGGTGCCGGAACCCGCGCAGTTGAGGACCTTGACCGCGACCAGCCTGACGCCCTTGGCCACGCCGTGCGCCGCGCCGCCGACGGTGCCGGCGACGTGCGTGCCGTGGCCGTTGCAGTCGGAGTCGTTGCCGTCGCCGCTGGTGTTGGCGCCCCACACGGCCCGGCCGCCGAAGTCGGAGTGGGTGGTGCGGATGCCCGTGTCGATGATGTAGGCGGTGACGTTCGACGCGGTGCCGGGGTAGGTGTAGGAGTTGTCCAGCGGCAGGTTCCGCTGGTCGACGCGGTCCAGGCCCCAGGAGGGCGTGGGGCTCTGCGTGGCGGTGGCGGTGACCTCGACGTCCTGCTGCACGAACGCGACGCGGGGGTCGCCCGCGATCTTCGCGGCCTGCTGCGGCGTGGCGGTGACGGCGAAGCCGTTCAACGCGTGGCTCCACACGTCGCGGATCAGGCCTCCGTGCGCGTCGACCACCGACGCGGCGGCGACGCCTTGGTCGAGCACGACGACGTAGCTGTCGGGTACGGCCGTGGCGCCGGCGACGGTGACGACCTCACCGGTCGCCGCCGAGGCGGTCGGGGTGAGCGCGGTCGCGGCCGCGACGACGAAGCTTCCGGTGACGAACGCCGCCGTGGCGGGACTGGGACGTGATCTCAACGCTGCCCTCCTGAGGCATCGGGGAGTGGATCACGGACCGGCCAGACGCTACGGACAGGACCGGCGCGAGCGCACCGGTCGAGGACAGGAAGGGGCTGAACAGCGCCGGGATTTCGACTGAGCAGCCGCACCGGCCGCCGTCCCTGCGGTCGCAGGGACGGCGGTGACCGGACCAGACCCGGCCACGAACGCCACCTCCGGCGGGCCGGGTGACCGACGGTAACCGTTGCGGGGCTTGGATTTCGGAGGTCCGCACCGCCCCTTGGTCCGGTCCGCTGGCAGCACTGGGCCAGGACGGTGAAACCGGGTCCGGTCCCGTCGTCGGCGGTGCCACCCTGGCCTGTTGCCCGGTCGGCCGCGCCCCGCGAGGGGGCCGCCAACCCGAAGCCACGTCGGCCCGCCCGCAGGGACGGGGCGGGATCCGACGTCCGCGAGGGGAGAACTCACTACGTTCTGCCCGGTGCGAATCCTCTTTTCGAGCCTCGGCTCACACGGGCACACCTACCCCCTCGTACCGCTCGCGATCGCCGCCCGGGAGGTGGGTCACGACGTCACGTTCGTGACCAGGGCCCCCATCGCGCGCGTCGCGGCCGCGCACGGCTTCGACCACGTCCCGGGCGGCATGGACATGCTCGCGGCGTTCCACCTGGCCAACGCGAGCCCCGCGGACCGGAAGACGCCCGGTTTCCGGCCCGAGCGGGTGTCGGGGGTGTTCGGCTCGATCCTGCCGCGCAGCTGCGCCGCGGACCTGGCGCCGATCATCGCCGACCGCAAGCCCGACCTGGTCGTGCACGAGATCGGCAACCCCGGCGCGGGGCTGGCCGCGAGGGTCGCGGGCGTGCCGGCGGTGTGCCACTCGTTCGGCCGGATGTGGCGGCCGACGGGACCGCCCGAGGTCCTGCGCGCGAACCTGGCCGAGGTCGCCGCGGAGCTGGGCGTCGACCTGCCCGACGGCGACACCATGTCGCTGGGCAACCCCTACCTGGACATCTGCCCGCCGTCGGTGCAGGACCCCGGGTTCGCGATCCCGCACGCCGAGGTCGTCCCGCTGCGGCCGGTGCCGTTCTCCGAGCCCGGCGAGCTGCCGCCGTGGGTGCGCGAGCACCGGGAGCCGCTGGTGTACGTGACGCTGGGCACGGCGTTCGGCGACGCGGGCGTGCTGCGCACCGCCATCGCGGGCCTGGCCGCGCTGGCGGCGAGGGTGCTGGTGTCCACCGGTCCGAGCGTCGCGGTGGGCGAGCTGGGCGAGGTTCCGGACAACGTGGCCGTGCGGTCGTGGCTGCCCCAGGCGGAGCTCCTGGCGCACGTCGACCTCGTGGTGCACCACGGCGGCGCCGGCGGGACCATGGGCACGTTCGCCTCGGGCGTGCCGCAGCTGGTCCTGCCGCAGGGCGCCGACCAGTTCAGCAACGCCGACGTGGTGACCGCCGCCGGGCTCGGTGACCAGGTGTTGGCCGCGGACCTGACCGCCGAGGCCGTCGCGGCCAAGGCCCACCGGCTGCTGACCGACCCGGCCGTGCTCGACGCCGCCAGGGCGATGGCCGCCGAGGTGGCCGCCATGCCCTCACCGCACGACGTGGCCCTCGCGCTCCCCGAGCACGCCTGACGCCCCTCACCCTTCCCGGGCACGCCCGGCGCCTCCCCACCACCCGACCGCGCCCCCCGACCACCCGCCGGGGGCGCGGTCGGTCGTGTTCGGGCCTGACCAGGCACGGCCGAGGCGCGGTGAACCTGCCGCCGAGCTGCCCCTCGCACTGCCGGAAACGCCTCCTCCCCGGGCCTAGCTTCTCCAGTGTCGCTGAACGCGAACCTCTTGTCCCACAAGCGGAGGAGCCCCGACATGACCAACCCCTTCGACGACCAGGACGCCGAGTTCCTGGTGCTGGTGAACGAGGAGCGGCAGCACTCGCTGTGGCCGGCTTCGATCGCCGTGCCCGCGGGGTGGGAGGTGGCGCACGGCCCGGACGCCCGCGCCGCCTGCCTGGAGCACATCGAGACCCACTGGACCGACCTGCGCCCGGCGAGCCTCGCCGCGCTGCGCGGCTGACCCGACCGACGAACGCGACGACTGGGGAGCTGATCGCGGTGACCACGACACACCCGAACGGCGCGGCCCTCCCGGGGGCGCACGAGCTGTTCGCCCGGCAGGCCGAGCGCACGCCCGCCGCGACCGCGCTGGTGTCCGGCGCGTCCCGGACGAGCTACGCCGAGCTGGACGCGCGGGCCAACCGGCTCGCCCACCACCTGGTCGACCTCGGCGTGCGGCCGGGTGAGGTCGTCGGCGTGCGCCTGCCGCGCGGGGTGGAGCTGGTCGTCGCGGTGCTGGCGGTGCTGAAGGCGGGTGGCGCGTACACCGTGCTCGACCCGCGCTTCCCCGCCGCGCGACTGGCCTCGGTGTGCGACCGGGCCGGGGTGCGGGTGGTGGTCCGCGCGGACGACGGCGTCGCCGCGGACGGCCTGCTCACCGCCGACCCGGTCGCCGCCGAGGTCGCCGCGCGGCCCGCGACGCCGCCGGATGTCGCGGTCTCCGCCGAGGACGTCGCGTGCGTCATGTTCACCTCCGGCTCCACCGGCGAACCCAAGGGCGTCCTGGCGCCGCACCGCGCCCTGGTCGGCACCCTGACCGGCCAGGACTACGCGCGGTTCACCGCCGACGAGGTGTGGCTCCAGTGCTCACCCGTGTCGTGGGACGCGTTCGCGCTGGAGCTGTTCGGGCCCCTGCTGCACGGCGCGACCTGCGTGCTCCAGCCGGGTGAGGCCCCCGACCCCGCGGTCATCGCGGACCTGCTCGCCGAGCACGGCGTGACCACCGCGCACGTGTCCGCGAGCCTGCTGAACTTCCTGGTCGACGAGCACCCCGGCGCGTTCGCCGGGCTGCGGGTGCTGATGACCGGCGGCGAGGCGGCCTCGACCCGCCACGTGGCGCGGCTGCTGGACCGGCACCCCGGCCTGCGGCTGGTCAACGGCTACTCCCCCGTCGAGAACATGATCTTCACGCTGTGCCACGACATCCGGCCGGCGGACACCGACCGGCCGATCCCGGTCGGCCTGCCGCTGGCGGGCAAGCGCGTCGCGGTGCTCGGGCCGGACCTGCGGCCGGTGCCGGCCGGCGAGGCGGGCGAGATCTACATGAGCGGCGTCGGCCTGGCCCACGGCTACCTGGGGCAGCCGGGCCTGACCGCGCAGCGGTTCGTGGCCGACCCGGCCACGCCCGGCGGGCGCGCGTACCGCACGGGCGACCTGGGCCGGGTGCGCGAGGACGGCGCGGTGGAGTTCCTGGGCCGCGCCGACGACCAGGTCAAGATCCGCGGTTTCCGGGTGGAGCCCGCCGAGGTGCAGGCCGCGCTGACCGGGCACCCCGGCGTGCGGCAGGCGGCGGTCGTGGTGCGCGAGGACCGGCCCGGTGACCGGCGCCTGGTCGGCTACGTGGTGGGCGAGGCGGAACCCGCGGCGGTGCGGGCGCACGTCGCCGCGCTGCTGCCCGAGCACCTGGTGCCGGCCGCGGTGGTGGTGCTGGGCGCGCTGCCGCTGACCGCCACCGGCAAGCTCGACCGCGCCGCGCTGCCCGCGCCCACCGTCGAGCCCACCTCGGGCGGTGCGCCGCGCACCGCGCAGGAGGAGGTGCTGTGCGGGCTGTTCGCGCGGGTGCTCGGCCTGCCGTCGGTGGGCGCGGAGGACGACTTCCTGGACCTGGGCGGCCACTCGCTGCTGGTCGCGACCCTGGTGAGCCGGGTGCGGGCCGCGCTGGGCGTGGAGCTGCGCGTCGCCGACGTGTTCACCGCCCGCACGCCGCGCGCCCTGGCCGCCGCGCTCGGCACGGCGTCGGCCGCCCGGACCCCGCTGACCGCCGCGGCGCGGCCGGAGGTGCTGCCGCTGTCGTTCGCGCAGTCCCGGCTGTGGTTCCTCGACCAGGTCGAGGGCGGCGCCACCTACACGATCCCGGTCGCGGTGCGGCTGCGCGGCGCGCTGGACGCCGGGGCGCTCCGCGCCGCCCTGGCCGACGTGGTGGGCCGGCACGAGGCGTTGCGCACGGTGTTCCCGGTGGTGGCCGGTGAGCCCGCGCAGCGGGTGCTGGAGGCCGTCACGCCCGCCTGGACCGAGTGCGACACCACCGCCGACGAGCTGGACGCCGTGGTGCGCGAGCTGGCCTCGACGCCCTTCGCGCTGGCCGACGAACCGCCGCTGCGCGCCCACCTGCTGAGGCTCGCCGGACAAGAGCACACCGGGGAAGACCACGCCGCAGAGGACCACGTGCTGCTGCTGGTGCTGCACCACATCGCCGGCGACGGCTGGTCCACCGCGCCGCTGCTGCGCGACCTCGCCACCGCCTACCGCGCCCGGTTGTCCGGGAACGCGCCCGACTGGGCCCCGCTGCCCGTCCAGTACGCCGACTACGCGCTGTGGGAGCGCGAGACCTCGGGCGACCTGGACGCGCGGGTGCGCCACTGGCGGGAGGCGCTGGCGGGCCTGCCCGAGGAGTCCACCCCGCCCGCCGACCGCCCCCGGGCCGCGGCGCGCGGCGCGCACGGCGACACCGTGCCGCTGGTGCTGGACGCCGCGCTGCACCGGGCGCTGCGCGAGCTGGCCGGGCGCACCGGCTCCACGCTGTTCATGGTGCTGCACGCCGGCCTGGCCGCCCTGCTGACCCGGCTGGGCGCGGGCACGGACCTCGCCGTCGGCTCCCCGGTCGCGGGCCGCTCCGACGAGGCCCTGGACGACCTGGTCGGCTTCTTCGTCAACACCCTCGTCCTGCGCACCGACACCTCCGGCGACCCCACCTTCACCGAACTGCTGGAGCGCGTGCGGAAGGCCGACCTCGCCGCCTACGACCACCAGGACCTGCCGTTCGAGCGGCTGGTCGAGGAGCTGAACCCGGCCCGCTCGCTGTCCCGGCACCCCCTGTTCCAGGTCATGCTGGTGCTCCAGAACACCCCGCCGGCCGCGCCGGACTTCGGCGGGCTCGACGCCCGGCACCGGGTCGTGGACCTGGACGTGGCCAAGTTCGACCTCACCGTGGACGTGACCGAGACCGCCGACGGGGTCGCCGGCGCGGTCAAGTACGCCACCGACCTGTTCGACCGGGCCACCGCCGAGCGCTTCGCCACGGGCCTGACCCGGCTGCTGAGCGCGTTCGCCGCCGACCCGGACACCCCGATCACCGCCGCCGACCTGCTCGACGACGCCGAGCGGGAGCGGGTCCTGGTGACCTGGAACGGCGCCGAGGGCCCCGAGGACCGCTGCGCCCACGAGCTGATCGCCGACCAGGCGCGGCGCACGCCGGGCGCGACCGCGCTCGTCTCCGGCGACGCCTCCGTGACCTACGCCGAGCTGGACGCGGCGGCCAACCGCCTGGCGCACGCCCTGGTCGACGCGGGCGTGGAGCCGGGCGACGTGGTCGGCGTGCTGCTCGACCGCGACCCCTCGCTGGTGGTCGCGGTGCTGGCGGCGCTCAAGGCGGGCGCCGCGTACACCGTGCTGGACCCCCGCTTCCCGGCCGGTCGGCTGGCCGCCGTGGCCGCGCGGGCCGGGCTGCGGCACGTGGTGTCGACACCGGGCTGCACGCTCGACGTGACCGTGGTCAACCCCCACACCGCCACCGAGGGCCCCTGCGCCGCGCCGGACGTCGCGGTCGACCCCGCCGACGTGGCGTGCGTGATGTTCACCTCCGGCTCCACCGGCGAGCCCAAGGGCGTCCTGGCGCCGCACCGCGCCCTGGTCGGCACCCTGACCGGCCAGGACTACGTGGACTTCGCGGCCGGCGACGTCTGGTTGCAGTGCTCCCCGGTGTCCTGGGACGCGTTCGCGCTGGAGCTGTTCGGCCCCCTGCTGCACGGCGGCACGTGCGTGCTCCAGCCCGGCCACGTCACCGACCCCGCCGTCATCGCGGACCTGCTCGTCGCGCACGGCGTGACCACCGCGCACCTGTCCGCGAGCCTGCTCAACCACGTCCTCGACGAGCACCCCGGCGCGCTGGCCGGCGTCCGGCAGCTCATGACCGGCGGCGAGCCGGCCTCCGTGGCGCACGTGCGCCGGCTGCTGGAGCTGCGGCCGGACGTGCGGCTGGTCAACGGCTACTCCCCCGTCGAGAACATGATCTTCACGCTGTGCCGGCGGATCACGCGGGCGGACACCGACCTGCCCGCCATCCCGGTCGGCTCGCCCATCGCGGGCAAGCGCGTCTACGTGCTCGACCACCGGCTCCGGCCGGTGCCGGTCGGCGTGCCCGGCGAGGTCTACATGGGCGGCGGCCTGGCGCACGGCTACCTGGGCGCGCCCGGCCCGACCGCCGAGCGGTTCGTGGCCGACCCCTTCCGGGACGGCGAGCGCATGTACCGCACCGGAGACCTGGTGAGGTGGCGCGCCGACGGCTCCCTGGACTTCCTCGGCCGCGCCGACGACCAGGTCAAGATCCGCGGTTTCCGGGTCGAGCCGGCCGAGGTGCGCACCGCCGTGGACCGGCACCCGGCCGTGCGGCAGAGCGCGGTCGTGGTGCGCGAGGACCGGCCCGGCGACCGGCGCCTCGTCGCCTACGTCGTGGGCGACGCCACCGCGGACCAGCTGCGGGCCCACGTCGCCGACCTGCTGCCCGAGCACCTGCGGCCGAGCGCCTGGGTGCCGCTCGACTCGCTGCCCCTGACGCCCAACGGCAAGCTGGACCGCAAGGCGCTGCCCGCGCCGGAGCACACCGCGGGCGCCCGCCGGACCGCGCGCACCGCCCGCGAGGAGATCCTGCGGACCCTGTTCGCGGACGTGCTGGGCCTGCCCGCCGACCGCGTGGGTCCCGACGACGACTTCTTCGCCCTCGGCGGCCACTCGCTGCTGGCCGCGAAGCTGACCGGCCGGGTGCGCGCCGCGCTCGGCGTGGAGCTGGGCGTGCGCGACGTGTTCGCCGCGCCGGTGGTCGCCGACCTGGCCGCCCGGCTGGACGGCGCGGCCGCCGCCCGACCCCCGCTCGTGGCGGGCGAGGTCCCCGCCGAACCGCCGCTGTCGCCCGCCCAGGCGCGGCTGTGGTTCCTCGACCAGGTCGAGCGCGGCGGCGCCGCCTACACCGTGCAGTTCGCGGCCCGGGTCACCGGACCGGTGGACACCGCGGCCCTGGACCTGGCCGTCCGCGACGTGGTGGGCAGGCACGAGGCGCTGCGCACGGTCTACCCGGACGTGGCCGGCACGCCGCACCAGCGGGTGTTGCCCGCCGACGAGGTCGGCCGGGTGTTCGCCGCCGGGGCGACCGGCGACGTGGCCGCCGCGGTGCGCGCCGAGGCCGCGCACGCGTTCGACCTGGCGGCCGAACCGCCGATCCGGGTGCGCCTGCTCACCGAGGCCGCCGAGGACCACGTGCTGCTGGTGACGCTGCACCACATCGCGGGCGACGGCTGGTCGCTGCGCCCCCTGCTGGACGACCTGGCCACCGCCTACCGCGCCCGGCTGTCCGGGAGCGCCCCCGGCTGGGCCCCGCTCCCCGTGCGGTACGTGGACTACGCGCGGTGGCAGCGGGACCTGCTGGACGAGCTGGGCGAAGGGCAGCTGGAGTTCTGGCGCGCCGCGCTGGCGGACCTGCCCGAGGGCCTCGACCTGCCCACCGACCGCCCGCGGCCCGGCCACCCCGGCCACCGCGGCGAGTCGTTGCCGCTGCGGGTGCCCGCCGACGTGCACCGGGCGCTGACCGACCTGGCGCGCGCCAACGGCGTCACGCTGTTCATGGTCCTCCAGGCCGCCTTCGCCACCCTGCTGACCCGCCTGGGCGCGGGCGTCGACGTGCCGCTGGGCACGGCCGTCGCCGGGCGCACCGACGAGGCGCTGGACGACCTGGTCGGGTTCTTCGTCAACACCCTCGTGCTGCGCACCGACACCTCCGGCGACCCCACGTTCCGCGAGCTGCTGGAGCGCGTGCGGGAGACCGACCTGGCCGCGTTCGACCACCAGGACCTGCCGTTCGAGCGGCTGGTCGAGGAGCTGAACCCGGTGCGCAGCCCAGCGCGGCACCCGCTGTTCCAGGTGATGGTGATCCTCCAGAACAACGCCGCCGCGGCGGTGGACCTGGCGGGCGCGGCGTGCGCGCCCGAGCCGGTGCCGAACACCGCGGCCAAGTTCGACCTCACCCTGGCCGCGCACGAGACCCCCGAGGGGCTGGGCGGCTACCTGGAGTACGCCACCGACCTGTTCGACCGCGACACCGCCGAGCTGCTGCTCGACCGCTTCACGTGGCTGCTGGCCGCGGCGGCGGCCGACCCGGACCGGCGCATCGGCGAGTTCGACCTGCTCACCTCCGCCGAACGGCACGACGTGCTGGTCAACTGGAGCGACGGCGGGCCGGCCGCGCCGGCCGCGACCGTGCCCGAGCTGGTCGCCGCGCGGGCCGCCGCCGCGCCGGGCTCCACCGCCCTGGTGTGCGGCGGGACCCGGGTGACCTACGCCGAGCTGGTCGAGCGGGCCAACCGGCTGGCGCACCGCCTGGTGGCCGCCGGGGTGCGGCCGGGCCACGTGGTCGGCGTGCTGCTGGAGCGCGGGCCGGACCTGGCCGCGGCCGTGTTGGCCGCGCTGACCGCCGGCGCCGGCTACACCGTGCTGGACCCGAAGCACCCGGCCGCCCGGATCGCCGACCTGGTGGCGCGCACCGCGCCGCCGGTGGTGCTGACCGGCGGCGACCTCGCCGGGGTGGTCGCGGGCGCGCCCGTCCTGCTGGTGGAGGACGTCACCGGGGGCCCGACGACCGCGCCGGACGTGGCGGTCGGGCCCGAGGACGTGGCGTGCGTGATGTTCACCTCCGGCTCCACCGGCGCGCCCAAGGGCGTCGTCGCGCCGCACCGGGCGCTGGTGGGCACGCTCACCGGCCAGCGGTACGCCGGGTTCGGCCCCGGCGAGGTGTGGTTGCAGATCGCGTCGGTGTCGTGGGACGCGTTCGCCACCCAGCTGCTCGGGCCGCTGCTGCACGGCGGCACGTCGGTGCTGCTGCCCGACCGGGACGTGGACCCGGCGGTCGTCGCGCGGCTCGTGGTCGAGCACGGGGTGACCGTGTTCGACGCCTCCGCCAGCCTGTTCGACCACGTGCTGGACGAGCACCCCGAGGTGTTCGCGACCGTGCGGCGGGCGATGACCGGCGGCGAGCCCGCCTCGCCCGCGCACGTGGGCCGCGCCCTGCGCGAGTTCCCGGGCGTGGCGCTGGTCAACGGCTACGGCCCGGCCGAGAGCATGGGCTTCACCACGGTGCACGAGATCACCGGGGTGGGCGGCGCATCGGTGCCGATCGGCTCGCCGATCGCGGGCAAGCACGCCCACGTGCTGGACGACCGGCTGCGGCCCGTGCCGCCCGGTGTGCCCGGCGAGCTGTACGTGGGCGGCGCGGGCCTGGCGCACGGCTACCTGGGCGCGCCCGGCGCGACCGCCGAGCGGTTCGTCGCCCACCCGTTCCGGGCCGGCGAGCGCGTGTACCGCACCGGCGACCTGGCCCGCTGGCGCGCCGACGGCTCCCTGGAGTACCTGGGCCGCGCCGACGACCAGGTCAAGATCCGCGGCTTCCGGGTCGAGCCGGGCGAGGTGCGCGCCGCGGTGCTCGCCCACGCCGGCGTGGCGGACGCGGCCGTGGTGGTGCGCGAGGACCGGCCGGGCGACAAGCGCCTGGTGGCCTACGTGGTGGGCGCGGTCGCGCCGGCCGAGCTGCGGGCCCACGTGGCGGGCGCGCTGCCCGAGCACCTGCGGCCGAGCGCCTGGGTGCCGCTGGACGCGCTGCCGCTGACCGCGAACGGCAAGCTGGACCGCCGGGCGCTGCCGGCGCCCGACCTGGCCGTGGCGCGCCGCGGCGCCCGCACCCCGCGCGAGCAGATCGTGGTCGGCCTGTTCGCCGACGTGCTGGGCCTGCCCGAGGACCGGGTGGGGCTCGACGACGGCTTCTTCGACCTGGGCGGGCACTCGCTGCTGGCCGCGAAGCTGGTCGGGCGGGTGCG
This sequence comes from Saccharothrix xinjiangensis, assembly GCF_039527585.1. Classification (NCBI taxonomy): domain Bacteria; kingdom Bacillati; phylum Actinomycetota; class Actinomycetes; order Pseudonocardiales; family Pseudonocardiaceae; genus Saccharothrix; species Saccharothrix xinjiangensis. Next base: position 221,957 of record NZ_BAAAKE010000011.1, on the reverse strand, counting down.
CGGCGCGCTGGGCGTCGAGCTGGGCGTCCGCGACCTGTTCGACGCGCCGACGCCCGCCGGCCTGGTGACCCGCCTGGACTCGGCCGCCGCCGCGCGCACCCCGTTGCGGCCGGTGGCGCGCCCGGAGTGGACGCCGCTGTCGCCGGCGCAGGCGCGGCTGTGGTTCCTGGACCAGTTGCAGGGGCCGAGCGCGACCTACAACGTGGCGCACTCGGTGCGGTTGCGCGGCGCGCTCGACGTGGGCGCGCTGCGCGCGGCGCTGGCGGACGTGGTGGGCAGGCACGAGGCGCTGCGCACGGTGTTCCCGCCGGTCGACGGCGAACCGCGGCAGGTGGTGCTGCCCGCGGGCGGGGCGGACCTGCCCGTGCGGCCGACGCCGGAGTCCGAAGTGGACGACGTGGTGGCGTCGGGCGCGCGCGAGGTCTTCGACCTGACGGCGGAGCCGCCGGTGCGCGCGACACTGCTGCGCGTCGCCGAGGACCACCACGTGCTCCTGCTGGTGCTGCACCACATCGCCGGCGACGGCTGGTCCATGGGACCGCTGCTGACCGACCTCGCCACCGCCTACCGCGCCCGGCTGTCCGGGGACGCGCCCGGCTGGGCGCCGCTGCCCGTCCAGTACGCCGACTACACCCTGTGGCAGCGGGACCTGCTCGACGCGCTGGCCGCGCCGCAGCTGGAGTTCTGGCGGACCGCGCTGGCGGACCTGCCGCACGAGCTGCCGCTGCCCACCGACCGGCCGCGGCAGGTCGGGGCGGGGCGCGGCGACAAGGTCGAGGTCGCGTGGGGCGCGGACCTGCACGCCGCGCTGCTGGACCTGGCCCGCGCCAACGGCGTCACGCTGTTCATGGTCCTCCAGGCCGCCTTCGCCGCCCTGCTCACCCGGTTGGGCGCGGGCACGGACGTGCCGCTGGGCGGGCCGGTGGCCGGGCGCACCGACGAGGCCCTGGACGACCTGGTCGGCTTCTTCGTCAACACCCTGGTGCTGCGCACCGACACCTCCGGCGACCCCACCTTCACCGAACTGCTCGCCCGCGTCCGCGAGTTCGACCTCGCCGCGTTCGACCACCAGGACCTGCCGTTCGAGCGGCTGGTCGAGGAGCTGAACCCGGTGCGCGACCCGGCCCGGCACCCGCTGTTCCAGGTGGCGTTCGTGGTGCAGAACAACACGGGCGCGCGGCCCGTGCTGCCCGGCCTGGAGCTGGAGGTCGCGCCGGTCGACACCGGCACCGCCAAGTTCGACCTGACCCTGAGCCTCGCCGAGGAGTACGACGCGGAGGAGCCCGACGCCGGCGGCATCACCGGCGGTCTGGAGTTCAACGCCGACCTGTTCGACCGGGCCACCGCGACCGCCCTGGTCGAGCGGTTGGGCCTGGTGCTGGCGGCCGTCGCCGCCGATCCCGGGACCCGGGTCGGGGAGCTGGACGTGCTCACCCCGGCGGAGCGGTCGCGACTCACGGCCGGTTCGCCGGGCGGACCGGCACGGGCGGTGGAAGACCGCTGCGCCCACGAGGTCGTGGCCGGTCACGCGGTCGCCGCCCCGGACGCCACCGCGCTGCTGTTCGGGGGTGCGCGGCTGACCTACGCGGAGCTGGACGCGGCGGCCAACCGCCTGGCCCACCACCTGCTCGGCTCGGGCGTGCGCCCCGGCGACCTGGTCGGCGTCCTGCTCGACCGCGGGTTCGACCTGGTGGTGGCCGTGCTCGCGGTGCTCAAGGCGGGCGGCGGGTTCACCCTGCTCGACCCGACCACCCCGGTCAACCGGATGGCCGCGGTCCTGCGCGCCGCCGACGCGGCCGCGGTTGTCACCGACGCGCACGGCGCCGAACGCCTCCGCGACGTGGGCGTGCCGCGGTTCGTCGACATCGCCACCGACGTCGGCGGCCTGCCCGCGCACGCGCCGGACGTGGCCGTGGACCCCGCCGCGCCCGCGTGCGTCATCTTCACCTCCGGCTCCACCGGGCGGCCCAAGGGCGTGCTCGCGCCGCACCGCGCGATCGTGCGCACCCTGATCGGCCAGGACTTCCTGGACGACGCCGCGGGCCAGGTGTGGTTGCAGTCCGCGCCGCTGCCCTGGGACGGGTTCGTGCTGGAGCTGTTCGGCCCGCTGCTGGCCGGCGCGGCGTGCGTGCTGCACCCCGGCCCGACCCCGGAGCCCGCGCGGATCGCGCGGCTGGTCGCCGAGCACGGTGTGACCACCACGTTCCTGTCCGCGAGCCTGCTCAACTTCATGCTCGACGAGCACCCGGCCGTGTTCGACGTGCTGCGACACGTGATGACCGGCGGCGAGGCGGCGTCCGCGCCGCACCTGGCGCGGCTGCTGCGCGACCACCCGGGCGTGCGGGTGGTCAACGGCTACGGCCCCGCCGAGCACATGATCTACACCAGCCACCACGACGTGCGGCCCGAGGACACCGCCGCGGCGGCCGTGCCGATCGGCCTCGCCCTGGCCGACAAGCGCTCCTACGTGCTGGACGACCGGTTGGCGCCGGTGCCGCCGGGCGTGCCGGGCGAGCTGTACGTGACCGGTGTCGGCTCCGCCCTGGGCTACGCGGGCGAGCCGGGCCTGACCGCGGAGCGGTTCGTGGCCTGCCCGTTCGAACCCGGTGCGCGCATGTACCGCACGGGCGACCTGGTGCGGTGGCGATCCGACGGCCGGCTGGAGTTCGTCGGCCGCGCCGACGACCAGGTCAAGATCCGCGGGTTCCGCATCGAGCCCGGCGAGGTGCGGGCCGTCCTGGACGCCCACCCGGACGTGCGGCGCAGCGCGGTCGTGGTGCGCGAGGACCGGCCCGGCGACCGGCGCCTGGTCGCCTACGTGGTCGCCGAGCCGGGGACCGCACCCGACCTGGCCGCCCACGCCGCGGGCCTGCTGCCGACGCACCTGCGGCCCGGCGCGTACGTGCTGCTCGACCGCATCCCGCTCAACGCCAACGGCAAGCTCGACCGCGCCGCGCTGCCCGCGCCGCAGGTGGCGGCCGGCGAGCGCCGTGCGCCGCGCACGGCCCGCGAGCAGATCCTGGTCGGCCTGTTCGCCGACGTGCTGGGCCTGCCCGAGGACCGGGTGGGGCTCGACGACGGCTTCTTCGACCTGGGCGGCCACTCGCTGCTGGCCGCGAAGCTGATCGGCCGGGTGCGGGCGGCGCTGGACGCCGAGGTCGGCGTCCGCGACCTGTTCGACGCGCCGACGCCCGCCGCGCTGAGCGGCCGGCTCGACCGGGTCGCGCAGGGCCGGCCCGCGCTCACCCCGGCGCCGCGGCCGGACGAGGTGCCGCTGTCCTACGCCCAGGCCCGCCTGTGGTTCCTCGACCAGCTCGAAGGGGCGGGCGCCGCCTACAACGTGCCGCACGCGGTGCGGTTGCGCGGCGCGCTCGACGCGGAGGCCCTGCGGGCGGCGCTGACGGACGTGGTGCGCCGGCACGAGGCGCTGCGCACGGTGTTCCCGTCCCTCGACGGCGTGCCGCAGCAGGTGGTCCGCCCGGCCGAGGACGTGCTGATCGGCCTGCCGGTCCGGCACGTCGACGAGTCCGAGGTGGACGGCATCGCGCGGCGGGCGGCGCGGGAGGCGTTCGACCTCACCGCGGAGCTGCCGGTGCGCGCGACCCTGCTGCGCGTCGCCGACGACGACCACGTGCTCCTGCTGGTGCTGCACCACATCGCCGGCGACGGCTGGTCCATGGGACCGCTGCTGACCGACCTGACCACCGCCTACGCGGCCCGCCTCGCGGGCGCCGCGCCCGACTGGGCGCCGCTGCCCGTCCAGTACGCCGACTACACCCTGTGGCAGCGCGAGCTGCTGGGCGACCCCGACGACCCGACCAGCCCGCTGGCCCGCCAGCTGGAGTTCTGGCGGCAGGCGCTGGCCGGCGTGCCCGACGAGCTGCCGCTGCCCGCGGACCGGGCCCGCCCGGTCACCGCGAGCGGCCGGGGCGAGTCGGTGCCGGTCACCCTGGGCGCGGCGCTGCACCGCGACCTGCTCGACCTGGCCCGCGCCGGCGGCGCGACGCTGTTCATGGTGCTCCAGGCGGGTTTCGCGGCCCTGCTGACCCGGCTGGGCGCGGGCACCGACGTGCCCGCGGGCTCCCCGGTCGCCGGGCGGGCCGACGAGGCGCTGGACGAGCTGGTCGGCTTCTTCGTCAACACCCTGGTGCTGCGCACGGACACCGGCGGCGACCCCACGTTCCGCGAGCTGCTGGCCCGGGTCCGCGACACGGACCTGGCCGCCTACGACCACCAGGACGTGCCGTTCGAGCGGCTGGTCGAGGAGCTGAACCCGGTCCGCTCGCTGTCCCGGCACCCGCTGTTCCAGGTCATGCTGGTGCTCCAGAACAACGCCGAGGCGCGCATCGAGGTGCCGGGACTGGCCGTCGAGGTGCACCCCGTGGACACCGGCGCGGCCAAGTTCGACCTCACCCTCGGCCTGCGCGAGGAGCACGACGAGACGGGCGCGCCGGCGGGCATCACCGGCAGCCTGGAGTTCGCCACCGACCTGTTCGACCGGACCACGGCGGCGGCCCTGGCCGCCCGGCTGGGCCGGATGTTCGCCGCGGTGGTGGCCGACCCGGACACCCGGATCAGCCGCCCCGAGCTGCTGGAGGAGCGCGAGCGGCGCGGCCTGCTGGCCGCGTGGACCGACACCGCGGCGGACGCGCCGGTCGACCGCTGCGCCCACGAGCTGGTGGCGGCGCAGGCCCGGCGCACGCCGGACGCGGTGGCCCTGGTGCACGGCGACGCCACCGTCACCTACGGCGAGCTGCTGGAGCGGGTGAACCGGCTGGCCGCCGAGCTGGTGGCCCGGGGCGTGCGCACCGGCCAGGTGGTCGGGGTGCTGCTGGACCGGGACGTCGACCTGGTGGTGTCCGTGCTCGCCGCGCTCACCGCGGGCGCCGGGTACACCACGCTGGACGCGCGGTTCCCGGTGCGGCGGCTGGCCGAGCTGGTGGAGCGCACCGGCGCGCCGCTGGTGATCACGCGGCGGCGCCTGGCCGACCGGCTGGCGGACGTGCCGCGGCTGGTGCTGGACGACCCGGTCGACGCCGGCCTGGTCGCGGCCCGGCCCGCCACCGCGCCGGACGTGCCGGTGGACCCCGCCGACGTGGCCTGCGTGATGTTCACCTCCGGCTCCACCGGCACGCCCAAGGGCGTGGTCGCGCCCCACCGGGCCCTGGTCGGCACCCTGCTCAGCCAGGAGTACGTCGACTTCTCGCCCGAGCAGGTGTGGTTGCAGTGCTCGCCGGTGTCGTGGGACGCGTTCGCGCTGGAGCTGTTCGGCCCGCTGCTGTCCGGCGCGACCTGCGTGCTCCAGCCCGGACCGACCCCGGAGCCCGCGCTGGTCCGCGACCTGGTGGCCCGGCACCGGATCACCACCGTGCACCTGTCCGCGAGCCTGCTCAACCACCTGCTCGACGAGTACCCGGACGCGCTGGTCGGCGTCGAGCAGATCATGACCGGCGGCGAGCCCGCGTCAGTGGCGCACCTGCGCAAGCTGCTGGACCGCCACCCCGGCGTGCGGCTGGTCAACGGCTACTCCCCGGTGGAGAACATGATCTTCACGGTGTGCCACCAGGTGCGCCTGGAGGACACCGAGCTGCCGTCGATCCCGGTCGGCAGGCCGATCAGCAACAAGGGCTTCTACGTGCTCGACGCCCACCTCAACGTCCTGCCGCCGGGTGTGGTCGGCGAGCTGTACATGACCGGCGTCGGCCTGGCGCGCGGCTACCTGCGCGCGCCGGCGCAGACCGCCGAGCGGTTCGTGGCCTGCCCCTTCGCCGCGCCGGGCGAGCGCATGTACCGCACCGGCGACCTGGTGAAGTGGCGCACCGACGGCGTGCTGGAGTTCCTGGGCCGCGCCGACGACCAGGTCAAGGTCCGCGGGTTCCGCGTGGAGCCCGGCGAGGTGGTCAACGCCCTGACGAAGCACCCGCGGGTGCGGCAGGCGGCGGTCGTGGTGCGCGAGGACCGGCCCGGCGACAAGCGCCTGGTCGCCTACGTGGTGCCCGAGCCCGGTGAGACGCCCGAGGCGGCGGCGCTGCGGGCGCACGCCGAGGAGCACCTGCCCGAGCACATGCGGCCCAGCGCCTACGTGCGGCTGGCCGAGCTGCCCCGCAACGCCAACGGCAAGCTCGACCGGGCGGCCCTGCCACCGCCGGACTACCTCGACCGGCCCGCCGGCCGCAAGCCGGGCACGCCCCGGGAAGAGGTGATGTGCGGGTTGTTCGCGGAGGTGCTCGGCCTGGACGGCGAGGTCGGCGCGGACGACGACTTCTTCGCCCTCGGCGGGCACTCGCTGCTGGTGACCCGGCTGATCAGCCGGGTGCGGTCGGCCTTCGGGGCCGAGCTGTCCATCAAGTCGGTGTTCGAGAACCGCACCGTGGCCGCGCTCGTGGAGCGCCTCGGCCAGGCGGAACAGGCTCGTCCCGCGCTGCGGCGCCGGACCCGCTCGGAGGAGGTCCAGTGAGCGAGGCGATCCCCCTGTCGTTCACCCAGCGGCGGTTGTGGTTCCTCAGCCGGGTCGAACCCGGCCCGACCTACAACATCCCGCTGGCGCTGCGGCTGCGCGGCGCGCTGGACGTGCCCGCGCTGCGCGCCGCCCTGGCCGACGTGGTCGACCGGCACGAGGTGCTGCGCACGGCCTACCCCGAGGTGGGCGGCGAGCCGCGCCAGGAGGTCCGGCGGGACGTGCCCGAGCTGCCGGTGGTCCCGGTCCCGCCCGACGGGCTGACCGGCGCGCTGGACGCCGCCGCCCGGCACACCTTCGACCTGACCGCCGCGCCGCCGGTCCTCACGCGACTGTTCGAAGTGGACGAACAGGACCACGTGCTGCTGGTCGTGCTGCACCACGTCGCGGGCGACGGCGGTTCCACCGGCCCGCTGACCCGGGACCTGGCGGCCGCCTACGCCGCGCGGCTCGCCGGTCGCGCGCCGGAGTTCGCCGAGCTGCCGGTGCAGTACGCCGACTACACGTTCTGGCAGCAGGACGTGCTGGGCGACCCGGACGACCCGGGCAGCCGGTTCGGCGCGCAGGTGGCGCACTGGGCGCGGGCCCTGGCCGACCTGCCCGAGGAGGTGGGCTTCCCGGCCGACCGGCCCCGCGCCGCGGTCGCCGGGCACCGGGGCGACTCGGTGCCGGTGGACGTGCCCGCGGCCGTGCACCGGGCGCTGCTGGACCTGGCCGCCGACACCGGCGCGTCGCTGTTCATGGTGGTGCAGGCCGCGGTCGCGGCGCTGCTGACCCGGCACGGCGGCGGCACGGACGTCCCGTTCGGCACGGCCGTCGCCGGGCGCACCGACGAGGCGCTGGAGGACCTGGTCGGGTTCTTCGTCAACACCCTGGTCCTGCGCACCGACACCTCCGGCGACCCCGCGTTCCGCGAGCTGGTGGCGCGGGTCCGGGAGGCCGACCTGACCGCCTTCGCCCACCAGGACGTGCCGTTCGAGCGGGTGGTGGAGGAGCTGAACCCGCCGCGGTCGCTGTCCCGGCACCCGCTGTTCCAGGTCATGCTGGTGCACGCCGCCGAGGGCGACGGCCGGCTCGACCTGCCCGGCCTGGAGGTCGAGGCGGTGCCGCTGGGCACGGGCGCGGTGAAGTTCGACATGACGCTCGGCGTCCGCGAGCGCCCCGCGGCGGGCGGCCTGCGGGTGAACTGGGACTACGCCGCCGACCTGTTCGACCGCGGGACCGTCGCGGCGCTCGGGCGGCGCCTGGTCCGGCTGCTCACGGCGGTGGCGGCCGACCCCGACGCGCCGATCAGCGCGCTGCCCCTGCTCGACCGGGACGAGGTGGCGGAGCTGACCAGGCCGGCCGGGGACCCCGTGCCGGGGTGCGTGCACGAGCTGTTCGCCGCGCGGGCCGCCCGCACGCCCGACGCCACGGCCCTGGTCGGTGACGACGGCCGGGTCACCTACGGCGAGCTGGACCGGTGGGCCAACCGGGTCGCGCACCACCTGCTGGAGCTGGGCGTGCGTCCCGGCGCGGTGGTCGGCGTGCACCTCGACCGCGGGCCGGAGCTGGTCGCCGCGCTGCTCGGCGTGCTCAAGGCCGGCGGCTGCTACACCCTGCTGGACACCGCGTTCCCGGCCGACCGGCTGCGCTCGGCGGCGCGCCGGGCGGGCGTGGGCGTCGTGGTCGGCGCGCCGGTCGACGGCCTGGGCGCGCGGTGCGCGGACGCCGACCCGGCGGGCCCCGACCACGACCCCGGTGTGGCGGTGGACCCGCGCGACCCGGCGGTGGTCATGTTCACCTCAGGCTCGACCGGCGAGCCCAAGGGCGTGCTCGCGCCGCACCGCGCCGTCGTGGCCACGCTCACCGGCCAGGACTACGCGGAGTTCGACGCCGACCAGGTGTGGCTCCAGGCCGCGCCGGTGTCGTGGGACGCCTTCGGCACCGAGCTGTTCGGCCCGCTGCTGCACGGCGGCACGTGCGTGCTGCACCCGGCGGGCCCGCCGGACCCGGACGCGATCGCCCGCCTGGTCGCCGAGCACGGCGTCACCGTGTTCAAGGCGTCGGCCAGCCTGTTCAACCACGTGCTCGACGAGCACCCCGGCGTGTTCGCGACCGTGCGGCGGGCCATGACCGGCGGCGAGCCCGCGTCCGCGGCGCACGCGGCCAAGGCGCTGCGCGAGCACGGGCACGTGCGGCTCACCAACGGCTACGGCCCGGCCGAGAGCATGGGCTACAGCACCGCGCACGAGATCACCGCCGCAGACCTCGACCGCCGGTCCGTGCCGATCGGCCGCCCGGTGGCGGGCAAGCACGGCTACGTGCTCGACGCGCGGCTGCGCCTGGTGCCGCCGGGCGGCGTCGGCGAGCTGCACCTCGCGGGCGCGGGCCTGGCGCTGGGCTACCTGGGCGCGCCGGGCGCGACCGCCGAGCGGTTCGTGGCCGACCCGTTCCGGGCCGGTGAGCGCATGTACCGCACCGGCGACCTGGTGCGGCTGCGGCCGGACGGCGTGCTGGAGTACGCGGGCCGCGCCGACGAGCAGGTCAAGATCCGCGGTTTCCGGGTGGAGCCGGCCGAGGTGCAGGCGGCGGTGCTCGCGCACCGGGGGGTGACCAGCTCCGCGGTCGTGGTGCGCGAGGACCTGCCCGGTGACAAGCGCCTGGTGGCCTACGTGGTGGGCGCGGTCGCGCCGGCCGAGGTGCGGGCGCACGTGGCCGGGCTGCTGCCCGAGCACCTGGTGCCCGCCGCGGTGGTCGTGCTCGACGAGCTGCCCCGCACCCCCAACGGCAAGCTGGACCGCCGGGCGCTGCCCGCGCCGGACTACGCGTCGGTGGGCTCCGGCGACGAGCCGCGCACACCGCGCGAGGAGATCCTGTGCGGCCTGTTCGCGCGGGTGCTCGGCCTGGCCCCGGTGGGTGCCGAGGACGGGTTCTTCGACCTGGGCGGCCACTCGCTGCTGGCCACCCGCCTGATCAGCCGGGTGCGCGCGGCGCTCGGCGTGGAGCTGGGCATCCGCGACCTGTTCACCGCGCCGACGCCGCGCGGCCTGGCCGCGCGGCTGGGGTCCGCGGGCAGCGCCCGGCCCGCGCTGCGCCCGGCGGAGCGGCCCGACCCGCTGCCGCTGTCGCACGCGCAGCAGCGGCTGTGGGTGCTCGACCAGGTGCACCGGGGCTCCACCGCCTACAACTCGCCGTGGGCGCTGCGGCTGCGCGGCGCGCTGGACGTGGACGCCCTGCGCGCCGCCCTGACCGACGTGGTGGACCGGCACGAATCGCTGCGCACGGTGTTCCCCGAGGTCGACGGCGCGCCCGTGCAGCGGGTCCTGGGCGCCGCGCCCGACCTGGTCGTCGCCCCGGTCCCGGCCGACGAGGTGGACGCCGCGGTCGCCGCCGCCTCCGCGCACGCGTTCGACCTGGCCGCCGAACCGCCGCTGCGCGCCCACCTGCTGGCGGTCGCGCCGGGGGAGCACGTGCTGGTGCTGGTGCTGCACCACATCGCCAGCGACGGCTGGTCCAAGGGCCCGCTGCTGCGCGACCTCACCACCGCCTACGCGGCCCGCCTCGCCGGCGCCGCGCCCGACTGGGCGCCGCTGCCCGTCCAGTACGCGGACTACGCGCTGTGGCAACGGGAACTGCTCGGGGTCGAGGACGACCCGGACAGCCTCGTCGCGGGCCAGCTGCGGTTCTGGCGCGAGGCGCTGGCGGGCGCGCCCGACCAGCTCGACCTGCCCACCGACCGGCCCCGGCCCGCGGTGCCGTCCGGGCGCGGCGGCCTGGTGGTCACCGAGTTCGGCGCGGAGGTGCGCGGCGCGGTGCGCGAGCTGGCCGCCGCGACCGGCAGCACGGCGTTCATGGTGCTGCACGCGGGCCTGGCCGCCCTGCTGACCCGCCTGGGCGCGGGCACGGACCTGCCGATCGGCTCACCGGTCGCCGGGCGCACCGACGAGGCCCTGGACGACGCGGTGGGGTTCTTCGTCAACACCCTCGTCCTGCGCACCGACACCTCCGGCGACCCCACCTTCACCGAACTGCTCGCCCGCGTCCGCGACACCGACCTCGCCGCGTTCGACCACCAGGACGTGCCGTTCGAGCGGGTCGTGGAGGAGCTGAACCCGGTCCGCTCGCTGTCCCGGCACCCCCTGTTCCAGGTCACGCTGGTGCTCCAGAACGCGGGCGGCGGCGACGGTCCGGCGCTGCCCGGCCTGGACGTCGACCCGGTGTCGGCGTGGACCGGCACGGCCAAGTTCGACCTCGCGCTGGCGGTCGCCGAGGACGAGGTCCTCACCGCGAACCTGGAGTACTCGGCCGACCTGTTCGACGAGGGCACCGCGCGGTCGCTGCTGGAGCGGCTGGGCCGCCTGCTCACCGCGGCGGCGGCCGACCCTCAGACGAGGTTGGGCGCGCTGGACGTGCACGCCCCCGGCGAGCGGCGCCGGCTGCTGGAGGGCTGGAACGACACCGCCGTCCCGGCGGGCGACTGGGTACCCGTGCCGGACCAGGTGGCGCGCCGCGCGGCCGAGACCCCGGGCGCGTTCGCGGTGGACGAGCTGACCTACGCCGGGCTGGACGCGGCGGCGAACCGGGTCGCGCGACACCTGCTCGACCTCGGCGTGCGGCCGGGCGACCCGGTCGGCGTGTGCCTGCGCCGGTCCCCCACCGGGATCGCGGCGCTGCTCGGCGTGCTCAAGGCCGGCGCGGCGTACCTGCCGCTGGACCCCGACTACCCGGCCGAGCGGCTGGCGTACGTGCTCGCCGACGCCGCCGCGCCGGTGGTGCTGACCGAGCGGGCGCTGCGCGACCGCGTCACCGCGCCCGAGGTGGTGTGCCTGGACGAGCTGCCCACCGCGCCGACCGGGCCGGTGGCGGTCCCGGTGGGCCCCGCCGACGCGGCTTACGTCATCTACACCTCCGGTTCCACCGGCCGCCCCAAGGGCGTGGTGGTCGACCACGGCGGCCTGGCCGACCTGTGCGCCTGGCACGTGCGGGAGTACGCGATCACGCCCGCGGACCGCGCCGCCCAGGTGGCCTCGCAGGGCTTCGACGCCGCAGTGTGGGAAATCTGGCCGTACCTGGTGGCGGGCGCGCGGCTGCACCTGCCCGACGCGCGCACCCTCGCCGACGGCGACGAGCTGGTGCGGTGGATCGCGCGGCGGCGGCTGACCGCGTGCTTCCTGCCGACGCCGCGCCTGGAGCTGGTGCTCGACGACCTGGCCGCCGCCGGCACCTCGCTGCGCGTGGTGCTGACCGGTGGTGACGCGCTGCGCCGCCGCCCGCCGGCCGGCACGCCGTTCCGCCTGGTCAACCACTACGGGCCGACGGAGTTCTCGGTGGTCGCGACCGGGGCGGTGGTGTCCCCGGAGGATCGCGCCGACGTGCCGCCGCCGATCGGCGGGCCGGTGGACAACACGCGCGCCTACGTGCTCGACGCGCGGCTGGAGCCGGTGCCGGTGGGCGTGGTCGGCGAGCTGTACCTCGCGGGCGCGGGCCTGGCCCGCGGCTACCACGGCCGGCCCGGTCTGACCGCGGAGCGGTTCACCGCCTGCCCCTTCGGCGCGCCGGGCGAGCGCATGTACCGGACCGGCGACCTGGTGCGGCGGCGGGTCGACGGCGCGCTGGAGTTCGCGGGCCGCGCCGACCAGCAGGTGAAGGTCCGCGGTTTCCGCATCGAACTCGGCGAGGTGGAGGCGGTGCTCGCCGGTCACCCGGCCGTGGCGCACGCGGCGGTCGTGGTGCGCGAGGACCGGCCGGGGCTCAAGGCCCTGGTGGGCTACGTCGTGCCGCGCGGGCCGCTGGACGTCGCGGAGCTGCGGGCGCACCTGGGCGCCGTGCTGCCCGAGCACATGGTGCCCGCCGCGCTGGTGGTGCTCGACGCGCTGCCGCTGACCGCCAACGGCAAGCTCGACCGCAAGGCCCTGCCCGCGCCGGACCCGACCACCGGCAGCCGCCCGCCGCGCACGCCCCGCGAGGAGATCCTGTGCGGCCTGTTCGCCGAGCTGCTCGGCGTGCCCGGGGTGGGCCTGGACGACGACTTCTTCGACCTGGGCGGCCACTCGCTGCTGGCCACCCGGCTGGTCAGCCGGGTCCGCACCACCCTGGGCGTGGAGCTGGCCGTGGCCGACCTGTTCGCCAACCCCACGGTCGCGGGCCTGGGCTCGTGCCTGGACCGGGGCGTCGCCGCGCGCACCGCGCCCCGCCCGGTCGACCGGCCCGACGCGGTGCCGCTGTCGTTCGCCCAGCGCCGGCTGTGGTTCGTCAACCGGCTCGACGACCGCAACCCCAGCTACGCGGTGCCGGTGGCGCTGCGGTTGCGCGGCGAACTGGACGTGGACGCCCTGCGCGCCGCCCTCGCCGACGTGGTGGACCGGCACGAATCGCTGCGCACGGTGTTCCCCGAGGTCGACGGCGCGCCCGTGCAGCGGGTCCTGGACGTCGTGCCGCCGCTCGCGCTGCTCGACCGCGCGCCGGAGGACCTGGCCGCGGCCCTGCGCCCGCTGGTGGCCACGCCGTTCGACCTGACCTCGGACGTGCCGCTGCGCACCGCGCTGGTGCGGTTGGGCGCGGAGGAGCACGTGCTGGCGCTGGTGCTGCACCACATCGCGGGCGACGGCTGGTCCCTGGGCCCGCTGCTGCGGGACCTGACCACCGCCTACACCGCCCGGGTCGGCGGCGCCGCGCCCGGCTGGGAGCCGCTGCCCCTCCAGTACGCGGACTACGCGCTGTGGCAGCACGAGGAGCTGGGGTCCGAGGACGACCCGGGCAGCCCGCTGGCCCGGCAGCTCGCGTTCTGGACCGGCGCGCTGGCCGGCGCGCCCGACGAGCTGGAGCTGCCCGCCGACCGGCCGCGGCCCTCCTCGTCCGCGCAGACCGCCGGGCACGTGCCGGTGCGGTGGGATGCGGAGCTGCACCGCGGGGTGCTGGCGCTGGCCCGGCGGACCAGGACCACGCCGTTCATGGTGTTCCAGGCCGCGTTCGCCGCCCTGCTCACCCGGTTGGGCGCGGGCACGGACGTGCCGATCGGCACACCGGTCGCGGGCCGCCCGGACGAGGTGCTGGACGACCTGGTCGGGTTCTTCGTCAACACCCTCGTCCTGCGCACCGACACCTCCGGCGACCCCACCTTCACCGAACTGCTCGCCCGCGTCCGCGAGTTCGACCTCGCCGCCTACGCCAACCAGGACGTGCCGTTCGAGCGGCTGGTCGAGCGGCTGAACCCGCCTCGGTCGCTGGCCAGGCACCCGCTGTGCCAGGTGCTGCTGACCGTGCAGAACACCGGGGACGCCGCGCTGGAGCTGCCGGGCGTGGCGGTGGAGCCGACGCCGGTGTCGTCCGGGACGAGCGCGTTCGACCTGAGCCTCGGCCTGCGCGAGACCCGGGACGCCGACGGCGCGCCCGCCGGGCTCGACGGGGCGCTGGCCTACCGCGAGGACCTGTTCGACGAGGCCACCGCGCGGTCGCTGGTCGACCGGCTGGCACGGGTGCTGGCCGCCGCGGTGGCCGATCCCGGTGCGCGGCCGGGCGAGGTGGACGTGCTGGGCGCCGACGAGCGCGGGCACGTGCTGGACACCTGGAACGACACCGCCCGCCCCGTGCCGGACGTGACGCTGCCCGAGCTGTTCGCCGCGCAGGTGCGGCGCACGCCCGACGCGGTCGCCCTGGTCGCCGACGACGGCACGGCGCTGACCTACGCCGAGTTCGACGCCCGGGTGGACCGCCTGGCGCGGGCCCTGCGCGGGCGCGGCGCGGGACCGGAGCGGGTGGTGGCCGTGGTGCTGCCCCGCTCGGTGGACCTGGTGGTGGCGCTGCACGCGGTGCAGCGGGCGGGCGCGGCGTACCTGCCGGTGGACCCGGACTACCCGGCCGACCGGGTGGCGTTCATGCTGGCCGACGCCAAGCCGGTGCTGGTGCTCGACGAGGAGGCGTTGCGCGGCCTGGGCGCCGGGGTGGCCGGCCCGCTGCCGACCGTGCTCGGCGACCACCCGGCCTACGTCATCTACACCTCCGGCTCCACCGGGCGGCCCAAGGGCGTGGTGGTCACGCACCGCGCGATCGTCAACCGGCTGCTGTGGATGCAGGACGAGTACCGGCTGACCCCGGACGACCGGGTGCTCCAGAAGACGCCGTCGAGCTTCGACGTGTCGGTGTGGGAGTTCTTCTGGCCGTTCCAGGTCGGCGCGGCGCTGGTGGTCGCCCGGCCGGACGGGCACCGCGACCCGGCGTACCTGGCGGAGCTGGTGCGGCGGGAGCGGGTCACGACCGCGCACTTCGTGCCGTCGATGCTGGAGGCGTTCACCGCGCACCTGGAGGAGTCGGGCGAGCGCTGCCCCGGCCTGGCGCGGGTGGTGTGCAGCGGCGAGGCCCTGCCGACCGCGCTGGCGCGCCGGTTCGCCGCGGTGTGCGGCGCGGGGCTGCACAACCTCTACGGCCCCACCGAGGCCGCGGTGGACGTGACGGCGCACGCCTTCGCCGGCGCGGAGGCCACCGCGACCGTCCCCATCGGACGTCCGGTGTGGAACACCGCGGTGTACGTGCTCGACGAGCGCCTGCGGCCCGTGCCGCCCGGCGTGCCCGGCGAGCTGTACCTGGCGGGCGTGCAGCTGGCGCGCGGCTACCACGACCGGCCGTCGCTGACCGCGCAGCGGTTCGTGGCCTCGCCGTTCGGCGCGCCCGGCTCGCGGCTCTACCGCACCGGCGACGTGGTGCGGTGGTGCGGCGAGGGGGTGCTGGAGTACCTGTCGCGGGCCGATGACCAGGTCAAGATCCGTGGCCTGCGGATCGAGCCCGACGAGATCGCCGGGGTGCTCCAGGACCACCCGGACGTGGCGCGGGCCGCCGTGGTGGCGCGCCCGTTCGGCCCCGGCGACCTGCGCCTGGTCGCCTACGTCGTGGGCACGGCCGACCCCGCCGCGCTGAAGGCGCACGCGGCGTCCCGGCTGCCCGCGCACATGGTGCCGTGGGCGGTGGTGGAGCTGGACGAGCTGCCGCTGACGCCCAGCGGCAAGCTCGACCGCAAGGCCCTGCCCGCGCCGCCCTCGGTCGCGGCGGCGCCGGGCCGGGAGCCGTCGACGCCCGCCGAACGCGTGCTGGCCGGGCTGTTCGCCGAGGTGCTCGGCGTGCCGGTGGTGGGCGTGGACGACGGGTTCTTCGACCTGGGCGGCCACTCGCTGCTGGCCACCCGGCTGGTGGCGCGGATCGGCGCGGAACTGGGCGTGCGGCCGGCCGTGCGGGTGGTGTTCGAGGCGCCCACGGTCGCCGCGCTCGCCGAGCGGTTGGGCCGCGATCGACCGGGCGCCGGCGACCCGCTCGCCGTGCTGCTGCCGCTGCGCGAGGCGGGCACGCGCCCGCCGCTGTTCTGCGTGCACCCGGCCGCCGGCATCGGCTGGGTCTACACCGGGCTGCTGCGGCACCTGCCCGACCGGCCGGTCCACGCCCTCCAGTCCCGGGGCCTGTTCCAGCCCGACGCGCTGCCCGCGAGCCTGGACGAGGTGGTCAAGGACTACCTGGAGCAGGTCCGCGCGGTGCAGCCGACCGGGCCGTACTCCCTGCTGGGCTGGTCGTTCGGCGCGAACGTCGCGCACGCCATGGCCGCCGCGCTGCGCGAGGAGGGCGAGGAGGTGGCCCTGCTGGCGCTGCTGGACGGCTACCCGACCCGGTCGACCGGCGAGGTGTTCTCCCCGCGCGACCCGGAGGTGCTCGCCGCGCTGCTGCGCTCCCTCGGGCACCGGGCCGAGCCCGCGCCCCGCTCGCCCGCCGAGTTCCGGGACCGCCTGGCGGGCGGACCCCTGGCCGACGCCGACCCCGACCGGTTGGCGGAGGTCTTCGCCGCCAACCTGACCCTGATGACCACGGGCACCACCGCCCGCTTCGACGGTGACGTGCTGTTCTTCACCGCCACCGCCGACAAGGCCGACGGCTCGCCCGTGCCCGCCGACTGGCTGGCGCACGTCACCGGCGGCGTCGAGGAGCACCGCGTCGACTGCCGCCACGGCGAGCTGACCCGCCCCGAACCGCTGGCCGCGGTCGCGGCCGTGCTCGCCGACCGCCTCTGACCCGTTTCACCTGCCGCCCTGTCGCCGACCACCCTCGTTCGTCCACTGTGGAGGAATCGCCATGACCACCGCCCTGACCCGCGAAACCCACCTGGTCCAGGACTTCTACCGATTCGTCGACTCCGGCGACGTGCCCGCGCTGGTCTCGATGTTCACCGAGGACACCGTCTACCACCGCCCCGGCTACCCGCCGGCCGTCGGCCAGGAGGGCGTGGCCCACTTCTACACCAGCGTCCGCGTCATCAAGGAGGGCACGCACCGCGTCGAGTCGGTGGTGCGGGAGGGCGACCAGGTCGCGGTGCGCGGTTCGTTCGAGGGCGTGCTGCGCGACGGCACGCCGACCAGCCTGCGCTACGCCGACTTCTTCACCCTGGCCGCCGACGACCGCTTCCGCCGGCGCGAGACGTTCTTCTTCGCCCCCCTCGCCTGATCCGCCACCCCTGCCGCAAGAAGGAGCCCGTCATGACCTCCGTCCTGGACAAGACCACCGCCGTCAAGGCGCCCGGCCACGGCGACGCGTTCACCAGCCACCTCTACAGCCTGCGCTACTCGCCCGACCTCGGTTGGCACGACGGCGGCCTCCAGCCGCTGGCGGACCTCTCGCTGCACCCCGCGACGCTGGGCCTGCACTACGGCCAGGTGATCTTCGAGGGCATGAAGGCGTTCCGGCAGCAGGACGGCTCGGTCGCGGTGTTCCGGCCGTGGGAGAACGCGCGCCGCTTCAACCGGTCGGGCGCGCGACTGGCCATGCCGGAGCTGCCCGAGCACCTGTACGTCGAGGGCGTGGACGCGGTGGTCGCCGCCGACCACGGCGAGCTGTCCGACGACCCCGACCACAGCCTCTACCTGCGCCCGCTGATGTTCGGCACGGACGCCAACCTGATGCTGCGGCCGTCCGAGGAGTACCTGTTCCTGGTGATGGCGTTCGTCGCGGGCGGTTTCTTCGGCGACGTGGTGCGCCCGGTGTCGGTGCTGGTGTCGCGGGACCAGGCGAGGGCCATGCCCGGCGGCACGGGCGACGTGAAGTGCGCGGCGAACTACGGTCCCTCGTTCGTGGCCCAGCGCCGGGCGCAGCAGGCCGGGTGCCAGCAGGTGGTGTGGCTGGACTCCGCCGAGCGCCGCTGGGTCGAGGAGATGGGCGGCATGAACCTGTTCTTCGTGCGCGGCAACGGCCCGGGCGCCGAGGTCTTCACCACCCCGCTGACCGGCACCCTGCTGCCCGGCGTGACGCGCGACTCCCTCATGCGCGTGGCGGCCCGCCTCGGCTACCGCGTCGCGGAGCGCCCGGTCTCGGTCGACGAGTGGCGGGCCGGGTGCGAGGCCGGTGAGATCACCGAGGTGTTCGCCTGCGGCACCGCGGCGGTGGTCACGCCGGTCGGGCACGTCAAGGACGTCGAAGGCGACTTCACCGTGGGTGACGGCGAGATGGGGCCGGTGACCCGCACCCTGCGCGAGGCTCTCGTCGACCTCCAGCGCGGCCGGGTCGCGGACGTGGACGGGTGGCTGCACCGGGTGTGCTGAGGTCCCGGGCGACGCGGGTCGGGGCCCCGCCCCGACCCGCCCGCTCCTCCGCTTCGCACTTGCTCCCCCACTTCGGAATTGCTTCACGGCAACCGAGGTGTCCGGAGCGCGGCGAACGGGTACCTCCGGTGGGACGAGAGCCACCTGACGAAGCCGGGAGCAGCCATGCCTTGGGTCCAGCGCCACCGCCGCCGCCTGCCGTACAGCTTCTTCCGCACCACCACGGTGCAGAGCCACCACCGCAGGCGTCCCGGCAGCGTGCCGATCGTGCCGATCGCCATCGTCGCCGGCATCATGCTGCTGCTCATCCTCATCTTCTGACGCTCCGCTCGCCGCGGCGCGCGACGGGCAGGGGGCCGGGCAGGTCGGCGCACAGCGCCGCCAGGTCCCGGCCCGCCCGGAGCACCGCGCCGTCGGGGCGGACCACCGCCGCCGTCGCGCGACCACCGCGCAGCCAGGCGTGCAGGTCCTCCCCCGGCCGGGTCGCCACGAGGACCGCACCGCGCCGCTCCACGGCGGCGCGCCGCGCCGGTGTGACGTCGACCGACGTGACGACGGCGAAGCGGTCCGCGACCAAGTCGTCGAAGCGGCGGCCGTCGCCGAGCACCGCGTTCGGGCACAGCCGGCCGGCCAGGCCGCCGCGCAACCGGGACCGCACCACCAGGTCGGACCGGCGCAGCGGCGGCGTTTCGCTGTCCAGCGCGCGATTCCTGAGGCCCGGCAACGATCCCAGCCTCGGCACGACCGCGCCGCGCACCAGGTCGCCCGCCCTGCCGCCGCCGGTCATGGCGATGCCGACGAGCTTGGCCAGGCCGATCATCGCGCGGGCGTGGGGCGCGCGTTCGACCTCGTAGGTGTCCAGCGCGACGCCGGGCAGCGCCCCGCCGAGGACACCGGCGAGCTTCCAGCAGAGGTTGGCCGCGTCGCGCAGCCCCGCGCCCAGGCCCTGCCCGGTGAACGGCGGCATGAGGTGGGCGGCGTCGCCGAGGAGGAACACCCGGCGGTCGCGCCACCGCTCGGCCACCCGCGCGCGGAACTCGTACTCGGCGACGCGGACCAGCTCCAGCTCCTCGACCGGGACGGCCCCGGTCCACGGCGCGATCAGCGGGTGCAGCGCGGCGACGTCGCGGTGCTGCTCCGCGCCCTCGCCGGGCCGGAGCCGGAACTCCCAGCGGTAGCGGTCCCCGCCGATCCGCATGTAGGTCGCGGCGCGGTGGCCGTCGCAGACCTGGTGCACGCCCTCCCACTGGTCCAGTTCGGCCCGCGTGGCGACGTCCACGACCAACCAGCGCTGGGTGAAGCCCAGGTCGCGCACGCCCACGCCGGTGTGGGACCGGACGAGGCTGTTCGCGCCGTCGCAGCCGAGCACGTACCGAGCGCGGACCACGCCCGGCTCGCCGGTGGCGAGGTCGGTGAACGCCACCTCCGCCTCGTCGCCGTCCTGCGCGAGAGCGGTGACCTCGACGCCGCCGCGCACCCGGACGCCCCGGTGCCGCGCCAGGTTCGCGCGGAGGACCCGTTCCAGCTCGGGCTGGTCGAACATGTTCGCCTCGGGGTGGCCGTGCCTGCCCGGCTCGGCGCCCCGCCGGAACTCGGCGAGCACCCGCAGGTCGCGGTCGAGCAGCCGCAGGCCCCGGGCCGGCCGGGAGATGCCGGCGAACCCGTCGCCCGCGCCCAGCCGGACCAGGACCCGGCGCACCTCGTCGTCGAGGTGCACCGCGCGGGGCAGCGGGTGGACCTCGGTCCGGCGCTCCAGCACCAGGCACTCGACGCCGTGGCGGGCCAGCAGCGTCGCGGCGGCGAGCCCGGTGGGCCCGGCGCCGACGACGACCACCGGCAGCACCCGGGTGTCCACGGCGGTCACGTGGCGCGCAGCAGGGCGGCGCACAGGGTCAGGCCGGGGCCGAAGGCCATGGCGACCACGGGGTCGCCGGGTCGCAGGCCGCCGCGGGCGAGCAGGTCGCCGAGCACCAGCAGCACGGTCGCCGAGGAGCAGTTGCCGTGCTCGCGCAGCACCCGCCGGGAGTGTTCCATCGCGGTGGCGGGCAGGTCGAGCTCCCGCGCCACCGTGTCGAGGATGCGCGGCCCGCCGGGGTGCACGGCCCAGCCGCGCACGTCCGCCGGCGCGAGGCCGTGCCCGCCGAGCAGGTCCTCGATGGCGCCGCGCACGTGCTTGCCCAGCACCTCGGGCACGTGCGGCGACAGCTCCATCCGGAACCCGTGGTCGGTGATCCGCCAGGTCATGTGGTCCTGGGTGGTGCTGTCGGTCAGGGTGGTCGTGCCGAGCAGCTCCAGGCCGCCCGGCGCGTCCCCGGGTCTCAGGACGATCGCCGCGGCGGCGTCGCTGAACAGGGCGTGGGACACGATCTGCTGCACGTCGCGGGTCGGCGGCTGCACGTGCAGGGAGGTGAGCTCGACGCACAGCAGCACCGCCGGCCGCTGGTGCGCCGTGACGTAGTCGGCGGTGGCGGCCAGGGCGGGCAGGGCGGCGTGGCAGCCGGTGTGGCCGACGAGCAGGCGCCTCGCGTCGGCGGGCAGGTCGAGCGACGCGGCGAGCCGGACGTCCAGGCCGGGCGCGGTGTAGCCGGTGCAGGAGGCGACGGTGAGCTGGCCGACGTCGGCCGGGGTGAGCCCGGCGTCCTCGACGGCCGCGGCCACCGCGGCGTGCCCGAGCGCGGGGGCGTGCTGCTCGTAGCGCCGCATCCGGACGCCGGTCGACGCGCCGGACAGGTCCTCGTCCAGGGGGCTCACCGCGCCGTGGCGGCGCTCCACCCCGGCCGAGCGGAAGATCCTCTCGGCGGCGCGGCTGCCGCCGAAGTGGGCGCGGAAGTACCGGTCCCACACGTCCCGCTGCTCGAAGGCGCGGGGCAGCGCCGTGCCGATGCCGGTGATGCGCGCGGTCACCACCCGCCCTCCCCCGTCGTGCCGCCGGTCGTTCGGGTCGTCCCGTAGTGCGCAGGAGCGTTCAAGCTCAACCTCTCTCACCGCGGGTCTTGGTGCCGCGGCCCTGGAACAGCACCGCTGTCGTGCGGGTGGGCACCATCGCCACGTCGTCGGTCCGACCGGTCAGCCAGGCCAGCAGCCCGGTCACCGAGGGCCGGATACCCCGCAGCGCGAGCCGGACACCGTGACGTGCGCACTCGCGCACCAATGAGGAGCGGTCGACCAGCAGGGCGGGGTCGTGCACCCCGCGCGGGGCCAGGCCCGGCACGCGTTCGGCCACGCCGATGGCCACCAGCCGGCACGCGGCGGTCGCGGCCAGCGAGTCCAGCACCAGCAGGCCGCCCGGTCGCAGCACGCGGCACGCCTCCGCGACGGCCGTCGGCAGGTCCGGCACGTGTTCCAGCACCTCACCCGCCACCACCACGTCGGCGACGCCGTCCGCCAGGGGCACGGCGAGGACGTCGCCCCGCACCGCCTCGACGCCGTGCTCGCGCGCCTGGCCGAGCGACGAGGGCGAGACGTCCACGCCGACGTGCCGGTAGCCCTTGCCGCGGAGGTGCGGCGCGAGCAGGCCCGCGCCGCAGCCGAGGTCGACCAGCACCGCGCCGGGCCGGGCGGCGGGCGGCACGAGTTCGGCGCGGGCCGCGGCGAGCCAGTGCAGCATCGCGAACGCGCCCCGCGGCCGCCACCACTCGTCGGCCAGCACCTCGTAGAGCCGCCAGTCGTTCAGCGGAAGTTCGCCGGGCCGGCAGAGTGGTGTCCCGTGCTGAGCGTCCCGGCCCTGATCCGTGCGTGCCACCCCCTGCCCGCCCTCGCCGTCACCGCGGTGGCCGCCGCGCTGGCCGTCACCACCGGCCGCGACGGGTGGGGCGTCGTCGCGGTCACCACGGCCGTGCTGGTCGGCCAGCTGTCGGTCGGGTGGCTCAACGACGCCCTCGACGCCCGGCGCGACGCCGCGTCGAACCGGGGTGACAAGCCGGTGGCCACCGGCGCGATCAGCAGGACGGCGGTCGCCGTCGCCGCCGGGGTCGCGATGCCCCTGGCCGTCGTGCTGTCGCTGCTGTCCGGGTTCGTCGCCGGTGCGGCGCACGTGGTCGCGCTCCTCTCCGCCTGGGCCTACGACCTGGGCGTGAAGGGCACCGCGTTCTCGGTGGCCCCCTACGCCGCGTCCTTCGGGCTGCTGCCCGCCTTCGTGGTGCTCGGCGCGCCGGGCCACCCCTGGCCGCCGGTGTGGCTCGTGGCCGCCGGGTCGGTGCTGGGCAGCGCCGCCCACTTCGCGAACGCCATCCCCGACATCGACGACGACCTCGCCACCGGGGTGCGCGGCCTGCCGCACCGCCTGGGCGCGGGCGCGAGCGCCGTCCTGGCCTCGGTGCTGGTGCTGGTCACCTCGGCGATCCTGGTCCTCGGCCCGCCCGGACCGGTCTCGCTCGCCGGGCTGGTGGCCCTGCCGCTGTCCGTCGCTGTCCTCGTGGTCGGCCGGCTGCGCGCCCGCCGCCCCGGCTCGCGGGCGGCGTTCAACGCCCTGCTGGTGGTCGCCGTGATCGACGTGGTCCTGCTGATCGCCACCGGTGCCGTCGTGGTGTGACGCGCGGACCGTCACAGGCGCTTCCCGTACCCGGCGACCGCGCGCGCCAGCGACGGCGCGACCGGCGTCAGCACCGCGTCCAGGACGCGGCTCACCGGCGGCACGGCGGCCAACCGCGTGACGCCCCACCAGCGCGGCACCGCGGCGGTGCGCGACCACCGGCCGGTCAGGCACCGCTCCACCGCGGCGGCGACCCGCTCCGGGGCCGCGCCGAACGACACCTTGCCGGGCGCCTCGGTCTCGCTGGGACGTCCCTGCTGGTCGCGGGCCAGCCACTCGGTGCGCATCGGCGCCGGGCACAGCACGTGCACGCGCACCCCGCGCGGCACCTCGCGGCGCAGCGCCGCCGAAAGCCCGTTCACCCCGGCTTTCGTCGCCGAGTACAGCGACAGCGGCGGCACCGGGGCCCAAGCGCCCACCGAGGAGATCATCACCACGTCGCCGCCCCGGTCCGCCAGGTGCGGCAGGACGAGGCGCGTCACCTCCGCGACCGCGGTGAAGTTGACGGCGACGAGGTCGGCGACGGTCGCGGCGTCCAGGTCGACCAGCCTGCCGACCGCGCCGCGCCCCGCGTTGTTGACCACCGCGTCGACCCGGCCCCAGCGCTCCACCGCGGTGCGCACCAGGCGTTCGCGGTCGTCGGCGTCGGTCACGTCGCACCGGACGGGCAGCATCCCGGGCGCCCCGGCGACCGCGGCGTCGAGCCGGTCCCGGTCGCGTCCGCAGATCACGACGCGAGCCCCGCGGGCGGCCAACCGCCGCGCCGTCACCCGCCCGATGCCGGCCGAACCGCCGGTGACGAGCACGACCCTGTCGTGGAGTGAGCGCATGGTCCCGAGTACCCGGTCCGGCCGGAAGCACACGGGCCGTTGCGCGCCGAGGCGGTTCCCGTCGCAGGTCGCGGGCCGTGGCGAACGCCGCGCCGGTGGTCGTGGCCGGGAGCGGCGCCGGTCCGCGCGGACCGCGTCAGTCCTCCCCCTCGGTCGCGTCGCTGCCCCAGGGGCCGATGACGCCGAGCGAGCCCTCGCCCGCGTCGAACGCCGAGAACAGGTCGGCCTCCCACGCGGGCCCGTCCTGGAACAGCAGGACCAGGGGCTGTTCGTCGCCGTCCTCGGTGGCGGGGTCGAAGTCGGTCACCACCTCCCGGCGCAGCAGGAGCACCCCGTCCTCCACCAGCGGCGCGGCGCGCAGGGACGCGGTGGCGGCGACCAGTTCCCCACCCCTCGCGGACACCGTGTCGTCCAGTAAGCCGGGGGTGGTCAGCAGCAGCACGGCCAGCCGGTCGCCGTCGCGCTCGTAGCGCACGCCCAGGTCGAACGGGAGCAGGTAGAACACGCCCTCCTCGCCCTCGTGGCCGCGGTCCATGAGGACGTCCAGCACCTGCTGGGCCGGGTCGTCCGGGCTCGGGTCGATCGCCAGCACGACCAACTCGGCCTGGTCCTCCTCATCGGTGTCGTCGTCCTCCAGCGCCGGCACGACGGTGATCCACATCTGCTCCGCATCGCCCATGCCGGGATCCAAGCACCACCCCACTACCCGGTGAACCGCGGACCACCACCGGACCACGCCGGTTGCTCCGGGTACCGCCCGCACAGCGCAACAAGACCACCTGTTCGGGCGGACAAGTCCACGTTCGCGGGAACAGCCGCCCACGCACGGGTGCTCCGAGACCGATCAGGCGATTCCCGACAGAGGCCGGACCGCCACCAAGGAGGGAGGCCTGGCGACGCTGCGCTGCGCAGCCCCGTGCCGTATCGATCACCCGAGTGGTCACACGACCGGGGCGTGGCACAGTGGCCCACTTCCCACGACCCACCCGATGGAAGGACCCACCCGCGTGCACACGGAAGCGCAGGCCCGGATCAGGCTCGTCTTCTCGCTCTTCGACGTCAACGGCAACGGCCGGGTCGAGGCCGCCGACTTCGAGGCGATGGCCGACCGCGTCGACGCGGTGGCCACCGGCTCCGACGACGCGGCGCGCGAGAGGATGATCGCCGCTTTCCGCCACTACTGGGAGACCCTGGAAGCCGAGCTGGACGTCGACCGCGACGGCTCGATCTCCGTCGAGGAGTTCGAGGCGTGCACGTTGTCGCCGGAGCGGTTCGGCGACACCGTCGAGGAGTTCGCGGAGTCCCTGGCCGCGCTGGGCGACCCCGACGGCGACGGCCGGATCGAGCGCCCGCTGTTCACCGCCCTGATGACCGCGATCGGCTTCGACCCGGCGAACACCAACGCGCTGTTCGACGCGTTCGGCCCCTCGGCGGCGGACGAGGTCGAGGTGCGCACGTGGGTCGAGGCCATCAAGGACTACTACCGGCCCGACAAGGCCGGGATCTCCGGCGACCTCCTGGTCGGCGGCGACGCCGGCTGAACGCCCCGACGGCAGGAGGAGCGAACCACGTGCCCACCACCGAGGGCGGGATCGACGCCGGGGTCGGCCGGACCGCGTTGATGGTCGCCGCGGCCCGCGCCATCGAGACCCACCGCGCCGACTCCCTGGCCCGGGACGAGTACGCCGAGCACTTCGTGCGGGCGGCGCGCGCCTCGGCCGACTGGCCGGTGCGCCCCGACCAGGTGACCGACGACGACCCGCTGTGGGGCAGGTTGGCCCGCTACTTCGGCCTGCGCACCAGGGTGTTCGACGACTTCCTGCTGGGGTCGGCGCACGCGGGCACGCGCCAGGTCGTGCTGTTCGGCGCGGGGCTGGACTCGCGGGCGCTGCGCCTGGACTGGCCCGCCGGCGTCACGGTCTTCGAACTCGACCGCGAACCGGTGCTGGCGTTCAAGCAGCGGGTGCTCGACGACCTGGGCGCGAGCCACCGCGCCACCCGCGTCCCGGTCGCCGTGGACCTGGGCCACGACTGGTCCCCGGCGCTGGCCGCCGCCGGCTTCGCCCCGGGGCTGCCGACGGCCTGGCTGGCGGAGGGCCTGGTCATGTACCTGACGCCCACCGCCGAACGGCGGCTCGTGGACGCCGTCGACCGGCTCTCGGCCCCCGCCGGCGCCCTGGTCTACGAGACCAAGCAGCGCCCGACTGCGCCGAACATCGTCCACCACCCGCTCTACACCGGGACGAGGACCAGGATCGGCGTGGACCTGATCTCCCTGTTCGACGCCGGTCCCCGCCCCGACTCGGCGGCCGACCTCACCGGGCGCGGCTGGTCCACCACGACCCGCGTGCCGTTCGAGTTCACCACCCGGCACGGTTTCAGGCTCCGGCGGGAGGCGAACGACCCGCTCGACGACAACCGCTGGGTGTTCGCCGAGAAACCGCGGGAGTCGCGGGGGCCGCAGGAGTCGGAGCGGCCGGGGTAGTCGGGGTAGCCGGAGAGACACAGGGGCCGGGCGGGAGCGGGCGGGTGCCCCGCCCGGCCCATTGACACCGGTCCAGACCACCTCCATGCTGATGAGAGCGCTCTCACGTCCGTCGCCGCGCACGTGGTTCCCGCCGGTCGGCACGATCATGGAGGAACGAGGCGCATGCGAGGCCCACGACTGCTCACCCTCGCCCTGGCGGCGCTCACCGCCGCGGGCCTGCTCACCGGACCGGCCGCGGCGGCCACCGCACCGGCCGCGACGACCACCGCACCGGCCGCCGCGACGAAGAAGGGCGTGAGCGTCAACAACCACCCCGGTGTCGCCGCCGCGCTCGCCGACGTGCGGGCCGGTTGGTACTACACCTGGGCGTCCGACACCCAGGGCGTCACCACCCCCGCCGGGGTCGAGTTCGTGCCGATGATCTGGGGCGCGGGCGCGGTCACCGACGCCCAGCTGAACCGGGCCCGCTCGTCGGGCACCACCCTGCTCGGCTTCAACGAGCCCGACATGGCCGGGCAGGCGAACATGTCGGTCGAGCAGGCGCTCTCCCTGTGGCCCCGGCTCCAGGCCACCGGCATGAGGCTCGGCGCGCCCGCCGTCGCGTTCGGCGGCGACCGGGCGGGCGGCTGGCTCGACCGGTTCATGAGCGGGGCCGCCGCGCGCGGCTACCGGGTCGACTTCATCCCGTTGCACTGGTACGGCAGCGATTTCTCGACCGCCGCCACGGGGCACCTCCAGAGCTACGTCCAGGCGGTCCACGACCGGTACCGCAAACCGATCTGGTTGACCGAGTACGGGCTGATCGACTTCACCGGCCCGCAGCCCAGGTACCCCGACCAGGCCCGGCAGTCGGATTTCGTGCGCCGCTCCAGCGCCATGCTCAACGGCCTGCCCCACGTCGAGCGGTTCGCGTGGTTCTCGCTGTCCACGCGCACCAGCCCGACCGGCCTCTACGACGGGACCACGCCCAACACCACCGGCGTGGCCTACCGGTCCGTGCCCTGACCCCGCCCGGAGGAGGAGCGATGCGCAGGTTCCTGTGCGCGGTGATCACCGTGGTCGCCGCCCTCGCCGTCGTCACACCGCCGGTCGCCGCCGCGGCCGACCACACCGTCACCTTCGTCAACCGGTCCGGTCGGCCCGTGTGGGTCGGCAGCACCGTCAACGCCGACGGCTCCCGTCCCCTGACCGGCCTGCCCACCCTGCACAACGGCCAGTCGGCCACCATCACCATCCCGGAGTCGAGCGCCCCGAACCACTGGCGCGGCACGTTCTTCGCCCGCCAGGACTGCACCGGCGCGTCCGGCAGCACGTTCCGCTGCCGGGTCGGCGACTGCGGCCCGCTGTCGGACCGCTGCACCACCGGGGAGCGGCCGGCGAGCCTGGCGGAGTTCAACTTCGACCGCGGGGACTGGCTCGCGCCCTGGTACAACGTCAGCTACGTCAACGCGTTCTCGCTGCCGATCACCATCGAGGCGCGCGACGGCGTGACCCCTCCGGGCTCCGCCGAGTGCACCGCCGTGGGCTGCCCGGAGGACCTGCTGCCGCACTGCCCGCCGGAGAACCTGACCCGCTGGGCGGACGGCAGGCCGATGCTGTGCACCAACCCGAACCGCGACGCGCGGACCGCCTACAGCAACGCCCTGTCCTCCCGCTGCCCCAAGGCCTACGCGTGGTCCCGGCACGACACCGAACCGGGCAACCAGGTCGTCCGGCAGTGCCGCCGGTGCACCGGGTTCACCGTCACGTTCCACCCGGTGGCCTGACGCCGGGGTGGGAGGCGGGCGACGCCTCCCACCCCGGGTCCGCAGGGGTCACCGCTTCCAGAACGGCTTGCGCCGGCGTGGCTCGACCAGCCCCTCCAGGGTCTTGACCGCGAGCCGCAGGCGGCGTTCGACCTCCGCCCGGTCGGTGGTCGGGACGGCCAGCTCGGCGGTCAGGCCGGTCAGCGCCCCGGTCAGCTCGGCGGGCGCGCCGGCCGCCTGCCACGCGGGCAGGTGGCGGGTGATCGCCTCGTGCAGGCGGGTCAGCAGGAGTGCGTGCCCGCGCGAGTCGTCCGCGCCGCGCAGCTTCGCCAGCACGTCGATGAGGAACGCGGCCACGTCCGGGGTGGTCGGGTCCGGGGCGGCCGAACCCGGTGCAGCGGGCGCCGGTGCGACCGGCCTCGGCACAGCGGACCGGGGCACACCAGACTCGGGCACACCGAACTCGGGCGCGGCGAGCTTGGGCGCGCCGGGCCTGGGAGCGGGCGGCGGCGGTCCCGCCGGGGCCCGGCCCGCGCGCTTGCGCGGCATGTCCTGCAACCGGGCGGACATCGGGGCGGGCGCGGCGGCGAAGGCGGCCACCGGCATCCCGGCCGGCGCCCCGAAACCACCCGCCGCCGGGGCGAAGCCGGCGTCCGGCGCGGCCCAGCCGTCGGGCAGCTCGACCGGCTGCGTCACCCGCCGCACCCGACCGCCCTCGTTGACCACCCGCTCGTCCACCGCCACGAACGCGGTGAACCGGGACAGCACGCCGAAGCGCAGCGACGTCTCCACGATCCGCCGCTCCAGCTCGCCCCGGTCGCCCCCGCCCACCACGTACCGGTCCTCCAGGTCGCGCACCCGCGCCCTGGCCCACAGGGCGGCCAGGCCGGCGTTGTCGCTCGCGGCGGCGGGCACCCGCTGCCGCCAACCGCCCGAGCCGGTGACCTCCACCGCGCCGGTCGGCTCGCCCGCGTACCGGCCGGTGACCACGACCGGCGCGCCGGGGAACAGGTCCGGCAGCGGCGCCGGCGCCAGCGACCCGTCCTCCACGGCCAGCCCCGCGGGCCGCACGTCCAGGCCGGTCAGCACGGGCGCGCCGATGCGGTGGTGGATCTGCCTCATGGCCTCGTCCAACCGGTCCTCGGACTCCACCAGCTCGCAGCGGCCGGCGCCGCCGGCGAGCCGCTGGAGGAACGCCGCGTTGACCGCGCGGTCGATGCCCACGGTGTGCACGCGCACGCCCGCCAGGCCGGTCGCGACCTCGCGCAGCAACCGGTCCTCGTCGCCCACCTGCCCGTCGGTCACCAGGACCAGCACGCGCTCCCGCTCGCCCGCGCCGCCGAGCAGCTCCGCCGCCCGCCGCAGCGGTGCGAGCATCTCGGTGCCGCCCCGCGCGTCCAGGCCCGCCAGGAACTCCACCGCGCGGAAGCGGTTGCGGTCGGTCGCCTCGACCAGGCCGTCCGGCAGGGTGGTCGGGCTGTCCAGGTGGTTGTCGAACGCCAGCACGGCGAACCGGTCGCCCGAGCCGAGCGAGTCGACCACGCGGCTCGCGGCCCGGCGCGCCGCGACCACCTTCCAGCCGTGCATGGAGCCCGACCGGTCCAGCACGAGCACCACGTCCCGGCCCTTCGCCGGCCCCGTGCCCGCGGGCGGCAGCACGGTCAGCGCGAACGTGCCACCCCGACCGCCCTCGTCCGGGCGCACCGCCAGCGACGTGCGGACCGCGCCCGCGTCGGCGAACCGCAGGCGCAGCAGGAAGTCCCGGTCCACCCGCGCGCCCGGCTCGACGCGGACCCGGTACCCGGTGGCGGTCTCCTCGGTGACGGTCGCGTGCAGGCTGGCCGACGGCTCGGCGCGCGGCAGGCCCGCCGGGTCCACGTCCACCACCAGGGACAGGCGGACCGGGTTCGGGAAGCCCGGCAGCAGCACCGGCGGGCTGATCCGGGAGGCGTCCGGCACCGCGTCGGTGTCCGGGACCACGCCGTCGCCGACCTGGCCGCCGGGCAGCGGCGTGCCCGGGACGTAGCGGGGCGCGACGACCAGCGGGAGGCGGTACTCGGCGGCGTCGTCCTCGTAGGCGAGCACGCCGGCCAGGGTGAGCCGCACGGTGACCCGCTCACCGGGGACGATGTTGCCGACGCGCGTGGTGAACACGCCTGGCCGCTCCTCCTCGGCGATGGCGGCGCGCTTGCCCTCGGACACGGCCTGGTCGTAGTCGGCCCTGGCCTCGCCGCGCTCCTTGAGCACGCCCTCCACCACGCGGCCGTCGGCCTCCACGCGCAGCGCGGTCACGGCCGCGCGGGCGGGCAGCGGGAAGACGTAGGTGGCTTCGAGCGGTTCGTCGTGCGGGTTGTGGAAGACCTGGGTGACGGTGGTCAGCGAGGCGAGGCCGGTGATGGCCGCGTGCACGTCCACGGCCTCCAGCGGGAGGTTGCCGCGCTCGGTGCGCAGGCAGCCGAGGCCGTCGTCCTCGGTGGGCCGGCGGTCCCCGGTGACTTCGACGACTCCGATGCGGGTGGTCATCCCTTGTCCTCTCCAGTGGTCGGGGCCAGACCCGTGCGGGCGAGCAGGTCGAGCAGTGGCGCCGCGGCGGCTTCGATCGCGGCGAGTTCGGCGGGGGTGGGGGCGCGGTCGGCGCGGTGGAGCACGAGGGTCACGCCGTCCGCGAGGCCCAACGCGGGCGAGACCTTCGCGGCGGGCTCGGCAGCAACGGGCCTGTCGCCAGCAGGCGCAAGACCAAGACCAGCGGCAAGACCAAGACCAGCGGCAGGGGCAGGCGGGACCTCGGGCCGTTCGCGCCAGAACTCCCGGCTCCGCGCGGGTTCCGGCGCACCCCCCGTCACCCGGTCCGGTCCCCCGGCCCCGTCCGCCCCCGGCACACCCGCCAGTTCGGCCAGCCTCCGGTCGGACGCGCCGACCGTCATCGCCTGGATCTCGGCGAGCGCGTGCCCGGCCGCCTGGAGCTTCTTCACCGCGACGACCTGGAGCAGGTGCCGCCGCCCGTACAGCGCGGCGCGCCCCCGGTTCGCCACCGGCCGGTCCACCAGCCCGATGGTCGTGTACCACCGGATGGCACGGCCGTTCGGCAGCTCCCGCACCCGGCCGCTGCGCTGACCGCCGTAGTTGTCGGCCAGCAGCGCGGCGACCCGGTCCGGCAGCTGCCCGATCGTCCACAGCTCCTCGTCGCCCACCCCACCACCCTACCTGACACTGTCAACCTGACACTGTCACATGAGTACTTACAGGCACTCTTCACCTTCCTGTCGTGATCGACAGCTCCCGCGCCGAAGATCGCTGGAAGGGTGATCGCCACCGCCACCTCCCCTGTCGAGGAAGGACTCGATGAACCGCAAGCGATCAGCGATCGCCGTGCTGTGCGCCGGCGCCCTGCTCACCGCGACCGGCCCGACGACGGCGAGCCCCGACGACCGGGCCTACCTCTACGAGGTGCGCGCCCCGCTCGGCGCCGAGCAGGGCCTGTTCACCCGGGGCTTCGACGTGATGGAGCACCGCGAGGGCGACAGCCTCTTCGTGCTGGGCGACTCGACCACGGGCGCCGCGCTCGAACGGGCCGGGTTCGACGCCGCCGTCGACCAGGTGCTGCCCGAGCCGCCCGAGCGGTTCGAGGCCACCGCCGACACCTTCCACGGCGGGTACCGCACCGCCGGCGCCCACCAGCGGCACCTGGACCAGGTCGCCCGCGACCACCCCGACCTGGCCACCGTCGTCGACTACGGCGACTCCTGGCTGAAGACGCAGGGCCGGGGCGGGCACGACCTGCGCGCCATCTGCATCACCCGCAAGCGCCCCGGCGACTGCGCCCTGAGCCCCGACGCGCCCAAACCGCGCTTCTTCGTGATGGGCCAGCTCCACGCCCGCGAGCTGACCACCGGCGAGATCGCCTGGCGCTGGATCGACCACCTCACCGCCGGCGCCGACCCGGAGGTCGCCGCCCTCCTCGACACCACCGAGTTCTGGGTCGTCCCCATCGCCAACCCCGACGGCGTCGACGACGTCCAGCGGGGCGGCGACTCCCCGGTTCCCCACCGCAAGAACGGCAACGACACCGACCACCAGGGCACCACCTGCGGCACGGCGTCCCACAGCCACCACGGGGTCGACCTCAACCGCAACACCGGCTCCAACTGGGGCCTCCAGAACGCCTCCGAGCGGCAGTGCGACCAGACCTTCCGGGGAACCGGGCCCGAGTCGGAGCCGGAGACCCGGGCGCTGGAGGCGCTGTGGCGCTCCCTGTACCGCGACCGCCGCGCGGCCGACCCCGCCCAGCCCGCGCCCACCGACACCACGGGCCTGGTGCTGTCCCTGCACAGCTACGGCAACTACGTGCTGTTCCCCTGGAGCGGCGGCGCGGTCGACCGGCGCACCGGCAACGACGCGGCGCTGCGGGACCTCGCCCAGGAACTCGCGGACATGGCGGGCCCCGGCTGGCAGTACGGTCAGTCCGGCCAGGTGCTCTACGCCGCGTCGGGCACCACCGACGACTGGGTCTACGACGACCTCGGCGTCGCCTCCTTCGTGTGGGAGCTGGGCTCTCCGCCGGAGCAGGCGTGCGGTGGGTTCTTCCCCGCGCACTCCTGCCAGGACGGGTTCTTCTGGCCGAAGGCGCTGCCCATGCTGCTGCACTCGGCGCGCCACGCCGCGAACCCCTACGCGCCGGTCCCCGAACCGCCGACCCCGTGCGCCAGGACCGACGACACCGACACCCCGGTGGTCACCCGCACCCCGCCGGTGACCGTGACCATGGCCGTCGCCGGCTGCGAGGGCAACGCCCGGTCCGCCTCGCGCGTCGAGGTGCGCTTCAAGAACCTCTCGGGCTCCCTCATCTCCCTGGACCTGATCGCCCCGGACGGCACGGCCTACCGCCTCCAGCACCAGCGCGTGAGCACCCTGCCGGACCCGGGTGGCTCCTTCACCGTCGACCTGTCCCGCGAGTCCCGCGCCGGCACCTGGCAGCTCCGGGTGCACAACGTCATCTGGGTGGGCACGGGCGACCTCGACCGGTGGACCCTGGAGCTGTAGCCGGCGACCGGGCCCCGCGACGCGTCACGGAACCAGGCGCGTCACAGGGCCCGGCGCGTCACGGGAGCGCGGCGGGGTCCTCGGCCGGGGCGGCGAAGTCGCGGCCGAGGTACCTCGCCCAGTGCTCCAGGTAGTGCGCGCCCCGCGCCTTCGCGCGGCTGTGCCGTTCGGTCCAGTCGGCCAGCTCCGCCAGGCCGCGCCGCAGCATCTCGCCCTCGTCGCGCGCGATCGCCCGGTCCCACCAGAGGGCGTGCACGCCGACCAGCTCGTGCAGGAGCCCGAGGTCGACGATGCCGGCGACCCGCGCCGCGTTGACGCGGTCGAAGTGCCGCAGCACCACGTTGGCGTCCCGCAGCGGCCTGCCGTGCGCCGGGTCGGTGTAGGCGGCGAACCGCTCGTCGGTGCGCAGCCGGGTCAGCGACACCGGCTCGACCTTCCCGTCCGCGCGGCTGCCCTGGAGGTGCAGGAGCAGGCGGACCCGCGCGGTCTGCACGTCGCCCGTCGTCAGCTCGGCGTGCAGGCCCAGCGCCCGGTCGACCTTGCGGTCCCGGCTGTCGGACAGGAGCGTGCCCGCGCCGAAGACCAGCGCGACGGTGACGCCCAGCGCCTGCACCCCCGTTGCCAGCGCCTGGTACTGGTCCGCGTTCAGGAACCGGATCGGCACGACGAGCAGGACCGCGGTGACGCCGACGAGGACGCCTGCCGCCCACAAGAGGCTGCGCTGCATGGTTCTCGCTTCCGGACGGGGACTCGGGCGGGGACTCGGACAGGTGTTCGGACGGGTGCCCGAACGGGTCGAGTATCGGGGATCGCCCGCGCTCCCGGGCGCGGAACGCTCAGGCGCTGTCGCGCAGCACCAGCGTCGACGGGTACAGCCGCCGGGGATCGCCGCGGTACCGGTCCAGCACCGCCGCGGCGGCGCCGGCGGCGATCTCCTCGACCGGGTTGGTGCTCGTGGTCAGGCGGTTCGGCGACGCCGCGGCGAGGTCGTCGAACCCCGCGACGGCCACGTCACCGGGCACGTCCACGCCCGCCCGCCGCAGGGCCGTCAACGCGCCGAGCGCGCTCAGGTCGCCCAGGGCGTAGACCGCGTCGGTGTCCGGCCAGCGGGCCAGGACCTCCAGCGCCGCCGCCTCGCCCCGGGACGCGGTGAAGTCACCCGGCACCAGCCTGACCGGGCAGCCGGCCGCGCCCACCGCCCGCTCGTAGGCGGTCACCGCGCGCCGGACGCACGGCAGCCACGTAGCACCGGTGACCATCGCGACCCGCCGCCGGCCGGAGGACAGCAGGTGCGCCACCACGCCGGCGGTGCCGCCGCCGTTGTCGACGTCGAACGAGGGCACGTCGCGCGTGCCGACGCCGATCGCCGCGACCCGGCCGCGCGCCGCCCTCGGCACGGCCGCCAGCAGCTCCGCGGTCGGGTTGACCACCACGATGCCGCCGACGCCCCGGTTCTCGCCCAACCGCGCCAGCTCGCCGGGGTCGTGCAGCGGCAGCCAGTGCAGCGACACGCCGGCCTCGTGCGCACCGGCCACCGCGGCCGCCGCGGCGACCACGCGCCCGACGTAGGGGTCGGCCAGCACGTGCGCGGTCCGACCGCCGACGGCGACCGCGACCCGCGGACCGCCCCGGGTGGCCAGGGCGCGGGCGGCGGCGTTCGGCACGTAGCCGAGTTCCCGCGCGACCGAGGCGACCCTCGCCCGCGTGACGGGTGACGCGGAGCCGCGACCGCTCAACGCGCGGGACGCCGTCGCGGCCGACACGCCCGCGACGCGCGCCACGTCCTCCAGCACCACCTTGCGGACCACCGGGCCAGTGTGCCACCTGCGTGGGAGCGCTTCCAGGCTTGAGGTGGCGGGGCCGGGGTGCTCGCCGTGGTCGGCCGGCACAGGCCGGCCCTGGCACTGGTCCCGACCCCGGCACCGGCCCTGGCACCAGTCCTGGCCCTGGCACCGGCCCTGGCTCTAGCACCGGCACCGGCACCGGCACCGGGATGGTCCCGCCGCTCCCCGAGCCGCACCCGCCCGGGACCACCGCTCGCGGTGGAAGCGGCGGCGCCGGGCGAGGCGGCCCGACACCACCACTTGCGGTGGAAGCGCTTCCAGGCGTGGAGTTCCCCTGACCACCGAGAGGAGCGCCATGCCCGTCACCACCCCGGCTCCCCCGCGCCGACTCGTGATCGGCGTGGGCGCCACCTTCGGCCTCAACGGCCTGGCCGTGGCCACGTGGTTCGCCCGCGTGCCCGCCGCCCGGGACGCGCTCGGGCTGGGCGCCGGCGCGCTCGGCCTGGTGCTGCTGGCCCTGTCCGCGGGCTCCGTGCTGGCGATGGTCACCGCCGGCGCGGTCACCCACCGCCTCGGGACCCGCCGGACCGTCCGGCTGTCGACCGGGGTGGTCGCGGCCGGCCTGGTGGTCGCCGGCACGGCCGTGGGCGCGGCGCCGTCGGTCGCGGGCGCCGCGGTCGGACTGTTCGCCCTCGGCTGCGGCACGGGCACGTGCAACGTGGCGATGAACGTGGAGGCGGCCGAGGTGGAACGGCTGCTGGGTCGGGCGATCATGCCGCGCTTCCACGGCCTGTGGAGCCTGGGCACGGTGGTCGCGGCGGGGTTGGCGGCGCTCGCCGCCCACGCGGCCGTGCCGGTCACCGCGCACCTGGCGGGCGTGGCCGCGGTGGTGCTGGCCGGCACGGTGGTCGCGGCCCGGCCGTTCCGGTCCCGGGACGGCAGGTCGGGCGGCAGCGGCGTCCTGGCGGCCTGGCGGGAGCCGCGCACGCTGCTGATCGGGCTGCTGGTGATGGTGCTGGCGCTCACCGAGGGCACCGCGAACGACTGGCTGGCGGTGGCGTTCGTGGACGGGCACGCGTTCGGGCCGGCGGCGGGCGCGGCGGTGTTCGGGGTGTTCGTGGGCGCGATGACGCTGGGCCGCGTGGCCGGCGCCGGCGTCCTGGACCGCTGGGGGCGGGTGCCGGTGGTGCTGGGCGGGATGCTGCTCGCGGTCGTCGGCGTGGTGGCGGCGGTGCTGGGCGGCCCGGCGGTCGCGGTGGCCGGGGTCGCGCTGTGGGGCCTGGGCACGTCGATGGGCTTCCCGGTGGGCGTGAGCGCCGCCGCGGACGACCCGGCGCGGGCGGCGGCGCGGGTGAGCGTGGTGGCGCTCATCGGGTACACCGCGTTCCTGGCCGGCCCCCCGGTCGTGGGCCTGCTGGGCGACCACGTCGGCGTGCTGCGGGCCCTGCTGGTCGTGCCGCTGCTGCTGGTGCCCGCGCTCGCCCTGACGCCGGTCCTGCGCCCCGCCACCTCCCGGCCGGGGTGAGCCGGCGCGCCCGCGCCGACGTGCGCCCACCACCCCGAGGTGCCAGCATGGTTCCCGGGCCGTGGTGAGGAGGTGGGTGTGAACCTCAGGCGGTGGTTGTCGTCGTGGCCGGTGTTCCGGCAGCTCACCGGGTCCGACCCGCTGGGCCGGGGCGAGGCCGCCCGTTCCGGGGTCTCCGCCGGGTTGCGCGCCCGCACCGCCGACGCCGACCGCGTCGCCAAGTCCGTCTGCCCCTACTGCGCGGTGGGCTGCGGCCAGCGGGTCTACGTGGCCGACGAGCGGGTGGTCCAGGTCGAGGGCGACCCGGACAGCCCGATCTCGCGCGGTCGCCTGTGCCCCAAGGGCTCGGCCAGCACCCAGCTGGTCACCGGGCCGCAACGCGCGCAGAAGGTCCTCTACCGCCCGCCCTACGGCGCCGAGTGGCAGGAGCTGGACCTCGACCGGGCCCTGGAGATGGTCGTCGACCGGGTCCTGGACGCCCGCGCCAAGGGCTGGCAGGACGTCGACGAGGACGGCAGGCGCGTCCGCCGCACGCTCGGGTTCGCGAGCCTCGGCGGCGCCACCCTGGACAACGAAGAGAACTACCTGATCAAGAAGCTGTTCACCGCGCTCGGCGCCCTCCAGATCGAGAACCAGGCGCGCATTTGACACTCCGCCACGGTTCCCGGTCTGGGAGCCTCCTTCGGTCGCGGCGGCGCGACGGACTACCAGCAGGACCTGATCAACTCCGACGTCATCGTCATCATGGGCTCCAACATGGCCGAGGCCCACCCGGTGGGCTTCCAGTGGGTGATGGAGGCCAAGGAGCGCGGCGCGAAGGTCCTGCACGTCGACCCGCGCTTCACGCGCACCAGCGCGCACGCCGACCTGCACGTGCCGCTGCGCGCGGGCAGCGACATCGCGTTCCTGGGCGGGGTGATCAACCACGTCCTGACCGAGGAGCCGGACTTCCGCGAGTACCTGGTGGCCTACACGAACGCGTCGTTCCTGCTCAGCGAGGACTACCGGGACACCGAGGACCTGGACGGGCTGTTCAGCGGCTACGACGACGCGACCGCGTCCTACGACCCGGCGTCGTGGCAGTACGAGACCGTCGACCGGGAGGGGTCCGCCGAGCAGCACGCGGGCGCGTCGGCCAAGGAGACGTCGACGCCCCACCAGCACGGCAGCGGCGGGCCGAAGGTCGAGGGCGGCAGCGACCGGATCGCCGCCGACCCCACCCTGCGGCACCCGAGGTGCGTCTACCAGGTCCTCAAGCGGCACTTCAGCCGCTACACGCCGGAGGTCGTGGCGCGCGTCTGCGGCGTGTCCGAGGAGCTGTTCCGGGCGGTCTGCGACCTGTGGACGGCCAACTCCGGCCGCGAGCGCACCGGCGCGCTGGTCTACAGCGTCGGCTGGACCCAGCACAGCACGGGCGCCCAGTGCATCCGCGCGGGCGCGATCATCCAGCTGCTGCTGGGCAACATCGGCCGGCCGGGCGGCGGCGTGTTCGCGCTGCGCGGCCATGCCGGCATCCAGGGCTCCACCGACATCCCGACGCTGTTCAACCTGCTGCCCGGCTACCTGCCGATGCCGACGCCCGAGCACACCGACCTGGAGTCCTACGTGGACTCCATCCGCGCCGACCGCCAGAAGGGCTTCTGGCGCAACGCCGACGCCTACGCCGTCTCGCTGCTCAAGGAGTACTGGGGCGACAACGCCACCGCCGAGAACGACTACTGCTTCGACCACCTGCCGCGCATCACCGGCGACCACGGCACGTACCGCACGGTCATGGACATGGTCGACGGCAAGGTCTTCGGCTACTTCCTGCTCGGCCAGAACCCGGCGGTCGGCTCCGCGCACGGCAGGCTCCAGCGCCTGGGCATGGCCAACCTCGACTGGCTCGTGGTCCGCGACCTGACCATGATCGAGTCGGCGAGCTTCTGGAAGGACTCGCCCGAGGTCGAGACCGGCGAGATCGCGCCGGAGCGGTGCCGCACCGAGGTGTTCTTCTTCCCCGCCGCCTCGCACGTGGAGAAGGAGGGCACGTTCACCCAGACCCAGCGGATGCTCCAGTGGCGCGAGAAGGCCGTGGAGCCGCGGGGCGACCAGCGCTCCGAGCTGTGGTTCTTCTACCACCTGGGCCGGCTGCTCAGGGAGCGGCTGGCCGGCTCGACCGACGAGCGCGACCGGCCGCTGCTGGACCTGTGGTGGGACTACGAGGTCGTCGGGGACGAACCCCAGGCGGACGACGTGCTGCGCCGGATCAACGGCGTCGACCTGACCACCGGCCGCCTCGTCGACGGCTACACCGGGTTGAGGGCCGACGGCACCACCGCCGCGGGCTGCTGGATCTACAGCGGCGTCTACGCCGACGGCGTCAACCAGGCCGCCCGCCGCAAACCCGGCCAGGAGCAGGACCTGTACGCCACCGAGTGGGGCTGGGCGTGGCCGATGAACCGCCGCGTGCTCTACAACCGCGCCTCCGCCGACCTTGAGGGGCGGCCGTGGAGCGAGCGCAAGGCGCTGGTGTGGTGGGACGCCGAGCGCGGCGAGTGGACCGGCCACGACGTGCCGGACTTCGAGCGCACCAAACCCCCGGGCCACGTGCCGCCGCCGGGCGCGGTCGGCCCGGACGCGCTGCGCGGCGACGACCCGTTCATCATGCAGGCCGACGGCAAGGGCTGGCTGTTCGCGCCCAGCGGCCTGTCGGACGGGCCGCTGCCCACCCACTACGAGCCGCACGAGTCGCCGGTGCGCAACGCGCTCTACCTCCAGCAGGGCAACCCGGCGCGCAAGGTCTACGGGCGGCCGGACAACCCGTCGAACCCGGCGCCTCCGGAGGCGCGCGGCGAGGTGTTCCCGTACGTGCTGACCACGGCCCGGCTCACCGAGCACCACACGGCGGGCGGCATGAGCCGGACCCTGTCTCACCTGGCCGAGCTCCAGCCGGAGCTGTTCGTCGAGGTGTCGCCCGAGCTGGCCCGGGAACGCGGGCTGGAGCACCTGGGCTGGGCGCACGTGATCACCAGCCGCGCCGCCGTGGAGGCGCGCGTGGTGGTCACCGACCGGATGCGGTCCCTACCGGTGCACGACCGCCTGGTGCACCAGGTGTGGCTGCCCTACCACTGGGGCGCCACCGGCCTGGTGACCGGCGACTCGCCCAACGACCTGTTCGGCGTGGTGGTCGACCCGAACGTGTTCATCCAGGAGTCCAAGGTCGCGACCTGCGACGTGCGGCGGGGACGCCGGCCGCGCGGGCCCTCGCTGCTGCGGTACCTGGAGGACTACCGGCGGCGGGCCGGGATCACCGCCGAGACCGGCACGCACGTCCGCACCACCGGTCCGGCGCACACCGAGGAGGACCCGTGACCGAGAACCTGCCGACCGGGAACCTGCCGACCGGGAAACAGCTGTTCCGGAACCGGCTGTCCGGTCCGCTGCCCGACGTGGCGGGCGAGGCGGGCCACGAGGCCGACCACCCGCCGCGCGTGGGGTTCTTCACCGACACCTCGGTGTGCATCGGCTGCAAGGCCTGCGAGGTGGCGTGCAAGGAGTGGAACCACGTGCCGGACGCGGGCTTCGACCTGCTCGGCATGTCCTTCGACAACACCGGGCACCTCGGCGCGGACGCGTGGCGGCACGTGGCGTTCATCGAGCAGCAGCGGCCCGCCGCACCGGTCCGAGGGGCGCAGGACCTGGGGATGCCGTCGTTCGACCGGCCGGGCACGCGGACGGGTCCGGAGGCGCGCACCGACTTCCGGTGGCTGATGGCCTCGGACGTGTGCAAGCACTGCACGCACGCGGGCTGCCTGGACGTCTGCCCGACCGGTGCGCTGTTCCGCACCGAGTTCGGCACGGTCGTGGTGCAGCAGGACATCTGCAACGGGTGCGGTTATTGCGTGTCGGGCTGCCCTTACGGGGTGATCCAGCGCCGCGAGGGCGACGGGCGGGCGCAGAAGTGCACGCTCTGCTACGACCGGCTGCGCGTGGGCGAGGAACCCGCGTGCGCCAAGGCGTGCCCGACCGACTCCATCCAGTTCGGCGAGCTGGACGAGCTGCGCGCGCGGGCCGCCGAGCGGGTCGAGCGGCTGCGGGAGCGCGGCGAGGCGGGCGCCCGGCTGTACGGGGCGGACCCGGAGGACGGGGTGGGCGGCAACGGGGCGTTCTTCCTGCTGCTGGACGAACCGGAGGTGTACGGGCTGCCGCCGGACCCGGTGGTGCCGACCCGCGACCTGCCGGCGATGTGGAAGCGGGCGGGGTTGGCGGCGGTGGCGTTCGCCGCCGCGGCGGTGGTCGCGTTCGCGGGAGGCCGCTGATGGGGCGGGGTGGGCGAGACGGCGGGCAGGGCG
Organism: Saccharothrix xinjiangensis; assembly: GCF_039527585.1. Taxonomy (NCBI): domain Bacteria; kingdom Bacillati; phylum Actinomycetota; class Actinomycetes; order Pseudonocardiales; family Pseudonocardiaceae; genus Saccharothrix; species Saccharothrix xinjiangensis. The sequence continues at coordinate 181,674 of NZ_BAAAKE010000011.1, read as the reverse complement.
GGCAGGGCGACGGGCAAGGCGGTGGGCGGGACGGTCGAGGCGGTGGGCGGGACGGCCGAGGCGGTGGGCGGGACGGCCGAGGCGGTGGGCGGAGCGACGGTCGAGGTGGTGGGCGGGGCGACGGGTCGGTGGTGCCGGACGCGGAGTTCCGCTCCTACTACGGCCGGCCGGTGCTCCAGCGACCCGCGTGGGAGTGGCCGGTGCCCGCCTACCTGTTCGCGGGCGGGCTGTCGGCGGGCTCGACGCTGCTCGCGGTGGGCGCGGACCTCACCGACCGCCCCGCGCTGCGCCGGACCGGCAGGCTGGGCGCGTTGGTGTCGCTGGGCGCCGGGCTGGTGTTCCTGGTGATGGACCTGGGGCGGCCGGAGCGGTTCCTGCACATGCTGCGGGTCGCCAAGCCGACCTCGCCGATGAGCGTGGGCACGTGGTTCCTGGTCGCCTACGGCCCCGGCGTCGGCGCGGCGGCGGCAGCCGAGGTGCTGCCCGCGCGGTGGCGGCTCGGCAGGCTGCTGCGGTGGGCGGCGCGACCGGCGGGCATCTCGTCGGCGGCGCTCGCACCCGCCGTGGCGTCCTACACCGCCGTGCTGCTGTCCCAGACGGCCGTGCCCGCGTGGAACGAGGCGCACCCGCACCTGCCGTTCGTGTTCACCGGGTCGGCGGCGGCCGCGTCAGGGGGGTTGGGCATGGTGTGCGCGCCGGTGGCGCAGGCCGGTCCGGCACGGGCGTTCGCCGTGCTGGGCGGTACCGCGGAACTGGTGGCGTCGAGGGTGCTGGAGTCCCGGTTGGGACTGGTGCGCGAGACCTACGAGTCCGGTCGGGCGGGTCGGCTGCGGCGGTGGGCGGAGCTGCTGACCGCCGGTGGCGTGCTGGGTGCGGCGCTGGGCGGGCGGCGCAGCCGGGCGGTGGCCGTGCTGTCGGGGCTGGCGCTGCTCGCGGGCAGCGCGTTGCAGCGGTTCGGGGTGTTCGAGGCCGGGGTGGCGTCGACGGAAGACCCGAGGTACGTGGTGGTGCCGCAGCGGGAACGGGCGGCGCGGCGGGACGCGGACCTGGTTCGGGAGGCCATGGGACGGGTCGAGTAGGGCGGGCAGGGCAGGGCGGGTCCCGGGCGTTACGGCACCACCCGGGTGTGGTCCGGCAGGCGACGGGTGAGGCCCAGCGAGTCCAGCAGCTCCAGCAGCGGCACCGCCACCCTCCGGGTGGTGCCCAGTGCCTGCTTGGCCCGGGCGGCGGTGAACGGCGCGGGCAGCGCGGCCAGCACGTCGGCCGCGCGGTGCGGCGCGTCGGGGGCGAGCACGACGCCGTCGGCCACGCGCAGCAGCCTGCCCACCCGCACCGCCGCCGCGATCTCCCGGCTCCCCAGGCCGAGTTCCGCGAGCCGCGCCGCGTCGGGCGCCTGGAAAGGCTCGCGCGCCAGGTCCGCCTCCACCGCCGCGACGGCCCGTTCCACGCCCGGCGGGAGGTTCGACGCGCCGGGCACGCGGCCGGCCACGACGTTCGGCGCCAACCGCTCGACGACCTCCGGCGGCGCGCCCAGGCGTCGGGCCAGCACGTCCACCGGCACGCCGGGGTCCAACGGGTGCTCGTGCCGCCACTCGGCGACCGCCTCGGGAACGCGCCGCGCCAGTTCGGCCCGGTGAGCGGGGTCGACCCGCCACTCGCCCACCGGCTCGCCCACGTCGCCGAAGCCCAGCACGCGCAGCTCGCGCGCGGCGACCACGCCCCGCGCCCGCAGGTGGGCCGCCGCCACGTCGCCGGCCAGGTCAAGGCCCCGCTGCCGGGCCGCGCCGCGCCTGGTCAGCGCGGGCGGGCGCACGTCGAGGACGACCAGGCCGGCGGTGATCCGGTGGCGGCCCGGGTCGCGCAGCAGGCCCCGGTCACCCGGGCGCAGCGGGAGGGGGCGCGCCAGGACGAGCCGGGCGGTGTCCGGGCCCAGGGGCCGGACGTGCACGGGCACGGCCGCCGAACCGACGTGCAGCACCAGGCGGGCGGGCATCACCCCCGAGAGGCCGGGTCTCGCACCCGCCCCGCCGGCCGCTCGCCCGTCCACCTCGCCGGCCACCGCGCGCCCGCCACGCCGCACCTCCACCCCGCCGCCCGCTGCCCCGCCACCCGCCACACCCTCGCCCGCCACACCCTCGCCCACCCACGCGGCAGCCACCCGCACGTCCACCTCACGGGTCGCGGCCCACTGCCCCGGGGTCAGCAGCGCGTCCCCACGCCCCACCCGGTCCCGCTCCACACCGCGCAGGTTCACCGCGACCCTCGCGACGCCCCGCACCACCTCGACCGGCTCGCCCAACGCCTGCAAGCCCCGCACCGGCACGCGCGCCCCACCCAGGTCCAGCTCGTCGCCGACCCGGATCGTGCCCGCGCCGAGCGTGCCGGTCACCACCGTGCCGGCACCGCGCACGGTGAACGAGCGGTCCACCCACAACCGCACGTCGGCGTCCGGGTCCGGTTCGGGCAGCGCCCGCGCCACCTCGTCCAGCCCGGTCCGCAGCTCCGCCAGCCCCTCCCCGGTGCGCCCGCTGACCGCCAGCGACCGCACGCCGGCCAGCGAGGTGGCCGCCAACCGCCCGCCCGCCTCGGCCAGCGCCGGCCCGGGGTCGGCCAGGTCCGCGCGGGTCACCACGAGCAGGCCGTGGCGCACCCCGAGCGCGTGCAGCGCGGCCAGGTGCTCGGTCGACTGCGCCCGCCACCCCTCGTCCGCGGCCACCACGAACAGCGCGGCGGGCACCGGTCCCACGCCCGCCAGCATGTTGGCGGTGAACCGCTCGTGACCCGGCACGTCCACGAACGCCACCGGCCCGGAGGCCAGGCGCGTCCACGCGAAACCCAGGTCGATGGTCAGCCCGCGCCGGCGCTCCTCGGCCCAGCGGTCCGGTTCCATCCCGGTCAGCGCGCGGATCAGCGTGGACTTGCCGTGGTCCACGTGGCCCGCGGTCGCGACCACCCTCACCCCGGCGCCCCGCACCGCAGCACGGCCTCGCGCAGCCGGTCGTCGTCGGCCGGGTCCACGGTCCGCAGGTCGAGCAGGCACCGGCCGCGCTCGACCCGGCCCACCACGGGCGGCCGTCCGGCGCGCAGGGCCCGCGCGTACCGCTCGGGCAGGCTCACCGCCGCGCTCGGCAGCTCCACGCCCGGCGCTCCCCCGCCGCCGACGGCCGCCGCGCTGGGCGTCGCCTCCGCGTCCACGCCGCGGTCGGCCAGTGCCCGCGCCAGGTCCCGGGCCCGCGCGAGCAGGTCGGCGACGTCGGCGCCCAGGGCGAGCGCGACCGGGGGTGGCGGGCCGAGGAGGGTCGCCTCCAGGGCGGCCAGGGTCAGCTTGTCCACGCGCAGCGCGCGGGCCGCCGGGTGGCGGCGCAACCGGCGCACCACGTCGGCGTCGCCCAGCAGCAGCCCGGCCTGCGGACCGCCCAGCAGCTTGTCGCCGCTGGCCGTCACCACCGCGGCCCCGGCGCGCAGCGCGCCCGCCGCGTCCGGCTCGTCGGGCAGCAGCGGGTGCGGCGCGAGCAGCCCCGAGCCGATGTCCACGACCAGCGGCACGCCGAGGCCGGCCAGCTCGCCGACGTCGGGCGCGCTGGTGAAGCCGGTGACGCGGAAGTTCGAGGGGTGCACCCGCAGGACGAAGCCGGTGTCGGGACCGATCGCGTCGGCGTAGTCGCGCAGGTGGGTGCGGTTGGTGGTGCCGACCTCCCGCAGCCGGGAACCGGTCGACGCCAGCAGGTCGGGGATGCGGAACCCGTCGCCGATCTCCACCAGCTCGCCGCGGCTGACCACGATCTCCCGACCGGGCGCGAGGACCAGCGCGCACAGCAGCAGCGCGGCGGCGTTGTTGTTGACCACGTGCGCGTCACCCGCGTCCGGCACGGCCGCCGCCAACGCGGCCAGCGCACCGCGCCCGCGCCGGGCCCGTTCGCCGCCGACGAGGTCGAACTCCACGTCGGTGCAGCCGGCCGCGTCGGTGATCGCGGCGACCGCGGCGGCCGACAGCGGAGCCCGCCCGAGGTTCGTGTGCACGACGACGCCGGTCGCGTTGACCACCGGCCGCAGCGACGACGCGCCGGAGGGCAGCGCGGTGAGCACGGCGTCGACCACCGAGGCCGGTGCGATCAACCCCTCACGCGCCCGCTGCTGGGCCTCCACCACGGCGGTCTTGACCAGGACCCGCCCCAGGGCCGCCACGGCGGGGGCCAGGCGCGGGTCGGCCAGGACGTGGTCGGTGCGCGGGATCGCACGCCTGGGGTCGGCGGCCGGGCGGGCGGCAGCCGAACCACCGGCAGCCGGGCCGCCGGCCACCGCCCCAGCCCCCACCAGGCGATCGGTCACCGGGCACCGCCCTGGCGGAGGCGGACGGGAATCGAACCCGCCAGCGACAGGTCCTGCCGCTCAACGGTGTTGAAGACCGCGCCGGCCACCAGGCCGGATACGCCTCCTCGTGCCATCGCCCAATCCTGCCGGCGGCCCCCGCGGTGCGCGAGGCGGGTCGGTCGATCAAGCTGACCCGCGTGACTCGACCCAGGCTGACCCAGTACGCCCGCGGCGGCGGGTGCGCGTGCAAGATCCCTCCCGGCGAGCTGGAGGAGGTGGTGCGCGGCCTGACCGGCGCGGTGCCGCGCGACCCGCTCGGCGAGCTGGTCGTCGGCCTCGACCACGGCGACGACGCGGCCGTGGTCACCGTCCGGGACGGCCTGGCGCTCATCGCCACCACCGACTTCTTCACCCCCGTGGTGGACGACCCGTTCGACTGGGGGCGCATCGCCGCGGCGAACGCGCTGTCCGACGTCTACGCCATGGGCGGCCGGCCGGTGCTGGCGGTCAACCTGCTGGCGTGGCCGCGCGAGGTGCTCCCGTTCGAACTGGCGGCCGAGGTGCTGCGCGGCGGGCTGGTGGTGTGCGCGGAGGCCGGCGCCCACCTGGCGGGCGGGCACAGCGTGGACGACGCGGAGCCCAAGTACGGGCTGGCGGTGACCGGGGTCGGCGACCCCGACCGGTTGTTGCGCAACGACGCCGGCCGACCGGGGGTGCCGCTGTCGCTGACCAAGCCGCTGGGCACCGGGGTGCTCAACAGCAGGCACAAGGCGACCGGCGAGGTGTTCCCGGAGGCGGTGGCGACGATGGCGCGGCTCAACCGGGACGCCTCGCTGGCCGCGCTGGGCGCGGGCGCGGTGTGCGCCACGGACGTCACCGGGTTCGGGCTGCTCGGTCACCTGCACAAGCTGGCGCGAGCCAGCGGCGTGACCGCGGTCGTCGACTCCGCCGCCGTGCCCTACCTGGGGGGTGCGCGGGAGGCGTTGCGCGACGGTCACGTCAGCGGCGGCACGCGGCGCAACCTGGACTGGGTGCGCCCGCACGTCGACCTGGGCGCCGTCGACGAGGACGAGGCGCTGCTGCTGGCCGACGCGCAGACCTCGGGCGGGCTGCTGGTCGCGGGCGAGGTGCCCGGCGCGCCGGTGATCGGGGAGCTGGTGCCGCGGGGCGAGCACACGATCATCGTCCGCTGACACCCGCTCCCCGACGCGACGACCCTCAGCGCACCCCGCCGCCCACCACCGACCCCACCCACTCGGCATAGGAGCTGACCAACGTGTAGATCCCGCCGTCCCCGCACGGCCGAACCGAGTTGTCCGTGGCCCGCGACGTCGCCCCGGCCAGCAACCACCCCTCGCCGACGCGCACGTACGCCGGCCCGCCGCTGTCCCCGTTGCAGCTGTCGCGGTCGAGGTTCGGCGCGCCCGCCACGAACTCGGTGCCCGGGTCCGCGCCGTACCCCGGCAGGTTCCCGGCCAGCGGGACATCCACCTCGCGCCTGCGCCCGTACCCCGTCCGGCCCTGGAAGTCGGTGTTGCCGTACCCGACGAGCCGGACGAACGACGCGCCGCCCAGCGCACCGGCCGGCGCGATCGCCCGGGGCGCGGTGCCGAGGGGTTCGGCCAGCAGCAGCACGGCGATGTCGCCGTGCGGCCCGGACGCGCCGTACGAGGGGTGGACCACGGCCTCCCGCACCGCGACGACGCGCCCCGGCGCCCGGACGTCCTCACCCGAGAACACCCGCTGCCCGCACCCGCCCCGCGCGCAGTGCGCCGCGGTCACCACGGCGTCGGGCGCGACGAGCGTGCCCGAGCAGCACCACCCGGTCGCGCTGCCGACGGCCACGCAGTCGGGGAAGTCGGACGTGGGCGTCCCGCCGACGATGCGCTCCCGGTCGGCGACCACCTCGCGGAGGTTCGCCAGGTACGCGGTGTCGGCGTAGAGGTCGGGCACGGGCAGCGGCGCGCCGCGCCCGGTGAGCCGGTCGGCGTACTCCTTGGCCAGCCGCACCGGGTCGTCGGTCGCCGCGAAGCCCGCGGCCTGGTTGAGCAGGGCCTGGAACGCCAGGGCGAACCGGGTGTCGTCGTCGCCCGCGACGGCGCGCGCCAGCTCGGCGGCCGGCCCGCGCAGGGCATCGGCATCGTCGGTCACGGTTGGGCTCCCTCCGTCGAACAACACCCGGTTGAGGTACCCCGTTGGTCGCCAAGCCGCACGCGTTCGGTCGCCGACCCGCACGCGTTGTCCGGTTGACGACAGGAATCGCTCACGCAGTGGGGTTGACCGACCACGCTCAGTACGGTCGTGGACCATGCAGCGAACAAGCGTCCTGGCCCTCGTGGCCACCCTGCTGGCGCTCGGCGCGGTACCCGCCACCGCGCAGCCCGCCGCGCAGGTGGTCCCCGACCCCGCGGCCCACGTCGACCCGCTCATCGGCACCAGCAACCAGGGGAACACCTTCCCCGGCGCGGTCGTGCCGTTCGGCATGTTCTCCTTCAGCCCCGAGGGCACCCGCGGCAACACCCTGCGCGCCGCGGCGCCCGGCGGCTACCGGCACGACGCCACCCGCCTGCGCGGTTTCAGCCTCACCCACATGTCCGGCACGGGCTGCGCGGGCGGCTCGGGCGACGTGCCGATCTTCCCGCACGTCGGCGCGGTCACCACCAGCCCGACCACCGACGCGAAGGACGAGGTCTACGCGAGCGACTTCGCCCACGCCGACGAACTCGCCAAGCCCGGCCGCTACGACGTGGCGCTGAAGTCCGGCGCGAAGGCCGAGCTGTCCGCGACCACGCGCACCGGCGCGGCCCGCTTCACCTTCCCCGCCGGGAAACCGGCGACCGTGCTGGTGCACACCTCCAAGTCGCAGGTGGGCAGCAGCGACGCCGAGACCACCGTCGACCCGGCCGCGCGCACCGTCACCGGCTCGGTGACCAGCGGCAACTTCTGCGGCTACATCAACCAGGAGGGTCGCCGCAGCTACTACACGCTGCACTTCGCCCTGGAGTTCGACCAGCCGTTCACCGAGGTCGGCACGTGGCGCGACGACGTGGTCACCCCCGGGTCGACCACCACGGGCGGCGGCACCACCTACGGGAAGAACGGCTGGCCCGTGCTGGGCAAGGGCTCCGGCGCGTACCTGGGCTTCGCGCCGGGTTCGACGGTCGACGCGCGCGTGGGCATCTCCTACGTCAGCGCGGACAACGCCCGGCTCAACCTGCGCGCCGAGAACGACGGCCTGGCCATCGAGGACGTGCGCGACAACGCCTACCGCGCGTGGCAGGAGCAGTTGCGGCGCATCGAGGTCGGCGGCGGCTCGGACGGTGACCGCACGAAGTTCTACACCGCGCTCTACCACTCGCTGCTGCACCCCAACGTGTTCAGCGACGTCAACGGCGAGTACGCGGGCATGGACGGCAGGACGCACCGCGTGCAACGGCCCCAGCGCGTCCAGTACGGCACGTTCTCCGGCTGGGACGTGTACCGCTCGCAGCTCCAGCTGCTGACCCTGCTGGAGCCCGGGGTCGGTTCGGACATCGCGCAGTCCCTGCTCAACCAGGCCGAGCAGAACGGCGGCGTGTGGGACCGCTGGACGCACGCCAACGGCGGCACCCACGTGATGAACGGCGACCCGTCGCCCCCGGCGCTGGCCGGGATCCTCGCCTTCGGCGGCGAGCGGTTCGACGTGCGGCGGGCGCTGGCGTCGCTGGTGCGCGCGGCGACGGAGCCGACGCCGCTGGACCTGAGCAAGGACGGCTGGGCGGTGATGTCGGTGGGCCAGCGGCCGTCGCTGGACAAGTACCTGCGGCTGCGCCACATGCCCTCGGTGTCCAACGCCTGGGGCGGCGCGGCGGAGACGCTGGAGATGTCCGGCGCGGACTTCGCGATCAGCCAACTCGCCGCGCGGGTCGGCGACCGCCGCACCCGACGCGAGTTCGCCGACCGCGCCCAGTGGTGGCAGCACAACTACGACCCGGTCGCCGACGAGACCGGCGGCTACCTGCGCAACAAGGACGAGGACGGCACGTGGGCGGAGGACTTCGAGCCCGACACCGGCCACGGCTTCGTCGAGGGCAGCAGCGCGCAGTACACGTGGATGGTCCCGCACAACGTGGCCGGCCTGGTCGCCGCGCTGGGCGGCCCGGAGCGGGCGAACGCGCGGCTGGACGACTTCTTCCACCACGAGGACGGCAGCTGGGCGCTGTCGCGGGCGGGCGGCACGAAGTCCGCGCTGGACAACGAGCCCTCGCTGAACGTGCCGTGGCTCTACAACTACACCGGTCAGCCGCACAAGACCCAGCGGACCGTGCGCGAGGTGGTGAACTCGCTGTGGACCACCGGTCCCGGCGGCATCCCCGGCAACGACGACCTGGGCGCCATGTCCTCGTGGTTCGTGTTCGCCTCGATCGGGCTGTACCCGCAGGTGCCGTCGCGGGCCGAGCTGGTGGTCGGCAGCCCGCTGTTCACCTCGGTGCGGATCAACCGCGGCGGCGGCCGGGACATCACGATCACCGCGCCGGGCGCGTCGCCGCGGGCGATGTACGTGCGGGGGCTGGAGGTGAACGGCCGGGCGAGCACGAGGGCGTGGCTGCCGGAGTCCTTCGTGGAGCGCGGCGGCCGACTGGCGTTCACCCTCGGCGAGTCGCCGAACACCGCGTGGGGCTCCGCGCCCGGCGACGCGCCGCCGTCGTTCCGCGAGGGCGAGCGACCGGTCCGGCACGACCAGCCGTACCACCTCAAGGTCGAACCCGGCGACCCCGTGGTGGCGCCCGGCGCGACGCTGGCCGCGCGGGTGGTGCCCACCAAGCTCTACGAGGGCGACCCGGCGGCCACGTACACCGTCACCGGGCCGCCGACGCTGTCGTTCGACCCGCCGTCCGGCGCGGTGCCGGGCGGGTTCTCGATCACCGCCGCGCCCGGCGCGCCGCAGGGCTTCCACCCGGCGTCGGTGGTGGTCGCGGTCGAGGGCGCGGACCCGGTGGAGCTGCCGCTGGTGGTGAAGGTGGCCCCGGAGGGCAGCATGCTGGCCGCGGTCGACAACACCGGCACCTCCGACGACGAGACCGGTGACGGCGACTTCGACGGCGGCGGGTACAGCTACTCGAAGCAGGCGCTCGCCGCGGCGGGCCTCGCGCCCGGCGGCACGGGCGCGGTGGACGGCCTGACCTTCCGCTGGCCCGACTCGCCCGCCGGGCGGCCGGACAACGCGGTGGCCGACGGGCAGCGCCTGGACGTCACCGGGACCCGGCTGGCCTTCATCGGCGCGGCCACCAACGGCGCGCGGGCCGGCGCCGCGACGGTGACGTTCACCGACGGCGGCACGGCCCGGGTCGAGCTGGGTTTCAGCGACTGGACGCTGGGCGGCGGCGGCAGCGCGCCCGCCTACGGCAACGCGGTGGTCGCGACCACGCCGTACCGCAACCAGAGCGGTGGCGGCGCCGAGGAGGTGGCCACGCACATCTTCGCCACGAAGACCTTCACCGCGCCGGAGGGCAAGGTGCTGCGCTCGGTCACCCTGCCCACCGACGACGGCCTGCACGTGTTCGCGATCGCCGCGGAGGGGAATTCCTGACCGGCATTCTTCAATTCCGCAATTTTACGGCCTGAGTAATTCACCGGAATGGGGGGTTGCCGTTGTTTGACACACCCCCCGGCCAGTGTTATCCATGGGATCACACCAACCGGGGGGTGGTATGTCGGATTCGACGGGCCAACGGCGGCCCCCTTATCGAGTTGCGCTCATAATCCTGTTCCTGCTCGTCACCGTCGTGGTCGCCTCGCTGTCCGCGGTGCTGGTCGCGAACGTGACCTCGTGGTGGCGGCCCGACGGGGTCGTCTACCTGGCGGCGACCGCGGTGATGCTGGTCCTGTCCGGTGTGCTGATCAACGCCGTGCCGAAGGTGGTCGGCGACCTCTGGCGGTGGGACGGCCCGGTCGCCAAGGCGGCCTCGCAGTTCACGGCCGTCCTGAACGGCCCGCGGAACCGGATCGGGATCCCCGTCGTGGTCGTCGCCCTGGCCGCGGGCAGCTACTTCCTGGTGCCCGCCGAAGGGCTGGAGCCCGGCGAACTGGTCATCATGGCGGGAGAGGACGTGAGCCCGGATGACCCGCGCAGGACGCTGCTGGACCTGTGGAACGCGACCCACCCCGCCAATCCGGCCAGGTTCGTGACAGCGGTGGGCGAGGCCGAAGAGCAGTTCGAGCACATGGTCAACGACGCGAAGGAGGGCGGTCGGCACGAGGCCGACGTCTACCTGCTCGACGTGGTGTGGATGACGCGGTTCATCGAAGACCGCTACATCCGCCCGCTGGACCGGTCCCGGCTGCCGGACCGCGACCTGGACGACTTCGTGGACAAGGTGCGGAGCACCGGCGAGGGGGACGACGGCGAGCTGTGGGCCCTGCCGCTCAACACCGACGTCGGGCTGATCTACTACCGCACCGACGTCCCCGGCGTCGACGCGCCGACCAGCTGGGACGACCACTCCGGCCCCGGCCCGCGCACCGCGCCGACGCCGCTCCACGCGTTCCAGATGGCCGGCGAGATGGCGACCATCACCTCGCTGGAGGCCGTCTGGGCGGCGAACGGCGCCGTGGTGCAGGAGGACGGCCGCGTCAGCCCCACCACGGACGGCAGGCAGGCGCGCTTCGACGACAAGGACCACTCGGGGCTGCGGAAGCTCAACACCGCGGTGCAGGACCCCGCCCTGTTCCCCGGCGACCCCGAGCCCGAGGACGCGAACTCCGAGGAGGCCGTGGAGCAGTTCATCGACGGGCGCGCGCTCTACATGCGGAACTGGGCGGTGGCGCACGAGCAGCTGACCAGCCGGCAGCGGGAGCTGGACGAGGCGGGCATCGCCTTCCGGGCCGCCCCACCGCCCACGCCGAGCGTGCTGGGCGGGCAGAACCTGGCGATCTCGGCCAAGAACGACGCGCCCCGCGCCGCGCAGGCGCTGATCGAGTTCCTGACCAGCGCGCAGAGCCAGCTGATCCTGTCGGAGATCGGCGGGTTCGCGCCGACCCGCGACTCGGTGTACGAGCGGCTCGGGGGCGAGCAGTTCAGCAGCGTCCGCGACGCCCTCCGGGACGCCCGGCCGCGACCCGCGATCCGGTGCTACACCGAGTGGAGCCGGGATTTCCGCGACGGCGTCAAGGACGTGCTGGACGAGGACGACGAGGTGTCGGACGAGACCGCCGAGAAGCTGATGGGTGATTGCCCGGAGGGGTGAACCGGTCGCGCACCGGGTACGCCAGGGGGGTGACCGAACGAGAGCCGCTGGACCTGGGCGCCACCGAGCTGCCCGCCGAGGAGGAGGCCCGCCTCCGGCGGGACCACGACCTGGACCGACCCGAGGTCTTCGACCGGCGCAACGGCGTGGACGAGCGGGCGGGGACGCGGGCCACCCTGCTGCCCGAGGAGCGGTCGGCGGGCAGCGCCGACCCGGAGGCGCAGGCCCGCGAGGTGCTGCGCGACTCCGACGTGCGCACCGAGATCCCCGAGTCCGCCCCGGACACCGCGTTCGAGCGCCGCGACTCCGACGACTGACCGGACCACCGGGCCACTGACCCGGCCTCCGGGCCACTGGACGGGCCGCCGGGCGACCGACCCGGCGGCTCCCCCGAGCGGACCCCGACCCGTCACATCACTCGAACGTATTACCGCCCTCCGGCTAACGCGGCGACGACCGCGCACGACCTAGGGTCAGCGCGGCTCGGCGCCGCGCCCGGTCGTGCCACCGGTGGAGCGCCCCGCGCCGTCCGGCGGCGGTGGGGCGGCGCCCGCCACCGCGAGCCGGAACGGCGTCGATCGGCGAGGATCGGACCGTCGCGGCCGGGCACCGCGTCGTGCTCCTCGTGCGTGGCGCCGGCCGTGCCGCCCGCTGCCTCCGGCACACGTGAGGGGTCCCCGTGAACGACGTCGCCACCATCAGGCCGATCGCCCGTCGCCACCGCGACTACCGCGCCAAGCGCCCGGCGGCCTCCTTCGCGGTGCGGGTCGCCTCCGGCCGGACCTTCGAGGTCGGGCCGGGCGAGCCCCGCTTCACGCTCGTGGCGCGCGACCACCGCGGCGAGGAGGCGCTGGCCTCGCTGGACCAGTTCCGGGTCGCCATCGCCTACCTGGAGGGTTGGCTCGACGTCGAGGGCGACCTGGTGTCCGCGCTGGCGATGCGCGGGTTCTTCCGCGACTTTCACCCGGTGGTGTGGTTGGGGAAGTTCGCGCCGAGCCTCCTCGGCGCGGGTGAGGCGGACGACCGCAGGACGATCTCCGCCCACTACGACCGGGAGAGCGACTTCTTCCTGACCTTCCTCGACCGGCGGCACCGGTGCTACACGCAGGGTTCGTTCGCCCGCGACGACGAGCCCCTCGAAGACGCCGTGACCCGGAAGCTGGACGTCGCGCTGGCGTCGCTGGACCTGCCGCCGGACGCGCACGTGCTGGAGGTCGGCGGCGGCTGGGGCGCGTTCCTGGAGCACGCCGGCCGGCGCGGCGTCGAGGTCACCGCGCTCACCCTCGCGGCCGAGTCGGAGCGGTACCTCAAGGCCCTGGTGGCGCGCGAGGACCTGCCGGTCTCGGTGGTGCGCAAGCACTTCCACGAGTACCGGCCCGGTCGGCGGTTCGACGCGGTCGTCAACATGGGCGTGACCGAGCACCTGCCCGACTACGGCCGGTCGCTGCGCCGGTACGCGGCACTGCTGCGGCCGGGCGGCCGGGTGTACCTGGACGCGTTCGCGATGCGCTCGCGCCACCGGCTGTCCACGTTCATGACCAGGCTGGTGTACCCGGGGCGCTCGACACCCCTGCTGCTGCACCGCTACCTGGCGCACGTGGCCCGCTCGCCGTTCCGGCTCGTGGAGCTGCACGACGAGCGGCACAACTACTTCCTGACCTGCCGGGAGTGGGCGCGCCGGCTCGACGCCGCGAGGGACGAGGTGGTCGAGCGGTGGGGCGCGGCGCTGCACCGCCGGTTCCGGCTGTTCCTGTGGGCGTCCGCGCTGGGTTTCGACAGCGACCTGCTCCAGGCCTACCGGTGGACCCTGGAGCTGCCCGCCGATCACCGCTGAGGTCGGTGGCGCATCACGATGAAGTCGCCGTGCCCGCCGTAGCCGAGGACGGGTTCGGCGTACTGCGTGCCGTCGAAGGTGAGCAGCCACCACTCGCGGCCGACGGGCAGCAGCACCGGGTGCGGGATGTTGGTGCCGTAGGGCGCGTCCAGGGTGCCGAGCTTGCGCATCGACAGGTCGTAGACGGGGTATTCGCGCGCGTCGCCGTCACTGGCGAACACGTACCAGTCGCGGCCGACGCGCTGGATGATCGTGCCCTCGGTCTGGTCCACGGTCCGGTCGGCCCCGACCAGCTCCAGCGACTCGGCGTAGTCCGCGCCGCGCGGCCCGACCGCGAGCGCCGGGTGGAACACGAACGCGGGCTGCTGCGCCTCGCTCTCCACGAACGCCAAGTGCCACCGGCCGTCGATCCTGGTCAGCGCCGGGTCCCACGAGCTGACCGCGGTCGGCAGCGGCACCCGCTCGGTGCGCAGCACGTGGACGCCGCGCAGGACGTCGGCGGTGGTCGTGGCGTGGCGGATGTGCACGCCGCGGAAGTCGAAGTCGCCCCACGAGCTCATCAGCAGGATGAACCGGCCGGTGCGGTCGTCGTACACGATGTGGCCGGCGTGGTCGCCGAGCACCACGCCGTCGCGCTCGAAGAACAGGACGGCGACCTGCTCCAGCTTCGTCGGGTCGGCCAGGTCGAGGGTCCACACCGCCCAGTGCGCCTGCTGGAAGAACCCGAGGCCGGCGTTGGTCATGGTCAGGTAGAGCTTGCCGCCGCGGGTGAACGGCCGGCCGTCCGCGTGCTGCACCACGTGCGGGTCGCGGACCCCGGCCTGGCCGAAGTACCCGGCCCGCACCCGGCCGAGCCGCACCGACCCGTCGCCGCGCCCGCCGTAGGCGTACTCCAGCGCGCCGAGGACTGCGGGGACCCGCAGGTCGACCAGCGCCCGCACGGCGTCGCGCGCGGTGACCACCGGCTGCCAGCCGGTGCCCGTGCCGGTGGTGTCCACCAGCACCGTGACGGCGTTCTCGTTGACGACCACGCCGACCCGGAACGCGCCGCGGACCTGCACGGGCGCGGACGCGACCACGGTCGTGGCGCCGCCCGCGGTGACCTCGATCGAGGCCCGGCCGGCGGCGGGGTCGACCACGCCGAGCACCGACGTGCCGCCGCCCGCGAGCCCGGCGACCACGGCGCCCGGCCCGTCCACCCCCACCACCTCCACCAGCACCGACGCGAACGGCGCCCGGGGTCGCGCCCCGGTGCCGACCAGGGTGACGAGGGTGGACGTGGGGCGGTCGACGGCGCTGTCGTACTGCACGAAGCGCGGCGCGACCAGGTCGAACGGGCGGAACTTGTGGGCGACCGAGAAGTGCAGGTCGAACGGCGTCGCCACGGGGGTGGCCGCGCTCGCGGGGAGGGGCCCGAGGAGGGCCGACGCCGCCCCGACCGCTCCCGCCGCGCCCACGTGGCGCAACAGCTCCCGTCGCTCCATGCCCGACCTCCCAGTCCACCGTTGGTCACCGAGTAACCACGTGTTACCCGGTCCGGTGGGAAAACGCCAGGGCCGGTCGGCGGTCACGCGCCCGTCGTCGAGCCGGGTCGGACGATCATCAGCACCACGACGACCGCCCAGAGCAGGTTGAACGCGCCGGTGAACCCGGCCAGCCGGGCGGCGAGCCCGTCCCGGCCGGCCAGGACGTCCCGCTGCGCGGGCAGGATGACCAGCGCCAGCAGGCCGGCGGCGACCGAGGTCAGCGCGATCGACACCAGCAGCCACGCGTCGCCGAGGACGCCCATCGACGCGCCGGTGGCCAGCCCGAACACGGGCACGGCGACGCCGACCGCCGCGTACGTGCGGCAGGTGCGGTGCAGGAAGGCCGCGACGCCGTTCGCCGGCCCGCGCGCGACGCGGGGGAACAGCGAGGCGGCCACGGTGATGGGCCCCACGGCCAGGACGGCGGCGAGCACGTGCAGGGAGAGCAGGAACTTGGACACCGGCGTGCCTCCTGGGAACGATCCACATGTAGACAGCCAATGCATACCAGGCGCGTGCGCCTCTTGTGTAGGCTGCCTACCCATGAAGGGGACTGCGACGTGAGCGCCGACCCGGTGGCGGACTACGTCACCGCCCTGGCCGGGGCCCTGCGCGGCCCGGCGCGGGTCAAGTCCGCCATGATGCGCGAGGTCCACGACGGCCTCACCGACGCGGTCGAGGCGCAGACGCGCGCCGGCGTGCCCCGTGCCCACGCGGCCCGGCACGCGCTGCGCGAGTTCGGCGCGACGGACGAGCTGGCGCCGCTGTTCCAGCGGGAGCTGGCCATCGCCCAGGCGCGCCTCACCGCGCGGGTGGTCGGCGTCACCGCGCCCGTGCTGGTCGTGTGCCGGCTCCTCGTGCACACCGCCTCGCCGGGTGCGGACTGGCGGCTGGGCGCCCTGGCCGCGCACCTGGCCGCCGTGGCGACCACCGCCGGGCTGCTCGCCGTCACCGCGCTGGCCGCCACCGGCCCGCTCACCCGCCTGCTGCCCGCGCCGCACCGGCTGCCGCGCGCCGTCGCCTGGACCGCGACCGCCGCCTCCGCCGGCATGGCGCTCGCCGCACTGGCGCTGGCCGTGGTCTCGGCCCTGTCCGCGAACTGGCCGCTGACGTCCCTGGCCTGCGCGCTCGCCGCCGTGTCGCACGGTGCGGTCGCGACGTCCGCCCGCTCCTGCCGAGAGTGCGCGAGGGCCGTCAACCGGTAACACCCGTCAGTGGCACTTACGCCGCGCCCCACCGGGTACCCGCGGTGGTGCGGCCGGACCGAGGCGGGGAGGACCGGACATGAGCGCCGCCCCTGAGCGGAGCGGGGTCGGGGGGTTCTTCGGCCACCCGGGTTCCCTGGCCACCCTCTTCGGCGTCGAGATGTGGGAGCGGTTCTCGTTCTACGGGATGCAGGCCATCCTGACCATCTACCTCTACCACTCGGCGACCGAGGGCGGGCTCGGCCTGTCCGAGACCACCGCGACGAGCATCGTCGGCGCGTACGGCGGCCTGGTCTACCTGTCCACGGTCGTCGGCGCCTGGGCGGCCGACCGCCTCGCCGGACCCGAACGGGTCCTGTTCGCCGGCGCGAGCCTGGTCATGCTCGGCCACGTGGCCCTGGCGCTGCTGCCCGGCTTCCTCGGCGTGGGCGTCGGCCTGGGCGCGGTCGCGCTGGGCAGCGGCTGGCTCAAGGCCAACGCCACCGTGCTGGTCGGCTCGCTGTACGCGGAGGGCGACGAACGCCGCGACGCCGGGTTCTCCCTGTTCTACCTGGGCGTCAACCTGGGCGCGTTCATCGGGCCGCTGCTCACCGGCCTGGCGCAGGTGCGACTGGGCTTCCATTACGGCTTCGGCCTGGCCGCGATCGGCATGGCCGCGGGCCTGACCCAGTACTGGTTCGGCCGCAGGAGGTTCCCGCCGGGGTCCGACGAGGTGCCGAACCCGCTGCCGGCCGCGCGCCGGCCGTTGCTCGCCGCGGGCGTGGTGGCGGCGGCGGCCTTGGTCGTCGTGCTCGTGCTCACCGACGTGGTCCGACCGGACAACCTCGCCGACGTCACCGTGGTGCTCATCACCGCGGTGGCCGTCGCCTACTTCGCGATCATCCTGCGCAGCGGGCGGATCACCGCCGTGGAGCGCAGGCGCGTCTGCTCCTTCATCCCGATGTTCCTGGCGAGCTTCGTGTTCTTCGCCCTGTTCCAGCAGCAGTTCACCGTCGTGGTGATCTACGTGGACCAGCGCCTGGACCGCACGCTGCTCGGCCGGGAGATGCCGGTGGCGTGGGTCAACTCCCTCAACCCCGTCTTCATCATCCTGCTGGCCGGGGCGTTCGCGGCGCTGTGGACGAGGCTGGGGCCGCGCCAGCCGTCGACCCCGACCAAGTTCGCGCTGGGCACCGGGCTCATGGGCGTGGCGTTCCTGATGTTCCTGCCGATGTCGGGCGGCACGGGCAACACCTCGCCCCTGGCGATGATGGCGCTCATCCTGCTGGTGTTCAGCGTGGCCGAGCTGATGCTGTCACCGGTAGGCCTGTCGCTGTCCACCAAGCTGGCCCCGAAGGCGTTCCCGAGCCGGTTGGTGGCGCTGAATTACCTGTCCGTCGCGCTGGGCACGGCCACCGCCGGTTCGCTGGCCGAGCACTACGACGTTCGAAACGAGGCGCCGTACTTCGCGCTGGTCGGCGGCGCGGCCGTCGTGTTCGCCCTGCTGCTGGTCGCGGCCGGGCCGTTCATCCGG
Organism: Saccharothrix xinjiangensis; assembly: GCF_039527585.1. Lineage (NCBI taxonomy): Bacteria > Bacillati > Actinomycetota > Actinomycetes > Pseudonocardiales > Pseudonocardiaceae > Saccharothrix > Saccharothrix xinjiangensis. Next base: position 164,059 of record NZ_BAAAKE010000011.1, on the reverse strand, counting down.
AAGCTGATGAGCGGCGTGCGCTGAGGGCGCGTGGCGGGCGCGCGACGGGCACTGAGACCGAGGACACGTCCCTGGGGTGAAACAACAACCCCCTCACCTCCGTTGTAACAGGTGGTCGGCGCGGTCCGTGTCCCCCGGGCCTCAACTACAAAGCCTTCGCGGAAAACCGTTCGGCTGGAGCCGCGTCGTGCCACTCGCCGAGAGGCGACCGCCGCGCCGACCACTGAACTCGCCCCCGGCCGCACCTCCCCCCAGCGCGGCCGGGGGCTGCCACGGTCCCGAGCCGCTCCCCCCGCGCGGCCGGGACCGCCCCTTCTCCCCCCGGCAGCGGTGGCGGTCCTTCGGACCACCCCGCGACCCACGTTCCTGGTAACGCTCCCAGATCACCACCACGATCGCACTAGGCCATTCGGTCGACGGACCACACCTTCACCGCCGGCGCCACCACCCAGGGAGCGCACCGCCCGCCGCCGGCGTCGAAACTTTCCCGAAACAACTGTTGACACCGGCACAGCGGCGTTCGTACGGTCTACCTCACCTGCCGCTGGCGATCGAACATCATGAGCGCCAAAGAGATCCGTTGAAAGCCACAGCACGGCGAACAACCTCATCGACCACGTGACCTCTACTTGGATAGCGCTTTCCGTGGAGACGTCCGCCAGTTATTGAATCGTTTCAATCACACTGGCGAACAGCTCGGCCGACTCCACGACCACAGGACACATCGACCCGCGTCTGGGAGCGCTCCCAGGCGCGGATGAGTGAATGGAGCAACGGTGCCCATCAACTCAAGAGCGCGAATGGCCGCCGCCGCCACGGCGATCAGCGCGCTGACGGGCGGCTTCGTGATCGCGGGGTCGGCGTCGGCCGCCCCCGGTTGCGGGGTCGACTTCACGGTGCAGAACAAGTGGCAGGGCGGGTTCTCCGCCAACGTCACGATCAGGAACCTGGGCGACCCGGTGGACGGCTGGCGACTGGCCTGGACGTTCCCGGGTTCGGAGCGGTTCGGCCAGGGTTGGAACGCGGAGTTCGCCGCGTCGGGCGCGAGTGTGACGGCGTCCAACGTGGACTACAACCGGGTGATCCCGACGGGTGGTTCGGCGACGTTCGGGTTCAACGGCACGATGAGCGGCACCGACGTCGGCACGCCGTCGTCGTTCACGCTCAACGGGACCGCGTGCACGGGTGGCGTCGACCCGACCACCACGACCACCACCACAACCACGACCACGACCACGACCACGACCACCACGAATACGACGACCACGACGACCACCACGGATCAGGGTCCCGGGCCGGGACCCGGTGACCCGACGGGTCGCAAGCAGGTGGAGCGGTTGGACCGCGGTGTGGTGAGCGTGCGGTCGGGCAGCGGGAACCTGGTGAGCTGGCGGTTGTTGGCCGGTGACCCGCAGAACGTGGGGTTCAACGTCTACCGGGGTGGCACGAGGCTGAACTCCTCCCCGATCACCTCGTCGACGAACTACCTCGACGGCGGTGCGGCGGCGGATGCCTCGTACACGGTGCGCGCGGTGGTGAACGGGTCGGAGCAGGCCGCCTCGCCCGCCTCGTTGTCGTTCGGGTCGGGCTACCGGGACGTGCCGATCTCCTCGCCGGGCTCCGGTTACGTCGCCAACGACGCGAGTGTGGGCGACCTGGACGGTGACGGCGATTACGAGTTCGTGCTCAAGTGGGATCCGGACAACGCGAAGGACAACTCCCAGTCCGGTGTGACGGGCAACGTCTTCATCGACGCCTACACCCTTCAGGGCACCCGGTTGTGGCGCATCGACCTGGGTCGCAACATCCGGGCCGGCGCGCACTACACGCAGTTCCAGGTCTACGACTACGACGGTGACGGCAAGGCCGAGGTCGCGATGAAGACCGCGGACGGCACCAGGGACGGTCGGGGCACGGTGATCGGCAACGGTTCCGCGGACCACCGCAACTCCGGCGGCTACATCCTGGCGGGCCCGGAGTTCCTGACCATGTTCAACGGCCAGACCGGCGCGGCGATGTCCACGGTCAACTACGACCCGCCGCGCGGCAACGTCGGCTCCTGGGGCGACACCTACGGCAACCGTGTCGACCGCTTCCTCGCGGGCACCGCCTACCTCGACGGCGCACGACCGTCACTGATCATGGCCCGCGGCTACTACACCCGCGCGGTCATCGCCGCCTGGGACTTCCGCGACGGCCGGCTCACCAAGCGGTGGACGTTCGACTCCAACGCCTCCGGCAACGGCACCTACGCCGGTCAGGGCAACCACTCCCTGACCGTCGGAGACGTCGACGCCGACGGTCGCGACGAGATCGTCTACGGCGCGGCCACCATCGACGACAACGGCCGCGGCCTGTGGAACACCCGGTTCGGCCACGGCGACGCCGGTCACCTGGGCGACCTCGACCCGTCGCGTCCGGGCCTGGAGTACTACAAGATCTCCGAGAACGGCAGCCAGCCCGGCACGTGGTTCGCCGACGCCCGCACCGGCCAGGTGCTGTGGCGGACCTCGCCGGCCGGTGACAACGGCCGCGGCGTGTCGGCCGACATCTACGCCGGCAACCCCGGCGCGGAGTCCTGGTCCAGCGCCGACACCCAGATCCGCGACACCCGCGGCACCGGCGTCGGCCGCAAGCCGTCCTCGGCGAACTTCCTGGCCTGGTGGGACGGCGACCCGTCCCGCGAGCTGCTCGACGGCACCCGCATCGACAAGTACGGCACCGGTGGCGACACCCGACTGCTCACCGGCAGCGGGGTGGCCTCCAACAACGGCAGCAAGTCCACGCCGGCGGTGAGCGCGGACCTGTTCGGCGACTGGCGCGAGGAAGTCGTCTGGCGCACCAGCGACAACCGCGCCCTGCGCATCTACTCCACCCCGCACCAGACCGACCGGCGCATCCCGACGCTGATGCACGACACCCAGTACCGGGCCGCCATCGCCTGGCAGAACACCGCCTACAACCAGCCCCCGCACCCCAGCTTCCACATCGGCGGCGGCATGGCCACCCCGCCCTGGCCGGACGTGCACTACGCCGGCTGATCCCCCTCACCGAAGCGCTCGCGCGTGCCCGTGCCCACCGGCTCGGCCACCCGCGAGCACCCGGCGGTCGCCCCGCAGGCGAGGGGTGTGCGGGGCCGCCGTCACTCCCCCAGCGACGCGCGCAGCCCGGCCGGGTCGACGCCGAGGCCGCGCAGCGCGGGTCCGATCGGGTCGGCGGGGTCGTCGAGCAGGGCCACGAGCAGGTGCTCGGCGCCCACCACGGCGTCACCCCGGCGGGCCGCCACGAGCCTCGCCCCCGCCGAGGCCCGTTCCAGCTCGCCCTCCGCCGGCTGGACGTCCGCGCCCAGCAGCGCCACCGGGTCCACCCCCGCCGCGCGCAGCGCGACCGCTCCCCCGGACTCGTGCTCCGGGCGCAGCCGCAGGCCGGCGGACGCCAGCTGGTCGTCCAGCGCCAGCACCGCCGCCACGAGGTCGATCGCGGCGGGCGCGGACCGGCCGGCCCGCACGGCGTGCCGTTCCGCCTCGTTCCGCACCACCACGAGCACCGGACCGCCGAGACCGTTGCCCCGGGCGAAGACCCGGAACATCCAGCGCACGTGCCCGCGACCGGCCTCACCCCTCAGCGCCCCGCCCTTGCGCAGCAACCCCACGGCGGGCGCGTCCTCCGGTTCCGCCGCCGCGCGCACGGCCGCGACCGCCGCCCCGACGTCCACCCGCCGCACGGTGAACAGCTCGGCGGCCCGCCCGGACGGCGCGCGCAGCAGGGCCGACGCGAGGTGGGCGGTGGTCAGCACGCCACCCCGGGCGTCGGCGATCGCCTGGCCCAGGCACTCGCGCAAGGCCCCGCTCCCGGGCAGGGCGGTCTGCTGACGGGCGCGATGGCGGGCGCTGTGGCGGGCTCGGTGGTGGGCTTCCCGCAGCAGGGCCGTCACGGCGTCGTCCGGCGCACCACCGGGACCAGCGCCGTCCGGCGCGCTACCGGGACCAACGCCGTCCGGCGCACCACCGGAACCGGCGTCGTCGCCGGCCCAGTGGTCCGAGCCCCGGGCCGCCGCCTCCGCCCGCAGCATGCCCCGACCGAGCACGCGACCCGCGCCGTCCGCGTCGATCAGGGCGATCAGCAGGTTCTCGGTGCCCACGAACGGGAAGCCCAGCCGGGCGGCCCGGCGCACGGCGGCCGCCAGGACGTTGACCACCTGCGGCGACGGGGTGGCGGTGCGGGCGGTGCGTCCGGTCACGGGCTCCTCCTCGGTGCGGGGTTGGCGCCGACGCTACGAACGACCACCGGCCCGGCGCTGCTGCCAACCGGCCACCCCCGCCGGCCGACCAGCCACCCCCGCCGGCCGGTCGGCCTGGAACGCCGGCCGACCGGCGCAAGCCGGTGACCGACCGGACCGGGGAGGATGGGCTCGCCGCCGAACCACCCTGGAGAAGCCCGTGCACCCCCGGCTCCACGACACCGCCGCCGCGATCCGGCGCACCCCGCCGCGCGACGTGCTGCTGTCGTCATTGGTCGTCGTGGCGGGTGCGGTGTCGCCGTGGCTGGTCGCCACGCACGTCGTGGTGGCGGTGGCCGCCCCGGTGGTCAGCGCGGCGCTCGTCCTGGCGCGCCACCGCCGGCCCGTGCCCGCGTTCCTCGGCTCCGCCCTGCTCGGCGCCGCGTCGCCGCTGGGCGCGCTGATCGGCGCGGTGGTCACCGCCGTGACGGCCGGTCGGCGGGTCCGCCCGGTCGGGCGGGCCCTGCTCGTCACGGGCGCGGCGGTCGCGGTGTCGACCGGGGCGGGCGTGCTGCTGGACCCCTCCGGGGAGCCCCTGGGCCTGCTGCTCCTGGTGCACGGGGCGGGTTCGGCGGTGCTGCTGGGCCTGCCCGCGCTGGCCGGCGCGCTGCTGGGCGGTCGACGCCCGCTGACCCGGTTGTTGCGCGAGCGCAACGAGTACCTGGAGCGCGCCGCCCTGCTGACCGCCGCGCACGCCCGCGCGCGGGAACGCGCCCGCATCGCCGGGGAGATGCACGACCTGCTCGGTCACCGGCTCAGCCTGATCTCGATGCACGCCGGCGCGCTGGAGTACCGGACCACGACCAGCGCGCCGCAGCTCAGCGCGCAGGCGGAACTGCTGCGCACGACCGCGGGGACCGCGCTGGACGAGCTGCGGCAGATCCTCGCGGTGCTGGGCGTGCCCGGTGGCGGCGGCGCGGAGGACGCCGAGCTGACCGGCACGCGGGCCGACGTGGCGGCGCTGGTGGAGCACTCGCGCGCCGCGGGCGTCGACGTGCGGCTGGTGTGGCGCGGTGACGACCTGTCCGGCGTGGACGCGCGGACCCGCCGGGCGGTGCACCGGGCCGTGCGCGAGGGGCTGACCAACGTGCACCGGCACGCGGCGACGGCGACCGCCGCGGTGGAGGTCGACGCCGGGGGCGACCGGGTCCGGGTGGCCGTGACCAACGGCCCGGCGCGCGCGCCGCGGGCGCTGCCCGGCACCGGGCGCGGGCTCGTCGCGCTCGGCGAGCGGGTGGCGCTGCTGGGCGGCGGGTTCTCGGCGAAGCCCGAGGCGGGCGGGTTCGCGGTGCGGCTGGACCTGCCCCGGCGACCGCCGGACGTGCCCCTGCTGCCGACGCCGGAGGACGTCGGCGAGGAGGTGCCGCCGCCGCGCGGGACCGACGTGCTGACGGTGCCCCGCGTCCTCGGCATCGGCTGCGTCGCGCTGGTGGTGGGGTTGGCGCTGGTGGCGATGATCGGCGGGTTGGCCGTGCTGCTCGCCGTAAGGTGAGCCGGTGATCCGCGTGCTCATCGCCGACGACGAAGCCCTCATGCGCGCCGGGATCGGCCTGATCCTGGCGAACGCGCCCGACGTCGAGGTGGTGGCGGAGGCGGGCGACGGACCGGCCGCGGTGCGCGCGTGCCGGGAGCACGAGGTGGACGTGGCGCTGCTGGACATCCGGATGCCCGGCGGCGACGGCCTCGCCGCGACCGGTGAGATCTCCCGGCTCAGCCCGCGCACGAACGTCGTGGTGCTCACCACGTTCGGCGAGGACCGCTACGTGGCCGAGGCGATGCGCGCGGGCGCGACGGGGTTCCTGCTCAAGGACACCGGGCCCGCCGACCTGGTGCACGCGGTGCGCACGGCGGCGCGGGGCGAGTCCGTGCTCGCGCCGCAGATCACCCGCAGGCTGGTCGAGCGGCACCTCGTGCCCGGTGACGGCGCGGAGGACGCGCGGCGGCGGGTCCGGGAGCTGTCGCCGACCGAGCGGGACGTGCTGCGGCTGGTGGGCACGGGCGCGTCCAACGCGGAGATCGCCGCCGAGCTGTTCCTCGGCGCCGGCACGGTGAAGGCGCACCTGAGCCGCGTGCTGACCCGGTTGGGCTGCGCGAACCGGGTGCAGGCGGCGATCGTCGCGCACGAGGCGGGCCTGCTCGCCGAACCACCCGGCTGACGCCGACCTCCGGGGTTGACCGCGCGGGTTACCTTTGCGGAGGACGGCGGAAGTGGGTACGGGATGGGGGCCGAACGGCGCAGGCTCGACGACCGGGTGGCGGCAGGCCCGTTCCCCGTGGCGCTGCGGGCGGCCATCGACGGCAGCGGGCTGGGGTTGGAGCGGGTCCGCTACCGGCTCGCGCAGCGCGGCACGCCGGTCAGCGTGGCCACCCTGAGCCAGTGGCAGTCCGGGCGCAGCACACCGACCCGGCACGACTCGCTGGTGGCGATCGGCGTGCTGGAGGAAGTGCTCGGCGTCGTGCCGGGTTCGCTGTCCTCGCTGGTCACCCCGGCGCGCAGGCGCGGGGCCGCGGGCCCGTTGACGCGTGAGGCGGTGTGGCCGCAGGAGCCGCTGGTGCCCCGGCTGCTGAGCCGGTTCGACCGCGACGACGAGCACCTGACCCGGATCGGCCAGCACGACCTGGTCCGCCTCGGCCCGGACCACGACGAGCGGTCGTTGCGCGTCCGGCAGGTGCTGCGCGCCGAGCGCGACGGCGTGACCAGGCTCAGCGCGGCCTACCGGTTCGAGCGGCCGCACCCGGTCGCGCCGCGCGTCAAGCCGCTGCGGCACTGCGCGGTCGAGCACGAGCTGTACCGCCCGGAAATCGGCACGCTGATCGCGTCCCTCGTTTTCGACCGGGTCCTCTCGGCGCACGACGCGATCCTCATCGAATACGAGTTCCTGGTGCCGCCGATGACCGGCAGGTCCTTTTTCGTGGAGCGCAAACTGCGTTTCCCGGTGGGCGACTACGTGCTGGAGGCGGCGTTCGACCCGCGGTCGGTGCCGTCGGCGTGCCGGTGGGAGCTGCGCACCGGCCCGGAGGACACCGTGGCCCGCACCGGGCCCGTCCCGCTCGACTCCTCGGGCTGCGCGCAGCTGGTGGTGCCCGGTGCGGAGCCCGGCCGCTACAGCCTTCACTGGGACCGCTGACCCGGCCCGCACACCGCTGAACGGGTGGTCCGCTTCAAGTTGAGCGGACTCCGGCGGGGAAAAACGCCCGACGCCCGACGTCTTGTCACCATCGCGGGGAAAAGGCGAGACTGAATCCGCTCCCGGGGCCTGGGTGGTCACGAGCCATTCCCGGGACGCGCCTCTTCCGGCGGCGCCCACCGAACACGCGAGGGCATCACGTCATTCGGTGAGCGCTGCCCACACCCTGCGAAGTCGAGGAATTCCCATGCGCTTTTCTTCTCGTGGGCTGCGCCGCGGGCTGACGGTGGCCGCGCTGGCCGCCGTGGTCTCGCCGCTGCTCTCCCTGCCCGCCACCGCCCAACCCGGTGGGACCGTCCACGGCGCGGACAGCCCCGACGCCGTGCCCGGCCGCTACATCGTCACGTTCAAGGACGGCACGTCGGCGCCCGACACCGCCGCGGCCCTGGTGCGCCGGCACGGCGGCGGCCTGCGCCACACCTTCGGCGCGGTGATCCAGGGCTTCTCGGCCTCCCTGACCGAGGCCCAGGCCAGGGCGGTCGCCGCGAACCCCGCGGTGGCCCGCGTCCAGCAGGCGCAGTACGTCCGCGCGCTCGACACCCAGACCAACCCGCCCAACTGGGGCGTCGACCGCATCGACCAGCGGGCCCTGCCGCTCGACGGCTCGTTCACGTACCCGGCGAACCCGGGTCGGGGCGTGCGCGTCTACGTGCTGGACAGCGGCATCAACGCCGGGCACGCCGAGTTCACCGGTCGCGTGGCGCCCGGCCGCGACCTCGTGGACAACGACTCCTCCCCGACCGACTGCCACGGCCACGGCACGCACGTCGCCGGCACCGCGGTGGGCGCCCGCTTCGGCGTGGCCAAGAAGGCGACCGTGTCGGCGGTGCGCGTGCTGGACTGCCGGGGCAACGGCGCGGACGACGACATCATCGCGGGCATCGAGTGGGTGCGCGCCAACGCGGTCAAGCCGGCCGTGGTCAACTACAGCATCGGCTGCCGCAGCCGGTGCTCCAGCCCCGCGATCGACACCGCGGTGAAGAACCTGGTCGGCAGCGGGGTGCAGTTCGTGCAGGCGGCGGGCAACTCCGGTGACGACGCCTGCCACTACAGCCCGCAGTACGTCACCGCCGCCATCACCGTCGGCAACAGCACCAGGAACGACCAGCGGCACAGCGGCACCGGCCCGAGCAACTACGGTTCCTGCCTGGACATCTGGGCGCCGGGCACCGGCATCGTCTCGGCCTCCTATTCCAGCAGCACCGGCGCCGCGACGATGACGGGCACGTCCATGGCCTCGCCGCACGTGGCGGGCGCGGCGGCGCTGTACCTGTCGCGGTACCCGTCGGCGACCCCGGCGCAGGTCCGCAACGCCCTGGTGGACAACTCCTCCACGGGTCGGCTGACGGGCATCGGCAGCACGTCGCCCAACGCCCTGCTCAACACCGGCTTCCTCAACTAACCGCCCGGAACCGACCTCTCGGGACCAACCGCCGACGACCAACCGCCCGACGACCCCCGCCCGGCGCCGACTCTCCCCGGCGCCGGGCGGAGCTCCGCGCGGCGACGGGCCTAGACGGCGACGAGGCGGTGTCGCGCGAGCTCGTCGTAGAACGGCTGGTGGTGCTCGGCGACGCGGCGCAGGTGCTCGTTGGTGTCGGGCGTCTCGCGCCGCTCCGGCGCCTTGGCCACCAGCCCGCTGCTCTCGGCCACTTCCGCGTGCCAGCGGCCCGTGCGCCGCCAGTTCTCCTGCTCACCCGGTTTCCAGCTCAGCGCCTCGGGCATGAACTCCAGCCCGACCCGCTCGCAGTACGCCCGGACCACCGCCTCCGGGTTGGCCACGAGGTCGTCGCCGTCGATCACCAGCGGCACCTCCCCGGTGGTCGACCGCACGGCGTCGAAGATGGCGTGCAGGTACTCGAACCCGTACTCGTCCAGGGCGGCGTCCGGGTTCATGGCGTAGTGCGAGGAGATGGCGCCCTTCGGTTCCCGGATCATGAAGGTGTTGATGACGTCGGTGAACAGGCGGTCGTCCTCCAGCAGCGGCGCGTACCGGTAGTCGGAGGTGTCCTTGGCGAACACCCGGCGCTCGGTGGCGTTGACGTCGAGCAGCGCGTCGAGCAGCTCGACCGGCGACGTGGCTCGCCGGCCCGCGAACTCGAAGTGGCCGTCCACCTGGAGGTACGAGAACGGCTCGTGGGCGACTTCGAGGTCGCCGCGTTCGAGCATGATCCGCAGGAACGCGGTGGACCGCGAGCGGGGCACCGCCCACAGCACCACGGGCTTCGGCGCGGCGCTCACTGCGACCACTCCGTCGGCTTGCGGTCCCAGCGGTGTTCGCGCAGTCGGGTCATCAGCTCCTCGCTCAGCGGTTCGGCGTCACTGGTGGCGATGTTCGCCCGGACGTGCGCGGGGTTGCGCATCCCGGGGATCACGGTGGAGACGTCGGGGTTCTGGAGGATGAAGCGCAGCGCGAGCTCGGGCATGGTCATGCCCTCGGGCACGATCCGGGCCAGCTGCTCGGCCCGCTCCACGCTCGCCTCCAGGTTCTCCGGGACGAAGTAGGTGTTGCGCCAGTCGCCCTCGGGCCAGCGGGTCTCGCGGGTGAGGGTGCCGGTGAGCGTGCCCTCGTCGAAGGGCACCCGGGCGATCACCGCGACGTCCAGCTCGCGGCACGCCGGGAACAGCTCGTCCTCGGGCGCCTGGTCGAAGATGTTGTAGATGACCTGCACCGAGTCGATGAGCCCGGTTTCCAGCGTCCGCAGCACGTTCCAGGGCTCCCACCGGTTGACGCTGATGCCGACGCCCTTGACCAGCCCCCGCTCCTTCATCTCGGCGACGGTGTCCTGCCAGGCCGGGTCGTTCGCCCAGGCGTCCTCCCAGACGTGGAACTGGAACAGGTCCACGGACGGCGCGCCGAGCCCTTCGAGGCTGCGGCGCAGGTACTCCCAGAGGTGGTCCGGCGGGTACACGTCGGACAGCCGCGACTCCCGGGTGGACGGCCACCGGCGGTCCTTGGGCGGCGGTTTGGTCGCGGTCCGGAGCCTGCGCTCCGGGTGCCGCCGGACGAGCCTCCCGAGCATCTCCTCGCTGTGCCCGCGGCCGTAGATCCAGGCGGTGTCGAAGAACGTGCACCCCAGCCCCACGGCCTCGTCGAGCGCCGCCTCACCCGTCTCGTCGTCGGCGCCGGTCCACCCGCCCTCCCCGCCCGCGACGCCCCACATGCCGCAGCCGATGTCGCCGACCCGCCAGTCCAGGCGGCCGAATCGTCGCTCACGCATCGGTTCCTCCTCCCACTCCTAGACGGTGGCCACCCGGCTCCAGCGGTTGCCGCCCGAGCCGAACCTGGTCTGCTGCACCACTCCGCCGGCGACCTTCACCCGCTCGACGCGGGCGATGCCCCGGTGGACGGACAGGGTCACGCTGCCGCCGACCTCGTCGAGGAGCCGGTCGACGCCGTCCCGCGCCGCGCGCGCGGCCGGTTCGAGCCACCGCCCCTCGTACATCGCGGCGCCCAGGGCGGCGCCCAGCCGGTCGTAGAGCTCGCGCCCGGCGGCGTCGAGGCAGGCTTGCAGGATGCGGGTCCAGGCGCGTTCGAGCAGTTCCAGGCCCGGCGCCTCGTAGATGCCCCGGCAGACGGTGCCGATGATGCGCCGCTCGACCACGTCGCGCAGCCAGACGCCCTGCCGCGCGCCGACCTCGTTGGCGCGCGCCATCCAGTCGACCGGGTCGGGTCCGCTGCCGTCGACGTCGACGACCCGTCCGTCGCGGAAGGTGATGGTGACGGTCTCGGGCTCGGCCGGGGCCTGCTCGGGCCACCGGCTCCACCGGGGGTCGAGCCGGGTGACCGGCGTGTCGAGGTCCTCCAGCTCGGCCGACTCGTGCGAGGCGCCGGCGAGGTTGGCGTCGGTGGACCGCTCGGTCCCGCTGCCCGGGTCGAGGCGCAGCCCGTGCCGGACGACGGCTTCGGTCATGGCGGCGCGGTCGGGGAACCGCTCCAGCGCCCGCGGGTCCGTCCAGGGTTCGAGGACGGTCAGCTCCGGCGCGACCTGGGCGCTGTAGCGGGCGAAGCGCCGCTGGTCGTTGCCGCCGCCGACGCAGCCGTGGGCGAGCACCCGGCAGCCGTCCTCCCGCATCAGCGGCGCCAGCTCGTTGACGAGCACGAAGCGCGCGGCGCCGGTCGTGTTCCAGTAGCCGCCGTCGTGGCGGGCGCGGTACCGCAGCAGGTCCGACGCCACGGCGGCCATCGACGACCTCAGGTCGACGAGCACGACCTCGGCGCCGAACGCCCGCAGGGAAGAGACGAGCGCGTCCAGTTCCGCGCGATCCGATTGCCCGATGTCGGCGACGTAGTGCTTCGTCGGGGCGGACAGCTCGTGGAGCCAGATCCCGACGGCCAGGGAGGAAAGACCTCCCACTTGAAATAACCCGGTACGTTCGTTTTCACCGGCCCGAAGCACGCGCTCCTCCTCGCGTAGAAGAACAGGGGGATTCGACGATCAATACGTCGACGTCCACCGACCTTAACGCGCGGCCGGCGATCCGACATGTTGATCAGGGCCCACTTCGGCATTACGCAAAGTAATAACACCCTGATCGACGTGATCTACCCCGGCGTGCTTTCAGGTGCATTCTTCCTGGTGGCGGCGGGAGCGCGCGGGCCGATCGGGGCGGCGAACTCGAAGATCATCGTCCACAATGGGCAAAGGAAACTTTACTCTGTTCGAGTGACGGCGGCATGGTGACCAGGACGTCGGGTACCCCTGTGACATGGGATTACAGGTGCAGATGATCGAGCACCCGCTGATCCTCCGCCACCACCCCTGCGGAACCACCACTGGCGGCACGACATTCGGCATTGAGCGGATCAACACCCGACTGCTCGGCACTGGGGCCCCGGAGGATGCGGTGACGAGGGCGTTCGCCCCCGTCACCGATTGGCGCACGCACACCCGCAACACCGGATTTGCACATCGACTTCGGCATTCCACGAATACTTGACCGGATCAGCTGCCGATCCACGTGAAAGAGGCACCTCCCGCCAGTCGAGACTATGGGGACTCGATGCGAAGCCATGAGCACACGCACTCGAACGACCACGACCTGAGCCCTGTCCACTTATCCCTGGGGCCGCGGCACGCGTTCCCGCGGGACAGCACCGTCCTCGACCTGTTCCGCGAGCAGGCGCGCGCCGCGCCGGACCGTCCCGCGATCCGCTACCGGGACGTCACGATGACCTACGCCGACCTCGACGCCGCGTCCGACGTGGTGGCCAACCGGTTGATCGGCCGCGGCGTGGCGGCGCGGCAGCTCGTGCCCGTGCTGGTGGCGGACGGACCCGAGTTCCCGACCGCGCTCTTCGGGGTGATGAAGACGGGCTCGGCGTTCGTGCCGCTGGACCCGGCCTGGCCGCTCGACCGCCTCGGCGCGATCGTGGCCGAGCTGGCGCCGCCCGCCGTCGTGGTGTCGCCCGCGACCGCGGGCACGGCCGCCGAGCTGGGGCCGTCCGTGTCGGCCGTCGTCGTCGACTGCGCGGAGCCGCCACCCGGTCCCGCCGGCTCCGCGCCCCTGCCGCCGGGCCGCGACCCCGGACCCCTCGACCTGATCTACGGGTTCTACACGTCCGGTTCGACCGGTGCGCCCAAGTGCGCGCTCAACCACCACCGCGGCCTGGTCAACAGGCTGACCGCGATGTCGCGCCGGTTCGGCGACGGGTCCGGCCACGTGACGCTCCAGAACAGCCGGTCCACGTTCGACTCCTCGATGTGGCAGGTGCTGTGGCCGCTGGTGTCCGGCGGGCAGGTCGTGCTGCCGCACCGCGACGGCATCCTCGACCTGGAGGAGACCGCGACGACCATCGGCCGCTACGGGGTCACGGTCACCGACTTCGTGCCGTCCGTGCTCGCGGCGTTCGTCGCGCTGCTGGAGCTGCGCGAGGACCTGCGCGACGCGACGTCGAGCCTGCGGCGGATGCTCATCGGCGGCGAGGCGGCCAACGCCGGCGTCGTGCACCGGCTGCGCGCGCTGCTGCCCGGTGTCGAGGTCACCAACACGTTCGGGCCGACGGAGTGCTCGATCGGGTCGGTGTTCCACGACGTCACGGACGCCGACGTGGACCGGATCCCGATCGGGCGCCCCATCGACAACACCGCCGCGATCGTGCTCGACGAGGACCTGCGACCCGTCCCCGTCGGCACGCCCGGCGAGATCCACCTCGGCGGCGAGTGCCTCGGCGCGGGCTACCTCAACGACCCCGAGCGCACCGCGCGGGCGTTCGTGGACAACCCGGTCCCCGGCGTGCCCGGCGACCGGCTCTACCGGACGGGCGACCTGGGACGGGTCGACGAGGACGGGCTGCTGCACTTCATCGGCCGGGGCGACGAGCAGGTCAAGCTCGGCGGCGTGCGGGTGGAGCTGGGCGACGTCGCCTCCGCCCTGTCCGACCACCCGCTCGTGGGCAGCGCGATGGCGGTCGTGCTCGGCGAGGCGCCGGAGTGCGCGCTGGTCGGCTGCGTCACGCCGCGGTCGGCGGACGAGCCGCCGTCGGTCGAGCAGCTCCGCGAGCACGCGGCGGGGAAGCTCCCGGCGGAGCACGTGCCGCAGCGCATCGTCGTGCTCGACGCCTTCCCGCTCAACCGCAACGGCAAGGCCGACCGCAAGGCGCTGACCGCGCTCCTGGCGAACGGGGCCGGGTCGGCGGAGGGCCCGGTGGAGGACGTGGAGCCGCCCGCCGACCCGATGGAGGAGCTGATCTGCTCCGCGTGGTGCGAGGTGCTGGAGCGGGACCGGGTCTCGGTGACCGTGCCGTTCCCCGACTACGGCGGCAACTCGCTGGCCGCGTACCGGCTCACCGTCGCGGTCAGCGAGCGGCTGGGCAGGCCGGTGCGGCCCAGGGACTTCCTCGTCGCCTCGACCGTGCGCGCCCAGGCGCAGCGGCTGACCGGCGACGGCGACGACGACAGCGCCGAGCTGGCCTACATGAGGCACGACCTGGAGTGGAGCCCGCCGCGGTCGCTGCTGCTCACCGGCGTGACCGGGTTCGTCGGCGCGCACGTCCTCGCCGAGCTGCTGGTGCGCTCCAACGCCGACCTGATCTGCCTGGTCCGGTGCTCCGACCCGGCCGACGGCGCCCGGCGGCTGGACGAGGTCCTCGACCGGTACCGGCTGACGTCCGCCCGCCGGCAGCTGCCCGAGGCGATCAGGAGCGGGCGGGCCGAGGTGGTCCCCTGCGACCTGGGCAGCGAGCTGCTCGGCCTGTCGCAGGAGCGGTTCGACGAGCTCGCGTCGACCGTGTCCGGCATCGTCAACGCCGCGGGCGCGGTCAACTTCCTGACCGACTACCTGGACCACCGGCCGACCAACGTGCTCGGCGTGCAGGAGCTGATCAAGCTCGCCGCGGGCGGCGCGCGCGTGCACACCCTGTCCACCCTGAGCATCTTCCCGGCCGCCGGGCCGACCGACCCGCTCATCACCGAGGACCAGGTCCCGGAGCCGGAGCAGGTCGCCGAGGACGGCTACAACCGGTCGAAGTACGTCGCGGAGTGCCTGCTGGCCACCGCGCGCAAGCAGGGCGTCGAGTCGGTGGCGTACCGGCTCGGCGAGGTGTGGCCGCACCGGTCGACGGGCGTGGCGAACCCCGGTTCGCTGGCGCACAACCTGCTGTACGCGTGCGTCCGCACCGGGTGCGTCTTCCCGACCGGGGCGGCGACCGACCTGACGCCGGTGGACGTGGTGAGCCGGTTCGTGGCCCGCGCCGCCACCGGCGACGTCGAGGTGCCCGACGGCGCGGTGCACGTGCTGTGGCCCGTGTCGCTGCGCTTCGCCGAGGCGTTCGAGGCGCTGGCCGAGCGGTGCCGGCTCGACCGGGTCGGCTACGCGGAGTTCCGCGCCCGCCTGGAGGCCGTCGCCGAGCCCGACGAGCGGCTCGTCCGGCTCAGCCTGCTGCTGCCGCCACCGGTCGACGGCAGCGACGAGGCGCCACCCGAGTTCGACGGGATGTTCACCGACAGCTCCCGGCAGTTCGACACCGAGCGGTTCGGCCGCTCGGCCCCGTCGGCGCGGCCGGCGGCCGGGCTCGAAGCGCTCGACCGCTACCTGACCGAGCTGGCCGACGTTCCCGCCCTGGTAGCACAGGAGAGGTAAGCGCTATGGAGGAGAAGTTCGTCGTGGTGGTGAACCACGAGGAGCAGTACTCGATCTGGCCCGCCGGCAGGGACATCCCCGACGGCTGGCGCGAAGCCGGCGCCGAAGGCGACAAGGACGAGTGCCTGGCGCACATCGCGCAGGTGTGGACCGACTTGCGCCCGTTGAGCGTGCGAAGGTGAAGGAGGAGACCGAGACCATGAGCACCACACCAGAGGGCGGCAACGTCGCCGACATCCGGCGCGCCTTGCTGGAGATGAAGGTCCGCCAGCGCGTGGCGGAGAAGGCCGAGCGGGAGCGGATCGTCGCGGTGCCCCGCACCGAGAAGATGGCCATCGCCGAGCAGCAGCGGTTCCTGTGGTTCCTGCACCAGATGGTCGCGGGCGCCCCGGTGTACAACGTGCCGTTCGCGATGCGCCTGCGCGGGCAGCTCGACGTGGACGCGCTGTCCGGCGCGCTGCGCGGGATCGTGTCGCGGCACGAGAGCCTGCGCACCCGGTTCGGCGACGAGCACGGCGTGCCGTTCCAGCGGGTCGACCCGCCGCCCTCGACGTGGGAGCTGCCGGTCGTCGACGGGTCCGAGGAGTCCGTCCAGGACTGGATCGACGAGCACGTGCGCGAGGAGTTCGACCTGCGCAACGAGCCTCCGTACCGGTTCGGCCTGCTGCGCCTCGGCCCCGACGACCACGTGCTGTCCATCGTGTGGCACCACATCGTCATCGACGGCTGGTCGTCGCGCCAGTTCGCCGAGGAGCTGACGGCCCGCTACACCGACCCGGACGGCGCGGAGTTCCCCGAGCTGACCCTCCAGCCCGCCGACTACGCGGCGTGGCAGCGGCTGTGGCTGCTCAGCGAGGAGCCGACCAAGCAGATCGACTACTGGCACTCCGCCGTGGACGGCATGGAGCCGCTGGAGTGGCGCAGCGACCACCAGCGGCCGGCCGCGCCCACCGGTGCGGGGCGCATCCACGAGGCCCGCCTGCCCGACGACCTCGCGCGCGGCATCCGCGAGCTGGCGAAGAGCGAGAACGTCTCGCTGCTCGCCCTGACGATGGCCGCCTACCAGGTCGTGCTGGGCCGCTACACCGGTCAGGAGGACATCGCGCTCGGGTCGGTCCTGTCCGGCCGGACGCGCTCCGAGACCGAGTCCATGATGGGCTTCTTCGCCAACACGGTGATCGTCCGCGGCGACCTCCAGGGCAACCCCACGTTCCGCGACCTGGCGCAGGCCGCCAACAACAACGTCATCGAGGCGATGGCGAACCAGGACGTGCCGTTCGGCCGCCTGGTCGAGGAGCTGAAGCCGGAGCGGGTGCCGGGCCGCAACCCGGTGGTCGCGCACCTGTTCACCCTGCTGCCGGAGTCGATGATCGCGCGCTGGAGCTTCCCCGGCGTCGAGGTCGAGATGCTGACGCCGCAGCCCGAGACGTGCCGGTTCGACTGCACCTTCCAGATCAACGACCTGCCGGACGGCGGGCTGGGCGTGTGGATCGAGTACTCCTCGGAGCTGTTCGAGCACGAGAGCATCGAGCGGCTGGTGCGGCACTTCAGCACGGTCATGGCCGACGCGCTGAGCCGCCCGGACGCCCGGCTGGACGAGCTGGGCATCATGTCCGAGGACGAACAGCGGCGCGTGCTCACCGAGTGGAACCCCGAGCAGGGCGAGGTCGACGGCCGCCTGCTGCACGAGCTGGTCGCGGCGCGCGTCGCCGAGGCGCCCGACGCGGTCGCGATGCGCTTCGGCGGGGAGGACCTGACCTACGCGCAGCTCGACGAGCGGTCCAACCGGCTGGCGAACGCGCTCGTCGAGGACTTCAAGGTGGAGCCGGGGCGCGTGGTCGGCGTGCTGCTGGAGCGCGGGTTCGACCTGCCGGCCGCCGAGCTGGGCGTGCTCAAGGCGGGCGGCGCCTGGCTGGCGCTCGACCCGCAGTACCCGGCGGACCGGCTCGCCTACCAGCTGGGCGACGCCGACGTGGCCGCCGTGGTGACGACGTCGGACCTGGCCGACAAGGTGCCCTCGGAGATCGGACGGGTCCTGCTGGACACGGACGCCCTCGACGGCCGCGAGGTCTCGCCCCCCTCGGTGAGCGTGGGGCAGGAGGACGCGGCCTACGTCATCTACACGTCGGGTTCGACCGGCACCCCCAAGGGCGTCATCGTCCCCCACCGGGCCGTGGTCAACTTCTGCACCACCTTCCAGCGGATGTTCTCCGTGACGCCGGACGACCGCATCGTGCAGTTCTCCAACCCGGCCTTCGACGTGAGCGTGTCGGACGTGTTCTCGACGCTGACCGCCGGCGGCACCATCGTGGGCGCGCCGCGCGCCGAGCTGCTCGACCCGGAGAAGCTCCAGGCGCTGCTGTCGCAGGAGCGGGTGACCATGGTGGACATCCCGCCCGCCGTGCTCGGGCTGCTCGACCCGTCCGAGCTGGACGACCTGCGGGTGTGCTTCATCGGCATGGAGCCGTTCGGCCCGGAGCTGGTCAACCGGTGGAGCAAGCCGGGGCGCGAGTTCCACAACGGGTACGGCCCCACCGAGGTCACCGTCACGTGCGTCGACTACCTGTGCCCGCCGGAGCCGCTGGACGGTCCGCCGCCGATCGGGCGGGCCATGGCCAACCAGCGCGCCTACGTGCTCGACAGCGCGTTGCGGCCGGTGCCGGTCGGCGTGCCCGGCGAGCTGTTCATGGCGGGCGCGGGCCTGGCGACCGGCTACCTCGGCCGCCCCGACCAGACCGCCGCGAAGTTCCTGCCCGACCCGTTCGCCGCGAACCCGGGCGAGCGCATGTACGCCACCGGCGACCTGGTGCGCTGGAACACCGACGGCAACCTGGAGTTCCTGGGTCGAGTCGACCGCCAGGTGAAGCTGCGCGGCCTGCGGGTCGAGCTGGGCGAGGTCGAGCACGCCATCGAGGGCTTCGAGGGCGTGCGGCAGTGCGTCGTGACCGTGCGCGAGGCGGGCACGCCGTCGGCCTGGCTCGCCGCCTACGTCGTCGGCGAGTTCGAGCAGGACGCGCTGCGCGAGCACCTGACCGGGCGACTGCCCCTGCACATGGTGCCGACCGACTTCGTGGAGCTGGAGCAGCTCCCGCTGACCTCGACCGGCAAGGTCGACCACGCGAAGCTGCCCGACCCGCGGCCCGGCGGCGACGAGAAGCCGGTCGAGCTGACCACCGAGACGGAGCGCCGGATCGCCGAGATCTGGACCGGCCTGCTGAGCCTCGAACCGGGCAGCGTCGGCGCGCAGGACAACTTCTTCGTCCTCGGCGGCAACTCGCTCCAGGTGACGCAGATGATCTCGCGGGTGCGCGACGCCTTCCAGGTCACCCTGGACCCGCGGCGGCTGTTCAGCTACCCGCTGCTCAGCCAGTTCGCCGAGAAGGTCGACGACGCGCAGCGCGCGCTGCTGGGCGACGACGAGGTGGCGCAGCTGGAGGCCCAGATCGCCGAGATGTCGGAGGAGGAAGTCGACCGGCTGCTGGGGAAGTCCAGCTGATGGACGCCGCACGGCCGACCACCCTGGAGGAGAAGCGGAGCGCGTTGCTGCGGCTCCGGTTGCGGGACAGGCGGGAGGAGGCCCTCGCGCGAAGCGGGGCCGCCCCCGTCCCCCCGGGACCGGGCTCGCCGCGACGGGCGGTGTCCCCGCTCGTGCCGCTCAAGCCCGAGGGCACGCGGCCCCCGCTGTTCCTCGTGCACGCGGTGGGCGGGTCGGTCGCGCCCTACGTCGCGCTGGCCGCGCTGCTGGGCGACGACCAGCCCGTGCACGCGCTGGAGAGCCCCGGCCTGGACGGCGGCCCGGTCGAGCAGCGGTCGCTGCCCGACACGGCCGCCGCCTACCTGGCCGCGGTGCGCGAGGTCCGGCCCGACGGGCCGCTGGTCCTGGGCGGCTGGTCGGCCGGCGGCGCGGTGGCGCTGGAGATGGCGCGCCAGGACGGTGACGTCGGGGTGGTGCTGGTGCTCGACACCGGCATCCCCGACGCGCCGTCCGCACCCCGCGACGACGAGCTGCGCGCCTGGTTCGACGCCGACGTCGCGGGGATGGGCGTCGAACCGGGCGGGTCCGAGCTGGCGACGCGGTTCGAGGTGTTCTCGGCCAACGTGCGCGCGTTCCTGGCGCACCGGCCGTCGCGCGTCGACGCGCGGGTGGTGCTGCTGTCCTCGGAGGACTCCGGCTCCGCGTACGTCGAGCGGTGGCGGCCCCTCGCCGACGCCGTCCGCGTGGTGTCGGGCGACCACTACACCATGCTCCAACCCCCACACATCGATGCGCTGGCGGAAGCGATGCGCGACGAATTGAGCGAGGTGAGTGCACGATGATGCCGGCCTGCACGCCGGAACAGGAAGAATTCCGACGAGAAGTCTGCAAGCTGCTGTGCGAGGACCCGGTGCGCGACGAGATCGCGCGGTCCCGGCGGATGCCGTTCGGGCAGGAGACCGGTCTGCTCGACGTGCACCGGCGGCTGGGCAAGCTCGGCTGGCTCGCGATCAACTGGCCGGAGCGCTACGGCGGGTCGGGCGGCACGATCGTGGACAAGGCGATCGTCACCGAGGAGATGATCCGCCACGGCGTGCCCGAGAACGTGCACTCGCTGGGCGTGGACATCGTCGGCAACGCCATCAACCTGTTCGGCACCCCGGAGCAGAAGGAGCGGTTCCTGCCGGGCCTCGCGCGCGGTGAGACCACGGCCAACGTGCTGTTCAGCGAGCCGGACGTCGGCTCCGACCTGGCGTCGCTGACCACGCGCGCCGAGCCGGACGGCGACAACTGGCGCCTGCGCGGCCGGAAGATCTACAACATGAAGGCGCAGCACAGCGATTTCGCGCTGTGCGCGGCCCGCACGTCGACCGGTCCGGTGAACTTCTTCGGCATCACGCTGTTCCTGGTGCCGCTCCAGAGCGTCGGCGTGGTCATCGAGCCGGTGTGGAACCTGTCCGAGGAGCGGTTCGACCTGGTGACGCTCGGCGGGATCCGCGTCGGGCCCGAGGACGTGCTCGGCGACGTCGACGACGGGTGGCAGGTGCTCAACAACGTGCTGCCCCTGGAGCGCACCGGGCTCGACCACTCGGCCAAGGCGGAGCGCACGCTGGCCGCGCTGCGCGAGCACGCGCCGCCCGGCTCCGAGGAACGCCTGGTGGAGCTGGAGACGCGGGTGCGCGCGGCCCGGCTGCTGGCCTGGCGGTGCATCGCCAACCTGCACGAGGGGAAGCCCGACGAGGTGCACTCGGCGACCGCCAAGTGGTACACGTCCGAGACGGCCAAGGCGCTGTCGGTGGCGGCGGTCGAGCTGCTCGGGCCGCAGGCGCTGCTGGACGCGCGCGACCCCTCGTCGATCGCCGAGGGCCTGTTCGACTCCTCGCTGCGCGAGGCGCCGGGCCTCACGCTCGCCCAGGGGTCCTCGGAAGTGATGCTCTACTTCGTCGCCACGTCGAAACTGGGGTTGCCGTCATGACGGACAGGGGAACCGCGGCCATCGCGGACTTCTTCGACGAGGAACTGGCGCCGATGGTGCGCCGGATGGCCGACCGGCCGCGCACGGGCGCGGAGGACGGCGAGGACGGCCGCGAGATCCGCTCGATGGTGTGGCAGGGGCTGGTCGGGCTCGGCGCGCTCGACGAGCCCGACGGCACGCGGGTGGCCGAGCTGCTCGGGTCGGTGCTGTACCAGGGGCCGCTGCTGGACACGCTCACCGCGCGGGAGCTGTTCCCGGACGGGGGCGTCGGGCACTCGCCGGTGGCGCTGGCGGTCTCGGACGAGCCGCTGACCGCCGGGGGCGACTCGATCACCGCGCGGCGGTCCTTCGTCGGGTTCGCGACGGAGGTGGACCACTTCGTCGTCGGCGGCGCCGGCGACGACGGCACGAGCCTGGCGCTCGTGCCCGCCGACCACCCGTCCATCCAGGTGCGGCGGCACGAGGAGACCGGCCGGGGCGAGGCGTACGAGGTGGAGTTCGCGGACACGCCCGTGACCGCGTGGGCCGGCTCCGCCGAGTGGGGGCCGGCGCTGGCCACCGCGCGCGTCCGCCAGGCCGCCTACCTGGTGGGGCTGTCGCAGGCCGCGCTCGACCACGCCGTCGAGTACGCCAAGGCGCGCCGCCAGTTCGGCCAGCCCATCGGCAAGTTCCAGGGCGTGGCGTTCCGGCTCAGCGAGCTGTCCATGCACGTCGACGCGACGCGCCTGCTGGTGCACGACCGCGACGCGGTCGCGCACGCGGCGGCCGTCCTCGCCGCGGCGGCGGAGCTGGCGCTCCGCCTGACCGTGCAGACGATGCAGGTCAACGGGGCGGCGGGCATGGTCTCCGACAACGACGCCCAGCTGTACTACCGGCGGGCCGCGGTCGAGTCGGTGCGGCTCGGCACCCCGTCCCGGCTGCGGCGCGACGGTCGGGGGACGCCATGACGGTGGAGCCGACGACGGCCGGCCGGGGGCAGGTGGTTCGCGGGGGGTTACCGGGGGCAGGTGCGGACCGATGAGCCTGGTGGTGCAGAAGTACGGCGGCACCTCGTTGGGCGACGCCGGCAAGATCAGCCGGGCGGCCCGGCGCATCGCCGCCGAGGGCAGGTCCGTGGTGGTCGTGGTGTCCGCGATGGGCGGCACGACCGACACGATGCTCGGCCTGGCGCACAACCTCACCGACGACCCGCACGGCCGGGAGCTCGACCTCCTGCTCAGCACCGGTGAACAGGCCTCCGCGGCGGCGCTCGCCATCGCGCTGCGCGAGCTGGGCGTGCCCGCCCGCTCGTTCAGCGGCCGCGACGGCGGCATCATCACCGACGGGGTGCACGGGTCGGCGCGGATCGTCGACGTCGACCCCGCGCAGGTCCTGGAGTGCGTCCGGGCCGGCCTGGTGCCGGTGGTGACCGGTTTCCAGGGCGTCGCCGCGGACAGCGGCGAGCTGACCACCCTGTGCCGGGGCGGCTCCGACACCACCGCCGTCGCCCTGGCCGCGGCGTTGCGGGCCGAGGTGTGCGAGATCTTCACCGACGTGGAGGGCGTGTTCACCGCCGACCCGCGGCACGTGGCCGAAGCGCGCAAGGTGGACCACCTGTCCTATGCGGACATGGCGGAGCTGGCGGCCCACGGCGCGGCGGTGCTGGCCCACCCCAGCGTGGAGTACGCCCGCGCCCACGGCGTCCGCGTCCACGTCCGGTCCAGCGCGACCGGGGCCTCGGGCACGTGGGTGACCGAGGCCCACCCGGCCGGCCCGCCCGACGACGACCGGTTCTCCGCCCTCGGCATCGCCCACCTGACGGGTCAGCTGCGCTGCCGGCTCGACGGGGTCGACCCCGACGCCCTGACCTCGGTCACCGCCGCGCTGTCCGACCCGGCGCTGCCGGTGGACGTGCTCGACCACCCCGCCGGTGACGTCCCGGTCGCGGGTTCGCTGCGCTTCACCACGTGCGCCGACGACCGCGCGCAGGTCGACGCGGTGCTCGCCGGCCTGCGCGCGGCGGGCGCCTTCACCGGGTTCCGCTGGTCGGGGCCCGTGGGCAAGGTGTCGTTGGTGGGGCGGGGTTTCCGCACCCACCACCCGCTGGTCCTGGACGCGCTCAGGACCCGCCGCGTCGCGGTGCGGGACACGGCCGTCCGCGCCAGGAGGATCTCCGTCACCTGCGCCGAGCACGACGTGCTGGACGCCGTGTCCCACCTCCACCGCGCGTTCCTGGCCCCGAGGTCCCCTCGTCCGCCCGGTCCCGCGCGGGAGGTCGCGTCGCGGGACACCGCGTTGCCGCAGCAGGACTCCGGCGGGGTGGAGCAGCGCAGGGGGCACGGCCACGTCGGCACCAGCGCCAGGTCCACGCCTCCCGGACCGTCACCGGGGGCGGCTCCCCCGCCGCGGTCGACCCCCATCGCTTCGAGTAGCGGGCGGACACGATCCGTGAGTAACCTAATAACGTGTTGTTAAGAGTTACCCATCGGCCCGTGGCGCCGTGCCCCGGGATCACCCGGACCTGTCCGTCGCGCCCCAACTGACGGTCGACAGAAGTGGGAGGAACGCGGAATGACCGAAGCATCGCTCCACCCGGACAAGACGAGCGAGAGCAGATTCCGGTCACGCCAGTTCTGGCAGCTCGCCGTCATCTGCGGGACCCAGTTCCTGGTGGCCCTCGACTACTCGATCATCAACGTCGCCGCGCCGAGCATCCAGGAGGGCATGGACTTCGGCTCCGGGGGCGGCGTCGCCTGGGTCCTCTCGACCTACCCCCTGGCCTTCTGCGGCTTCCTGCTCCTCGGGGGCAGGGTCGCCGACCTCTACGGCCGGAAGCGGGTGTTCATCTGGAGCCTCGTCGGCTTCATGCTCGCCTCGCTCCTCGCGGGCCTGGCCTGGTCGCCCGAGGTCCTCATCGCGGGCCGCGCCCTCCAGGGCATCGCCGCCGCGTTCATCGCGCCGGCGGGCCTGGGCCTCCTCCAGGCGACCATCCCGGAAGGACCGCAGCGCCAACGCGCCCTGGGCATCTACGGCTCGGCGCTGTCGGCGGGTTTCGTCTCCGGCATGGTGCTCGGCGGCGTGCTCACCGAGTTCGCCGGGTGGCGCTCCACCTTCCTGATCAACGTCCCGATCGTGCTGGCCGCCTGCCTGCTCGCGCGGGCGTACCTCGACGAGAGCCGGGACGAGCGCGCCTCGCGCAACCTCGACCTCGCCGGCGCGGCCCTGGCCACCACCGGCATGGTCGCGATCGTGTTCGCCCTCACCGAGGGCGAGAAGTACGGCTGGCTGTCGGCGCCGATCCTCCTGTGCGCCGCGATCGCGGTGCCCGCGGCCATCCTGTTCGTCCGGGTGGAGTCGCGGAAGGAGAACGCCCTCGTGCCGATCTCCATCTTCCGCGTCTCCGCCATCGGCGCGGCCAACCTGGTCAACCTCCTGCTGATCTGCTCCTACGGCGGGATGCTGTTCATCCTCACGCTCTACCTCCAGTCGCACCTCGGCATGAACGCGCTCGCGACCGGCCTGGCGTTCGCGGTCTCGGGCGCGATCGCGATCATCACCGGCATCTACGCGGGCAAGCTCACCGAGCGCTTCGGGCTCTACCGCGTGCTGCTGTGCGCGATCGTCGTCGAGACGGCCGGCCTCCTGGTCATGGTGGGCCTCCCGGCGGACAACGGGCTCACCCTCGTCCTGATCGGCACCTCGGTGAACGCCTTCGGGCACATCGTCGCGCTGATCACGACGAGCATCGCCGGCACGAACGGTGCCGACGAGGGCAGGCAGGCCACGGCCGGCGCCCTGATCAACGTCTCCCAGCAGCTCGGGCTGGCGATGGGCGTGGGCGTCCTGACCTCGGTCGCGGCCCACTTCACCGCCACCGCGGGCGGCTCGGGCGACCCCGCCGCCGTGCTCGTCGGCTGGCGCTGGGCGATGTGGTTCGCGGTCGGGTTCGCGGTGGCGGCGATCATCGCGACCGTCGCGTTCCGCAAGCGCTTCAAGGGAGAGGTCACCTGATCCCGGAGGAGGGGTGGTCGACGGCCGGTGCGCGCGCACCGGCCGTCGACCACCCCCTGAGAACCAGTTAGGATGGTTTCAATGGTTACCCTCACGGCCACCGGGGTGCGTCCGCCCTGGCAGGAAGCCCACTTCATCGGCGGCCACCCCGTCCTCGACCTCTCGAACACCGTGTTCAGCCGGGCTCACCCGGTCGAGGACGGCGAACTGCTGCGAGCGCCCTCCGACGTCCTGACGTGGTGCGCGTCCGCGGGGCTGTTCGAGGAGTCGCCCCACCTGGCGGAGGCGACCGCGAGCGGTCTCGTGCCGGAGGTCCGGGCCGTGCGCGAACGGGCGTGGGCCGTGTTCAGCGCGGTCGCCCGAGGCGAGGCCGCGCCCGCCGAACCCCTCGGCGCGCTCCTCGAACGGGCCGGGACGGGCGTGCGGTCCGGGCGCGTCCGGCAGGTCGACGCCGGCCTCGGCCGCGTCACCGCGGACTGGGCGTCGCCGGGCGCGATCCCCGAGGCGCTGTCGCTGCTGGCGGTGCACGCGCTGTTCACCCTCCCGGTCGAGCGGGTCAGGGCGTGCGGCAGGTGCGGCTGGCTGTTCCTGGACTCGTCGCGGGGCGGGCGTCGCCGCTGGTGCAGCATGAGCACCTGCGGCAATCGCGAGAAGGCCAGCCGGCACCGCCAGGTGGAACGCGCCGCCGACTGACCTCCCGCTGTTCACGCCATCAGCCGAACATCATTCCTTGGCGTGACGTCATTTCTTGGCTCGGAGCTCGCGCCGCATGATCGGGCGATCGCCACGGGGTCGGGCCACCTCGGAGAAACCGGCGTCGAGAAAAGCGCTCGCAATTCCGGTCATCGCCGTGTCCGCACCCGCCCGCTTCCCCTTGCCGGGTTCGATCGGATAACCCTCGGCGATCTTGTAGCCCTGGGAGGCCGCGTGCTTGCAGACTGCGTCGAGAATGTCCGACAACAACCCGTCGCCGCGGTGCTCCTTCTGGACGTAAATGCACGCGATCGAGCAGACGGGCTTGTCGTCGAGCTCCGAGAGCAGGGGTGAGCGCTCCAGTCGCGGGAACTGGTCGCGCGACCCGAGCGAGCACCACGCCACCGGCTCGTCGTCCCGGTAGACGACGACGCCGGGCGCAGGATCTCTCTGGGACAGGCGTTTCATCGTCTTCTTGTTCCCGTCGCCCTTGCCCTCCATCCACTCCGAGGTGGACAGCCGCCAGTGCATGCACCAGCACCCGCGGGCTCCCCCGTTCGTGCCCATGACCGCTTCGAAATCGTTCCAGGTCTCCTTGGACAACTCCTTCACGGCCAGGGAGCCGGACGTTTTTCGACCGCTGCGGGTGGTCATCTCTGCACCGCCAATCGGGTGTCGGGGGTTCGCTGTGCACAGGTCTGGCAACCCGCATCCGCGGGCTTCTTTCCGGGTTGCCGGCAAGGCTGAACCATAAACCCGGTTCTTGTCCCGCGACGGTGCGGGGTGCCGATGATCGTTCCCGCCTGCGCGTTATGCGGTGCTAGCCTGGGCTAACCTGTAAAAAATCGCAGACTGCTCATCGGGGCCATTTGGTCCACTCGGTTCATCATCCCCCTGCGATTCAGTCCATCTGCGACAGACAGTGATGGTGGAGGGCCGACACTTGGCTGAAGAAGGCGTGTTGGACGTGCTGGAAGCCGAGGCGATCCACGTGCTGCGTGAGGTCGCCGGGGCGTTCCGCCGGCCGGTGCTGATGTACTCGATCGGCAAGGACTCCTCGGTGCTGCTGCACCTGGCGTCCAAGGCGTTCGCGCCGGGGCGCATGCCGTTCCCCGTGCTGCACATCGACACCGGCTGGAAGTTCCGCGAGATGATCAGCTTCCGGGACGAGACGGCCGAGAGGCTGGGGCTCGACCTCCGGGTGCACACCAACCCGGAGCGGGTGTCGCCGTTCACCCACGGGCCGCACGAGCACACCCGGATCATGAAGACCGTGGCGCTGCGCCAGGCGCTCGACGACAACGGGTTCGAGGCGGCGATCGGCGGCGCGCGGCGCGACGAGGAGCGGTCCCGCGCCAAGGAGAGGATCTTCTCGCTGCGCGAGCCGGGCCACCGCTGGGAACCGCGCTCGCAGCGGCCGGAGTTCTGGTGGCGGGCGAACACGGAGCTGGCCGACGGCCAGTCGATGCGGGTGTTCCCGCTGTCGAACTGGACCGAGCTGGACGTGTGGCGCTACATCAAGCGCGAGAACATCCCCGTGGTGCCGCTGTACTTCGCCGCGCCGCGCCCGGTCGTCGAGCGGAACGGCTCGTTGGTCATGGTGGACGACGAGCGCTTCCCCCTGGAGCCCGGCGAGCAGCCGGAGCTGCGCCGCGTGCGGTTCCGCACGCTCGGCTGCTACCCGCTCACCGCGGCCATCGAGTCCAAGGCCGAGAACCTCGACGAGATCATCGACGAGATGCGGCTCGACCGGAGGTCCGAGCGCGCCGGCCGGCTCATCGACGGCGAGGGCGGCACGTCCATGGAGAGCAAGAAATCGGAGGGGTACTTCTGATGTCCTCGGTGCTTCGGGTGGTCGCGTG
Source organism: Saccharothrix xinjiangensis (assembly GCF_039527585.1). NCBI lineage: Bacteria > Bacillati > Actinomycetota > Actinomycetes > Pseudonocardiales > Pseudonocardiaceae > Saccharothrix > Saccharothrix xinjiangensis. The sequence goes on along the minus strand of NZ_BAAAKE010000011.1, from coordinate 136,515 downwards.
CGGCTCGGTCGACGACGGCAAGTCCACCCTCATCGGTCAGCTGCTCGCCGCGACCGGCGGCGCGACGGACGACCAGCTCGACTACGCGCGGCGGACCAGGCGCGGCGGTTCCACCGTCCCGGCCGGGACGGTGGACTACTCGCTGCTGACCGACGGGTTGGAGGCGGAGCACGAGCAGGGCATCACCATCGACGTCGCCCACCTCTTCCTCGACCTGCCGTCCGGGCGTCGGGTGATCCTCGCCGACGCGCCGGGCCACGAGCAGTACACGCGCAACATGGCGGTGGCGGCGTCCACGGCGGACGTCGCCGTGCTCCTCGTCGACGCCACCAAGGGCGTCCGCGAGCAGACCCACCGGCACCTGTCGATCTGCGCGCTGATGGGCGTGCGGACCGTCATCGCGGTGGTCAACAAGCTCGACGCGGTGGACTACGACCAGGCGGTGTTCGACAGGCTCGCGGACGAGGTGAGGGCGGCGGCGACCGCCCTCGACGTGTCGGCGGGCGTGATACCGGCCAGCGCGCTCGGCGGGGACAACGTCGTCGCGCCGTCGCCGAACCTGCCCTGGTACGACGGTCCGACGCTGCTCGACGCGCTGGTGGCGTGGGAACCACCCGACCAGCCGAGCCAGGAGGGGCACGACGGCTACCGCTTACCGGTCCAGTACGTGATCCGCGCGGACGACCTGCGCGGTTTCGCGGGCACGGTGGTCGGCGGCGAGGTCCGGCCGGGCGACGCCGTCGCGGTCGCGGGCAGCGGCGTGGCGTCGAAGATCGACCGGGTGCTCGGCCCCGGCGGCGGCGAGCTGGACCGGGCCGGTCCCGGCACCCCGGTGACGGTGACGCTGGCCGACGAGGTCGACATCCGCCGCGGCGACCTGCTGACCACGCCGGACGCCCTCGGCAACGGGTTGTCGCCGGCGAGGGCGTGCTCCGCCACGCTGGTCTGGACGACCGAGGAGCCGCTGCGGCACGGCCGCTCCTACCTGCTGCTGGCCGGGTCGCGGACCGTGCCCGCCGTGGTCACCACCGTGCGCGGCAAGCTGGACGTGGTGTCCGGCAAGCAGCTCGCCTCGCGCACCCTCGGCCTCAACGACATCGGCACGGTGGAGCTGACCACCGACACCCCGCTCTGCCTGGACAGCTACCAGGCGCACCGGGACACGGGCAGCTTCCTGCTGGTGGACCGGGTCAGCAAGGAGACCGTGGCGGCGGGCATGGTCCGGTACGCGCTGCGGCGCGGCCGCAACGTCGTCCCGCACGCCTACACCGTCGACCGGGAGGCCCGGCAGCAGCTCAAGGGGCAGCGGGGCAAGGTGCTGTGGCTGACCGGCCTGCCCGGCGCGGGCAAGTCGACGCTCGCCGACGCGCTGGAGCGGCGGCTGCACGCCATGGGGCTGCACACCTACGTCCTCGACGGCGACAACGTCCGGGGCGGGCTGAACAAGGACCTCGGGTTCACCCCGGGCGACCGCGCGGAGAACGTGCGCCGGGTGGCCGAGGTGAGCCGCCTCCTGCTGGACTCCGGCCTGATCGTGATCGTCGCGCTGGTCTCGCCGTTCCGGACGGACCGGGCGGTGGCCAAGGGCCTGTTCCAGCCGGGCGACTTCGCCGAGGTCTGGGTGGACACGCCGGCCGAGGTGTGCGCGACCCGCGACCCGAAGGGCCTGTACGCCAAGGCGAAGGCGGGCGCGCTGCCGAACATGACCGGCGTCGGCCAGGGCTACGAGCCCCCGGAGAACGCCGACCTGGTGGTCGACGGCTCCGGTTCGCTCGACGACGCGACGGCCGAGCTGTGCGCGTTGCTGAACGTGTGAGGCGGAGGGGCGGACCGGTGGACGACCACGTGCTCGCCCGGCGCCTCGCCGGCAGGGCCCGCGACCTGTTGCGGCGCCTGCGGCGGGAGCGGACCGACCTGGAGGGCGCGGACCTGGGGCGGGAGGGCGACCGCCAGGCTCACGCCCTCCTGCTCGACGCGCTGCGCGACGAGCGGCCAGGTGACCCCGTGCTGTCCGAGGAGGGCGGCCGGCCGGAGGAGCGGCGCTCGGGCCGGCTGTGGATCGTGGACCCGCTCGACGGCACGCGCGAGTACTGCGACCGGAACCGCGGGGACTGGGCGGTGCACGTGGCCCTGGCCGACGGCGGGGAGCTGGTGGCGGGCGCCGTCGCGCTGGCCTCGGGCCGCACGCACGACACGGCCGAGCCGGCGCCGCTGCCCGGACCCCGCCGCCGCGACCGCCCCAGGGTGGTGGTGAGCCGCAGCCACCGCCCGGCGCTGGTCGACGCCCTGGCCGAGGTGCTGGACGTGGACCTGGTCCCGATGGGGTCGGCGGGCGTCAAGGCGGTGGAGGTGTGCACGGGCGCGGCGGACGCCTACGTGCACGACGGCGGCCAGTACGAGTGGGACAGCGCCGCGCCGGTGGCGGTGGCGCGGGCGGCCGGTGCGCACGCGTCCCGAGTGGACGGTTCGCCGCTCGTCTACGGCAACCCGGGCGCGAGCATCCCGGACCTGCTGATCTGCCGGCCCGACTTGGCGGAGGCGCTGCTGGCCGCCCTGTCGACCGCCCGCGCCGCCGGGTGATCGGCGGGCGGGGTGGAGGCCTGCCCCGCCTCCACCCCGCCTGCCTCGTCCGCCCCTCACCACCCCGCCGTCACGGCCACAACAACGCGCGTCCCCCTGCCTCACCCACCACCACACCCCGGTCGTTCACGTCCGAGGCGAAGATCGCGCTGCGCGGCGACGGCGGCGACGGGAACGGCAGCGCGGTGACCTCACCGGACGCCGACCAGCGCACCGGCTGCCGCTGGGCGCTGATCGCCACGCCGGCGGTCGCGCCGTGCGCGTTGAGCGCCAGCACCTGACCGCTGCCGTAACCCTCGGGCAGCGCCTGCACGACCACCTCGCCACCGGCCGTCCACCGCGCGGGACGACCGCCCACCATGCCGAACGCGGTGCCCTCCGCGTCCACCTCCGCCAACCTGTTCGTCCCGCCGCCCGGCACCTCGGCGCGCTCCGAGCCGTCCCAGCGCAGCGCGTAGCCGGACCGGTCGACCGGCCGGTGGGTGCCGATGACGTACCGGCCGTTGATCCCCTGCACGGAGGCGTGGGTGTTGCCGGGCACGGTGCCCAGGTCGGTGAGCGCGCCGTCGTCCCAGCGCACGTAGTGCAGGTCGTCGGACAGGTCGTGCTCGACGGTCGAGATGCCCGCGACCGCGCCGCCCTCGTCGATGGCCTGCGCCTCGGTCCACCGCGCGCCCTCGACGCCCGGCAGCGCGGTGGCCGCGCCCGAGGCGTCCCACCGCACCGCCACCTGGCTCTGCCCGACGGTGTAGGCGTGGCCGACGACCGTGCCGCCGTCGTTCACCGCGAGCGCGCGGGTGCGGGTGTGGCCGGGCGGCAGGTCCAGGACGGTGGTCGAGCCGTCCGGGTTCCACCGGACCGCCCTCTCCCAGCCGTCCGGGCCGCCGGTGTTGCCGAACGCCGCGCCGGACGCGTCGACCCCGAAGACGGTCGCGTACCGGGCCTGCGGCGGCAGGGGCAGTTCGGCGATGCGGTGGTCGGCGTCCCAGCGCACGGGCCGCGACAGCCCCTGGGCGTCCTTCGCGCGACCGACCACCACGCCGTCGTCGTTGATCGCGACCGTCGAGCTCTCCGACCCGCCGGGCAGCGTGCCCAGGTCCACCACGGCCGGTTCGGCGTTCACCACGGGCGCACCGGGCGCCACCGAGCCCCACATCACCAGGCCGAGCGCCAGCACGGTGCCAACCGCACGTCGCATCTTCGCGTCCTTCCGGTAGCTCCCGCCCACCACCGAGCCAATCAGCTCCTCCCGCCGCGCGCTGTCGTCCGATCGGCGGGGCCGCCTGCTCCTCCCGCTACCCTCGGCCGGTGGACGACCTCCCCCTGCACCCCTCCGCCGAGGCCGCGATCGGGACCGACGAGGTGGTCCGGGACCTGTTCGCCGCGGTGGCCGGCGCGGGCGGCACCGCGGCGGAGCTGTTGGACCGGCTGGCCCCGGCCTCGTCGGGCGCGGTGGCGCGGGCCGACCTGGTGACGGCGGCGTCGCTGGAGTCGGACCGGCTCGGCGACGTGCTCGTGCGGCCCGAGCACCTGGTGCTGGGCTGGGCGCGGGTGACCGGCTCCGGGCCGGCGCACGTGCGCGAGGAGCTCCAGCTGCTGATGGCCGACCGCGCGCAGGCCCGGTACGAGGCGTTGCGGCCGCTCCCCCGCGACGACGGCGCCCGGCCGCCCAGGGCGGTGCTGCTGGCCGGCGTGCCCGGCACCGGCAAGAGCACCCTCGCCGAGGCGCTGGCGCGGCGGCTGCGGGCCCCGGTGTTCTCCGTGGACTGGCAGCTGGGCGCGCTGGTCCCGTTCGGCGCGCTGCGCTTGGACAACACGATGCCGCTGGCCGAGACGAACCTGGTCGCGTCGTCGGCCCGCCAGCTCCAGCTGGGCCTGGACGTGGTCGTGGACGCGACCGGGCACCGCCGGCAGCTGCGCGACCGGCTGCGGTCGGTCACCGAGCGCCTGGGCGGCGCGTTCGTGGGCGTGGAGTGCGTGTGCTCCGACGAGGAGGTCCAGCGGCGTCGGGTCGAGGGCCGGGAGCGGGGCATCCCGGGCTGGCACGCGACCGTGTCGTGGGAGCACGTGCTGCGCGTGAAGTCGCTGTGGGAGAGCTGGGACGAGCCGCACCTGGTCGTCGACTCGGCCGTCGAGACGCCCGGGAGCGCGCTGCTCAAGGTGGTGGAGGCCGTGGGGGCGTAGCGGGGAGCCGGTTCGGGACGATCTCGTCAGCGGGTTGCCACTACCCCCGGAGGAGAACGCGTGTCCCGTTTGCCGAAGCTGCTCGCGGCGGTCGCCGCCACCACCCTGCTCCTGACCGGCCCGGCGCACGCCCAGGACGAGCCGTCGGCCGCCGTGTTCACGCCGACGACCCGCGCGGGCGTCGAGGTCGGCGTGCCGCTGCTGGTCACCGGCAGCTCGTTCAGCACCACCCCGGAGGCGGTCGTCGCCACCGAGCTGACCTTCGACGGCGGCGCGACGTGGGTGACCACCGAACGGGTCCGCGTGCTGCCGGGGTCCCGCACCGACTGGCGGCACACCCACACGCCGCGGGTGGCCGGTGACCTGACCATCGCGGCACGGGCGGTGACGGCGGCGGGCGCGGGCGCGACCGGCCCGGCGGTGACCGTGCACGTCGGCGGTGCGACCGTGCCGCAGCCGCTGAACTGCCCGGTCCGGTGCGAGTTCGTCTCGCACCACGCGCCGGAGGTCGACGACACCGACACCAGCCCGGTCGAGGTGGGCGTGCGGGTGCGGTTCGACCGGCCCGGCCTGGTGCTGGGCGCGTCCCTGCTGCGCGGCGCGCACCGGGGGCCGATCGCCCTGCGGATGTGGTCGGGCGACGGCGGGCTGCTGGCCGAGCGGGAGTGGGACCACCCCGGCCGGATGGCCGAGATCGACTTCCCGACCCCGGTGCCGGTCGAGCCCGGCCGCGACTACGTGGTCTCGTACTACACGCCGCAGGGCGGCTACGCGACCTCCGAGCACTACTTCACCGGCACGGTGGTGCGCGCGCCGTTCACCGCGCCGCACGACGGCACGCACGGCGCGGGCGTCTACCGCTACGGCGTCGGCGGTGGTTTCCCGATCGACAGCTGGCACGACAGCACCTACTGGGTGCAGCCCGAGTTCCGGGGCTGAGCGCGAGCGCCACGGCACTGCCCGCTCCCCGACCGTTCGGGGGGCGGGCAGTGCCGTGGCGGGCGCCGACCCGGGCGCGCCGCGAACCCGCTCCCGCGTCGCGGGGGCTCGGCGCGCCCGCCGACCGCCCTCCGTCACCCCGCGATCTTGTCGTAGCGGATCGGCGTGTACCCGGCGGCGGTCTCCGGCGACCACGAGCGCTCGACCACCGGCTCGCCGTCGGGGCCGGTGTGCTCGCGCACGACCGGCCGCGTCCGCGCCTGGTCCTCCCAGCGGACGAACAGCGCCACGTGCCCCGCGCTGTTGAGCGCGTCGCCCGGCATCAGCTCCTCGCGCGGTATCTCACGGCTGACCTCGGCGAGGCCGCTCGTGGGGCGGGAGCGGTCCAGGCCCCACGCCAGGGAGACGTACCCGGAGCAGTCGGTGCGGTAGCTGCCGTGCTCGTTCTCGTGGCAGGTCCGCTGGCTGTAACGCACCCGCGAGTCCAGCCAGGTCTGCGTCCTGGAGAGGGTCTCGTCCCGGGACGTCGAGCGGTCCTCGGCGTACGTGCCGCACGCCTGGAGCGCGTCGGCGAGCGCGGTCGGCGCGGTGAGCAGCGCGGCGCAGGCGAGGACGGCGGCTGTGGTGGTGGCCGTGGTGGTGGTGGTGGTGGTGCGGGTGGTCATCGTGCCCTCCGGTCGTGGTGTGCGGCCGCGAACCGGGAGGGTTCGCGGCGCTGCGTGACCAGGGGGCTTCCCGCCACTCGGCCGGGATTGCCCCAAACCACCTGCCCGGGTGCTCGTCCACGGCGGTTCCGGCAGGGGGCGGCGAAGGGCATCCTGGGCACGTCGACCACCGGGGAGGACCTGACATGACGGCGCCGGGCGTGCACCTGCGGGAGATCACCGACGAGAACCGGGACGCCGTGCGCGCCTTGGGCGTGCGCCCCGACCAGGAGCTGTTCGTCGCCTCGGTGGCCGACTCGCTGGAGGAAGCGGCGGCCACGCCCGAGGGCGCGCCGTGGTGCCGCGCGGTGTACGACGGTGACGAGCCGGTGGGGTTCGTGATGCTCAGCTGGGACGTGGAGCCCGCGCCCGGCGTCCTCGGCCCGTATTTCCTGTGGCGGCTGCTGGTCGACGCGCGCCACCAGGGGCGCGGGATCGGCCGCCAGGCGCTGACCCGGGTGGTGGACCTGGTGCGGGCGGACGGCGCGACCGAGCTGCTCACCAGCTACCAGCCGGGGAACGGCGAGCCGTGGCCGTTCTACCGCGCGTTCGGCTTCGAGCCCACCGGCGAGCTGGACGGGGGCGAGGTCGTGCTGCGGCTGCGCCTCACGGACCGCTGACGGCCGTCAGCGAGGGCGAGGCGACGCCGCCGAACTCCGGCAGCGGCCAGACGCGCCGCCACACCACCCCGGTCACGTCCGAGGCGGGCACGAAGCCGTGCTCGCGCGAGTCGGTGGACATGGCCGGGTTGTCGCCGAGCACGAAGAAGCTGTCGGGAGGGACCACCGCGACCGCGTCCGTCCCACCCCGGCCGTCGGCGGCGCAGCACACCCCGGGGTTGCCGTCGGGGGTCATCGCCACCCACTCCCCCGCCGCCGGGCGCACGCGGACCTGCGAGCCGGTGATGCGCACCTCGTCGCCGGGCAACCCGACGACGCGCCGGACCGCTGTGACGCCACCACGGGTACGGAGGGTGACCAGGTCGAGCCGCTCCGGAGTGCCGCCGAAGGCGAGCACCCGGTCCCCGGACCGCAGGCTCGGGTTCATCCCGTCACCGGCGACCGGAGCCGCCAGCACCACCGCCGCCAACACCGCGACCAGCAGGAGTGACACGCCGCCACCGAGCAGCGCGGCCACGGGCCGTCCGCGCACCTGGTGCTCCTCCCGCCGGCCCCGACTGCTGCGCGGGCCACCTTTGCGGAGACCCGAAGTTCACGCAGGGTAACTCACGACAGGGTGAAGCCGCGTGAATGGGGGTATGGCGGGGGCACGGTGGTGGCGGTGGCGATGGAGGAGGGGGCGGGCCGACAGGCGGACCCGGACCCGGGTCGGGCCAAGCGGGCCGGGCCAGGCCGGCTAAGCCGGGTGGGCCCGGCCCGCTAAGCCAGGCCCGCCCGGCCAGGCCGGGCGGTCGATCAGAGCCGTCGACATCAGAGCCGTCGCTCAAGGCAGCCGGCCGGCAGGTGGTGGTGCGGGGCCCGAGGCGCGGCGGACCCCGCACCACCTCTCAACGGCCGACCTCTTCGAGCGCCCACTCGGCGACCGCTGAGTAGTAGTCCCGCGCGTTGGGCGCGAGGTTGATCGAGTGCCCGTACCCCGGCAGCACGAAGGTCCGCAGCGGGGCCGCGTAGTACGGCGCCTCGTCCTCGTGCAGCGCCGCCGCCGACGAGCAGTCCGTGGCCAGCGGGCCGCACACCGCCCCGTCCCGGCTCCCCACCACCGACAGCACCGGCACGTCGATCAGCAGGCTGTACGGCAGCAGCACCGCCACCCCGAGCCCGTCCACCGCCTCGACCGGCGAGAACACGTCCTTCAGCGACTCCTCCAGCTCCGCCACCCGCTTCACGAAGGCGCCGGGCGCGTGAAAGCCGGCATACCGGGTCCCGGGAGCCGTGGTCAGGTAGCCGAGCGGGTGCAGCAGGCCGAACTTGGGGTCCAGGTTCGCGGGCCGGAAGTTGGCGAACGCGCCCACCACCCCGGTGGGGTTCACCCGGTGCGTCATGCCGGTCACCAGCACGCCGTCCACGTCCCGGTAGGTCCCCGCCTCCAGGACGGCGATCGCCGAGCCGAGCGAGTGACCGCCGATGACCACCTTGTCGAACCGCGGCCCGAGCGCGCCGCTCCGCAGGTGCTGCACGACCTGGTGCATCGCCTCGGCCTGGACGAACGCGGTCAGCACCGCCGCCAGGGGCTTGGAGCTGCGCCCGGTGCCCAGCCGGTCGACGGTGAGGGTGGCGAAACCGGCCTCGTTCTGCGCCGACCGGAACGAGTGGCCGGGGAAGTCCCAGTAGGAGCTGTTGTAGGTGGAGCCGGGGATGAGCAGCTGGACGGTGCCCGCGCCGGCGGGCGGGGCGCAGAGGGTGCCGTGGACGACTTCGCCGTGGCCGAGCACGGTCACCGGCACGTCGACGTCACGGCAGGCCGCCGGGCCGGTCGCGGCCGAGGCGGGCGTCAGCGACGACGCCACCAGCAGGGCCACCAGGCCGACGGCGAGTGTGTACCGCAAGGGGGAACGACCTCCATCTTCATCGAGGGGGCGGCGCCGCTCGTCAAGGGCGGGACCGCGCGGTCATCGGCAGCCGGCTGGGGTACAGCAGGCCGAAGACCTTGGGGCGCACCGGTTCGCCCGGCACGGGGACGAGCCGCCAGCGGGCGGCGATGGTGGCGGCCACGATCACGATCTCCTGGCGCGCGAACGCGTGGCCGGGGCAGAGGTGCAGGCCGCCCGCGAACGGCACGTAGGCGCCGTCGGGCAGGGCCGCGGCGCGCTCGGGCAGCCACCGGTCGGGGTCGAACAGGTCGGGCCAGTCGTGGTAGCGCGGGTCGTGGTGCAGGGCGTGCGGGCTGAACCCGACCTCCGTGCCCGCGGGCAGCTCCACGTCGCCCAGCCGGACGGCGGCGCTGGTGCGCCGCAGCGTCAGCCACAGCGGGTACGCGCGCAGCACCTCGTCCACGACGCGCCGGGTGTACGGCAGCGAGCGCAGGTCGTCGACCGTGGCGGCCCGGCCGTCGAGCACGCCGTCCACCTCGGCGTGCAGGCGGTCGGCCACGTCCGGGTTGCGGGCCAGCTCGTGGAACAGCCAGGCCAGCGCGGCGCCGGTGGTCTCGGAGCCCGCGGTGAGCAGGGTGACCACGTGGTCGCGGACCTGCTGCCCGCTCATCGGCTCGCCGGTGTCCTCGTCACGGGCGGCGAGCAGGACCGACAGCAGGTCTTCGCGGTCGCCGCGGGAGGAGCCGACCACCTCGTCCACGACGCGGTGCACGCGCGCGACCGCCTGGTCGAACCGCCGGTTGGCCCGGATCGGCAGCCTCTCCAGCAGCGCCGGCGACAGCGCCCGGACCACGCCGAGCCGGATGAGGGTGGGCGTGTGCTCCCGGATCTCCGCGCTGATCCGCGCGTCGAAATCGGTCGAGAACAGGGTTCTGCCGACCACGGAGATGGCGATGTCCTGCGCCAACCGGTCCACCTGTACCACAAGTCCATCCCGCCAAGAATTCGCGGTCTCGTCGGCGAGCGCGCTCATGGTTTCCGAATAGCGCACGAGGAACCGGCGGTGGAAGGCGGGCTGGATCATCCGGCGCTGCCGGCGGTGGAAATCCCCGTTGGTGCTCACCAGGCCATCGCCGAAGGCCCGGCGGAGTTTGTCGACGAAGATGCCCTTCTCGAACGCTTCGCCGACCAGCACGCCGTGCGCCAATTCCGCCGTGGTGACGAAGTGCAGGGGCAGTCCTCCCAGGTAGACCCGCACGACGGGGCCGTGGTGCCGCAGCCCGGCGGTGAACGCGAGGCGTTGTCGCAACAGGGCCGCGGTGTGGCCCAGCACGGGTAATCGGCCGGGAACCGCAGGAACCTCGCGTTTTCCGGCGCCGCCGGTTTTCGGGCTGGCGGTCATCGCGTGCCGCTCCTCCTCCGACCGGGCATTGCCTCCGGAGCACTCTATGCGCCGTTCGGAGGCCCGCGGGATCGCGCATTCGAGTTAAGTTGTTGACTCCCCTGGTGCCGACGGCCCACAGGCGGTTGGATGTCATGGATCCACCCACACCTCAGCGTGAAAGTCCGGAGTGCGCCGTGAGCGACCTCGATTGGGTCCCGGAAGGCATCGACACGTCAGTGCCGAGCATCGCCCGCACCTACGACTACCTGCTCGGCGGTGCGCACAACCTGGCCGTCGACCGCGCGATGGCGGAGAAGGTCGTCGCGGCGCTGCCCGGCACCCGCGACCTGGTCCGGCTGAACCGGGCGTTCCTGCGCCGCGCGGTGAGCCACCTGGTGGAGAGCGGGGTGCGCCAGTTCCTGGACGTCGGTTCGGGCATCCCGACCGTGGGCAACGTGCACGAGGTGGCCCAGGCCCTGGACCCGCGGTGCCGGGTGGTCTACGTCGACAAGGACCCGGTCGCCGTCGCGCACGGCGAGCTGCTGCTGGCGGGCGACCCGAACTCCACCGCCGTGCAGGCCGACCTGCGCGACCCCGAGGACCTGCTGGGCAGACCCGAGATCACCCGGATGCTCGACTTCGACGAGCCGGTGGCCCTGCTGCTGCTGCTGGTCGTGCACTTCCTGACGCCGGGCGACGAGCCGGGCGCGCTGCTGGCCCGCTACCGCGACCGGATGGCGCCGGGCAGCTGCCTGGTCGTCTCGCACGCCACCGCCGACGGCCGCCCCGGCACCATGCGCCGCGCGGCCGACCAGGTCCGGGAGAGCAGGTCGAGGGACAACCTGGTCTACCGCACGCACGAGGAGGTCACCGCGTTGTTCGACGGCTACGAGCTGGTCGAGCCGGGCGTGGTCGGGTGCGCGCTGTGGCGGCCCGCGGGCGCGGGCGACGTGGCGAACAGGGCCGAGGACAACACCCAGGTCTGGGTGGGCGTCGGTCGCAAGCCCCTCGACGGCGGCTGACGTGACCGCGCCGCTGCCGCGGGACCCGGACGCGCTGCGGGCCCGCACGAAACTGGCCAAGAAGTGGGCCTACCTGCTCAGTTCGAGGACGTTCGTCCCGATGTCGACCGCCGAGCTGGAGCACCGGCTGGCCGGCCTGGTGGACCGGCTGTGCGCCGGCGTGGCCGTCGAGTCCCTGGCGCAGCACGCCGGCCGGGACGTCGGCGAGGCGCTGGTCGCCCTGAACTGCACCACGCCCGAGGGGCTCCAGATCTCGATCGAGGTCGTCAGCAAGGGCCTGCTCGGCATGTCGTCGCTCGCGCCCGACGACCGGCTGCGCAACCGGGTGGTGGACGTGGTCGCCGCGCTGTCGGCGTCGTTCGTCGAACGCGTCCGGCAGGCCACGATGGAGCAGCAGGAGCACCTGGGCCGCTCGCTCTACAAGGCGATGCGCGAGGCCCAGGTGGAGCTGCGGCTGAGCCGGGCGCGGGTCGAGCTGCTGGAGACGCACTCGTCCACCGGCATCGCGACCGTCGAGCCGGACGGCGTGCTGGTGCGCGCGAACGAGGCGCTGGCCCGCATCCTGGACCGGTCGCCCGACGAGCTGACCGGCATGTCGCTGTTCGACCTGGCGCACCCCGACGAGCGGGCCGGGTTGCGCGCCGACGTCGCCGGGCTGGCGGGCGGCGCCGCGCGGGACGGGGCGCGGACCGTCACGCAGCCGTGCCGGCTGCTGCGCGCGGACGGCGAACCGGCCTGGGTGATGCTCACGCTGTCGCCGCTGCACCGGGTCGAGGCGCCGCCGCAGGTGGTCGTGCTCGCCGAGGACGCCACCGACGTCAACCTGCTCCAGGGCCAGCTCAACCACCAGGCGCTGCACGACGTGCTGACCAGGCTGCCGAACCGGCAGTACTTCACCAGCCGCCTGGAGCAGGCCCTGCGCACGGCCGACCCGCGCACCGGGGTCACCGTGTTCCACCTCGACCTGGACGGCTTCTCCCGCTTCACCGGCGGGCTGGGCCGCGAGGTCGGCGACCACGTGCTCAAGGTGGTGGCCGGGAAGCTGGAGGCGGTCGTCGCGGGCGAGAACGCGATGGTGGCCCGGTTCGGCCACGACGAGTTCGCGATCCTGGTGGAGAACTCGCCGGGCACGCCGGACGTGGTCACCACGGTGCGGCGGATCAACGAGGTGCTGTCCGCGCCGTTCACCTCGCACGGCCACCGGGTCGCGGTGTCGGCGACCATCGGCGTGGTGCACCGCCCGCCGCGCGGCTCGTCGCCGCTGGACCTGCTCGACTCGGCGGACCTGGCGCTGCGGCGCGCCAAGGGCGGCGGCCCCCGGCAGTGGGAGCTGGCCGACCCGGAGCAGGACGACCTCGACCGGCGCGCGTTCAGCCTGGCCGCCACCATGGCCGGCGCGTGGGAGGAGGACGAGCTGCTGGTGCGGTACCGGCCGGTGGTGCGGCTGGCCGACGGGTCGGTGGAGTCCGCCGAGGCGCTGCTGCTGTGGGACCACCCGGGGCTGGACGAGCTGCCGCACGAGCAGTGCGTGGCGCTGGCCGAGGACACCGGGTTGGCCGTGCCGCTGGGCTCGTGGGTGCTGCGGGACGCGTGCGGCCAGGCGGTGGCGTGGCGGGAGCGGCTGGGCCGGGACCTGCCAGTGCGCTGGGCGCTGTCGCCGAGCCAGGCCGCGGACCCGGACCTGGTCGGCGTGGTGCGCGGCGCGCTGCGCGACACGGGGCTCGCGCCGTCGTCGCTGCGGCTGGGCGTGACCGGCCGGTCGCTGTTCTCCGGGCGCGGCGAGGTGGCCGACAACCTGGAGGTGCTGGCCGAGGGCGGGGTGGGGCTCGAACTGGAGGGGTCCACCGGCGCGCCCGAGGACCTGCTGCGCGTGGTGGACGGCCCGCCGGTGCGGGCGGTGCGGCTGGGTCAGGCGCCCGCGGCCGGGCCGGGCACCGCCGCGGCCCGCGCGCTGGCGGGCGTGCTGGGCGTGGTGCGTGACGCCGGCATCGGCCTGACCGCGGCCGGCGTCACGACACCCGAGCAAGCCCGGTGGTGGCGGGAGGTGGGTGCGGACACCGCGTCCGGTCCCCTGTTCGCCCCCGCCGGTCCACCGGACGACATCACCCGATAGCGCAAGTCAGCGCAGGCGCTGTCGGGGAGCCACTGGCCAGGAACCCGAACGTGGTGCTGCCGCCGGGCTTCACGGCGCCGTTCCACGGCAGGTTCACGGCCGTCGCCACGGAGCCGCTGGTGGTGATCTTCGCGTTCCACTGGTTCTCGACCCGCTGGCCCTCGCCGAGCTGCCAGCTCACCTTCCAGCCGTTGGACGGCGAGTTCTCCGGGTGGCGGACGGTGATCTCGGCGTGGAACCCGCGGCCCCACCGGGCGACCACGCGCAGGGTGGCTTCGCACCGGCCGGGCGTGGTCTTGAAGTCGGGCAGCTCGTCGAGCGTGACCACCCGGTCGTGGCCGTAGACGCGGCGCACGAAGTCCAGCGGGTTGACCACGCCGTCCTGGATGAACGAGCCGCTCCAGGTGACGAACCAGCTCCAGCGGGCCTCGTACGCGGCCAGCAGGTCGGGGTCCGGGATGGAGCCGACCTCGCCCAGGGCCACGAGCTTGCGGTCCTGGCCGAGCTGCACCAGCCGCTCGTACGGGCCGATCACCGGGCCGTGGTCGCCCTGCGGCGGGTAGGAGTCCATGCTGACCACGTCGACGACGTCGTCACCGGGGTACCACTCGGGCGCGACGGAGTTCCACACCCAGATCAGGTTGTGCAGCCCGTGGTGGCCGACCAGGCGCTGGTGCAGCAGCCGGTACAGCTCCTTGGCGGGCTCGGGACCCTTGGCGCCCCACCAGAACCAGCCGCCCTCGGCCTCGTGCAGCGGGCGCCACAGCACCGGCACCTTCGCGTCGGCCAGGCGCTTGAGCTGCACCGCGATCGCGTCCATGTCGCGGATCAGCAGCCGGTAGTCCTCCGAGGCGGGGTCGGCCAGCGCGGCGGCCAGGTCGAACGTCGTCGCGTCGGTGTAGAAGCCGCGCCACCACTCCTTGCCCGGCTGGTCGATCAGGCCCGACGGCGCGTTCCAGTGCCAGGCCAGGGTGACGATGCCGCCGCGCCGGTCCCAGGCGAGGGCGTGGTCGGTGTCCCGGCCGACGGTGCCGCGCTCGACTCGGCTGGGCGAGTAGTCCATCAGGTCGTAGCCGCCGACGGCGGGCGCCTCGCCGACGTTCTGCTCGACCCAGTCGATGCTGGCCTGGTCCTGCTGGCCGGAGAGGATCGCCTCGCCGTAGTTGGCGGCCAGGTACCGCATGAGGCCCTTGGCCTCCGGCGTGGCGGCCGGGTCGGTGAGCGCGCCGGTGACCTGGTGCGGGCCGCGGGGCGCGCTCGGGGTCACCTTGATCGCGTCGATCAGGTACCAGCCCCAGTTGTTGGTGATGGTCACCGTGTTGTCGCCCTCGACCAGCAGCACCTTGCCCGCGCCGATGGAGGCGAACGCCGGGTTCTCCGGGAACCGGACGTCACCGAGGCCGCTGCCGTTGAGCGACAGGGAGGCGGTCTTCGCCCCGTAAGGGGTGGCGTAGAGGATCGTCAGGTCGTGCAGGCCGCCGGGGCTGTCCGGGATGGTGATGGTGACGCTGTCGGCGCCGGCGTCGAAGCCCGCCACGTAACCGCGGCCGGAGAACCCGGGCACCGCGCTCTCCACGACGGTGCCGTTCAGCTCGCCGTCCTCGGCCTCGTGGACGCCGGGCTCGGGCGGCGCGCTCGGGGTCACGCTGATCGCGTCGACCAGGTACCAGCCCCAGCCGGTGCCGAAGGTGAGGGTGTTGTCGCCCTCGGCCAGCAGCAGCTTGGAGCCGCTCGCCTCGGTGAACGAGGCGTTCTCGGGCAGCGGGACCTCGCCGATCGCGACGCCGTTGAGCGCCAGGGCCGCGTTCTTGGGCCCGTGCGGGGTGGCGTAGCGGATGGTGAGGTCGTGCAGGCCGCCGGGGCTGTCCGGGATGGTGATGGTCAGGGTGTCGCCGGGCTCGTCGAACCCGGCGACGTAGCCCGTGCCGGAGAAGCCCTCGACGCCCGACTCGACCACCGTGCCGGACAGCGCGCCGTCCTCGGCTTCGAGCCAGGGCCCGGGTGCGGCCCCGGCCGTGCCGGGCGCCACCAGGGTGGCCGCTATCAGCGAGACGAGCAGCAACAACCTCACGTCTTCTTGTCCCTTCACCGCCGTTGGCAGGGGCAACAGGCGCGCTCGCCCTTGTTCTGGGAGCGCTCCCAGCGAGCATAGGCGGGCGAATCGCGTTCGACAAAGAGTTGTTCTCCCGCGCTCCTCCCGCCCCTCGGCAGCCCGGCCGCCCGCTCAGCCACCCACACCTGGGCCGCCCACCCCTCGGCCACCCACCTCCTGGCCACCTGACGGCCTCGGCCGCCCACCCTTCAGCCGTCCACCCCCGGGCCACCCACCCCTGGGCCAGCCACCTCCTGGGCCGCCCGACAACCTCACCCGCCGACCTCTCGCCAACGACCCAGCGGCCTCACGCCGTGCGGCGCTCCGCGCCCGTGATGCCGCACAGCTCGTCGGCGGCGGCCCACAGCTCCTCCTCGCGCCGCTCGTCGTAGGACTCCGCCGACGACCGGACCACCTCGCCCCGGTCGACGTACGACCCGCTCGGGCCGGGCCGGGGCCCCGCCATCGCCTCCGCCAGCAACCGCCCCGCCTCCTCGGGCCCGGTGGCGACGGGCGTGGCGCGCAGGAGTCGCCCGACGCCCGCGAACACCGCCCGCGCCACCGGGTTCGCGTCGCGCGCCAGGCCCGTGCCCGGCACGAGGCCGGGGTTGTAGGTGTAGGCGTCCACGCCCTCCGGCAGCCGGCGCGCGAGCGCGTGCACGAGGTAGAGCACCCCGAGCTTGCTGGTGGCGTACGCGCGCCTGCCCTCCTTGCCGCCGCCGTCCGCCGGCCTGGCCAGCTCGTGCGGCGAGGTCCAGCGCGGCGGCGGGATCAGGCCCATGCTGTTGTGCGCCGAGTCGTGCACGTCGCTGCCCACCACCACGATCCGCGCCGGCGCGGCGAAATTCGGCAGCAGCAGGTTCAGCAGCAGGTGGTAGGCGAGCACGTTGACGCCGAAGGTCGCCTCGACGCCGTCGGCGGTGGTCTCGCGGGTGGACTGCATCTGGAGCCCGGCGTTGCCCAGGAACCCGCTCAGCGGCCGGTCCACCTCGGCGGCCGCGCGCCGGACGTCGGCGAAGGACGCCAGGTCGCAGGTGATCTCCGAGACGTTGCGGTTGCCGGTGCCCGCGGCCAGCTCGGCGGCCAGGCCGGGCCTGCGGTTGAGCACCAGCAGGTGGCGGTCGGGGTGGTGGCGCAGCAGGTGCTCGGCGGCGTGGCGGCCCAGGCCCCGGCTCGCTCCCGTCATCAGAATTGTGGACACGGTTCCTCCAGGTACCCGATTCTAAGTGGTACTGAGTACCATACCGAACGCCGTGCCGGCCCGTTATGCTGCCGCCGTGCCCGAACGCCCCCCGCTGCGCCAGCGCAAGCGCCAACGAGCGCGTGAGCAGATCGTGGAGGCGGCGTACGCCCTGTTCGCCGAGCGCGGGTTCGGCGACGTGACCGTGGCCGACATCGCCGAGCGCGCCGAGGTCGGGCGCACCACGTTCTTCCGCTACTTCGGCGACAAGCAGGAGGTCGCGTTCTCCGACGAGCAGCGGATCGTCGAGCGGCTCACCGAGCTGCACCGCGCGCTGCCACCGGTGGACGACCTGGCGGGCGCGCTCGCGCAGATCCGCGAGGTCGTGGTGCTGCTGTGCGGCGAGCTCGCCGCCGACGGGGAGCACTACCGCGCCCACGAGAGGCTCGTGCGGGAGAACCCCGAGCTGCGCGACCGCGCGGCGCGCAAGTTCCACCTCCTCTGCGAGGTGTTCCGGGACAACATGCTGGCTCGCGGCGCACCGCGCGAGGTGGCGGTGCTCGCGCCGCAGCTGGCCCTGGCGTGCTACCGCGCGGGGCAGGAGCTGTCGGACGGCGACCCGGCCGCGCTGACCGGCGCGGTGGACTCGGCGTTCGCACAGGTGAGCGAATCTTTCCGGTCCGAAGTGACCTGAACGCCGGGTTCCTGTCGGTCCCGTGGGCTAAGTTCCACCTGCCATGCGACTCATCGGACGTGACCACCCAGCCGGGGTGCTGCACGCCGAGGTCGACCGCGCCACCCGCAGCCACGGCGGGCTGGTGCTGGTCGCCGGCGAACCCGGGATCGGCAAGACCACCCTGGTGACCGGAGCGGCCGAGCAGGCGCGGCAACGGGGCGCGCTGGTGCTCGCCGGGTCGTGCTGGGACTCCGACAGCGCGCCGGGCTACTGGCCGTGGGTGCAGGTGGTGCGGGCGCTGCGCCGGGCCGCCACCGCCGAGGAGTGGGCCGCGGTCGACCGGGCGCCCCTGGCCGTGCTGCTCGGCGAGGCGCCCGTCGAGCAGCCGCCGGAGAACTTCCCGCTCTACGACGCGGTGACCACCGCGCTGGTCGCCGTGTCGCACCACCGACCGGTGGTGGTCGTGCTGGAGGACCTGCACTGGGCCGACCCGGCTTCGTTGAAGCTGCTGGAGTTCGCCGCCCGGCACACCTGGTTCGAGCGGCTGCTGCTGGTCGGCACCTACCGCGACGCCGAGGTGGACGCCGAGGAGCACCCCGCGCGCCCGCTGCTGACGCCGCTGCTCGGCCGCGCCACCACCCTCGCGCTGACCGGGCTCGACCCCTCCGGGGTCCGCGAGCTGATGACCCGCACGGCGGGCCGGGAGCCGGACCCGGAACTGGTCGCCGAGGTGCACCGGCGCACCGGCGGCAACCCGTTCTTCGTCGAGCAGACCGCCCGCCTCTGGCACGGCGACGGCCCGGTGACCGCGGTCGCGCCGGGCGTGCGGGACGCGGTGCGGCGGCGGCTGTCGCTGCTGCCCGACCCGGTCGGCGAGCTGCTGGCCGCGGCGGCCGTGCTGGGGCGCGAGTTCGACCGGCGGGTGCTGGCCGCGACCGCGGCCCCGCCGACACCCCGGGCCCTGCCGACGCCCGAGGCCCTGCCGACGCCCGGGGCCCTGCCAACACCTACGGCCCCGCCGACACCCGGGGTCGACCGGCTGCTGGAGCAGGCCGTGCGGGCGCGGCTGGTGCACGACGTGGGCGGCGGGCGGTTCGCCTTCGCCCACGACCTGGTGCGCGAGGCGCTGTACGACGCGCTGCCCGACGCGGGCGAGCGGCACGCCGCCGTGGTGCGGGCGCTGGAGGGCGACCTGGCCGAGCTGGTGCTGCCCGCGGACCTGGCCCGGCACGCGCACCTGGCGGGCGACCGGCTGCCCGCCGACCGCGCGGTCGACGTGATCGTGGCGGCGGCCCGGGACGCGGGCAGCCGGTTCGCGTTCGAGGAGGCGGTGGGCCACTACCGACGGGCGTTGGCGCGGGCGCGCGGTCCGCTCCGGCGGATAGCCGTGGCCGTCGAGCTGGGCGCCGAGCTGTGGCACGTGTCCGACCACGCCGTCGCGCACCGCGTCTTCGACGAGGCCGCCGACCTGGCCCGGTCGCTCGCCGACCCGGAGCCCCTGGCCCGCGTGGCGCTGGCCTGCTTCCGGTTCGGCGACCAGCGGGAGGCGAGCGAGCGGCTGCTGCGCGAGGCGTACGGCCGGTTCATCGGACCGCCGCCGGACGTGCCGGTGGAGGAGCTGGCCCGCCGGATGGGCGTGCGCGCCGCGGAGGTGGCCGCCGACGACACCGCGCTCGCCTCGGGCCTGTGGGTGGCGCACGACACCTCCGCCGGCATCGCCGACGCCGAGCAGCGGCTGGCGCTGACCGACGAGCTGATCACCGTGGCGCGCCGCAGCGGCGACCACAACGCCGAGCAGTTCGCGTCCTCGCTGCGCTGGGTGGCGCTGGTGGAGCTGGGCGACCCGCGCTACCTGGACCAGCTGCACGCGTTCGTGGCCCTGGCGGACCGGTTGGGCGCCACCAGGTACAGCTTCTCCTCCGCCATCGACCAGTCGATCATCTGCACCCTGCACGGCCGGTACGCCGAGGCCGAGGCGATGCTGGCCAAGGCCGTCGACCTGGGCGCGCGGGGCCACTCCTGGTTCGCGGTGATGTACCTGCACCTGCGGTGGGCGCTGCTGCTGCCGCAGGGCCGGTTCGCCGAGCTGGACGAGCTGACGGCGGAGTTGGCGGCGGAGTTGGCCGCCAGCACGCACCCGGCCGCCGGGCTGCTGCTCGGCCTCACGGCGCTGGAGCGCGGCGACGTCGAGGCGGCCCGCGTCCACCTGGACCCGCTGGACCCGTCCGCGCCGGACGAGCGGCACCGGCTGGCGCTGGGCTCGCTGCGGCTGCGGTTCCTGGCCCAGTTCGCCGCCGCCGCGGGTGACCGCGCACTGGCGGCGCGGGCGCGCGAGCTGCTGGCGCCGCACCGCGGCAAGTGGCTGGTGTCGCTGTACGGGTGCGACATCAGCGGCCCGGTCGACCTGTGGCTGGGCGTGGCGGACCTGGTGCTGGGCCGGTGCGACGAGGCCGTGGCGGAGCTGACCGCGGCGCGCCGGTCGGCCGAGCGGATGCGGGCCCGGCCGTGGGCCGAGCTGGCGGACCGTCACCTCGCCGCGGCGGCGCGCGTGCGGCACGGCGCGGCGCCCGGGGTCGTGCCGACCCTGGCGCGGCACGCCGACGCCGGACCGGCCGACGAGTTCCGCCGCGACGGCGAGGTGTGGGCGCTGTCGTTCGGCGGGGTGACGGTGCGGGTGCCGGACTCCAAGGGGCTGCGTGATTTACACGTGCTCCTCGGCAAACCCGGCGAGGCGGTGCCCGCGGCGGCGCTGCTCGCGCCGGACGCGGTGGCGTTCGCGCGGCTCGGCGGCGACCCGGTGCTCGACGACGAGGCCAAGGCCCGCTACCGGCGCCGCCTGGCGCTGCTGGACGAGGAGATCGACCGGGCGCCCGACGACGACCGGGCCGCCGCGCTCGACCGGGAGCGGGCGGCCCTGCTGGAGGAGCTGCGCGCCGCGGCCGGGCTGGCCGGGCGCACCAGGAGGCTCGGCGACGAGGCCGAGCGGGCGCGCAAGACCGTCACCGCCCGCATCCGCGACGCGCTGCGCAAGCTCGACGCGCGCCACCCCGGTCTCGCGGCCCACCTGCGGGAGACCGTCTCGACCGGGGCGACGTGCGTCTACTCAGGACGGGTTCACTTCTTGTTGTAGAGGCGCATGGTCAGCGAGCCGAACACCACGGTGAAGGCCACGCAGTAACCCAGCGTCCACAGCATCGCGTCGGCGTTGAACTCGCCCCCCATCAGCGCGCGCACCGCGTCGACCAGCTTGGTGATCGGGTTGACGTTGACGAACGCCTGGAGCCAACCGGGCATCGTGGTGGGCATGACGTAGACGTTGGACAGGAACGTCAGCGGGAACAGCACCAACATGCTCACGCCCATCACGGACTTCTCGCTGCGCATCAGCAGGCCGAACATGGTCCAGACCCAGGAGAACGCGAACGAGAAGGCGACCAGCAGCGCGACGCCGAGCACGACGCCGACGAACCCGCCGCCGGGCCGGAAGCCGAGGATCAGGCCGACGACCACGATCGTGGTGGAGGCGAGCACGTAGCGCAGCAGGTCGCCCAGGATGTAGCCGACCATCGGCGCGGGCCGCCAGATCGGCAGCGTCCGGAACCGGTCGAACACGCCCTTCTCGATGTCGGTGTTCACCGCGAGACCCGTGTACATGGTGATCATGACGACGCTGGTGACCGTGATGCCGGGCAGCAGGTACTGGATGTACTCGCCCGGCGAGCCGGCCAGCGCGCCGCCGAACAGGTACGTGAACATCAGGATCATCATGATCGGGAACGCGGTCACGTCGAACAGCTGCTCGGGCACGTGCTTGATCTTGAGCACGGCGCGCCAGCCGAACGTGAGCGACGCCGACAGCGCGGACGGCCGCGGCGGGCGCTCGGTCTCCAGCAGGACCGCGGCCAGGTCCTCGGTCTTGGGCGCGGACAGCGGTTCCGCGTCCTTGGTGACGGTCACGCCGCCGCCTCCTCGTTCTCGTTCTTGCTCTTCTTCTTGTCGGTCAGGGCGAGGAAGACCTCGTCCAGGCTGGGCTGGCCCAGGGAGAAGTTGTCCACGGTGATGCCCTCGCGGGCGAGCCGGGACAGCACCTCGGCGGCCTGCTCGGTGGCGTGGCCGGACAGCCGGGCGGTGAGCGCGAGCGGGTCGTGGTCGAGCAGCACCTCGGCGCCGAGCACGTCGGCCAGCACGCGCTGGGCCGACGGGCGCTGCTCGGCGTCGCGCAGGCGCAGGTGCACCGCGCCGACGCCCACCGACGCCTTCAGCTCGCCCTTGGTGCCCTCGGCGATGACCCGGCCGTGGTCGATCACCGCGATGCGGGAGGCGAGCTGGTCGGCCTCGTCGAGGTACTGGGTGGTGAGCAGCACGGTGGTGCCGTGGGCGACGACCGCCCGGACGATGTCCCACACCTGGTTGCGGCTGCGCGGGTCGAGGCCCGTGGTGGGCTCGTCCAGGAACAGCAGCTTCGGGGTGTTGAGGATGCTGGCCGCGATGTCCAGCCGGCGGCGCATGCCGCCCGAGTAGTGCTTGACCTGCTTGCCGGCCGCGTCGGTGAGGCCGAACGCCTCCAGCAGCCGCTCCGCGCGGCTGCGCGCGTGCGCCCGGCCGTGGCCGAGGAGCCTGGCGAGCATGACCAGGTTCTCGGTGCCGGTCAGGTCCTCGTCGACCGAGGCGTACTGGCCGGTGAGGCTGACCAGCGAGCGCACGGCGTTCGGGTCGGCGCGCACGTCGTGGCCGAAGACCCGGGCCTCTCCCCCGTCGGGCCGCAGCAACGTGGCCAGCATCCGCACCGTCGTGGTCTTGCCCGCCCCGTTGGGGCCGAGCAGGCCGTACACCGTCCCGGCGGGCACGGTCAGGTCGACGCCGTCCACCGCGCGGGTGTCGCCGAAAACCTTGACCAGGCCCGACGTTTCGATGGCGTTCATCTTGTCCTCTCCAGGATGTCACGGGGCCCAAGACCCCACCCCTCAGTCGCGAGTTCCCCGCTAGACCAGACCTAGCACCGCGTGTCCTCCACTCAGGCATCGCGTGTCCTCCACTCAAGCATCGCGAGTCGAACACTCAGGACCACCGTGTCGCACACTCAGGACCACCGAGTTCTACGTTCGGAAACGACGAACTCCACGTTCGCGCACACCGGGGGCGTGCGTGAACGTGGAGTTCGTGGTGTCCGAGTGGACGACACGCGATGTCCGAGTGGAGGACACGCGGGGGTTTTTAGATGCGGCAGGTGTCCAGGGAGCTGACCAGGATGGCGCGGGCGCCCACGCGCCACAGTTCGTCCATGATGAACGGGGCGTCGTCGCGCGGCACCAGCGAGCGGACCGCGACCCAGCCCTCGCGGGCCAGCGGCGAGACGGTGGGCGACTCGATGCCGGGCACCAGCTTGAACGCCTCCTCCTGCGCCTCCGCCGGGCAGTCGAAGTCGAGGATCACGTAGCGGCGGGCGATCAGCACGCCCTGGAGCCGCCGGTGCAGGATCTCCACCGCGCGCACCGACTCCGGCGTGTCGGCGACGGTGTCGCCCTGGATCAGCACGGCCTCCGACTTGAGGATCGGCGTGCCGAACGTCTCCAGGCCCGAGGTCTTCAGCGTGATGCCGGTCTCCACCACGTCGGCGATCGCGTCGGCCACGCCCAGCTCGACGGCCGTCTCCACCGCGCCGTCCAGCCGCACCAGGTGCGCCTTGATGTTCAGGTCGTCCAGGTGCTGCTCGACCAGGTTCGGGTAGCTGGTCGCGATCCGCTTGCCCTCCAGCCCCGCCGCGTCGTCGATGGTGCCGGGCTTGGACGCGAAGAAGAACTTCGCCCGCCCGAAGCCGAGCGGCAGGATTTCCTTGGCGGACACCGTCGAATCGAGCAGCAAGTCGCGGCCGGTGATACCGACGTCCAACGACCCCTCCCCGACGTACACCGCGATGTCCCGGGGCCGGAGGAAAAAGAACTGCACATCATTTGCCGGGTCCGCCACGATCAGCTCACGGCCGGACCTGTTCACCCGGTAGCCCGCTTCCGCCAGCATTTGCGCCGCGGGAGCACTCAACGAACCCTTGTTGGGCAGGGCGAAGCGAAGAGGAGCCATGGCGCGCAGTCTCCCACACCGGGCACCGCTTCCCCGTCCCGGGCACACCCCGTCGTCCCACGGTGTGGAAACCACGCGGTGTCGTGGCACGATCACCCGTTCGCGGCTCCCACCGGTTGAGCGGGGGTCACCCGGGCGCGCTTTCCGCGCCACCCCGGCCGATTCACCGGGCGACACACCCCGAAAAGCCACGAAACCCGACAGCACGCCCGATCGGAAATGTCCGAATTGCATTATCGCGTGATCGCGCGGGGCTATTCCACTACCCTGTGGCGATCACCCGATCGGGAGGTTCGCCCGTGCGCAGACCCGCGGTGCTCCTCGCCTACGCGGCGTTCGCGCTCATCGGCGCCGGCACCGGCGCGGGCGGCGTGCTGCTGGTCGAGCAGATCGGCGACTACGGCGTGGACCGGGCCACGATCGGCCTCACCTTCTTCACCGGCTCCGCGGGTTTCGTGGCCGCCGGCGCCAGTGCGGGCGCGCTGCTCCACCGGTTCGGCTACCGCGCCACGCTCGTCGCCGGCGGCTCGCTCTACGCCCTCACCGCCCTGGTCACGGCCGCGCGCCCGGCGTTCGCGGTGCTGGTGCTGCTCCAGCTGGCCGTCGGTTACGCCACGGGCCTGCTGGAGTCCGCCCTCAACGCCCAGCTCGCCGCCCTGCCCGGCGCCACCGGGCTGCTCAACCGCCTGCACGCGTTCTTCGGCGTCGGCGCCCTGCTCGGCCCCGTCCTGGCCACCCGGGTGCTGGCGCACGCGCCGTGGCCCGCGGTCTGGCTGGTCCTCGGCCTGGCGAGCGTGCCGCTGGTGGTGGGCTTCCTGCTGGCGCACCCGCGGTCGACGGCGCCGGGCGCGTCCCGGGAACGCGCCCCCGGCGGCCTGGCCACGACCGCGCTGCGGCAGCCGGGGGTGCTGCTGGGCGCGATCCTGCTGACCGTCTACGTAGGACTGGAGCTCGGTGTCGGCAACTGGGCGTTCAGCCACCTGGTCGACTCGCGCGGCCTGTCCGACCAGTTCGCCGGGTACGCGGTCGGCGGCTACTGGCTGGGGCTGACCCTGGGCCGCTTCCTGATCAGCCCGCTGGGCGCGAGGCTGGGGCTGACCGACACCGGCCTGATGACCACCTGCCTGGTCGGCGTCGCCGCGGCCGCGGTCGTCTGGTCGCTGCCCGGCGCCGCGGTGGTCGGCCTGGTGCTGCTGGGTTTCTTCCTCGGCCCGGTGTTCCCGACCACGATGGCGTTCGTGCCGAGGCTGACCACCGAACGGCTCGCGCCCGCCGCCATCGGCGTGGTGAACGCCGGTTCGGTGGTGGGCGGAGCCGCCCTGCCGTGGCTGGCCGGCGCGCTGGCGCAGGGCGCGGGCGCGTGGGCGCTCGTGCCGTTCGCGGCGGCGCTGGCCGTGGTCCAGCTGGTCGTCTGGTGGCCGCTCGCGACCCGTGCCCGTCGAGGGACCGGGTCGGCCCGGCGGTCGTGAGCACCGGGCCGGAGCCGGGTCAGTCGTTGGACCACCAGGTGGCTCGGGCGACGACGGAGAAGCCGAGCGAGTCGTAGAGCGGGCGGCCGGCCGCGGTGGCGGTCAGGGTCATCGGCACGGGGAACTCGTTGAGGACCGCGTGCACCAGGGCGCGGCCGACGCCGCGCGAGCGGTGCGCGGGCAGGGTGGCCACCCAGTACACGCCGCCGACGCCCTCGCCGACGACGGTCAGGCACGCGCCCGCGGGTTCGCCGGCGCGCCGGGCCAGGTGCAGGTGGAACCCGTCGGCGTCGAGGAGGCCGGCGGGCAGCGCCTGGCCGGGAGGGAAGCCGGACATCGGGAACCCGTCGACCACGACCCGCTCCGCCACCGCGAGCTCGGCCGCGGTGCGGACGCGCGTGACCTCGACGGCGGGAGCGGGCAGCGGTCCGGGCTCCCGGACCATGACCGGCAGGTGGCCGGCGGTCAGGCCGAGCGCGGTCAGGCCGAGCGCGGCGCCGTCGACGGCGCCGAAGGAGTCCTCCACCACCACCCGCGCCTCGGCCCGCCCGACCAGCGACCGGATCTCGTCGAGGTCGTCGGCCGCCGGGTCGGGCCGGCGCACCAGCACGCGCGACAGGCTCGGCCCGGTCATCGCCAGGAAACCGGGGCGGGTCACCAGCTCGTGGCCGCGGGTGCGGGCGAGCGCGGTGGTCAGCGCTTCGGCGTTGCGCACCGCGAGGTGGAGCGAGGCTGACATGATCGGCACCCTACGTGCGGCGCGGGCGGGCGGTCAGGCCTGTTTCCGCGGGGCGCGCCCTGCTCTGCTCGGCGGAGCCGGGCGGTCCGCGACACTGCCACCGGTCGCGGACCACACCCGGCACACCTCCGGCGAACGCCCGTCCTCAACCCCGCCGGCAACGCCCGCCCGCGGACGGCTCACCGCTCGGCCAACAACCGGTCGAACGGCACGAAGTCCATCGCGGGCTCGGCCGCGGGCGCGCGGCCGGCCACCAGGTCGGCCAGTTCGCCGCCCGCCCGCTCGATCCGCGCCGGCAACCCCTCCGCGCCCCAGTCCGACGACGCCGCGTACACACCGGTCGGCACGACGACCGCCCGCAGGTAGGCGAACAGGGGCCGGAGGGCGTGGTCGAGGACCAGGGAGTGCCGCTCGGTCCCGCCGGTCGCCCCGAGCAGCACCGGCTTGCCGGCCAGCGACTCCGGCTCCAGCACGTCGACGAACGACTTGAACAGCCCGCTGTAGGACGCGTTGAACGTCGGCGTCACCGCGATCAGCCCGTCGGCGCCGACGACGTCCTCCACCGCCGACCGCAGCCTCGGCCCGGGGAACCCGGTGACGAGGTTGTCGGCCACGTCCCGGGCCAGGTCGCGGAGGTGCACCGTGCGCACCTCCGCACCCGGCAGGCGGGCCGACACCGCGCCGGCCAGCCGACCGGCCAGCAGCTCGGTCGACGACGGCGAGCCGAGGCCCGCGTGCACCACCGCCAGCGTCGTCATCGCGCGTCCGCCTTCCCGGCGCGGGCCTCGACCAGCGAGGCGTGGGTGGGCGCGTCGGGCACGTCGGCGGGCCGCCCGATCGCGAACTCGCGGCGCAGCGCGGGCAGGATCTCGCCCAGCAGGTCCAGCTGCTCCAGCACGGTCTTCAGCGGCAGGCCGGCGTGGTCCATCAGGAACAGCTGCCGCTGGTAGTCGCCGAAGTGGTCGCGGAAGGTCAGGGTCTTCTCGACGACCTCCTGCGGGCTGCCGACGGTCAGCGGGGTCTGCTCGGTGAACTCCTCCAGCGACGGCCCGTGCCCGTACACCGGCGCGTTGTCGAAGTACGGCCGGAACTCGCGCACCGCGTCCTGCGAGTTGCGGCGCATGAACACCTGGCCGCCCAGGCCGACGATCGCCTGGTGCGCGGCGCCGTGCCCGTGGTGCTCGTAGCGCTCCCGGTAGAACGTGATCAGCCGCTGGAAGTGCTCCTTGGGCCAGAAGATGTGGTTGGCGAAGAAGCCGTCGCCGTAGTAGGCGGCCTGCTCGGCGATCTGCGGGCTGCGGATCGAGCCGTGCCACACGAACGGGGGCACGTCGTCGAGCGGGCGCGGTGTGGAGGTGAACGACTGGAGCGGCGTGCGGTGCTTGCCCTCCCAGTCCACGACGTCCTCCCGCCACAGCTTGTGCAGCAACGCGTAGTTCTCGATCGCGAGGTCGATGCCGTCGCGGATGTCGCGACCGAACCACGGGTACACGGGAGCGGTGTTCCCCCGGCCCATCATCAGGTCCACCCGGCCGTCGGCCAGGTGCTGGAGCATCGCGTAGTCCTCGGCGATCTTGACCGGGTCGTTGGTGGTGATGAGGGTGGTGGCGGTGGACAGGAGCAGCCGCTCGGTCCGGGCCGCGATCCAGCCGAGCATGGTGGTCGGCGAGGACGGCACGAACGGCCGGTTGTGGTGCTCGCCGGTCGCGAACACGTCGAGGCCGACCTCCTCGGCCTTGAGCGCGATCGTGACCATCGCCTTGATGCGCTCGGCCTCGGTCGGCGTCCGGCCCGTCGTGGGGTCGGGCGTCACGTCACCGACGGTGAAGACACCGAACTGCATGACCACTCCTCAAGTAGTTGCACTTTCAACTAACTTGCCCAACCGTACCCGACGCCCCGCTATTCCGTGCTTGCCGGGTGGCGTGGCCCACGCCAAGGTGGGAGACCAACGCGAGAACTGGGGGAGGCTGCGGTGGACGAGCTCGTCCGGCGGGCCGCCGCGATCGTCCCGGTGCTGCACGCCCGCGCCGACTGGGGCGAGCGGCACCGCCGCCTGCACGACGAGGCGCTGGAGGCCATGGCCGACGCGGGCGTGCTCCGCCTGCGCGCGCCCGCCGGGCACGGCGGCCACGAGGCCGACCTGGGCACGGTGCTGCGGGTGGTCGCCGAGCTGGCCCGCGGCGACGGGTCGGCGGCCTGGACGGCGGCGGTGTGGGCGGTCTCGACGTGGGTGGCCGGCCGGTTCCCCGACCACGTGCGGGAGGAGGTCTTCGCCAAACCCGACGCGCGGGTCACCGGCATCCTCAGCCCGACCGCGACCGCCGCGCCCGTGCCCGGCGGGGTGCTGGTCAACGGGCGGTGGGCGTTCACCACGGGCGCGCCGCAGTGCGACTGGACCACCAACGCCGCCCTGCTGGCGCCGCACCGGGAGCCGGTGGTGCTGGCCCTGCCGGTGGCCGACCTGGAGGTCGTGGACGACTGGCACACCACCGGCCTGCGCGCCACGGGCAGCGTGACCACGCTGGCCAGGGACGTGTTCGTGCCCGCGGACCGCGTCCTGCCGCTGACGCCGCTGCTGGAGGGCGACCCGACGCGGGCGGAGGCGCTGTTCCGCGCCCCTTACACGCCGGCCGCGTGCGCGACGGTCGGCGGCCCCGCGGTCGGCCTGGTCCGCGCGGCGCTCGGGCTCGCGACCGACGGTCCCCGCACCAGGGAGGCCGCGGTGCTCGCCGACGGCGCGGAGCTGCACGCGAACCGCGCCGCCTCGGTGGTCGACGCGAAGGCGACCGCCCGCGGCACGTGGACGCCCAAGGAGCGGGCGTGGGTGCGGCAGGACCTGATCGAGGCGTGCCTGCGGGCCAAGGACGCGGTCGACGTGCTGACGGGCGACGACCCGGTGCTGCACCGCGTCCGGCGGGACGTGCACGCGCTGAGCCTGCACGCCGTGCTGCACCCCAACGCCAACCTGGAGCGGTACGCGCAGGTCTTCGTCGGCGGACCGGACGGGGGCTGACCGGGGTCGGCCGACGCCGCGCCGGGCGGGCAGCTAGTCGAGGTGGAGGAACAGGTCCGCCCGGCTGCCCTCCGGCGACTTCCTCGGCACGTCCTCGCCCAGGAGCCGGGTGCGCAGCTCGGTCCACCGCCGGAACAGCGCGGGGTCGAGCCGCCCGTCCGCGTAGGCCCAGTCCATGATGAGGTGCAGGTCCTCGCGCCGGCGCCCGTAGAAAGCGGGGTCCTGCCACTGCGGCACCTCCAGGAGGACGGCCGGGTGGAAGTAGACCACCGCCAGCACGGTCTCCACGCTCACCCTGAACGGCTCCGGGTACCGGGCCAGGCTCTGGGCCACCTTGGTGATGAACTCCCTGGGCAGCTCCTTCACGCGCACCCGCAACAACAGGGACAGCGCGCCGCCCACCTCCTCGACGTCCCCGTCGCGGACGCCCCGGGGCGGGTCCTCGACGACCGACGTCGACACCTCCCAGGCCGACACCAGGGCCGGCACGATCCACCTGAGCGCCTCCCCGGCCCAGTTCGAACCCTGTTCGAGGAAGACGTGCCCGTCGACCAACCCCAGGCCCCAGCGGACCCGCGAGGCGTGCACCGGGTCGGCGCCGACGCGGGCCAACCAGTACTCCTCCATCCCCGCCGGCGAGGGGTGCGGGGGTGTCCGCGTCGGGCGCAGGGTGGTCGCGTCGACGGCGCTCAACGAGAACAGCAGGGCCTGCCAGCTGTCGGGGTCGAGGCCGGAGCGCCACAGGAACAGGGCGGACCGCCAGTTCGCCAGCGCCTCCTCCCGGTCGTCGCCGAAGGGGCCGACCAGGCTGAAACCGGTGTCCTGGGCGCCGCACCAGATCGCCAGCGTGGTCAGGTTCGCCGAGTACACCGCCGCCTGGCGGATGAAGTCCACGGGTGTCGGCCGGTAGCCGTCGTACCGGTTGGAGCGCCGCCGCCCCCGGTGGGACCGGAGGAGTTGTTCCAGGGCGCGCCGGACGTCCCGCAGTTCGCCGGCGGGCGCGGTGGTGAGGATCTCCACCGCGAACTGGGCGATCGAGGGGCGGGCGGCCCAGACCTGGTGGCAGAGCAGCGCGAACAGCATCTCGTCGTCCAGCGGGCGGTCGCCGTAACGACCGCCGTACGCCGCGTCCGCCAGCGCGGCCAGCTCGCCCACCACGTGCCGGGCGACCAGGTACTCCCCGAACGTGGAGTGCAGGAACTCGTAGGACCGCTCCTTGCCCCTGAGCACCGCCTCCGGCGCGTGGACGAAGAAGAACTCGCCCAGCAGGCGCGTCCCCGCGTCGTCGGGCAGGTCGCAGCCACCGGCGAGCGCGGCGAGGTCCGCGCGCAGCTCGACCTCCCGCACGTGCTGGACGCCCCGGTTGAACATCGCCAGCGCCGCGACCGACAGGCGGAACACCTGGTCGACCACCCGGCGCTCCACCTCGTCGTCGGGCAGCCGGGCGCCGGCGCGCTTGCGCACCTCGCGCCGCGCGAAGTTGTCGAAGATCCTCTCGTACAGCGCCGACGTCGACAGGCCGGCGTCGAGCTTGGGCGACCGGGGATCGGCCGCGTAGAGCGCGAGCATGAGCAGCAGCAACGGCTGGCGGGCCAGGTGGCGCAGGTGGAGCGCCTCGTCCGCGGTCAACGCGCGCACCGCGCCGACCCGGACCATCATCGCGTTGGTGGTCGACCACTCCTCCAGCCAGGCGCCGACCTGGTCGTCGGTGAACTCCTCCAGCTTGACGACCGGCGAGCCCTCCGGGATGTCGACGCGATCGGAGACGACCGTCCGCGACGTGACGACCACGGCGACCGGGCGGTTCTGCTCCTCCTCGATGCGCTGGAACTCCATGACCTCCTGGAGGTAGCCGCTGCGGCCGAAGGCGGCGGCCTGGAGCAGCTCGTCGAGGCCGTCGAGCAGGACGACCAGCACGGTGTCCACCCCGTGGTCGGTGACGGCCTGCCACTGCACCCGGTTGTTCGTGGCCTGGTCCAAGGCCTGCTGGACCTGGTCGATGATCGGCGCGCCGGCCGCCACGTTGCGCAGCGGCACCCGCACCACCGTGTACTCCTCGGGCGGCAGGCGGGCCGCGAGCACCTTGGTGAGGATCGACTTGCCGGCGCCGGGGTGGCCGAGGACCAGCATCGGCGCCCTGGTGGCGTCGGCGGACGTCAGGTACGCGGCCAGCATCACCTCCAGGTCCCGCGAGACCTCGTGCTCCGACCACCAGTCCTCGTCGGAGGGCCGCGACTCCCTGCCGTGCGCCGCGATCCGGTAGTGCGGTGTGAGGAACGCCCGCTCGATGGTCGGGAACGTGACCTCGGTGTCGTAGCGCTCGGCGTCGCCGGGCACGATCGGCTGGTCCAGCACGCCGGTGTTCACCCTGTGCAGTCCCTCGCGGTGGCGGTCGACGCCCGTTCCGCGTTCGGACACCAGCGACAGCAGGGCCATGACCTGCGACAGCGCCTGCCCCTGGTCGTCCAGCGCGGTCCGCAGGTCCGCGTCCAGGACGTCGATCCGGCGCCGCGAGGCGGCGTGCTCCCCGAGCACGGCCCAGAACACGAACTCCGGCGCCTTCTCGGCCAACCGCAGGTAGTGCGACTCGTAGCGGCCGAGGACCTGCCCGCGGAAGTCGTCGCCGAAGTGCACGGTGAGCCCGCGCTCGACGTCCAGGCCGCCGATGAAGAGGTACAGCCGGTGGGCCATGACGACGAGCCACTCGGCGATGCGCTCCAGGTTCTCGTGGAAGCCGCACGAGGGTGACGGCGCGGGGACCTCCGAGCGGTACAGGTCCTCGTAGAACTGGTGCGCCGTGCGCTTGCTCCGGCCGGTGACGAGGAACCGCCGCTCCTCCTCGGTGATGGCCAGCTCGCGCACCGCCTTGCCCAGCGTCTCGTCCAGCACCTCGAAGAACGCCGCCGCGACGAGGGCGGTGTGCGCGGCCAGGACCGCTTCCCGGCGCTCCAGCCCCCGCACCCCGGCCAACCGGTCCGACAACCCGCCGACGAGCCCGGTCAGCAACCTGACGGCCTCGTTCTTCTGGTCGACCCAGCCCCACAGCGCGACCGGCAGCACCACGCCCGTCCCGGCGGCCAGGATCGCCCCGCCCAACGCCTTGTCGATCTTCGCGACCACCTCGGAGTCGTGCTTGCCGAGGATGCGCAGGGCGCCCGAGAAGGTCAGGGCGGGCTTTCGGTGCACCCGGAAGACCTTAGGCCCACCACGAAAATCGCCGACGGCGCCTCGCCGACCGGCCCCGCACCACCTCGTCTTCGGCACCGGCCACCGCGCAGCACCGCGGCTTCACCGGCCGTGGAAGGCGTCGAACAGGTCGGTCGGCGGCGGTGTGCGCTGCGTCAGCACGATCTCCACATCACCGGTCGCCGGGTAGCAGGAGAACGACGTGCCCAAACCGCCCGACCAGCCGAAACGGTCGCGTTCCACGGCCAGGCCGAAGCCCCAGCCCGCCTCGCCCAGGAAGATCGGCACGTGCGGCGAGGCCGCCCGCAGCTCCGGGGTCAGGTGATCGGTGGTCATGGCCCGCAACGACGCCGCCGACAGCAGGCCACCGCCCACCAGCGCCCGGGCGAACCGCGCGTAGTCGTCCACCGTCGACACCAGGCCGCCGGCCGCGTCGGGGAAGGCCGGCTCGCGCGACCACTGGCTGTCCGCCGGGTCGTCGAAGACCGAGCCGTCGTCGGCGTAGCACGGCGGCAGCCGGTGCAACTCCTCCGGCGGCACGCTGAAGCCGGTGTCCACCATGCCCAGCGGCTCGAAGACCCGTTCCCGCAGCACCGCGCCCAGCGGCCGGCCGCCGGCCCGCGCCACCAGCACGCCCAGCACGGCGAAGCCCGCGTCGTACATCCACCGCTCGCCCGGCGGGCGCATCGGCGGCACGGACGCGAACCGGCGCAGCCACTCGTCCGGCCCGTGCGGGCTCGCGGGCTTGGGCGGCCCCAGCGCCAGGCCGAGCGCGACCGCCCGGTCCCACTCCGGCGACGGCTCGAACGCGAGCCCGAAACCCAGTCGCAGCGTGAGCAGGTGCCGCGCGGTGATCCCGCGGCCCGCCAACTCCGGCAGCAGCCGGTCCACCGGCTCGTCCAGGTCCAGCGCGCCCTCTTCCGCCAGCAGCACCGCGGCGGCGGCCGTGATCGGCTTGGTCATCGAGGCGATGCGGAACAGGGTGTCGCGGCGCATCGGTTCGACGCCGCCGAACGCGGTCGTGCCCACGGCGACCACGCGCCGCCCCACCAGCGCCACCGCACCCGGCACGACCTCGGAGTACCGCTCGAAGACCTCTTCCACGCCCATGAGACGCCCGGGACCGGCGGGAGTCATCGCTCCGGCTCGGTCCACTGCGCCGTC
Organism: Saccharothrix xinjiangensis; assembly: GCF_039527585.1. NCBI lineage: Bacteria > Bacillati > Actinomycetota > Actinomycetes > Pseudonocardiales > Pseudonocardiaceae > Saccharothrix > Saccharothrix xinjiangensis. The sequence continues at coordinate 103,498 of NZ_BAAAKE010000011.1, read as the reverse complement.
GCGGTGGCCACCAGCACGTCACCCGGCCCGTAGATCGACGTCACCGTGGCCGCCACCGGGCCGACCCGCTGCACCTGGCGCGCCACCACCACGTGCCGCTCGCCCAGGACCGGCGGCGACACCAGGTCGGCCGCCATCCTGGTCAGCGTCATCGGCTCGTCCGTCGCCCAGCTCGCCGGGCAGTCCAGCGCCGCCCACAGCACCTCCGGCGAGGTCTCCACCGGCGTCCACGTGCACGCCACCGCGTTCTCGCCCACCAACCCCGGCGACAGCAGCAACCCGTCCAGGCGGTCGTGGCCGCACGCGAAGCACGTCGGCGACGGGTGCGCGTCGAAACCCGCGTAGGCCTCCGCCGCCCGCTCCGCCTCCAGCAGCCCCACGGGCGGCGCCACCGGCACCGGGTCGGGGCTCGCCACCATCGTGGCCACCACCTGCTCGCCGAACACCAGCACCGCCTGGTCCGCGCTGACCTCCAGGTGCATCGGCTGCTCCACCGGCACCGGCAGCAGCAGCGAGACCACCGGCGTGCCGTCGACCGGCCCCACCGACGACGCCAGGACACCGCACGTGTAACCACCGTGCGCGGTGTCCGGCGCGCCGCTGAAGCGCGCCGGGACCACCACTCCGCTCTCCGCGATCACACCCTCAACAGTGCCCGGGAACGGGCCCGGTCAACCCCGTTCCACCAGATGGCCCACCACGTCCGGACCCGGGTGGGCGTGCCCGGAACCGTCCCGCCGCTCGTCGACCGCCGGCAGCTCCACCGGCGAACCGTTCTCCGCCGCGCCCGCGGGCCTCGGCCCGACCCACGCCAGCGCCAGCGCGTCCTCGCCCTTCAGGAACCGCTGCGCCCGCACACCGCCGGTCGCCCGGCCCTTCGCCGGGTACGCCGAGAACGGCGTCACCTTCACGCTCTGCCCCGTCGACGTCACGACCATCGGCTCGCCGTGCTCGTCGTCGTCCGTGCGCACCGCGCCGAAGAACACCACCCGCGCGCCCGACGTCAGGTTGATGCCCGACATGCCGCCGCCCTTCAGGCCCTGCGGCCGGACCAGCGACACCGGGTAGCGCAGCAGCGAGGCGTCCGACGACACGAACACCAACGACTCGTCGGCGCCGCCCAACCACGTCGCGCCGACCACCTCGTCGCCCTCCTTGAGGGTGATCACCTCGAACTCGTCCGACCGCACCGGCCACTCCGGCGAGCAGACCTTCACCGTGCCCAGCCGCGTGCCCAGCGCCAGCCCCGGCGACCCGCCCGGGTTCAGCGGCGCGATCCCGACCACCCGCTCGCCCGCCACCAGGTCGACCAGCTCACCGGCCGCCATGCCGCCGCTCAACGACACCGTGCCGCTCTGCTCCGGCAGCACCGGCAGCGGCAGCACGTCCGTCTTGAACGCCCGACCCCGGTTCGTCACCAGCAGCACCTGACCGCGCGCGGTCGTGTGCACCACCGCCGCCACCGCGTCGTGCCGGACCCGGCCGCTGCGCTTCCGCGCCTCCGTCGCCTCCTCCGACTCGGCCGCCGTGCGCGCCACCAGGCCCGTCGCCGACAGCACCACCTGGCACGGGTCGTCCGCCACCTCCAGCGGCCCGGCCGGCCTCGACGCCGCCAGGACCTCCTTCAGGTCGCCGTCCAGCAGCACCGTCCGCCGCTCCCGACCCAGGTCCTTGGCCACCCGGCCCAGCTCGGAGGACACCACCCGGCGCAGCACCCGCTCGTCGTCCAGGATCTTGCTCAGCTCCGCGATCTCACCGCGCAGCTTCTCCTGCTCCGCCTCCAGCTCCAGCGCGTCGTAGCGGGTCAACCGGCGCAACGGCGTGTCCAGGATGTAGGTCGCCTGCACCTCCGACAGCGCGAACCGCTTCACCAGGCCGTCCTTGGCCTCCGCCGCGTTCTCGCTGCCCCGGATCAGCCGGATCACCTTGTCGATGTCCAGCAGCGCCTTCAACAGGCCCTCGACCAGGTGCAACCGCTCCTCGCGCCGGCGCCGCCGGTACCGGGTCCGCCGCGTCACCACCTCGTACCGGTGCCGGAGGAACACCTCCAGCAGCGCCTTCAGCCCCAGCGTCCGAGGTTGGCCCTCCACCAGCACCAGGTTGTTGATGCCGAACGACTGCTCCATCGGCGTGAGCCGGTACAGGTCAGCCAGCAGCGCCTGCGGGTTCACGCCGACCTTGCACTCGATGACCACCCGGACGCCGTTCTCCCGGTCGGTCAGGTCCTTCACGTCCGCGATGCCGGTCAGCCGCTTCGACTTCGTCACCTCGTCGGTGATCTTCTCGATGATCTTCTCCGGGCCCACCCCGTACGGCAGCTCGGTGATCGTGATCGCCTGCCGGCCCCGGCTGCCCTCCAGCGGCCCGGTCTCCACCCTGGCGCGCATCCGCACCACGCCGCGCCCGGTCTCGTAGGCCTTGCGCACCTCGTCCAGCCCCAGCAGCACCCCGCCCGTGGGCAGGTCCGGGCCCGGCACGAACCCCATCAGCTCGTCCAACGACGCGTCCGGGTGCGTCACCAGGTGCCGCGCGGCCGCCACGACCTCGCCCAGGTTGTGCGGGATCATGTTCGTCGCCATGCCGACCGCGATCCCCGACGTGCCGTTGACCAGCAGGTTCGGGAAAGCCGCGGGCAGCACCGACGGCTCTTCCAGCGACCCGTCGTAGTTGGGCCGGAAGTCGACCGTCTCCTCGCCCAGCTCCCCGACCAGCAACATCGCGGCGGGCGACATGCGCGCTTCCGTGTAACGCGACGCGGCCGGGCCGTCGTCCGGGCTGCCGAAGTTGCCGTGCCCGTCGACGAGCGGCGTGTTCAGCGAGAAGTCCTGGGCCAACCGCACCATGGCGTCGTAGATGGCGGTGTCGCCGTGCGGGTGGTACTTGCCCATGCAGTTGTGCACCACGAGCCCGCTCACCACGAACGCGTGCTCCTCGGTGTCGACCTGGATGTCGTACGTCGTGTCCGGGGCGACCGGCTCCACCGACTCGACGGTCAGGAACGCCATCCCCCCGGTGTCGCGGGACCGGTCGTCCACGCCGTGGGCGGCGGACGGCTCCTCGACGACCTGCCGCAGGCCGTCCTGCTTGTGGCCGACCTTCGACCAGGGCAGCAGGGCCCGCGCCAGCACCGCCGCGTCGCGGCCCGACACCGACAGGCCCTGCCGGTCGCCCGAGCCCTGCACGTCGCCGCGCCGCCGGGACCAGTGGTAGCCGTGGATGCCGCAGTCGGCGAGCATCGCGCGCACCTGCTCGACCAGCCGCCGGCTCGTGGCGGCGAAGGCGATGTCCCCGCTCGTCCCGCGCACGTCGCCGGCGCCGTCGAACAGGCCCGCCAGGAAGGGCGCCCAGGTCGACCTGTCGCCCAGCACGCCCGCGGGGACCTGCCTGGCGTCGCCGGGCGGTGCGGCGACCTCCGACAGGTCGTCGTGCGGGGCGAACGTGAGGATGTGCTGGTCGCGGTGCCCCGGCCCCTCCGCCTCGCGCTTGCCGCGCGACACCGTCACGCCGTTCACGATCGCCCAGCCGTGCGCCACGTCGAGGGGCTCCACGTCGCACGTGCGGAGCCGGACCCGGCCGTTGGCCTCCCCCGCCGCGGCGAACCCCTCGGCGACCAGGAGCCCGAGCACGTAGGGGTGGAGGTCCCGCCCGGCGTCGAGGAGCTCCGCGTGGCGCGCCGAGCCGAACCCGGCGGTCCGCTTGCCGGCCAGGTCGCGGGCGTCGGTCCACTCGACCGCCAGGTCGTCACCGACCGTGCGGAACCGCTGGCCGGGCGTCACGAGCATGGTCCCGCCGTGGGACCAGGTGACCCTGACCAGCTCCGACACCGGGTTCTCGTACACGGCGCAGACGGCGACCGGCTCACCACCGCCGTCCAGGACCAGGTCGCCCACCTCGACCTCCTCGATCGGGCGCAGCCCGGCCGGGGTCGAGACCAGGGCGCCGCGCACGAAGCAGTCACCGACCACGCGCGACGACTTCACGTAGGGGCTCGTCGGCCGGTGGCCCTGCTCGTTCATCGAGAACAGGATCCGCCGGTGCACCGGCTTCAGGCCGTCCCGCGCGTCGGGCAGGGCGCGGGAGTGGATGACCGAGTACGCGTACTCCAGGTACGAGTCCTCGATCTCGGTGGTCAGCGAGTTGTCGAAGACCTGGGCGCCCGCGCGGTCGAAGGCGGACGGGTCGACCCGGGTGACGGGGGTCTTGCGGCGTGCCATGGCTGGGCGTTCCCTCGTGTCAGACGTCGATCGCGGACTGGTCGACCCGGGCGGCCGACTCGACGAGCCACGCCCGGCGCGGCTCGACCTTCTCACCCATCAGCAGCTCCAACGCGGCCTCCGCGGCCTCCGCGTCGTGCATGGTGATGCGGCGCACCGAGCGGGTGGCCGGGTTCATCGTGGTGTCCCAGAGCTCGTCGGCGTCCATCTCGCCGAGGCCCTTGAACCGGGGCACGGGCTTGACCACGGTCTTGCCCGCCTTCTCCAGCCGGGCGACCTTCTGCTCCATCTCGCGCTGGGTGAAGGTGAAGTGGGTCTCCGGGTTGCGGCCCTTGGTCATCACCTTGTGCAGCGGCGGCATGGCGGCGTAGAGGCGGCCGTCCTCGATCACCGGGCGCATGTACTTGGCGAACAGCGTGATCAGCAGGGTGCGGATGTGGGAGCCGTCGACGTCGGCGTCCGCCATCAGGATGACGCGGCCGTAGCGCATGGCCGGCAGGTCGAACGTGCGGCCGGTGCCCGCGCCGAGGACCTGCACGATCGAGGCGATCTCGGCGTTGCGCAGGGTGTCGGCGAGGCTGGCCTTCTGCACGTTGAGGATCTTGCCGCGCAGCGGGAGCAGCGCCTGGTACTCGGAGACGCGGGCCATGCGCGCGCTGTTGTGGACGAAGACACCGGCTTCCAGGGCGAAGTTGTGGTAGCCGTCCACGGTGAGGTCGTACACGTCGGCCGTCTCGGTCAGCGGTTCGACGGAGGCGACGGTGTGGTTGACCTGGCTCGCGGCTTCGCGGAGGCGGGTGAGGTCGCCGTCGAAGCCGTCGAGCAGCCGGTCGAAGCGCACACCGGTGCGCGCGGTGGCCAGGCGCTCCGCCTCGTACGCGGTGGCGAGTTCGGCGTCGTCGAGCCGGAGGAACGGGCGCAGGCGCTTGAGCGCGGCGAGCCGCCTGCCCCCCAGTTGCCGCGCCACCCGCTCGGACTCGGGGACGCTCTGCTCGGTGGTGGCCCGGGAACGCCAGGCGCGCAGGTCGGCGTCCTGCCATTGTGCGTGGGAGCGTTCGCTCCACTCCTGTCGGCGGGCGGGATCAGCGGAGGAGGCGCGAACCCGCTCGGCGGCTCGGGCTCGGTGCCCGGGGTCGCTCCAGCAGGTCGCCTGCCGCTCGCGCATCCGTTCGGCGTACTCGGCGCTGTCGAGGCCGTGGCGGAGGTTGTGGGCGTCCGCGAGGTAGTGGGTGTGGACCCACTCGGCGCGATCGTTCATCCAGATCCGCTCGTAGCCGTCGAGCTCGTCACCCGAGGACTTGGCCGAGGTCGAGCGGTACAGGGGCATCAGCGAGTCGCCGGACCGGAGCTGGTCGGCCCGGCGGTAGGAGCCGTCGCGCAGCCGGAACAGGTGGTCGGGGGTGCAGCGCACCGACTCGCCGTTGTCGAGGGTGACCCGGACGAGGGGCGCGTCGCGCTTGGTCAGGCGGGGCTCGACGAGCGGGGCGACGACCACGCGACCTGCCTTGTTGGTCGTGTAGCCGAAGTGCGTGACGCCCTTCTGCCAGTCCGCGGCGAGGTCTGCGAAGCCCATCGCACGACCCGAGGCCAGGGCGACCATCGTGTCTCCCGTGAAGCAGCCGAGGGCGCTGTCGCCCTCCACCAGGAACAGCTCGCTGCGCGCGACACCGGTGGTGCGGCAGTCGACGAGCTTGGGCGGCATCGCGGCGCCCTCCAGCGCCGTCTTGCGGCGGGCCGCGTCCTTCTGCTGCTTCTGGGTCAGCCGGACGCGGGCGGCGTCGACGACCTTCTGGAGGACGACCTTGGCCTCGCCCTTGGTGCGGCGGTCCTCGGTCCAGGCCCTGATGTGCTTCTCGACGATGCCCTGGGCGACCTTGGTGATGCCCGAGGTGGACAGCTCGTCCTTGGTCTGGGAGGTGAACTGGGGCTCGGGGATGCGCACGTGGACGACGGCGGTCATGCCTTCGAGCACGTCGTCGAGGGTGGGCGGGTCCTCCTTGGGCTTGAGCAGGCCCCTGGTGCGGCCGATGGCCTCCTGCACCGCTTTGAGCACGGCCCGTTCGAAGCCCCGGCGGTGGGTGCCGCCGTGCACGTTGCGGATGGTGTTGGTGAAGCACTCGACGGTGCGCTCGTAGCCGGTGCCCCAGCGCAGGGCGATCTCGACCTCGGCGTGGCGCTCGACCTTGGCGCGCATCACGCCGTTCTCGTCGGCGGCGTTCTCGTGGTAGACGCCGGTGCCGGTGATGAGGAGGGTGCCGGAGACGGGCTTGTCGTTGGCCGGCGCGAGGAAGTCGACCATGTCGGTGACGCCGCCGGGGAAGTGGAAGGTCTCCTCGTCGACGGAGCCGCCGGTGGCGTCGCGCAGCACGTAGGTGACGCCGGGCACGAGGAACGCGGTGTTGCGGAGCTTGGCGCGGACGGCTTCGACGTCGAGGGCGGCGCCGTTCTCGAAGTAGCGGGCGTCGTGCCAGTAGCGGATGGACGTGCCGGTCTTCCTGGTGCGGCCGGTGACGCGCAGGCCGGTCTGCCTGGTGAAGGCCGCCTCGGGGCCGGGGCCGTCGAAGACGCCGGGCACGCCGTGGGCGAAGGACATCTCGTGGGTCTTGCCCTCGCGGCGGACGACGACGTCGAAGCGGTGGGCGAGGGCGTTGACGGCGGAGGCGCCGACGCCGTGGAGGCCGCCGGAGGTCTTGTAGCCGGAGCCGCCGAACTTGCCGCCGGCGTGGAGCCTGGTGAGGACGAGTTCGACGCCGGAGAGCCCGGACTTGGCGTGGACGCCGGTGGGGATGCCGCGGCCGTCGTCGTCGACCTGGACGCTGCCGTCGGCGTGGAGGGTGACGACGACCTTCGCGGCGTGCCCGGCCACGCCCTCGTCGGTGGAGTTGTCGACGATCTCGGTGAAGAGGTGGTTGACGCCCCTGCTGTCGGTTGACCCGATGTACATGCCGGGGCGCTTGCGAACCGCTTCCAGACCTTCGAGGTGGGTCAGGTCGTCGGCACCGTACAGGATCTCAGCGGTCACCGGGTCGTTCTCCCCAGGTCGTGGCGTACGTCGAGCGGTTCACGGTAGAGGAGCGTAACCAGTGGGTCTGACATTTTTGCGTGGCACCCGACGGGCGACGGGAGTGGCGCGGCACACGTCGGCAGCGCCCGGACCTGCGTTGATCCACTGTGGACGGGCCTTGAGCACGGGCGGAAGGCGCGCCGGCCGCCGGGTGGGCGGGTCCGCGTAGAGTGCGGGCGGTCCCGCGCAGTCCCTGCCTGGAGGGCGTCCTGATGTTCCGACGTGCCGCGCCGAAGAAGGAGGCCGCTCCGCCCGTGGAGCCCGTGGTCGAGCCCGAACCCGTGCCGCAGCCCCCTCCTCCGCCGCCCGCGCCCGAGCGGTTCTCGGCTTCGTTCGCGGGTGCGACGCTGGTGGTGGGGCCGCCCGGCGGGGCCGGTCAGCAGGCGCTGGCGCTGGCCAGGGGCTTGCCGGCGGACCGGGGGCGGACGGTGGTCGTGGTGGACCCGCCGCACGGTGACGAGGTGGCGTTCTGGCCGGTGGTGGCGTCGGCGTTGCAGGGCCGGGGCCCGGTGCGGCTGATGGCGTCGTACTCGGGGTCGATGCGGCCGACCGCGCCGGCGCAGTGGCTGGCGGAGCAGCTCCAGGCCGAGGTGGTGGCGCCGGACGGCGCGGTGACCACGGTGCCGGGTGCGGCGTTCGTGGTCGGCAACGGCGGGTACGGGTGCTGGCTGCGGTTCGTGCCGGGCGCCTCGCCGGTGCCGATGGGCAGGCGGTTCCCGGTGCCGCAGTGGGAGGCGGTGGACCCGAACGCGCCGTGGCCGACGGGCGAGGTGGGCGTGTCCGAGCCGATCCCGGCGGGGTTGTGGCTGCGGGCGCAGCGCGCGCCGTTCGAGCCGCAGGCCCCGGAGTCGCGGGCGGTGCTGGGCCTGCCGTGCCGGGAGAACGTGCTGACCGTGGTGGTCGGCGGACCGGGTCAGCCGCCGATCCCGGTCGAGGAGGTGTGCCGGCTGCTGGGCGGGCTGTCGTCGGCGGCCCGGTCCCGGGTGCGGCTGGTCTGGTACGGCGGCGAGCACCAGGCGCAGGCGGTGGCCGACCAGCTGGGTGAGCCGATCTCGCTGTACACGGGCCTGCCGGTGGGGTCGCTGCGCACCGGCGCGGCCGTGGTGGCGGTGAACCCGCGGGGGCAGCAGACGTGGCGGCCGTACGTGACGGAGGTGCGGCACTCGCCGGGCGGCCCGCCGGTGGTGTCGGGGTACCGGGTGCCGGTCGTGGGGCTGGTGGAGCGCGGTCCGGGGGTGTTCGACCTGGGTGGCGGGGTGTACCTGGAGGTGGTGCCGTCCGGGTTGTGGGTGCGGGACGCGGAGGACATCAGCGCCGAGGTGCGGTCGCTGCCGGTGGACCCGGAGTGGGCGCGGCTGACCGTGGGCACGCCGGGCCGCACGACGGCGGGCGCGGTGGCGGTGGTGGGCGCGTCGCTGGTGGAGCGGCTGGAGCCGGAGGTGCGCCGGTTGCTGAAGGTGGTGTTCTGCGACCCGACGCCGCCGCCGAGGCCGCCGGTGGCGGAGGAGGTCGTCGAGCCGGTGGCCGAGGACCCCGGGCCGGAGTTCCCGGGGCCGGAGGCGCCCGGGCCGGAGGCGCCGGGGCAGGAGACCCTCAGGTTGGAGACCGCCGTGTTGGGGGCGGCGGGGTCGGGCGCCGCCGGGTCGGAGGTGGCCGAGGTCCCGGTGCCGATCAGCGTGGACGGGCCGCTCCAGCCGCCGGTCGCGCCGGTGTGGGGCGAGCGGCCGGGCGACGAGGTGGTGCCCGCGGACCACCGCAGCACCGAGCAGGAGCGGGACGCGCTGCGCCGGATGCTGGGCGAGCGGTACGGGGAGCACGCCGCGGTGGCGTGCCGGCACATCGTGTCGCGGCCGGAGGACCCGGAGGCGTTCGAGGCGGTGGTGACCGACCTGGCCGCCGTGTCGGCGTGCTTCCAGCAGGATGAGGAGATCCTGGTGGAGGCGTTGCGGACGGGGAAGCTGGGCCGGTTGTGGCCGTACGCGGCGGCGGTGGTGTCGGGCCTGCGGCGGCTGCCGGCGCACCAGGGCGTGACGGTGTGCTGGGGCGAGGCGCACCGGTTCCGGACGGGTGACGTGCTGGTCGAGCACGGCCTGCTGGGCACGGTGGCGGGTCCCGCGGTGCCGGTCGACGGGCGGGTGGAGTTCCTGCTGTGGTCGATGACCGGGCGGCGGGTCTCGGTGGTGGACTCGTTCGGCAGCCTGGTGCAGGAGCGGGTGGTGTTCCCGCCGGGCACGGCGTTCAAGGTGCTGGCGGTGGTCGAGGCGGAGGAGTCCGCGCCGATGCAGGTGATGGCGCAGGAGGTGGTGGGCCGCCACCACGAGCTGCCGCCGGGGGTGCTGGGCACCCTGGAGCGGGCCGCGGTGGCGCTGCGCAACCACGCGCGGGCGACGGCGGGCTGAACCGGCCGCCCACGAGCCTGGGGGCCCGAGGACCTGCCGGGTTCCCGCCGCTCGCCCGCGCGTGGGCGGCGGACGGCCGCCCACGCGCCTGAGGACGGGCCGCCGGTCAGTAGGCGTTCGCGCGGTCCGCGAACGCGGGCGCCACGACCGCGCCCCGCGCCGCCGGGTAGGAGATCCGCCCCGGGTCGCCGTCGGAGGTGTAGCGACCGCCCTGGGCCGCGGCCAGCTTGTCCAGCCACGCGGTCGAGCCGTACTCGGCCTCGTGGCCCGTGGCGTCCTGGGAGCGGATCCGGGGTGTGTTGAGCGGGTCGAAGTCGGTCGAGTGGGGTGAGGGCGCCGGGTTGGCGCCGACCAGCAGGACGCACGCGTGGTCGTACGCGGCGTCGCCCTCGCCGCCGCGCCCGGCTAGCGCGCCGTTCACGGGCGCCACGCCGAAGGGCAGCGCCAGGCTGGTCACCCGGTGGCCGGGCAGGGCGCGCTGGATCTCGCGCTGCCCCAGCGCGATCGCCTCCTGCGCCCGCGCGTCGTCCACCGACGCCAGGTTGGTGTGGTCCCGGGTGTGGTTGCCGACCTCGAACCCGTGGTCGCGCAGCCACGGCAGCAGGCCCGAGCCGTCGGCCGAGCCGAACGGGGCGGCGTTGACGTACAGGCTCGCCACCGGGCGGAAGCCGGGGTGGCGGGCGGCGACGTCCAGCAGGATCGCGATGGCGGTGCCCGGCGCCGGTCCCCCGTCCGGGCCGAGCGCGAACTGGGTGGGGTCGCCGTCGTCGAAGGTCAGCACGACCGGGTGCGCGCCGGCGGGGAGGTCGATGCGGCCGGTGGCGTACTCGGTGGCGGTCACCGGCACGTAGCCCTCGGCGGCCAGCCGCTCCAGCTCCGCCCGGAACGCCGCGGGCGTGCGGTCGTAGACCGACTCGGTCCGCTCGACGATCCGGTGGTACATCAGGATCGGCACCAGGCCCAGCTCGTCCGCGCCGACGGCGGCCGGGTCGGGCGGCGGTGGCTCGGACGGCGGTCCCGCGACCGGCCGCGCGGAGGACGCCGGCGCGGCGACGGGCTCGACCGGCGGCTCCGGCCGCCCGGCGCACGCCCAGCAGGCGGCGGCGATCGCGAGCACGGCGGCGGTGGCCCTGACTGACCCGGATGCGCTGTTCACGCCCCGATCGTGACCCGGGACGGGCCCCCGGATGGACCTGTGCACACGTTCGTATGAGGCCGGGTTTGAAGGCCGGTGGGCAGGTTAGTCGCTGGTGGTCCGTGCTGTGCCGAGAGCGGAGCTGCCGATGCCGGATTCACCCCGAAAGATGAAGCGAGTCCTGATACCGGTCGTCGGTGCCGCGGTCCTGCTGCTGGTCGCCGGGGTGATGACGACGATCGCGCACTCCCGGGGCGTCGGCCTGGCGGTCACCGACCTGGACGACGGCGCCGTGATCACCCCTTCGGGTGTCGAGCGCGTGTCCATCACCACCGCGGACCCCGGCGAGCTGCACCGTGTCAGCGTGCAGGTGGACGGGCGGCCCGTTGAGGGGCGACGCGAGGACGGTCGGATGACGCTGGCCGGGGTGGGGCTGGCCGAGGGCGAGCACACGCTGTCGGTGAGCGCGGCCAACCCGCTGCCGTGGCTGCCGGGCACCTCGGTGGAGCGCCGGTTCTCCGTGGACGCCACCCCGCCCGAGCTCACCGTCGAGTCGGCCGGCGCCGAGTCGCTGCGCGGCCCGGTCACGGTCCGCGGCTCCGCCGAGGGCGCGGAGACCGTGACGGTCGGCGACCAGCGGGTCCAGGTGGCCGACGGCAGGTTCGAGGTGACGCTGGCGAGCGTGCCCACGCGGGTGCGGGTCACGGCCGACGACGTCGCGGGCAACAGCCGGCAGCAGGACGTGCCGGTGGAGGTCACCCACCCGGGGATGCGCGCGGTGCACATGAGCGCCGCCGCGTGGGCGACCCCGTCGCTGCGCGACCCGGTGCTGGCGATGGCGCGCGAGGGCCGCGTCGACACCGTGCAGCTCGACGTCAAGGACGAGAGCGGCGAGGTCGGCTACCGGTCGCAGGTGCCGCTGGCCCAGGAGATCGGCGCGACCCGCGACTACTACGACGCCCGCGCGGTGCTCGACGAGCTGCACGGCCTGGGCCTGCGGGTGGTCGGCCGGCTGGTGGCGTTCCGCGACCCGGTCCTGGGCAAGGCGTCGTGGCAGGCGGGGGTGCGCGACCGCGTCGCGCAGGACACCTCCGGCGCGCCCTGGTCGGCGCACTACGGCGAGTACGCGTTCACCAACTTCGCCAACAAGGAGGTCCGCGACTACAACACGGCCATCGCGAAGGAGGCCGCCGAGCTGGGCTTCGACGACGTCCTGTACGACTACGTGCGCCGGCCGGACGGCCCGATCGGGCGGATGTCGTTCCCGGGCCTGACCACCAGCCCCGAGCAGTCCATAGTGGACTTCCTGCGGGACAACCGGGCGGCGCTGCGGCCGCTGGGCACCTACCTGGGGGCGTCGGTGTTCGGCATCGCCGCGAACAGCGGCACCGACATCGCCCAGGACATCCCGGCCATCTCGGCGCAGGTGGACTACGTCGCGCCGATGGTCTACCCGTCGCACTGGGGTCCCGGCGAGTACGGCGTGGACGACCCCGACGCCAGGCCGTACGACATCGTCAGGGCCTCGGTCGAGCACTTCGTGCGGCTCACCGAGGGCACGGGCGCGACCGTCATCCCCTGGCTCCAGGCGTTCTCCCTCGGTCACCGCTACGGTCCGGGCGAGATCCAGGCGCAGGTCGTGGCCTCGCGGGACGTCGGCGCGCCGTCGTTCCTGCTGTGGAACGCGGCCTGCACCTACGGCTCGGCCGGTTTGGAGCCCGCGTGAGGATCCCGCCGTTCGTGCCCTACCTGACCGGGGTGTGCCTGGCCGCGACCGCGCTCGTGGCCCTCGAACTCCACGAGGACGAGCAGCCGACGACCGCGGGCCGGCCGGCGCCGCAGGCGTCGCGAACCCCCGGCGCGCCGTCGACCGCGGGCACGACGTCCAGCGCGCCGTCGAGCACCGCGGCGCCCGACCGGTTCCGGACCGACGCGGACCTGCCCGCCGGGCCGCCCGTGCCCCTGCGCGGCGCGGGCACCTGGCGGGTGGTGCCGGGCGGTTTCGGCGACACCGGGACGCCGTACGCGGTGGAGGTGGAGGACGGGGTCGTGCCGCCGCGGGGTGACGGGCCGTTCGCCGCCGTGGTCGACCACGCGCTGGCCCACCCGCGCGGCTGGCGGGCCGTCGGGCACGCGTTCCGCCGGGTCGACGCCTCCGGCGCGCCGGAGCTGCGCATCCGGCTCGCCTCGCAGGAGACCGCGCGGGCGCTGTGCGGCTTCGAACTGCCCTACGACACCTCGTGCCGGATCGGGCCGATCGTGTACCTGAGCGCGGCGCGGTGGCTGCGCGGCGCGCACGCGTTCGCCGGGAACCTGCGCGGTTACCGCACCTACGCGGTCAACCACGAGGTCGGGCACTTCCTCGGTCGAGGCCACGAGACGTGCCCGGCCGACGGCGCGCTCGCGCCGGTGATGATGCAGCAGACGTTCAGCACGGCCAACGACGACCTGGCGGCGATCACGGTGGGCACGGACCAGGGCGTGCCGATCGCCGCGGACGGTCGGACCTGCGTGCCGAACCCGTGGCCGGCGCCGTGAGCCGGACGCCCACGTCCGCGCGCCGGTCGTGCCCGGGGGTCACGTCCCGAACTCCCGCCGCCACCTGACCTCGCCGTCCTGCCGCTCGCCGGTCGGCGCGAGACCGGCCGCGGCGGCGACGGCGGCCGACGCGAGGTGGTCGGGGTGGACGTGGGCGACGACGGTCCGCACGCCCCGCCCGCCGAGCCAGTCGACGAGGCCCCGGGCCGCCTCGGTCGCGATGCCCCTCCCCTGCCAGGGCGTCCCCACCACCCACGCGACCTCGGCGAGCGGACCGGTGACCGTGGCCTGCACGGTGCCCGTCAGGCGCTCCTCCGCCCGCAGCCGGACCACCCAGTTCAGCCAGGCCACCCCGGGGTCACCGGAACCACCGGCCAACCGCTCGTAGCGCGACCGCAGGGCTCCCGGGGTGGCCGGTGCGCCGCCGGTGAAGGCGTGCAGCGCCGGGTCGGCCAGCACGGCGGCCATCCCGTCGGCGTGCCCGACGCGCAGCGGCACCAGGTCCAGCCGCGCCGTGCCGATGCCCTCGGCCGCGAACCCCCTCACGCGGCGCCGGTCCGCGCGGCGACGACCACGAAGGTGGTGTAGCGCGTCGTGAAGCGGCCGCCGACCTCGTCGATCACGGCCCCGACGCCCTCCAGCACCCGCTCCAGCACCTCGGCCGGCAGCAGGGTGTGCAGGCCGGTCGTGGGCAGCTGGTCCAGGAACTCGTCGCGGGTGGTGGGCCGCTCCCAGTCGAACCGCCACCGCTCCGGCTCGTCGAACGCGCCCGAGGCCCGCACCCCGTCGGCCGCCCGGTCGCACATCACCTCGTAGCCCCCGGCCAGGTCGGACCGGCCGGCGAGGGGCGAGTCCGGCAGCACCCGCCGGTAGACGTCGGTGAACGCCCCCGCCACCTCCGGCGGCAGTTCGGCCGCGTTCCAGAGCACCGCCAGCCTGCCGCCGGGGCGCAGGACCCGGGCCGCCTGCGCCGCGCCGGCGGCGGGGTCGACCCAGTGCCAGGCCTGCGCGGACACCACGGCGTCGAACAGCCGGCCCGCGGGGTCCCAGTCCTCGAACGCCGCGACCTCGACGCGGTGCCCGCGCCGCCGCGCCCACTCGGCCATCCGCGGGTCGACGTCGACGCCGAGCACCCGGCTGCCGGCCGCCTCGAACTGCCTGGCCGCGATGCCGGTGCCGATGCCCACGTCGAGCACGTCGGGTCCGGGCGCGGCGGCGACGATCGCGGCCACCGCCTCGTCGGGGTAGCGGGGCCGGGCGCGGTCGTAGCGGTCGGGGTCCGCGCCGAACGAGCCGGCCACGTCCCTGATCCGGTGCGGTTCGGGTAACGTCCACTCAGTGGGCATGCGCCCACTATGAGTGGGCAAGCGCCCACTCGTCAACCGGCGAAGGGGGCGCGGTGCCGACCGGCGTGGCCATCCGGGACGTGCGCGAGCAGTTGTTCGACGCCGCCGAGCGCATCCTGCTGAGCGCCGGTCCCAGTGCGCTGACCAGCAGGGCCGTCACCGCCGAGGCGGGGTGCGCCAAGGGCGTCCTGCACCGGCACTTCGAGGACTTCGACGCCTTCCTGGCCGACTTCGTGCTCGACCGCGTCAACCGGATGGACGCCCGCGCCACCGCCCTGCTGGCCTCCGCCGGCGCCGGGACCGTCGTCGACAACCTGACGGAGGCGCTGATCGCCCTGTTCCGGTCGGTGGCCGTGGCGATCGTCGCCCTCGTCACCTTCCGGGACGACCTGCGCGACCGGCTGCGGCGGACCTGGCCCGCCGGCGTCCCGGTGCTCACCGAGGCCGTGGACATGGTCGCCGCCTACCTCGCCGCGGAGCGCGACCTGGGCCGCGTCGCCCCCGACGCCGCGATCGACGCGCTCGCGCCCACCCTGATCGGCACCGGTCACCTGCTGTTCGCCGACCGCCGGGGCGACCCGCCGGACCCGGCGGCCGTGCGCGAGGTGGTGGCCTCGGTGACGGCCGGCGCGGTCCGCTGACCCGGGCGCGGGCCGGTGGTAGCTTGGGCTTCGCACGACTGGCGTCGGGTGGGTCACCACCGGGGAGTGCGCGTCGAGGAGGCATCGCCCGCCTGGGTGCCCTCATTCACATGGGTGAGGAGCACGGATGAGCGCGCTGATCATGGACGGCACGTCGGTCGCCACCTCGGCGCTGGCCGAAACGGCGGAGCGGGTCCGGGACTTCACGGCGCGGGTGGGACGCCCGCCGGTGCTGGCGACGGTCCTCGTCGGCGACGACCCCGCCTCGCACACCTACGTCCGGATGAAGCGCTCCCGCTGCGCCCGCGTCGGCATCGGGTCGCGCAGCGTCGAACTGCCCGCCACGACCACCACCGCGGAACTCGTCGGCCTCCTCGCCGAGCTGTCCGGCGACCCCGCCGTGGACGGCATCCTGCTCCAGCACCCCGTGCCCGGCCACGTCGACGAGCGGGCCGCGTTCGAGGCCATCGCGCCGCACAAGGACGTCGACGGCGTGACCACGCGGAGCTTCGCCGCCATGGCCTTCGGCCTGCCCGGCTTCGCCTCCTGCACGCCCGGCGGCATCCTGCGCCTGCTGGACGCCTACGACGTGCCGCTGCCCGGGCGGCGGGCCGTGGTCGTCGGGCGCAGCCCGATCCTGGGCAAGCCGGTCGCCCTGCTCCTGCTCGCCCGGGACGCCACCGTCACGTGCTGCCACTCGAAGACCGCCGACCTGGCCGAGGTCGTGCGCGAGGCCGACGTCGTGGTCGCCGCGGTCGGCCGGCCTGAGCTGGTGCGCGGCGAGTGGGTCAAGCCGGGCGCGGTGGTGGTGGACGCCGGCTACAACCCGGGCAACGTGGGCGACGTCGAGCACGCCACCGCCCGCGAGCGCGCCGGCCTGATCACGCCGGTGCCCGGCGGGGTCGGCCCGATGACCATCGCCCTGCTGCTGGAGCAGACCGCGCGGGCCGCCGAGGCCAACGCCGGGCTCGCGTGAACGCCACCGCCGCGCGGGACACGCCTCCCGCACGGCGGCGGCCCGCCGGTCACCCCGTCGCGCCGCCCGTGCGGGCCCGCTGCTCGGCGACCATGTCCCGGTACCAGTGGAAGCTCGCACGCGGGGTGCGGACCTGCGTCTCGTAGTCCACGTGCACCAGCCCGAACCGGGGCTTGTACCCGTGCGCCCACTCGAAGTTGTCCAGGAACGACCACACGAAGTAGCCGCGCAGGTCGACCCCGGCGTCGAGCGCGGTGCGCGCCGCGGCGAGGTGGTCGCGCACGAAGTCGATGCGCTCCTGGTCGACGAACCCGGGGCGGTCCGGGAACACGCCGCCGTTCTCGGTGATGTAGACCGGCGGCAGGTCCGGGTACCGGTCCTTCAACCCCACCAGCGTCTCGACCAGGCCGGACGGCTCGACCGGCCAGCCCATCGCGCTGCGCGGCACGTCGGGCAGCCGGCTGGTGTCGATGCCGATGTCGATCGACGTCCGGGTGGCCGGGTTCGGGTCCCGGTGCGGCGCGTCGGCCACGTGCTGCCGGTAGTAGTAGTTGATGCCCACGTAGTCCAGCGGCTGGGAGATCACCCCCAGGTCGCCGTCGAGCCGGAACGAGGCGTCGGTGACCCCGGCGAAGGTCTCCAGGTAGTCGTCCGGGTAGCGGGTGGCGAACAGCGGTTCGGTGAACTGCCGCCGCAGCAGCAGGTCGTGCCGGCGCGCCGCCGCCACGTCCGCCGCCGACGAGGTCACCGGCACCGACGGGGACTGGTTGAGCACGATGCCGAACTCGTGGTCCGGGCGGGTCGAGCGCAGTTCCCGCACCGCCAGCCCGTGCGCCACCAGCAGGTGGTGCGCGGCGGCCAGCGAACCGTGGCCCTCGCGGGCTCCCGGCGCGTGCCTGCCCTCGCCGTAACCGACGATCGAGGACACGTACGGCTCGTTGAACGTGGTCCACCGGGACACCCGGTCGCCCAGCGCCTGCTGCACCACCAGCGCGTAGTCGACGAACCGCAGCGCGGTGTCCCGCACCCGCCAGCCGCCCTTCTCCTCCAGCGCCTGCGGCAGGTCCCAGTGGTACAGGGTGAGGAACGGCTCGATGCCGCGCTCCAGCAGCTCGTCGCACAGCCGCCGGTAGAAGTCCAGGCCCCGCTGCTCGACCCGGCCCTCGCCGGTCGGCAGCACCCGCGACCACGCCACGGAGAACCGGTAGGCGTCCACGCCCAGCTCGCCGAGCAGCGCCACGTCCTCGGGCATCCGGTGGTAGTGGTCGCACGCCACCGCGCCGGTGTCGCCACCCGCGACCGCGCCCGGCACCGCGGCGAAGGCGTCCCAGATGGACGGTCCCCTCCCGTCGGCGTCGGCCGCGCCCTCGATCTGGTACGACGACGTGGCCACACCCCAGCGGAAACCCAGGGGGAAGTCGGTCATCCTTTCAGCGCTCCTTGCATGATGCCGCCGACGATCTGCCGGCCGAACAGGAGGAACACCGCGAGCACCGGCAGGGTGCCGATGGTCGCCGCGGTGAGCACGAGGGTGTAGTCGGTGGTGTAGCCGCTGGCCAAGGTGGACAGCGCGGTCTGCACGGTCGGGTTCTCCGGCGTCAGCACCACCAGGGGCCAGAAGAAGTCGTTCCACGCCTGCATGAAGGTGAACAGCCCCAGCACGGCGGCGGCCGGGCGCGCCGCGGGCAGCACGACGTGCCAGTACAGCCTGATCGAGCTGCACCCGTCCATGCGGCCGGCCTCCAGCAGCTCGTCGGGCACGGCCCGCTCGAAGTACTGGCGCATGAAGAACACGCCGAACGCCGTGACCAGGCCGGGCACGATGACCGCGTGGATCTCCCCCGCCCAGCCGAAGTCGCTCATCATCATGTAGAGCGGGATCACGCCCAGCTCGGTCGGCACCGCCTGGGTGGCGACGACCAGGAGCATGAGCGCGGACCGGCCGCGGAAGCGGAGCTTGGCGAAGGCGAACCCGGCGAGCGTGGAGAAGAACACCACGGACAGGGTGATCGTCCCCGACACCACGACCGAGTTCCACAGCGCCAGCGCGAAGTCCGACTGGTCGAACACCCGCGCGATGTTGTCGAACAGGTGGCCGCCGGGCACCAGCACCGGCGGCACGCTGTCCACCTTGTCCGGTGTCTGCGAGGACACCACCAGGGACCAGTACACCGGGAACGCCGATCCGGCGAGCACCGCGATCAGGGCCGCGTAGGTCCACGGTCCGGGCAGCCGCACCGCGCGCCGCCGCCGGGCGGGCGGCGCGCCGACCGGGGCGGGCCGTTCGAGTACGTCGGTCATGTCCTCCGACCCTTCAGTCTGTCCGGATGCGGCGCGCGGCCAGGTAGCTCAGCCCGGTGATCGCCACGGTCGCGATCAGCAGCAGCCAGGCGATGGCGGAGGCGTAGCCGAAGTCGAACTTGGCGAAGCCCTGCTCGTACAGGTACAGCGCGGCGGTCTGGAACTGCCGGTCCGAACCGCCGGTCGCCGCGCCGGAGCCCGGGTTGAACAGCAGCGGCTCGGCCAGCAGCCGCATGTTTCCCGCGGTGGCGATCACCGTGGAGAAGATGATCTGCGGGCGCAGCATCGGCACGGTGATGCGCCAGAACTGTTGCCAGGCGTTCGCCCCGTCCAGCCGGGCCGCCTCGTACACGCTGCTCGGGATGGCCTGCATGGAGGCCAGGAAGATCAGCGCGTGGTAGCCGGTCCAGCGCCACACCACCATCGCGGCGATGGCGGTGTGGGAGCTGGCGGTGCCCGCCTGCCAGTCGATCCGGCCCGCGCCGAACAGCTCCAGCCCCCAGTTGATCAGGCCGAAGTCCCGGCCGAACAGCTGCGCGAAGATGATCGTCACGGCGGCCACCGAGGTGATGTTCGGCAGCAGCACGCCCATCCGGAAGAACGTCCGGCCGCGCAGCCGCCGGTTGAGCAGCTGCGCGATGCCGAGCGCGAACAGGATCTGCGGGACCGTGGTGAACAACCACAGGCTGAGCGTGTTGCCCATCGCGTTCCAGAAGTACGGGTCCGCGGTGAGCAGCTGGACGTAGTTGTCGAGCCCGATGAACGTCGCCGCGTCGCCGTCGAGCAGGTTCCGGTCCTGCAACGACACCCAGGCGGTGTAGAGCAGGGGGAACAGGCCGAACACCGAGAACAGCAGGAAGTACGGCGCGACGTAGGCGTAGGGCGCGTACCGCGTGTCCCAGCGGTGGCGGCGTTCCCGCCAGGTGAGCTCCATCAGCCTTCGAGCTTCTTCACGTCGTCGACGAACTGGTTCCAGGACTCCTCCGCGCCCTGCTTGCCCTGCTCGACGCGGAGCATGGCGTTGCCGAGCTCGGTCTGCACGTCACCGGCCTTCGGGCCCTGGTACTGCGGCTTGAGGGCGCGGGCCGCGGCGGTGAACACCGCGCCGACCGGCGCGTTGTTGAAGAACGGGTCCTGGTACTGGCCGACGGACTGCTCGCTGAGCGCCTTCTCGGTCGAGGGCAGCAGGTTGTTCGAGGCGAACACCCGGGACTGCTGCTCGGGCGCGGTCAGCCAGGCGGCCAGCTCGACGGCCTTGTCGGTGTTCTTGCCCTGCTTGGGCACGGTCAGGTAGGAGCCGCCCCAGTTGCCGCCGCCGCCGGGCACCGCGGCCAGGTCCCACTTGCCCGCCGTGTCGGGGGCCTGGTCCTTGATCTTGGCCATCTGCCACGCCGGGCAGATCACGGTGGCGAACTGGCTCTGCTTGAAGCCGGTGTTCCACTGCGGCGTGCTGTAGAGCAGGCCCGCGGACAGGCCGTCGGCCACGCCCTGCGCGACGAGGTCCCAGCCCTTCCTGATGTCCTCGTTGTCGCCGACGACGATCTTGTCCTCGCGGTCGTAGTACCCGGTGGGCGCCTGGCCGACGATGGCGTTGAGCAGCGACGGGCCGCCGTCGAACCACTTGGTGCCCTGGGGCGCCCGCGCCTGGAACTCGCGGCCCTTGGCCATGAACGACTCCCAGTCGGGCCACATGGCCGACACGGCTTCGCGCTCGGCCGGCAGGCCGGCGGCCTCCAGCAGGTCGCGGCGGTAGCAGATGGCCAGGCCGCCGATGTCGGTGCCGTAGCCGATCTGCTTGCCGTCCTTGGACAGCGACGCCTCCCACTTCCAGTCCAGCCAGCGGTCCTTCAGCTCGGGGCCGAGCTCGACGAACCGGTCCGGGGTGGCCTTGAACTGGTTGATGTAGCCCGAGTCGATGGCCTCGACGTCGGCGGCGCCGTTGTTGGTGGCCAGGTGGGCGGCGAGGTTCTTGTGGTGGTCGGCGTAGGAGGCGGTCCGGTCGGTGATGTCGACGTCCGGGTGCGCCTTCTCGTACTCCTCGAACAGCTGCTGGTAGCCGAAGTTGCCGAACATGCCGATGGTGATCCGCGTCTTGCCGTCTCCCGCGTCCCCGCCGCAGCCCGCGAGCAGCGAGGCGGTGAGCAGGCCGACGCCGACGGCGGTCCCGGTTCGTCTCATGTGGCGGTTCCCTTTCCTTTTTGGGCACGCCGGATACGCGTAGGGTCGATCCGGGGGTTTCCGGCGAATAGCGACCGGGCCTGGGACCCGACCGGTGTGGTCTACATGACAACCGCGGCAAGCGACACCGTCAAGTAACGAAGCGATAACCCACCCGTTTCACCCGTCCGACGTTTCCCCAGGTGATACGGTGTCCAGCCTGGTCAGGGACCGCTCCTGAACACCCTGTAACCGGTTACAAAGAAGGGGCCGGAGATGACCACGATCCGCGAGATAGCCCAGCTCTGCGGGGTGTCGGTGGCGACCGTTTCCCGCGTTTTCAACCAGCCGCTCACGGTCAGCAAGGAAAAACGCGAAGTGGTCGAGCGGGTGGCCCGCGAGCTGGACTACCGGCCCAACGAGTCGGCGCGGGCGCTGGCCACCAAGCGCTCCGGCCTGATCGGGCTCGTGTGGGACACCGACCACCGGCGGCCGGGCTGGCGGCACCCCTACCTCCAGGAGCTGCTGATCGGCCTGAAGTCGGCGCTCAGCGCGCACGGCTACCACCTGCTGATGCTCGCCACCAGCGGCTCGGCGGCGCTGCGGGCGGTCGGCGCGTCCCTGGCCGACCCGGTGGCGTACGTGAACATGACCCGGCGGCACCACCTGGGCGGGCTGGTGCTCATCGACAGCGGCTCCGACGCGCCCGCGTTCACCGCGTTCGCCCAGTCCGGCCTGCCGTGCGTGGCGGTGGACGTGGCCGTGGACGGGCCGCGCGCCACCTACGTGACCTCGGACAACGCCGAGGGGGCGCGGCAGGCGGTGCGGCACCTGGTCGAGGCCGGGCACCGCCGGATCGCCACCATCACCGGGCCGGGCCGGAACCTGCCCGCCGCCGACCGGCTGACCGGTTTCCGCGACGCGGTGGCCGGGGCCGGGCTGGCGCTGCCCGACGGGTACGTGGTGGAGGGCGACTTCTACCGGCCGAGCGGCCAGGCGGCGATGCGGTCGCTGATCGCCCTGCCCGAGCCGCCGACGGCGGTGTTCTGCGCGAGCGACGAGATGGCGGTCGGCGCGCTGCTGGCCGCCCGGCACGCCGGCCTGCGGGTGCCCGAGGAGCTGGCCGTGGTCGGTTTCGACGACATCGAGCTGGCCGCGCTGGTCGACCCGCCGCTGACCACGTTGGCGCAGGACAAGGCGGGCATCGGGGTGGCGGCGGCGCGGGCCGTGCTGACCATGGTGCACGGCGGCGCGACGCCGGAGCCCGCGTTCCTGCCGACCAAGCTCGTGGTGCGCTCCTCCAGCCGCTGACCGGGCCGCCGCGCCCGCGCCACGCGCGCCGGGCCTACAGACCCCTCACGCACGCCCGGCCCGCTCCCCCGTCGCGCACACCCCGGTCTTCACACCCGCCCCGCGCACAACAGGGCCGCCGCTCCCCCGCCGCGCGCGGCGGCACGGGAACGGCGGCCCTCCGGACCCCGCTCGTCAGGGCCGCCCGACGCGGGCCGGGCGGCCTGAGACCCGCTCAGGCCCGGCCGGCGCCGACCGGGCGGCCCG
Source organism: Saccharothrix xinjiangensis (assembly GCF_039527585.1). Classification (NCBI taxonomy): domain Bacteria; kingdom Bacillati; phylum Actinomycetota; class Actinomycetes; order Pseudonocardiales; family Pseudonocardiaceae; genus Saccharothrix; species Saccharothrix xinjiangensis. Next base: position 81,170 of record NZ_BAAAKE010000011.1, on the reverse strand, counting down.
GGACCGGCTCAGGGCCGGCCGTCGTCGGGCATCCGCCCCTCCGGGTCGTCGAGCAGCCGCGCGGCCCCGGTGTCGACCCGCGGGCCGCCCGCCTCGTCCGCGGCCTGGCCCCGCCGCTCGGCCTCGGCCAGCGCCTCGTCGCGGCCGCCGGGCGTCAGGTCGGCCACGTCGTCCAGCCCGACCACGCCCTCCTCGCGGGCGATCGGGTCCTCCTCCAACGGGTCCGGCTCCGGGATCGCGTCCGTGACGTCGGGCCGCTCCTCGCTCAGCCGCTCGTCCAGGGGCCGGGGGGTGCGCATCTCGTGCGGCGTGGTCCCGTACTTGTCCGCCCCGGTCCAGTGCTCCGGCGGGTCCATCCCCGCTTCCAGCGGGTCCTGCCTGAGCCGGTCCTCGTCGAGGTCCTCGGCGCTGTTCAGCGCCGCCGGGTCGGTCTCGACCGCGTCGGGCGAGCCGGTGTCGTGCGGCGGCGTGTACGAGTCCTGCGTGTACTCGTCCTGCTCGTTCGAGGTCATGGGCCCGTGTACCCGTTCCGCCAGGTTCATTCACCTGGCTCGGCGATGGTCACTCGTCGTGCACGGTGTCGCGGTCGGTGGGCGCCAGCACCTTCTCGGTGGTCTTGTCGATGCCGGTGTCCTCCTGGCTGCGGTTGCGGATCGAGTAGTGCGACTCCGCCCGCATCCGCTCGACCATGTGCGGGTAGTGCAGCTCGAACGCGGGCCGCTCGGAGCGCACCCGGGGCAGTTCGGTGAAGTTGTGCCGGGGCGGCGGGCAGGAGGTCGCCCATTCGAGCGAGTTGCCGAAGCCCCAGGGGTCGTCGCGATCGGCCGGGTCGCCGAACCGGTAGCTGCGGAACACGTTCCACACGAACGGCAGCGTGGACAGGCCGAGCACGAACGCCGCGATCGTGGAGATGGTGTTGAGCGCGGTGAACTGGTCGCTGGTCAGATAGTCCGCGTAGCGGCGGGGGAACCCGGCGTTGCCGAGCCAGTGCTGGATCAGGAACGTGCCGTGGAAGCCCAGGAACGTGAGCCAGAAGTGCAGCTTGCCCAGCGGTTCGTTCATCATCCTGCCGGTCCACTTGGGAAACCAGAAGTAGATTCCCCCGTACGTGGCGAACACGATCGTGCCGAACAGGACGTAGTGGAAGTGGGCCACGACGAAGTAGGTGTCGGTGACGTGGAAGTCCAGCGGCGGCGAGGCCAGGATGATGCCGGTCAGCCCGCCGAGCAGGAACGTCACCAGGAAGCCCACCGCGAACAGCATCGGCGTCTCGAAGCTCAGCCGCCCCTTCCACATCGTGCCGATCCAGTTGAAGAACTTGATGCCGGTCGGCACCGCGATGAGGAACGTCGTCAGCGAGAAGAACGGCAGCAGCACCGCGCCGGTGGCGAACATGTGGTGCGCCCACACCACGGCCGACAGCGCGGCGATCGCGATGGTGGCGTAGACGAGTCCCTTGTAGCCGAACAGGGGCTTGCGGCTGAACACCGGGATGATCTCGCTGATGATGCCGAAGAACGGCAGCGCGACGATGTAGACCTCGGGGTGGCCGAAGAACCAGAACAGGTGCTGGTAGAGGATCACGCCGCCGTTGGCCGGGTCGAACACGTGCGCGCCGAGCTGCCGGTCCGCCAGCAGGCCCATCAGCGCCGCGGTCAGGATCGGGAACGCGATGATGACCAGGAGCGAGGTGATGAAGATGTTCCAGGTGAAGATCGGCATCCGGAACATGGTCATGCCGGGCATCCGCAGGCACATCACCGTGGTGATCATGTTGACCGCGCCCAGGATCGTGCCGAGGCCGCTGACCACCAGGCCGACGATCCACAGGTCGCCGCCCGAGCCGGGGCTGTGCGGCTCGCTGGACAGCGGCACGTAGGCGGTCCACCCGAAGTCCGCCGCGCCCGCGGGCGTCACCAGGGAGCCGACCACCATCAGGCCGCCGAACAGGTACAGCCAGTACGACAGGGCGTTGAGCCGCGGGAACGCCACGTCCGGCGAGCCGATCTGGAGCGGCAGGATGAAGTTGGCGAACCCGAACACGACCGGGGTCGCGTAGAGCAGCAGCATGATCGTGCCGTGCAGGGTGAACAGCTGGTTGTACTGCTCGGTGGACAGGAACTGGAGCCCCGGCCGCGCCAGCTCGCCGCGCATCAGCAGCGCCATCAGCCCGCCGACCAGGAAGAACATGAACGACGTCGTCAGGTACATCAGGCCGATCAGCTTGTGGTCCGTCGTGCTGAACAACCGCAGCAGCGCCCGCCCCTTGGGGGCGCGCCGGGCCGCCCGGGTGGGCAGGACCGGCGTCGGCTTGAGCGTCGTCATGGTGGAGCACCCGTTCTTCCAGGTCGGGCGGCCGCCCGCGGGGTGGGAGGGCGGCGGGCGGGTCGCCACCCGCCCGCCGCCCGGGTCAGGTCCGCCGGGGTCCGGTCGACCCGGGCCCGTCCTCCGGCGTGTCGCCGGGCGCGCGCCGGGACAGCTCGCGCTCGGTGTCCGTCAGCGGCGCGCCGGAGCCCTCCTCGGCCGCGCCGCGTTCCACGTCCTCGTTCTCGTTCTCCCTGCGCGGTTCGGTCATGCGCCCCTCCTTCCGCTCACCGGGGCGATGCGCCGTGAGTTGCCCCGCTCGACCGCCCCAAACTCATCACTTCGGGCGATTGCGCAGGTGGCTCAGCCGACCACCAGCAGTCCGGCGCCGGCGACGGCGAGCAGCGAGCTCGCCGCGAGCAGCCAGGGGCCGACGCGCTGCCAGGCGGCGATCCGCCGGGCGTCCCGAAGCCGGTGCGGCTCGGCCGCCGACCACCGGCAGGCCAAGGCGAACACGCCGAACCCGGCCAGCCACAGCAGGCCGGTGCCGGTGAGCACCGCGCCCAGCTCCGCCCCGTTCACCGGTGGCCCAGCAGGGGTCGCACCAGCCGGTGGATCTCCGGCGAGGGTTCCAGCCCCAGCTCGCTCCGCAGCCGCAGCCGGTAGGCCGTGTACTGCCGCAGCGCCTGCGCCGGGTTCCCCTCGGCCAGGTGCAGCTCCACCAGCGTCCGGTGCGCGCTCTCCCGCAGCGGGTCGCTGTGCACCGCCGCCAGCGCCGCCTGGTGCGCCCGGTGCCGGTCGCCGGCCGACCGGAAGCGCCCGCTGAGCACCTCCAGCGCCCGCAACCGCGCCTCGCGCCACCAGTCCTGCTCGGCGAGCAGCCACGGGTGGTCCCAGTCGGGCAGCAGGTCCGCCCTCAGCAGCGCCACCGCGTCCGGGTCGGGCACCCGGTCGGCCACCGCGACCGCGTCCACGAGCCGGCACGCCCGGTGGAAGTCCACGTCCACCCCCGGGCCCAGGCGCAGCGTGTCGTCGGCCGCCTCGACGAGCGGATCACCGGGCTTGGCCAGCCGCCACAACGTGGATCTCAGGCACGCGGCGGCCCGGCGCGCGGTCGCCTCCGGCCACAGCAGGGCGGCCACCGCGGTCCGGCTGACCGGTGCTTCCCGCACCGCCAGCAGGGCGAGCAGCTTGCGCACGCTCGGCAGGACGTGCACCCGCGCCTGATCGCGATCCAGGCCGAAGGCGTCGAGCAGGTGGATGGTGGTCCGGGGTTGCGCCTGGGTTTCGCTCATCGGGCAAGGCCCCATCCGCTTCGGAGGTGTTCCGGGCCGTTCGGGTGCCCCCAGACTGCCCGATCACACCACCCGCAACGACTTTTTCGCCCGCCTTGAGCAGGAGTGGTGCCGTGGCGGTGACGCGGCGGTGCTGCGACGGGGCTCTCCCGGTCACGGCCCGTGCCTAACCTCGCCGCCACTGACCCGATCGAGGAGGCAGGATGTTCCTGCACACCAGCAAGCTCCAGTTCGAAGCCAAGCCCTCCAAGCCGGACGCGCTGTACGCGCGCAAGCTCCAGGAGCTGATCGGCGGTGCTTACGGCGAGATGACCGTGACGATGCAGTACCTGTTCCAGGGCTGGAACTGCCGCGTCGAGGGCAAGTACAAGGACCTGATCATGGACGTGGCCACCGAGGAGATCGGCCACGTGGAGATGCTCGCGACGATGGTGGCCCGACTGCTGGAGGGCGCGCCGTCGGAGGTGACCGCCGAGGCGGTGGGCGACCCCGTGGTGGCGGCCGTGGTCGGCGGCATGGACGTCCAGCAGGCCATCGTGAGCGGCGGCGGTCCCACGCTGTCCGACAGCAACGGCGTGCCGTGGAACGGCCGCTACATCGTGGCCAGCGGCAACCTCATGGCCGACTTCCGGGCCAACGTCGCGGCCGAGGCCCAGGGCAGGCTCCAGACCGCGCGCCTCTACAACATGACCGACGACCCGGGCGTGCGCGACATGCTCAAGTTCAACCTCGCCCGCGACACCGCGCACCAGAACATGTGGCTCGCCGCGATCGAGGAGCTCCAGGAGGACGGCCTGGAGGGCCCGATCAGCCCGAGCGCGCTGTTCGACGAGGAGCACCAGGAGCACGCGGGCACCATCTGGCACAACTCCGACGGCGCGCACGGCCCCGAGGGCCGCTGGGCGTCCGGTCCCGCGCCGGACGGCGCGCACGAGTTCTCCTACCTGATGGCGCCGGAGCCGCTGGGCGGCAAGGCGTCCGCGCCCGCGCCCGACCCGCTCCTGTACTCCACCAGCCCGGCGAACCTGGGCCTGATCGACAAGGCGATCAACAAGCTCACGAAGTGACCGCCGCGGCGGCCACCCCCGCCGGTGGCCGCCGCGCTCCCCTCCCCGTCGATCCCCGTCGAGAAGGAAGGTGAGATGGTCGGCGCCCCCGTCGCCCCACCCCTCGTCCTGCGCCTGCGCTCGGCCGCCGTGGTCATGGGCCCGGCTTTCGTGGTCGCGGTCGCCTACGTCGACCCCGGCAACTTCGCCACCAACATGGCCGGTGGCGCCGCCCACGGCTACCTGCTGCTGTGGGTGATCGTCAACGCGAGCGCGCTGGCGATGTTCATCCAGTACCAGTCGGCCAAGCTGGGCATCGTCACCGGGCGCAACCTGCCCCAGCTGTGCCGGCAGCACTACCCGCGGCCGGTGACCGGCCTGCTGTGGGTGCAGGCGGAGCTGGTGGCGATGGCCACCGACCTCGCCGAGTTCGTCGGCGCGGCGGTGGCGCTGAACCTGCTGTTCGACGTGCCGCTGCTGCCCGCCGCGCTCATCACGGCCGCGGTGTCGATGGGCATCCTCGCGCTCGCGCCGCTGCGCAGGCGCCGGTTCGAATCGGTGATCATCGGGCTGCTGGCGGTCGTGCTCGGCGGGTTCCTCTACCAGGCGCTCCAGCTGGGCCCGCCCACCGGCGCCGCGGCCGGCCTGGTGCCCGGTTTCGCCGGCGCGGACAGCGTGCTGCTGGCCACCGGGATGCTCGGCGCGACCGTCATGCCGCACGTCATCTACCTGCACTCCGCGCTCACCCAGCAGCACCACACCACCGACCCCCTGGCGCGGCGGCGGGCGCTGCGGGCCAGCCGCGCCGACATCGTGGTCGCCCTGGGCGTGGCCGGCGCGGTGAACGCGAGCATGCTCGTGGTGGCCGCGGGCGCGTTCCACGGCACGGGCGCGCCCCGCGAGTCGCTGGAGGACATGCACGGCGGCCTCGGCGACCTGCTCGGACCCGGCGCGGCGCTGGCGTTCGCGCTGGCGCTGCTGGCCTCGGGCCTGGCCGCGTCCAGCGTCGGCACCTACTCCGGCCAGGTCGTCATGGAGGGCTTCCTGCGCCGGCGCATCCCGCTGTGGCTGCGCAGGCTGCTGACCATGGCGCCCGCCCTGGCGGTGCTCGCGCTGGGCGTCGACCCGACGCGGGCGCTCGTGCTCAGCCAGGTGGTGCTGTCGTTCGGCATCCCGTTCGCCCTGGTGCCGCTGGTGCTGCTGACCAGGCGGCGCGACGTCATGGGCGCGGCCGCCAACCGGCGGGCCGCCACGTTGGTCGGCGTGGCGGGCGCGGTGGTGATCTCGGCGCTGAACCTGTTCCTGCTGGTCCGCACGGTCACCGGCTGAACCGCGCCGGCAGGTCCACCGTGCCGCCCCGCTCGACGCGCACCACGGTGGCCGCCGGCTTGCGCCGGTCGACCTCGGCCAGGAAGTCCGACAGGGGCGACTTCATCACGGTGTAGTCGTCGTAGTGCACCGGCACGGCGTACCGGGGCCGCAGCAGTTCCAACAGGTCGACGCCCTGCGCGCCGTCCATGCTGAACAGCACGCCGAGGATCCTGGTGCCACCGAGGTGCACCACGGCCACGTCGATCTCGGGATAGCGCTCGCGGATCCCGCGCAGCTCGTCGTGCACGAGGGTGTCGCCGCTGAGGTACACGCGCAGCGGCCGGGCGTCGGGCGTGGCGCGATACTCGACCATGCTGCCCATCACGGGCGGCAGGAACCGCTGCGCCACGCCCGGCGCGTGCCGGCCGGGCAGCGAGGTGACCGTGACGCTCGCCCCGTCCTTGGTCAGGCTCAGCTCGGTCCAGGTGGGCAGCGCGACCGTCTCCCGGAACCCCCGCCGCTCCAGGTGGCGCGCCGCCTGCGGGGTGGTCAGGACCGGCAGGTCGCGGTTCAGCTCGCGGACCGCGACCCGGTCGAAGTGGTCGCCGTGCATGTGCGACAGCAGCACCGCGTCCAGCGGCGGCAGTTCGTCGATGCGCACGGCCGGGTCCTTCACCCGCCGGGTCACCAGCCCGTTGCCCAGGTAGGTCCACTGGCCCCGCCGGATGAAGTTGGGGTCGGTCAGCAGGGTGAACGGCCCGAGCCCCAGCACCGTCGTGGCGTTGCCGATGAACCGGAGGGTGTTCTGCTCGTCCATGGGGCCGGGGTGCCCCGAGGGGGCGCGCCCAACCTCAGACGTTGCGCCGGTACTGGCCACCCACCTCGAAGAACGCCTCGGTGATCTGGCCCAGCGTGCACACCCGCGCCGCGTCCACCAGCACCTCGAACACGTTCTCCCCGGCCGTGGCGGCCTCCTTCAGCCTGCGCAGCGCGGGCTCGGCCTCCCCGGCGTGCGCGGCGGCGAACGCCCGGGTCCGCTCGACCTGGGACCGCTTCTCGTCCTCGGTGGCGCGGGCCAGCTCGATCGTCACCGGTTCGCGTGAACCGCCCTCGGGCAGGAACGTGTTCACGCCGATCAGCGGCAGCGAACCGTCGTGCTTGCGCTGCTCGTAGAGCATCGACTCGTCCTGGATGCGGCCGCGCTGGTAGCCGGTCTCCATCGCGCCCAGCACGCCGCCGCGCTCCGACAGCCGGTCGAACTCGGCGAGCACCGCCTCCTCGACCAGGTCGGTGAGCTCCTCGACGACGAACGAGCCCTGGAGCGGGTTCTCGTTCATCGACAGGCCCCACTCCTTGTTGATGATGAGCTGGATGGCCATGGCGCGGCGCACCGAGGACTCCGTCGGCGTGGTGATGGCCTCGTCGTAGGCGTTGGTGTGCAACGAGTTCGTGTTGTCGTACAGCGCGCACAGCGCCTGCAACGTGGTGCGGATGTCGTTGAAGTCCATCTCCTGCGCGTGCAGCGACCGCCCGGAGGTCTGCACGTGGTACTTGAACTTCTGCGAACGCTCGTTGGCGCCGTAGCGCTCGCGCATGGCGACCGCCCAGATGCGCCGCGCCACCCGGCCGATCACGCTGTACTCGGCGTCCATCCCGTTGGAGAAGAAGAACGACAGGTTGGGCGCGAAGTCGTCGATGTCCATGCCCCTGGCCAGGTACGACTCGACGTAGGTGAACCCGTTGGCCAGGGTGAAGGCGAGCTGGCTGATGGGGTTCGCCCCGGCCTCGGCGATGTGGTAGCCGGAGATCGACACCGAGTAGAAGTTGCGCACGTCGTTGCGGATGAACCACTCCTGGATGTCGGCCATCATCCGCAGCGAGAACTCGGTGGAGAAGATGCAGGTGTTCTGGCCCTGGTCCTCCTTGAGGATGTCGGCCTGCACGGTGCCGCGCACGGTGGCCAGCGCCCGCGCCCTCAGCTCCCGGGCCTCCGCCTCGGACGGCTCGCGGCCGTGCTCGGCGCGGAACCCGTCGACCCGCTGGTCGACGACGGCGTTGAGGAAGAACGCCAGGATGGTCGGCGCGGGCCCGTTGATGGTCATCGACACCGACGTGGTCGGCGAGGTCAGGTCGAACCCGTCGTAGAGCGCCTTCATGTCGTCCAGGGTCGCGATGGAGACGCCGGACGTGCCGATCTTGCCGTAGACGTCCGGCGGGGTGCCGGGGTCGCGGCCGTAGAGCGTCACCGAGTCGAACGCGGTGGACAGCCGGGTCGCCTCCGAGCCCTGCGAGAGGTACTTGAACCGCCGGTTGGTGCGGAACGCGTCGCCCTCGCCGGCGAACATCCGCGCCGGGTCCTCGCCCTCGCGCTTGAACGGGAACACGCCCGCCGTGTAGGGGAACCGGCCGGGCAGGTTCTCCGAGCGCAGGAACCGCAGCAGCGTGCCCTCGTCCTCGTAGCGGGGCAGCGACACGCGGCGGACCCGGTTGCCCGACAGCGTCTCCCTGGTCAGCCTGGTGCGGATCTCCCGGTCGCGCACGCGGACCACCAGCTCGTCGCCGCTGTAGTCCTCGACCACCCGGGGCCACCGCGCCAGCAGCTCGGCGGCCTCGGCGTCGACGTGCGCCTCGGCCGATTCCAGCAGCGAGGTGATCGCGGTGGTGTCGTGGCCGGCGGACTCCAGCTCGGCGCGCGCCGCGCGCAGGTGCGCGACCCGGCGCACCGCGTCCACGTGCGTCTCGGTCGCCCGGTGGTAGCCGCGCACGGTCTCCGCGATCTCGGCCAGGTAGCGGGCGCGGGAGGCGGGCACCACGGTGGCCGCCGCCGTCGACACCTTGCCGGTCGCCGCGGGCAGCGCGCCCTCACCGGTGGCCAGCCCGCGCTGCGCCAGCCCGTCGCGCAGGTGCTGGTAGAGCGCCGTCACGCCGTCGTCGTTGAACGTCGCCGCGGACGTGCCGAACACCGGCATGTCCTCCCAGGAGGCGCCGAACGCCTCCCGGTTGCGCACCAGCTGGCGGGCGACGTCCCGGCGGGCGTCCTCGGCGCCCCGGCGCTCGAACTTGTTGATCGCCACCGCGTCGGCGTAGTCCAGCATGTCGATCTTCTCCAGCTGCGACGCGGCGCCGAACTCGGGCGTCATCACGTACAGCGAGAGGTCGACGAACGGCACGATCGCCGCGTCGCCCTGGCCGATGCCCGGCGTCTCCACCACGACCAGGTCGAACCCCGCCGCGCGGCAGGCCAGGATCGCGTCGGACAGGCCGTCGGGCACCTCGGAGCCCGCGCGGCGGGTGGCCAGGGACCGGAAGAAGACCCGGTCGCCGTCCAGGCAGTTCATCCGGATGCGGTCGCCGAGCAGGGCGCCGCCGCCCTTGCGTCGCGTCGGGTCGACGGCGAGCACCGCGATGCGCAGCTTGTCCTGCTGGTCGAGCCGGAACCGGCGGACCAGCTCGTCGGTCAGCGAGGACTTGCCGGAGCCGCCGGTGCCGGTGATGCCGAGCACCGGCACGGTCCGCGAGCCGGCCGCCGCGACCATGCGCGCGCGCACGTCGTCGGGCAGCCCGCCCGCCTCGATGAGGGTGATGGCGCGGGCCAGCACGTCGTCGGCGCCGGTGAACAGGGCGTCCCAGGACGAGGGCGGGCGCTCGGCGAGCGGGTGGTCGCACGCCTCGACCATGGTGTTGATCATGCGGGCGAGGCCGAGCCGCTGGCCGTCGGCCGGGGAGAAGATGCGCGTCACGCCCCGCGAGTGCAGCAGCTCGATCTCCTCGGGCACGATGACGCCGCCACCGCCGCCGAAGACCTTGACGTGGCCCGCGCCGCGCTCGTGGAGCAGTTCCACCAGGTAGGTGAAGTACTCGACGTGGCCGCCCTGGTAGGCGCTGATGGCGATGCCCTGCACGTCCTCCTGGACCGCCGCGTCGACGACCTCGCGCACGGACCGGTTGTGGCCCAGGTGCACGACTTCCGCGCCCTGCGACTGGAGGATGCGGCGCATGATGTTGATCGCCGCGTCGTGCCCGTCGAACAGGCTCGCCGCGGTGATGAAGCGGACCGGGTGCTGCGGGGCGTGCAACGGGGTGGCGGTCACGACGGCTCCTCCGGCATCGGCGACTGCCACCAGATTACTAGGACATCCATCTATCGGAAGTAATACCTAAGTGTGGCCCGCGTCACCGCGACCCGGGGAACCGGCACCGCCCCCTCCCCGGGTCGCGGCGGACCTCACGCATGCGGCCGGAGGAGTCGCTCATCCTCGCACCCCCGGCAACCCTCCCCGGTCACCACCCGGTAACCGCGGGCGGCCGACGTCAGCGTCACGTGGTGGTGCCAGCCCCGGAACGAGCGGCCCTCGAAGTGCAGCAGGCCGAACTCCTCGGCCAGCCCGGCCACCTCCGCCCCGACGCGCGCCTCGGCGTTCAGCAGCTCCACCAGGCCCCGGAGCCCGACGGGCCCCGGGTTGGCGATCCAGACCGCCCGCGGCCGGTCCTCGCCGACCGGCCACTCGGCCAGCACGTGCCGGGGCCGCCCGCCACCCGCCCGCGCGTGCCCCGGCAGGGTCGTCGTCACGAAGGCCGACGCGGTGACCGCGCCGGTCGCCCCGTCGCGCCGGGGCAGCGCGGTCCGGCCGCGCCCGGCCGCCGCGGCGACGAGCTGCCCGACGGTGCGGGACCCGTTCGGCGCGCCGACCAGGTTCACCGGCAGCACCGGCGTGGTGGCGGAGACCCGCGCCAGGTACCGCATCCCCCGCTCCTCCAACCCGCCGAGCAGCGGCAACGCGTCCCGGTCACCGCTGAGGTCCACCACGACGGGCGCGACGGGCAACCCCCAGGAGCCCGCCATCTCGTCGAAGCACTCCAGCGGGTACTGCCACGCGCGCCTGGACCGCTCGCCCTCCGGCACCCGGCTCTTGGCGCGCCGCACCACGTCGTCGTCCCACGACTCCGGCAGGAGCAGCCGCCAGTCCACCGGCACCGCGCCCCGGTCGCCGACGAGGAACACGCCGACGGCGCGCTGGCAGTTCAGCACCCGGCGCGCCGAGGGCGCGTACTGCCTGGCCACGCCCACCGAGCTGCCCCCGTTCTTGGGGAACGCCACCTCGCGCACCACCCACGCGCGCGGCCGCACGACCCGGTTCACCAACTCGGCCAGGCGCTGCCGCACCGGGGCCCACGGCCACGGGCTCTGGTTGACGAACTGCTGCAACGACTGGCCGGCGTCGCGGCCGACCACCTCCTCGGAGATGCGCCTGATCGACTTGCGCCCCGGGACGAGGAGCAGCCCCCTGACGTAGACCTCGGCCCAACGGCGCTGGTCGGACCTCCCCAGGGTCTCGAACAGCTCGTCGCAGAACTCGGACAAGCCGGGCGTTCCACGCGGTTCGGCCTCGTTGGTCGCTCGTTCCCCCATGCCTTTCGTCCCCCTCCGGCGATCGGACAGCCGCGAGGCGCGCCCGATCCAGGGCCGCCCCGCGCTCCGTCAGCAAGGCACACTCGCCCCGGGGGACGTTCAAGGCGCCACCGACCCGCCATCGCCGGACCCGGGCTCACCAGCCCGGCGTTCACCAGCCCGGCCGTCACCGCGTCCGACACCGCCGGCCCGATCTCACCTACCCGGCCTCACCTACCCGGCCTCACCGGCCCGGTGCGGCACCGACCCGGTGCGGCCGACCTGGCCTCCACCGACCTGGTCCCGCACGCCGGCGTCAGCCCCGTCGTGATCACCCCGACTCCCCCAGGAGCACCGGCCCTCCCGACCGGTCGCCCGCGAGCCCCATGCTCCACCCGCGGACCATGACACATCTTCGACTTCGACCGCCGGTGAAATGCCCCCAATGGCCTTGACGACACCGGCGCCCCTCCAGGCAGACGCGCACCACCAGCCCGTTCGGCGCCAACTCCCAGGTCGAACGGACCACCCGACCGGCACGTGCCCACCCAGAACGAACATTACCTGGATTCCGCCCCGCGGAAAGTGAATACTCTCGCCAATTCGAACAATATTCGTCTTTCTTCGTGCTACCGGCCAGTAGACGCACCGTCTCACCACCCGGTCCAGCGACCCGTCCACCCCGTTCGGGTCGTTTCGCGACCCTGCTCGAACCTGATTACGATCACGCGTGTAACTTGCGTCCAAAAGGGGTAGAGGGACGTCCATGAGCAGCACACCGATCTACGACGAGCTGGCCGCCATCCTGCTCGCCGACAACCCGGCGGCGGCCGATCCGGCTCCGCAGCACCAGGCCGAGCAGGCCGCGGAGGAACCGGCCAAGCAGGCCCGGCCCGGCGGCCGGCGGCGCAAGCCCGAACCGGAAGCCTGAGCCTACAGCTTCCCGACCTCCCGGGTCGAACAGGCGTTCGACCCTCGCGTTATGCTGCACGCATGCAGGTGTCGCTGTTCGACGACGGCGCCGATCCCGCACTGCGCCCCCTGACCGCCCTCCGGCGGACCGCCCTGGACGACGGCGCGTGGGTCGACGTGCTCCCCGGCTGGCTCACCGGCGCGGACGCGGTGTTCCAGCACCTGGCCGACCAGGTCCCGTGGCGGGCCGAGCGCCGGAAGATGTACGAGCGCGTAGTCGACGTACCCCGCCTGCTCTCCTTCTACGACGAGCAGGCGCCCCTGCCGCACCCGGTCCTGATCGAGGCGCGCACCGCCCTCAGCGACCGGTACCGCGACGAACTGGGCGAACCGTTCCGCACCGCCGGCCTCTGCTACTACCGCGACGGCCGCGACAGCGTCGCGTGGCACGGCGACACGATCGGCCGCGGCGCGACGCACGACACGATGGTGGCAATCCTGTCCGTCGGCACACCGCGAACCCTGGCCCTACGACCACGCGGCGGCGGCACAACCGTGAAGTACGCCCTGGGACACGGCGACCTGATCGTCATGGGCGGCTCCTGCCAGCGCACCTGGGAACACGCGATACCCAAGGCGAACAGGCCGACAGGCCCGCGCATCAGCATCCAATACCGCCCGCGCGGAGTGCGCTGACCCGCTGTTCGTCCACAGTGGAGCGTAACCACAACCGCGAAGCAGCCCCCTGCTCCCACCCCTCCCACACCTTCCCCTTGCCTGCCTTCGTCCTCCCGCCAGCCCTTCCCCTCTCCCCTCTCCTCCCTCTCCCCCTCCCTCGCCAGGTGATCGCCTCCACTCCTGCATGGACCTAAAGGCGTACAACCCTCTATATCCTTCGACAAGGTCAACTCATGGCCTTAGCCAGAAGATCAACCACCGCATCCCTCCGTAACCTCGAAGCCATGACAACACTCCTCATGGCCCAAGCGAATCCAGACATCTCGATACCGGACATCCCCGACCTGAGCGCCGAGTGGTACCTGGACATGGCGACCTGGGCGGCGTCGACCCCCGGTTGGGTGCGATCCCTGATCGCCTTCATGACCGAGGCCCTGATCGTCGTCTTCCTGGTCCTGTTCCTGGTCGTGTGGTGGCGAGCGCGCCGCCGACCACCTGTGGCGTACCGCCGGGCCTTATTGGCACCGGTCGTGATAGGAGCCGCCTACCTGTTGAGCGAGGCGGTGAAACTGGCCTGGCAACAGGATCGCCCGTGCCGGGCGCTGGGCGAAGTCGGCACCATCATCACCTGCCCGGACCTGGGCGACTGGTCGTTCCCCAGCAACCACTCGACGATCGCGGGAGCCTCCGCGATGGCGATCCTGTGGTCGAGCAGGGCGCTGGGCGCGCTGGCCCTCGCGACCGCCGTCCTCGCCGCCGCTTCCAGGGTGCTGGTGGGCGTCCACTACCCGCACGACGTGGTGGTGGGCTTGCTGTTCGGCGCCGCAGTGGCCACCGCCATCCCCCTGCTGGCCCGACTACCACTCCCCGTGCCAGGCAACCGCTTCATGAAGGAGTCCCTCCCGCTCGCACCTCCACCCCCACCCGCGTCCTCTGTGGAGCACACGGTGCGCTTACCACGTTGAGCGATCAAGGCCGGTCGACCCGCTGGTCACCGCCCTCCGCTGCTAGCCGGTCACCGCACCCTCCGGCTGCTAGCCGGTCACCGCGCCTTCCCGCTGCTCGCCGGTCACTGCGCCACAACGCTTTCAGCCATGAAGCGCTTGCCAACGCAGCCCCGGTAAGCTGATCCGCCACTCGCCGGCGGACGCGCGTCGCCCCAGCGCGGGAACGCCACCACACCACACCCGCACGGGGCCGTCCTCCAGGCCGTCCCTCTCACCGGAAGGCGTGAACGATCGACCAGATGTTGACAGTGCGCGCCCTGCTCCTGTGGGCGGTCACGGCCATCCCGGTGCTGTGGGCGGCGGCCACGTCGAGCCCCGAGCGCATCACCTGGTGGCAGGCGGGCGGGTGCCTGGCGGTCTTCACCGGTCTGCTCGTGCTGGTCCGCCACCGGCCCATCACGGCGCTGGCGCTGGCTCTCGCCGCCTGGCAGGTGAGCTTCTTCGCGCACGTGGAGCGGGACACCACGGTCGCCGTGTTCGCGGCGGCGGGTGGGCTGGTCGCGCTCGGGTTCCTCGCCGGCCGCAACGTCGAGGATGAGCGGTGGGGCGTGGTGGCCTTCGCGGCCGCCGTGGTCACGGAGGTGGTCGTGGCGGTGGTGCTGGGCATCGGCCCGGACACGACCGTGGCCGGGGTGGCGTCGCTCGGGGTGCTGGCCGTCGTGCCGTGGTCGTTCGGGCGGTATCGGCGCGGGCTCACCGAGCTGCTCGGCGCAGCGTGGGAGCGGGCCGCGGTGCTGGAGCGGGACGCGGCGGAGGCGCGGACCCAGGAACGGACGCGGCTGGCGGCGGAGATGCACGACCTGGTGGGCCACGAACTGGCGCACGCGGCGTTGCGGGTCGGCGCGCTGGAGGTCGACCAGACCCTGTCGCCGGCGCACCGGGAAGCGGTCCGCGAGGCCCGCGCCGCGGTGACGACGGCGGCCGAGCGGCTGGCCGACGTGGTGAGGTTGCTGCGGTCCGAGCGGAACGCGGCCGAGGAGTCGGTGGAGGAGGTGGTGGAACGGGCCCGGAGGTCCGGGATGCGGGTGGAGTTGGAGGTGCGGGGTGCGGCAACGCCGGACCAGGTCATCACGCGGACCATCCACCGGGTGGTCACCGAGGCGGTCACCAACGCGATGAAGCACGCCGCGGGCGCGGCGGTGGCGGTCGTGCTCGACCATCGCGGCGACTGCACCGAGGTGCGGGTGTCCAACGGGCCGGGCAGGCCGGGTGCGCCCAGGACCGGGGGTGGCGGGCGCGGGCTGCTGGGGTTGAACGAGCGGGTCGCGCTGGTCGGTGGCGAGCTGACCGTGCGGTGGCCCGAGGACGGTGGGTTCGAGCTGGTCGCCCGGGTGCCGGACCGCCCGGCCTCGGCGCGGTCGACGGACGCGATGACGCAGGTCCTGCGGCTGCGGGCGCAGGTGCGGGCTCGGATGGACACGCGTCGCGCCGTGCGGCTCGCGGTCGGGGTGACGTCGGTGGCGGTGCTCGGCGTGCTCGGGTACCGGGTGTACGACGCGGCGGGTTCGACGCTGTCCCCCGAACGGTTCGCCGAGCTGCGGATCGGGCAGGCCGAGGCGGAGGTCGCCGCGCTGCTGCCGGGCCGGACGCGTGCCGAGGACACCGGCGGTGACAGGCCGGGAGGGTCGGTGTGCCGCCTCTACAGCACGCACCCGAACCCGTTCGACGAGCACCGCCACGACCGGTACCGCTTGTGCTTCCGCGACGGCGCGCTGGTGGCCAAGGACCTGCTCATCCGCGACCCGTGAGGCAGGATGCCGGACATGATCAAGGTGGTGCTCGCCGACGACGAGGCGATCGTGCGCGTCGGGGTCCGGGCGGTGCTCGCCTCGGCGGACGACGTGGAGGTGGTGGCGGAGGCCGACAACGGGCGGTCGGCGGTGGACCTCGTGCTGAGGCACCGACCGGACGTCGCGGTCCTGGACATCCGGATGCCGCAACTGTCCGGCCTCGACGCGGCGGCGGAGATCCGGCGGGTCGCCGAGGGCACGGCGACGTTGATCCTCACCACGTTCGCCGAGGACTCCTACATCTCCAGGGCGCTCGGCGAGGGCGCGAGCGGTTTCGTGCTGAAGACCGGCGACCCGCACGAGCTGATCGCGGGCGTGCGGGCGGTGGCCGCCGGCGCGGCCTACCTGTCACCGCTGGTCGCCAGGCGGGTGGTGGACCACCTGTCCGGCGTCGGCCCCCGGCTGCGGGCGGCGGATCGGGTGGCGGTGCTGACCGAGCGGGAGCGGGAGGTGCTGGGCCTGGTCGGGGCGGGGCTGTCCAACAGCGAGATCGCCGTCCGGATCCACGTCGTGGAAGGAACCGTGAAGGTCTACGTCAGCTCGATCCTCAAGCGGCTGGACCTGCGCAACCGCGTCCAGGCGGCGATCGCCGCCCACGAGGCGGGCCTGATCCCGACCGACACCTGACCTCAACCGGCACCTGGAGCCGACTGATCCCTGGGGCCGGCCGACACCTGGAGCCGACCGACACCTGGAGCCGACCGACACCTGGAGCCGACCGACACCTGGAGCCGACCGACACCTGGAGCCGACCGACACCTGGAGCCCTTATCGGCACCGGGGCTCAACCGGTCTGGTGATCACCGGAACGGTGGACGGTCATGTCGGCGCGCTCGACGTCCTGGCCGCAGCAGGCGCACACCAGGCGGACGTCGATGCGACCACCGCAGTCGTTGTGCTCGGCCACGCTCGGCGGCCCCGCTTCACCCGCCAGGTAGTGGTCGCCCCACTCCATCAGCGCCAACAGCACCGGGGCGAGTCGTCGCCCCTTGGCTGTCAGCCGGTACTCGTGGCGCGGTGGCCGGTCCTGGTACGGCACGCGCTCCATCACGCCGTGGTCGACCAGGCCGTTGAGGCGGTCGCTGAGCACGTTGCGCGCGATCGGCAAGCGGTTCAGGAAACCGTCGAACCGGGTCACGCCGTGGAAGGCGTCGCGCACGATCAACAACGTCCACCGCTCGCCGACCACTTCCAGCGAACGGGCAATCGAACAGACCTGGCCGTCGTACGTGCGTCGAAGCATCTGCGCATGATAACCACGAGTTTCGCAAAGAAACTCACTCATCCGATGATCCGATCACGGGCTGTGACTGTCGCGGGAGGGCACCTGCGCGGACCGTGATGGCAAGCCCTCCGCACCGCCGTCGCAACCACGTCGAATTGATCTCGATCATCGTGTGGCGCCCGAGGAAGTCGCGCGAGCAGCGATTCCCACGACGGGGTGGCGCTGCGCACGGCGCCGGCGGCGGTGCTCACGTGGACCCCGCAGTCCGAAGTGGACCTCGACCACAAGATCGCTGCGAGACGAGAGGTCGAGCCCGGACCAACGCCCGAAGCGGAGCAGAGATGAGAGCGGCGGCGCTGTGGCTCGCCGATCCGCGCCGGCAGGCGTCGAGCGCGCGGCGGGCGAGGGTCCCCGGCTTCGGCAACACCCGGCGGGTGCCAATGGGAGGACGTGACGTCCCGGGCTCGACAGGTGGACCTGCTCCGGTCGGCTCATGGACTGCTGGACCGGATGCGTCCACATCGGACGCGGACATCCCCCGGTCGCGGTAGTTCCGGTCACGCGTCGGCAGTTCGGCCACGTCGTGGTTCGATCACGCACGGCAGCCCGGTTCGGAGTTCGACGGGCCGCCTGGTGGCCAGGTTCGACGGTCGGCAGCCCGGTTGACGGCCAGATCCGGCGGTTGGTGGCGTGGTTCGGCGGCCCGGCTCGGCAGTCGGTGCGGCGGTGGCCGTGGTGCGTGCAGCGCAGCACGTGCCGCGCGGCGCATACGGCTCAGCGCATACGCTCCAGCGCATACGGCTCGGCGCATACGGCTCGGCGCGCACCGCTCAGTGGCCGGCCTTCGGCCCCTAGAACTCGGCCAGCTCCTCACGCGCCTTGGCGCACTCGACGGTCAGGCCGGAGTCCACCGCGTGGCTGATCTCGGCCAGCACGCGCAGCTGCTCGGGCGTCAGCACGTCGAACAGGTGCTCGCGCACCGCGGTGACGTGGCCGGGGGCCGCCGACTCCAGTGCGGTGTGGCCGGGGCCGGTGAGGGCGGCGATCGACCCGCGCCGGTCCGACGCGCAGGCCCGCCGCTCGACCCAGCCCTCCTTCTCCAGCCGGGCCACCGCGTGGGACAGCCGCGACCGCGAGGAGTGGCAGACCGCGGCCAGCTCGCTCATGCGCAGGGCGCGGTCCGGCGCCTCGGACAGCGCGACCAGGATCTCGTAGTAGGCCATGGGCATCCCGGAGTCCCGCTGGAGCTGCCGGTCCAGGTGCTCGGTGAACTTGGTCACGGCGGTCATGAAGCCACGCCAGACCTGTTGCTCCTCGGCGCTCAACCACCGCACTTCGCTCATGGTTCCCCATCATAGGTTGTTGTTGAACCCTCAACCAGGATGCGCTATGTTCTGTTGAGAGTTCAACCAAGACAATCGACACAAGGGACCGACCATGACCTCGACCCAGATCCCCGGCTACCTCGTCGGCACGTGGGCCATCGACCCCGTGCACTCCGACGTCTCGTTCGTCGTCCGCCACCTGGGTGTGTCCAAGGTCCGCGGCCACTTCGGCACGTTCGAGGGCACCATCGTGACCGCCGAGAACCCGCTGGAGTCCACGGTCACGGCCAAGATCGACACCAAGTCGATCGACACGCGCAACGAGCAGCGCGACGCCCACGTCAGGGGCGAGGACTTCCTGGACGTCGAGAAGTACCCGGAGCTGACCTTCACCTCCACCGGCGTGCGCGCGCACGGCGAGGGCTTCCTGGTGGACGGCGAGCTGTCCTTCCACGGCGTGACCAAGGCCGTGGCGCTGGAGCTGGAGGTGAACGGCTTCGGCGACGGGTTCGAGGGCGCCAAGGTCGCGGGCTTCTCCGCCTCCACCGAGATCAGCCGCAAGGAGTTCGGCGTGACCGGCGGCCCGGCCGGCGCCGTGGTCGGCGACAAGATCACCATCCTGCTGGAGATCGAGGCCACCAAGCAGGGCTGAACCCCCGCTGAACCCTGCGTGAACCGAGGGCCCGCCGGAGCACCCGGCGGGCCCTCGGCGCAACCGGTTCTGCACGATCGGGGCGCCTCGGCGCAACCGGTTCTGCACGATCGGGGCGCCTCGGCACAGCCGGGTCGGCACGATCAGAGCGCCTCGGCACAGCCGGGTCGGCACGATCAGAGCGCCTTGGCGCACCCAGGTCTGCACGATCGGGGCGCTGTTCCCCCCGCAGAGTCATTTCGATACGGTCCCTCGACGCGACGACCGCACGTGAACCGGGCCACGTGTTCACCCGTAGTAGGTCTTGAAGCCGGAGTTGGACACAGTCCGCTCACAGTCGTAGACCACGTGGGTGACAACGGACGCCGTCATGGCACCATCTGGCGCAACACGCGCCGGACGCAGGCGAGGAGGGACCCGCGTGAACGCCAAAACCGAACAGGTCGACGACCTTCGGCTCGTCGCGCTGCCTACCGCGGTGAACGTCGCGGACATGTTCGTGCGCTTCTCGCTGGGCGAGTGGCGCCTGCGGGCCATGCAGGACGAGGCCGCCCAGACCGTGCGCCGCCTGGTCGGCGCGGCCGTCGAGATCGCCGACCGGCGCGCCCCGGGCTTCCTGCTGATCCGGCTGCGGCTGTCGGGCAGCCACCTGGTGGTGGAGGTCGAGGGCAACCGCGTCGCGCTGCCGCCGGAGCTGGCGAGCGGGCGCGCGGGCCTGGTCGACCTCACCGCGGGCGGCCACCTGGCGTGGTGCGAGCTGCCGCTGCCGTCGGGCATGGACGCCTCGGCCGTGCCGCTGCCGCGCCGCGAGCCGCGCCGCTCCCCCGCCGCCGAGCAGATGGGCGACGAGCCGGACGTGGACCCGGAGGTCATCCAGCGCATCCTCTACGGCCTGGGCGGCGGCGCCCGCACCGACTGACCCCGCGCGAGTCGTACCCACAAGACGCGCGAGTCGTACGTCCAAGACCCGCGTGTCGTACGTCCAGGACAGGTGAGTTGCGCGTTCGGGTCAGGCCACACCACCTGCCGGCGGTGTCGAGCCGAGCCTGAACGTTGAACTCGGGGGTCCTGGACGTACGACGCGGTGGGTCTGGACGTACGACTCGCGGGGTCAGGGGCGGGTTAGGGCTGTCAGGGCCAGGGTTAGGACTGCCAGGCCGCACCAGGAGGCCAGTGGCAGGCGTTCGTGGAGGACCACCACGCCCAGGACGGCCGCCACGGCGGGTTCGGCCAGGGTGAGGGTCGTCGCGGTGGCGGCGCTGGTGTGCCGCAGGCCTAGGCCGAACAGCAGGTAGGCCAGGAACGTGGTGAACAGCGCCAGGTGGGCCGTCACCCCCAGGCCCGCCGGGGTGGCGAGCCAGCCCGTGCCCAGCCACCACAGCAGCGGCGCTGTGAGCAGGGACGCGCCGCCGAACACCGTGCCCACCACGGCCCGGGACGGGTGGCCCAGGCCGATCAGGTGCGCGCAGACCACCGAGTACGCGGCGTAGGACAGGCCCGCCACGAGTGCCAGCGCCACGCCGACCAGGTCTACGTGCGCGCCGCCGCCGCCCAGCACGAGCGCCGCGCAGCCGGCGACGGCGGTCGACGTGAGCAGGGGGCGCGTGCGCACGCCCAGCACGATCGGCGCGGTCGCCAGCGCCACGGTGGTGGCCACCGCCACACCGGTGCGCTCCACCGCCGGGTAGAACGCCAGCACGTAGCCCGCCACGGTCACCGCGCCGAGCAGCAGCAGCCGCCGGTCCGCGGTGCGCAGCACCGATCGCGCGCCGCGCGCGGTCAGGAACAGCAGCAGCCCGCCGAGCACCAGGCCGGCCGCGCCGACGGCCGCGGCGGGCGCCGAGGCCGGTGCGAAGGAACTGGCGGTGCCTGTGGTGCCCCACAGCAGGCACGCCGCCAGGATCGGCAGCGGGCCGGTGGTGAAACGAGGACGTGCTCGTACGGCAAGGGTCGACAACGGGATCTCCGTTCGCGGGAAGACCGGGTAGGTGGGCGCGAACGGGCGCGGCACTGCCGAGCAGGTGCCGGTGGTGAAGACCAACCGGTGGAGACCAACTGGTGAAGATCAGCCGGTAAGGATCAGCCGGTGGTGGTCAGCCGGTGAAGATCAGCCGGTGGTGGCGCGCCCGGTCAGGAGCACGGCGGGGGCAGGACCACATGCCAGTGGGTGTTCACGATCCGCATCTTACCGAACCCGGACGGCGGTACCCTGGGGATCATGGACGTCGGCGTGGCGGACGACTTGCTGCGGCGGTCTCTGGTGGTGCACAAGTTCGCGGTCGAGGAGCTCATGACGAAGCTCCGCATCCTCAGCGAGGAGTTCGACCTCGTCCACCGCCACGACCCCATCGAGCACGTCACCCAGCGCGTCAAGCGGCCCGACGCGATCCTGGACAAGCTCCGGCGCAAGGGCCTGCCCGCCGACCTGGCGCTGGCCGCCGAGCACCTGGACGACGTGGCGGGCGTGCGCGTGGTCTGCCCCTTCGTCTCCGACGTGTACCGGGTGCGCGACATGCTGGCCCGCCAGAGCGACCTGGAGATCCTCAGGACGAAGGACTACGTCGCCGAGCCCAAGCCCAACGGCTACCGCAGCCTGCACCTGATCGTGCGCATCCCGGTGTTCTTGTCCGACCGGGTGGAGCACGTCAAGGTCGAGGTGCAGCTGCGGACCATCGCCATGGACTTCTGGGCCACGCTGGAGCACAAGCTGTACTACAAGTACGACGACCAGGTGCCCGCCGGCTTCGTGGAGGAGCTGACCAACACCGCCGCCATCGCGGCCGAGTTGGACGCCCGCATGGAGGCGCTGCACCTGGAGGTCCAGCGGGACGACTGACGCCCGCGCCCCGTGACGCGCCGGTACATTTCGAACACGCACCGCGACCGACGTGTTCAACGCTACGGGGCGGTAGCCACAAACGACGCTTCCGGGACGTGGTTACGGCCCTCGGGAGAATTTTTTGGAGAAGCAGTCCAATTAGGGCAGAATGAACTTCACGTGCCCGCTGGGTGGACAGCTTACGCCCCCTGCAACCGTTGCCACGCGACTGCGAATAACCCTCGCATACTGGGCTTCCTTTACGAGACTGGCCAGTCCAAACCGACCGATCGAGTGAAACGCACAACACTTCACCGAACGTGCTGTTACCCGGCGGCGAAATTACCCGCGACATTTACGTAAATGCTCCGTTCGGCGGTCGCGACGATCCGGTAACGACAGTCAACGTTGGGTCTGCAGCCGGCCTGGCTCATTCTCAGAGGATCAGGATGGACACCCAGAAGATCTCCGCTCGATTAGCGGCACTCGCCCGTGCCCACGGCGTGCCCGGCCTCCAGTTCGCCGTGCACCGCGCCGGCCGGACCTGGACCCACGAGGTCGGCCTGCCCGGCGACGCGGCGGTTCCCGTCGGCTCCATCACCAAGACGTTCACCGCGACCGTCGCCATGGCCCTGGTCTCCGACGGCGACCTCGACCTCGACGCGCCGCTGTCCGACCACCTCCCCTCGGTGGAGGACGAGCTGACCCTCCGCCACCTCCTCAGCCACACCGGCGGCCTGCCGTCGGACCCGGAGGACGTGCGCACCACCTCGCTGCGCCGCCACGTGGAGCAGGCGGTCCGCGACCTGGACCTGCTGCACCCGCCCGGCGAGGGCTTCTCCTACTCCAACATCGGCTACTCCCTGGTCGGCCACCTCATCGAGGTGGCTACCGGCATGTCCTGGTGGGAGGCCGTGGACGCGGTCCTGCTCCGCCCGCTGGGCATCCGGCCGCGGTTCACCGCCGGCCCGGGCGCCGGCGCCGGCGTCGCCCCCGGCCACGCCGTGAACGCGGGCACGGGTCGCGCGGTCCCGGTCGAGCAGTCGCTGGCCCTGGTCGACGCGCCGGCGGGCGCCCTGGCGGTCAGCGCGACCGACCTGGTGACCTTCGGCCGCATGCTGGGCGGCGCCGCGCCACACCTGATCGACCCCGACGAACTCGAACTGATGCGCGCGCCCGTGCGGCACGCCGAGCCGTTCGGCATGGCCGACGGGTGGGGCCTCGGGCTCGCGCTGTTCCAGCGGGACGGGGTGCGCTGGGTGGGCCACGACGGCACCGCCGACGGCACCTCCTGCCACCTGCGGATCAACCCCGAGGACGGCACCGCGGTGGCCCTGACCACCGACGCGAGCAGCGGCTTCGCCCTGTGGCGCGACCTGGTCCCGGAATTGGCCGACGCCGGTCTGCCGGTGGGCGATTACGACGGAATGCGCAACCTGAACCACCGCATCCCGCCGCCCCGGGGCTGCACGGGCAGCTTCCGCAACGGGGACGTCGAATACGCCGTGCGGGCCGTGGACCGGGAGCGGCTGGCGCTCACCGTGGACGGCGAGCCGTTCGCCGACCTGTCCTTGTTCGACGGCCTGGTGTTCGCCATGCGGGATTCCGACACGGGCGACACCAACCAGACCGGGCGTTTCCTGCGGGACCCCGGCGACGGCAGCATCCAGTGGATCCAGATCGGCGGCCGACTGGCTCGCAAGCACATCTCGGAAATGGTCTGAAAATCACGTTTAGGCCCTCATAGAAGCGGGTACTGCGCGCCCGTTTGACCAGAAAGGCACTTCTCGCGATGACGCACGCCCAAAACCTGCCGGCAATGGTGGCCGCGCAGGCCTTGCGCACACCCGACGCGGCGGCAGTGGTGTCGGCCGAGGGGGCGGTGACCTACCGGGAGCTGGACGAGCGGGCCAACCGGCTCGCCCACCTGCTCATCGCCGAGGGCGCGCGTCGGGAACGGGTCGTGGCGCTGGCCATGCCGCGATCGGTGGAGATCGTGGTGGCGCGGCTGGCCGTGCTGAAGGCGGGCGCGGCCTACCTGCCGATCGACCCGGCCTACCCGGCCGAGCGGATCGCCTTCATGATCGCCGACGCGGACCCGCTGCTGGTGCTGGACGGGCCGCTGGACACCGCCGACCAGCCGAGCACCGCGCCCGAGGTGGACATCCGGCCGGACGACCCGGCGTACGTGATCTACACGTCCGGGTCGACCGGCCGCCCCAAGGGCGTGGTGGTCACCCACCGCGGCCTGCCCGCGTTCGCCGAGGCCGAGATCGGGCACTTCGACGTGCGGCCCGGCGACCGGGTGCTCCAGTTCTCCTCACCGAGCTTCGACGCGTCGGTGCTGGAGCTGTGCATGGCCCTGCCGGCGGGCGCGGCGCTGGTCGTGCCGCCGCCGGGGCCGCTGCTGGGCGAGCAGCTGGCCGAGGTGGTCGACGCGTTCGGCGTCACGCACGCGCTCATCCCGCCGGTGGCCATGGCGACCGTGCCGGACGTGCCGCTGCCGACCTTCCGCACGCTGATCGTCGGCGGCGACGCGTGCTCGCCCGACCTGGTGGAGCGGTGGGCGCCGGGCCGCCGCATGATCAACGCCTACGGGCCGACCGAGTCCACCGTGGTCACCTCGTGGAGCGAGCCGCTGACCCCCGGCGGCACGCCCCCGATCGGCAGGCCCGTCCCGGGCACCGAGGTGCGCGTGCTGGACGACGACCTCAGACCCGCCGCCGAGGGCGAGCTGTACGTCACGGGCCTCGGCCTGGCCCGCGGTTACCTGGGCCGGGCCGGGCTGACCGCGCAGCGGTTCGTGGCCGACCCGTTCGGCGCGCCGGGCGCCCGCATGTACCGGACCGGCGACGTGGTGCGCACCCGCGAGGACGGGCAGCTGGAGTTCGTCGGCCGCGCCGACCACCAGGTCAAGATCCGCGGCTTCCGGGTCGAGCCCGGCGAGATCGAGGCGCTGCTGCGCGAGCACCCGGCCGTCGAGCAGGCGCTGGTGGTCGCCCGGGACGAGCCCAAGCGGCTCGTGGCCTACGTCGTCGGCGCGACGGAGGGGCTGCGCGAGCACCTGGCCGCGAGCCTGCCCGACTACCTGGTGCCGTCCGCGTTCGTCGCGCTGGACGCGTTCCCGATGAGCCCCAACGGCAAGCTGGACCGCGGCGCGCTGCCCGCGCCCGTCGTCGGCGAGGCGCCCGCGGGCCACCCGGGCAGGGGCCACGCCGAGCCGCGCACCCCGGCCGAGCGGCGCGTCGCGGAGGTGTGGTCGGAGGTGCTGGGCGTGCCGCTGGTCGGCGCGCACGACGACTTCTTCGCCCTGGGCGGCGACTCGATCCTGGCCGTGCGCGCGCTGTCGCGGCTGGGCGGGCTGCCGGTGCGGGCGATGTTCGACCACCGCACGGTCGCCGAGCTGGCGCGGGCGCTGCCCGTGGACCGGTGCGCGCCCATCCCCCGGGCGCCGCGCGGCGAACCCCTGCCGCTGTCGCCGGCCCAGCGGCGGCTGTTCTCGCTCGACGGCACCGCCGAGCAGAACACCGCGGTGGGCCTGAGGCTGACCGGGCCGCTGGACGTGCCGCGCCTGGCCGCCGCCCTGGACGCGCTGGTCGACCGGCACGACGCCCTGCGCACCACCTTCGACGTGGTGGGCGACGAGCCGGTGCAGGTCGTCGCGCCCGGCGGCACGATCCCGCTGCGCGTGCTGCCGACCCCGACCGCGGACCCCGACCAGGGCGAACTCGGCCTGGACGAGCCGTTCGACCTGCGCCGCGGGCCCCTCACGCGGGCCGTGCTCGCGCCGCTGGGCCCCGACGAGCACCTGCTGGTCCTGGCGCAGCACCACATCGTCACCGACGGCTGGTCGGTGCAGGTGCTGGTGGAGGAGCTGGCCGAGCTGTACGCGGGCGGGCGGCCCGCGGACCCGGCCGTGCAGTACCCGGACTTCGCGGTGTGGGACCGGGGCAACCCCGACGGCGACGTGGCCTGGTGGCGCGACCGGCTGGCCGGCGTCGAGGCGCTGGACCTGCCCACCGACCGGCCCCGCCCGCCGCTGCGCACCACCCGCGGCGCGGTCGTGCGCCGCCCCCTGGACCGGGAGCTGGTCGACCGCCTCGCGGGCGTCGGCCGGGCCCACGACGCGACGCTGTTCATGACCCTCACCGCCGCGGTGCAGGTGCTGCTGTCCGCGCGCTCCCGGCAGCGGGACATCGCGGTCGGCACGGTCAGCTCCGGCCGGGACCGCGCGGACCTGGAGCGCGCGGTCGGGTTCTTCGTCCGCACCCTGGTGCTGCGCTCGTGGGTGGACCCGGACCTGCCGTTCACCGGGTTCCTGGACCAGGTGCGCGGCACCGCGCTGGACGCGTTCGCGCACGACGACGTGCCCTTCGACCGGGTCGTCGAGGAGCTGCGGCTCGACCCGGACCCCGGCCGCACGCCGCTGGTGCAGGCCGTGGTGGCGCTCCAGCAGCCGCTGGTGCGCGACGGCCGGTTCGGCGAGCTGACCGTCGCCGAGCACGACCTGCCGCGCCCGGTGGCGCGGTTCGACCTGGTGGTGGAGTTCTGGCCGCGCGAGGACGGCTCGCTGGCGCTGACCCTGGAGCACAGCACCGACCTGTTCGACACGGCGACCGTCGAGGCCCTGGGCGCGGACCTGGAGACCCTGCTGCGCCTGGTGGTCGAGGACCCGGACCGCCCGCTGCGCGGCCTGGCCGAGCTGGCCGACCTGGACCTGGACGGCCCGGGGGACGGCTCGGTCCGCGTGCGCGGCCTGCGCGTCGACCTCGGCGAGGTGGAGCGCGTGCTGAGGGAGCACGACGACGTGCTCGACGCGGCCGTGGCCCTGGTCGACCGGCGGCTGGTCGCCTACACCGTGCCCGCGGTGAACCCGGCCGTGCTGCGCGGTTTCCTGGAGCAGGTGCTGCCCGCGCACGCCGTGCCCACCGCGTTCGTCGGGCTCAACCGGCTCGACCGGGACGACCTGCCCGCGCCGCCCGCGGAACGCGCCGAGGTGCGCTACGTCGCGCCGCGCACGCCGGTCGAGGCGGTGCTGGCGGACGTGTTCGCCGAGGTGCTGGGCGCGGCCCGGGTCGGCGTGCGGGACAACTTCTTCGCCCTGGGCGGCGACTCGATCCTGGGCATCCAGGTGGTCACCCGCGCCCGGCGGGCGGGCCTGGTGCTCACCTCGCGGGACATCTTCGCCCACCAGACCATCGCCGCGATCGCGCCGCACGTGACCCGCGACCTGCCGCCCACCGCGGACCAGGGCCCGGTCACCGGCGACGCGCCGCTCACCCCGATCCAGCGCTGGTTCCTGCACGGCCACACCGTGCGGCCCGAGCACTTCGACCAGTCCGTGGTGGTGGACCTCGACGAGCTGCACGTGCCGTCCCTGCGCACGGCGCTCCGGGCGCTGGTCGCGCACCACGACGCGCTGCGCACCGGGTTCGAGGGCGACCTCCAGGTCGTCGCGCCGGTCGGTGACGTCGACCCGCTCGCCCTGGACCGCTTCGACCTCGCCACGGGCCCGCTGCTGCGCGCCGAGGTGGTCGGCGACCGGTCGGTCCGGCTCACCGCGCACCACCTCGTGGTCGACGGCGTGTCCTGGCGGGTGCTGGTGGAGGACCTGGCCACGGCGTACCGCCAGGCCCGCGAGGGCCGCAAGGTCCACCTCGGGCGGAAGACGACCTCCTTCCGCGACTGGGCGGCCAGGCTCGCCGAGCACGCCACGAGCGGGTTCGACGACGAGCTGGCGCACTGGGGCGCGGTGGCGGGGACCCCGACCGCCGTGCCCCGCGACCGGCGGGGGCCCAACACCGTCGGCTCGCAGCGCGAGGTCGCCGTGCGGTTCACCGCCGAGGAGACCGCGGCGCTGCTGCGCGACGTGCCGCCGGTGTACCGGACGCAGGTCAACGACGTGCTGCTGACCGCGCTCGGCCGCGCGCTGGCCGACTGGACCGGCCGCGACCGCGTCGTGCTGGACCTGGAGGGCCACGGCCGCGAGGAGCTGTTCGCCGACGTGGACCTGTCCCGCACGGTCGGTTGGTTCACCACGGTCTTCCCGGTGGCGCTGGACGTGCCCACCAGTGGTTGGGGCGCGGCGCTGAAGTCGGTGAAGGAGCAGCTCCGCGCGGTGCCCCGGCGCGGCATCGGCTACGGCGCGCTGCGCCACCTGGCCCGCACCGCGCCCGCCTGCGACCCGGACGTGAGCTTCAACTACCTGGGTCGGTTCGCCGAGGACCAGCGCGACCTCGAGCTGTCCGCCGACCCGGCCGCGCCGCGCCCGCACCTGCTGGACGTGGTCGGCCAGGTGCGCGGCGACCGCCTGGAGTTCACCTTCTTCTACAGCGACCAGGCCCACGACGAGGCCACCGTCCGGTCCCTGGCCGACGGGTTCGCCGCCGCGCTGCGCGGCATCGCGGCGCACTGCGCCGAGCCGGGCGCGGGCGGTCGCACGCCGAGCGACTTCCCGCTGGCGCGGCTCACCCAGGAGCAGGTGGACCGGATCGACGGCGAGGACGCCTACCCGCTGACCCCGATGCAGGCCGGCATGGTGTTCCACGGCCTCGGCGAGAAGGGCGTCTACTTCCAGCAGACCACGTTCGTGGTGGACGGGGTGACCGACTCGGCCGCGTTCGCCGGCGCCTGGCAGCGGGTGGTCGACCGGACACCGGCGCTGCGGTCGAGCGTGCTGTGGGAGGGCGTGGCCGAACCGCTCCAGGTGGTGCACGAGCGCGCCGAGGTGCCGGTCGCGTTCCTGGACTGGAGCGGCCTCGACGAGGCCGGTCGCGCCGGGCGGCTGCGCGAGCTGCTGGCGGAGGACCGCGAACGGGGCCTCGACCTGGCCGTCGCGCCGCTGATGCGGCTGACCGTCGCCCGGCTGTCGCCGACCACCGTGCAGGTGCTGTGGACCTTCCACCACGTGCTGCTGGACGGCTGGAGCGTCTTCCACGTGCTGTCCGACGTGCTCGACCGGGGCGAGCTGCCCGAGCGCCGCCCGTTCCGCGACTACGTGGCGTGGCTCGCCGAGCAGGACGGCGCGGCGGCCGAGGCGCACTGGCGGCGCGCGCTGGGCGACTTCGACTCGCCGACGCCGCTGCCCGCCGACCGCCCCGCCGAGCACGGCACGTCGTCGCGGCGGCTCCCGTTGGAGCTGACCGTGGAGGAGTCGGCGCGGCTGTACGGGTTCGCCCGCGAGCACCGCGTCACGCCGAGCGCGATCGTGCAGGCCGCGTGGGCGCTGCTGCTGGCCCGCTCCGGCGGGCGGCGCGACGTGTGCTTCGGCGCGACGGTCTCCGGCCGGCCCGCCGACCTGCCCGGCGTGGACGACATCACCGGCATCTTCATCAACACCCTGCCGGTCCGGGTCGTGGTGGACGGCGCGGCCCCCGTCGCGGCGTGGCTGCGCGACCTCCAGGACGCCCAGGTCGAGTCGCGGCGGTTCGAGCACGTGCCGCTGACCTCGCTCCAGGCGTGGAGCGGGGTGGAGCGCGGCACGAACCTGTTCGACAGCGTGGTGGTGTTCGAGAACTACCCGGCCGACCTGGCCGAGGGCATGGGCCTGCGCGAGCTGTCCGCGGTGGAGAGCACCAGCTTCCCGCTCAGCGCCACGGTCTACCCGGAGGAGCGGCTGGGCGTCCTGCTGGGCTACGAGCCGGCGATGTTCGACGTGGCGACCGTCGAGCGGCTGGCGCGGCGGCTGCGGACCCTGCTGGTGGAGCTGGTCGCGGACCCGGACCGGCCGGTGGCCGAGGTGCCGTGGCTGTCCGACGCCGAGGTGCGCCAGGTGCTCGTCGACTGGAACGGCACGGCGGACGGGGCCGTGGACGACACCATCCCGTCGCTGTTCGCCTCCCAGGCCGCGCTCGCGCCCGACGCGCCCGCCGTGACCTGCGCCGGTGAGACGCTGAGCTACCGGGAGCTGGACGAGCGGGCCAACCGGCTCGCCCACCACCTCGTGGCCGCCGGCGCCGGACCGGAAACCCTGGTGGCGCTCAAGTTCCCGCGCTCCCTCGACCTGGTCGTCGCGGTGCTGGGCGTGCTCAAGTCGGGCGCGGCATACCTGCCGATCGACCCCGACTACCCCGCCGACCGCGTCGCCTACGTCATCGAGGACTCGCGGCCGGTCCTGACGCTGGACGCGCTGCCGGACCTCACCGGGCTGCCCGCCACCGCGCCGGACGTGCCGCTGCACCCGGAGAACACCGCCTACGTGATCTACACGTCGGGTTCGACCGGCAAGCCCAAGGGCGTGGTCATCCCCCACGCCAACGTCGTGCGCCTGTTGACCCGGACGGACCAGTGGTTCGGCTTCGGCCCGGACGACGTGTGGACCCTGTTCCACAGCTACGCCTTCGACTTCTCCGTCTGGGAGCTGTGGGGACCGCTGCTCCACGGCGGGCGGCTCGTCGTGGTGCCGTTCGAGGTCACCCGCTCGCCGCGGGACTTCGCGCGCCTGGTCGTCGACGAGGGCGTGACCGTGCTCAACCAGACGCCGTCGGCGTTCTACCAGCTGCTGGCCGAGGCTCCCGAGCTGCCGTCGGTGCGGTACGTGGTCTTCGGCGGCGAGGCGCTGGACGTGCGCAAGGTGGAGTCGTGGCGCGGGCCCGGCGCGTTGATCAACATGTACGGCATCACCGAGACCACCGTCCACGTCACCTGGACCCACGCCGACGGCACCATCGGCGTCCCCATCCCCGACCTCCGCGTCTACGTGCTCGACGAAGACCTGAAACCGGTTCCGCCCGGCGTGGTCGGCGAGATGTACGTGGCCGGCGCGGGCCTGGCCCGGGGCTACCTCAACCGGCCCGGCCTGACCGCCTCGCGGTTCGTCGCCAACCCGTTCGGCGAGCCCGGCGAGCGCATGTACCGCAGCGGCGACCTCGCCCGCTGGGGTGATGGGAAGCTCGACTACCTGGGCCGAGCGGACCAACAGGTGAAGGTTCGCGGGTTCCGGGTCGAACTCGGTGAGGTCGAAGCGGCCCTGCGGGCGCATCCCCACGTGTCCCAGGTCGTTGTAGTGGTGAACGAGCACCGCTTGGTGGCGTACTTCGTGCCGGACAAGCCGACTACGGCAACGGAGCTGCGCGAGCACACGACCAGGGTCCTGCCCGACCACATGGTCCCGGCGGCGTTCGTCGCACTGGAGAAACTGCCGTTGACCGCGAACGGCAAGCTGGACCGCGTCGCGCTCCCCGCGCCCGAGCGCGACGCGGTCACCTCCACCGACTACGTGGCACCCCGCACCGAGACCGAGGTCGCCCTCGCCGACATCTGGGCCGACGTGCTCGGGGTCGAGCGGATCGGCGTGGAGGACAGCTTCTTCGCGCTCGGCGGCGACTCGATCCGCAGCCTGCACATCACCTCCCGCACCAAGGCGGCGTTCGACGTCGACCTGTCCCCTCGTGACGTCCTCACCGCCCGCACCGTGGCCGCCCTCGCCGACCTGGTCGAGGAGCTGGTGCTGGCGGACCTCGAAGCCCTCGCCGACACGGAAGCGTGACCGCCAAGATGACCACGTCCAAGGACGACCGGATCTCCGCCCTGCCCGAGCACCTGCGGGAGAAGCTGCGCCAACGGCTCGCGGGCAAGGTGGCGGCCGCCGCGCCGCGCGCCGACGGGATCCCGCCCGCGCCGCGCGACCGGCCGCTGCCGCTGTCGGCCGGTCAGCAGCGGCTGTGGTTCCTGGCGCAGTTCCAGCCCGACAGCACCGAGTACACCAGCGCGCTGGCGCTGCGGCTCACCGGCGCGCTCGACCTCGACCGGCTGACCGCCGCGCTGCGCGGCCTGGTGCGGCGGCACGAGTCGCTGCGCACGACGTTCGACCAGGTGGACGGGCGTCCGGTCCAGGTCGTGCACGACGGCGTCGAGCTGGACGTCGTGCCGGTGGAGGACCTGAAGGCGGAGCTGGACCGGCCGTTCGACCTGCGCCGGGGACCGCTGTTCCGGGCGGCGCTGGAGCGCGAGGCCGACGACGCCCACCTGCTGCTGCTGACCACGCACCACATCGTGGTGGACGGCTGGTCCCTGGGCCTGCTGGCCGAGGAGCTGGGCGCGCTGTACCGGGGCGAGGAGCTGCCGCCGCCGCGGTTGCAGTACGCCGATTACGCCGTGTGGCAGCAGGGCAGACCGGTGGACGTCGGGTACTGGCGGGAGCAGTTGGCCGGGGTCCAGCCGCTGGAGCTGCCCACCGACCGGCCGCGACCGGCCGAGCGGACCTCCGCGGGCGCCACCCACGAGCTGACCGTGCCGCGCGACCTCGCCGACCGGCTCGCCCGGCTGGCCAGGGACAACGAGACCACGCTGTTCACCACCCTGATGGCGGCCTGCCAGCTGCTGCTGGCCCGCTACTCCGGGCAGGACGACATCGCGGTCGGCACGGTGACCAGCGGCCGGGACCGGTCGGAGTTGGCCGGCGTGGTCGGCTTCCTGGTCGGCACCGTGGTCATCCGGTCCACTGTGGACACCTCACGGTCGTTCGTCGAGCTGCTGGCGCAGGTCAACCGCACCGCGCTGGACGCGTTCGCGCACGACGACGTGCCCTTCGACCGGGTGGTGGAGGCCGTCGGCGCACCGCGCGACCCGAGCCGCACGCCGCTGTTCGACGTCATGGTGGTGCTCCAGAACGCCGGGCGGGCGTTACCCGAGCTGCCCGGACTGCGGGTCGAGGAGCACCCGCTGACCCGCGAGCAGGCGAACTTCGACCTGAGCATCGACTTCACCGCGGGCGGCGAGGGCCTGCACGTCCTGGTGGAGTACAGCACGGAGCTGTTCGACGCGGCCACGGTCGACCGGATGGGCCGGCACCTGCTCACCCTGCTGGCCGCGATCACCGAGGACCCGCACCGGCCCGTGGTCCGGCTGCCGCTGCTGCTCGGCGACGAGCCGGACGGTCGCGGTCGCGAGCTGGACGTGCCCGCCACCACGTTCCCCGAACTGTTCGAGGCGCAGGCCGCTCTCACCCCCGACGCCACCGCGCTGGTGTGCGGCGACGACCGGCTGACCTTCGCCGAGCTGGACCGGCGGGCCAACCGCCTGGCCCACCACCTGGTGGCCGAGGGCGTCGAGCCCGAGCAGGTGGTGGCGCTGTCGCTGCCGCGCGGCGTGGACGCCGTGGTCGGCATCCTGGGCATCCTCAAGGCGGGCGCGGTGTACCTGCCCGTCGACCCGGGCCTGCCCGAGGCGCGCCGGGCGCACCTGCTCGGCGACTCCGGCGCGGTGCTGGTGATCGACGAGCCGGTCGACGCGTCGGCGTGCGCGGCGACCAGGCCGGTGGTGCCGGTGGGCCCGGCCAACGCCGCCTACGTCATCTACACCTCCGGCTCGACCGGCCTGCCCAAGGGCGTCGTGGTCGAGCACCGGCAGCTCGTGCAGCTGTTCCACAACCACGTCACCGACTTCGCCCGCGAGCACATGCGGGTGGCGCTGTCCGCGGTGTTCTCGTTCGACACCTCGTGGGAGGGGCCGCTGCTGATGGCGGCGGGCCACGAGCTGCACGTGCTGGTCGACGAGGTGCGGCTGGAGCCGACCGCGCTGGTGGAGTACGTGCGGGCGCACCGCATCGACTTCCTCGACCTGACGCCCTCCTACGTGCGGCAGCTGCTGCCCGCCGGGCTGCTCGACGGCGAGCACAAGCCGAAGGTGCTGATGCTCGGCGGCGAGGCCCTGGGCGCGGCGCTGTGGCAGGAGCTGGCCGGCGCGGACACGCGGGCCTACAACTTCTACGGCCCCACCGAGACCACGGTCGACGCGGTGTCCACGCCCGTGGTCGGCGACCGGCCGGTCATCGGCCGCCCGCTGGCCAACCTGACCGCGCGGGTGCTGGACGAGGAGCTGCGGCCGCTGCCCGTCGGCGTGCCGGGCGAGCTGTACGTCGCGGGCCCGCAGGTCGCCCGGGGCTACCTCAACCGGCCCGGCCTGACCGCCGACCGGTTCCTGGCCGACCCGTACGGCGAGCCCGGGTCCCGCATGTACAAGACCGGTGACCGGGTGCGCTGGCTGGCCGACGGCACCCTCGACTACCTCGGCCGCAACGACGACCAGGTCAAGATCCGCGGCTACCGGATCGAGCTGGGCGAGGTCGAGACCGCGCTGCTGGGCCACCCGGACGTGCGCGAGGCCGCCGTCGTGGCCCGCACCGACAACGGCCACCCCAGGCTGGTCGCCTACGTGGTGGTCGACGGCCCGGTGAACCTGCGCGAGCACCTGCGCCGGTCGCTGCCGGAGTACCAGGTGCCGTCCGCGTTCGTGGAGCTGGACCGCATCCCGCTGACGCCGAACGGCAAGCTGGACAAGGCCGCGCTGCCCGCGCCGCAGGCCTCCGGGGACGGCGAGTTCGTCGCGCCCCGCACGCCCGTGGAGGCCGAGCTGGCCCGCATCTGGGCCGAGGTGCTCGGCGCGGAGCGGATCGGCGTCGAGGACAACTTCTTCGCGGTGGGCGGCGACTCGATCCTGTCCATCCAGCTGGTGTCCAGGGCCCGGCAGGCCGGGCTGCGCCTGACCTCGCGCGACGTGTTCCGCCACCAGACCGTGGCGGAGCTGGCGCTGGTCGCGGGCACCGCGGCCGAGGCCGAGGCGGAGCGGGTGTTCACCGGTCCCGCGCCGCTGACCCCGATCCAGCGCTGGTTCTTCACCGAGCACGGGCCGCTGGCGCACTACACGATGACGCTGCTGGTGGAGCTGGAGCCGGGCGCGGACGTGGACGCGCTGCGGGCCGCCGTGCAGGCCGTGCTGGCCCACCACGACGCGTTGCGGCTGCGGTTCCGCGAGGTCGACGGCCGGTGGGTGCAGGAGGTCGCGCCCGAGCGGGTCGACGTGTTCCGGGTCGAGGCCGACGCCGACGCGGAGACCGCGGCCCGCGAGGCCCAGCGGGGCCTGGACCCCACCTCCGGGCCGCTGCTGCGCGCCGCGTTCTTCCCCGGCGAGCGGCCGGAACTGCTGCTGACCGCCCACCACCTGGCGATGGACGGCGTGTCGTGGCGCGTCCTGCTCGGCGACCTGGAGCGGGCCTACCGGGGCCTGCCCCTGGAGCCGGTCGGCACGCCGTTCACGCAGTGGGCGCACCTGCTGGACGAGCACGTGCGGTCCGGCGCGCTCGACGGCGCGCGGGCGCACTGGGACGCGCTGCCCGAGCCCGAGTCGCTGCCCGTCGACCGGGACGGGGCGAACACCGAGGGCTCCGTGCGCGCGGTGTCCGTGCGGCTGGACCGGGAGACCACCGAGGCGCTGCTGACCGCCGTGCCGCCGGTCTACCGGACGCAGGTCAACGACGTGCTGCTGAGCGCGCTCGGCCGCGCCCTGGCCGAGTGGACCGGGCGGGACGAGGTGAGCGTGGCGCTGGAGGGCCACGGCCGCGAGGAGCTGCTGCCGGGCGTGGACCTGTCCCGCACGGTCGGCTGGTTCACCACCCAGTTCCCGGTGGTGCTGCCGGTCCGGCCGGACGGGGCGGGCACCGGGTGGGGCGACACGCTCAAGGCGGTCAAGGAAGCGCTGCGCGCGGTGCCGCACAAGGGCCTGAGCCACGAGGCGCTGGGCGGCTCGCGGCTGCCCGAGATCTCGTTCAACTACCACGGCCGGTTCGACGTGGCGGGCGACGGCCTCTACCGGGCGCGGCGCGACGCGGTCGGCGAGGACGTCGACCCCGGCCGGGCGCGCGGCCACCTGATCGACGTGATCGGCCTGGTCGAGCGCGACGAGCTGGAGCTGACCTGGCACTACTCCGCCGAGGTGCACGACGAGGCCACCGTGCGGCGACTGGCCGAACGGGTGCTCGACGGGCTGCGCGAGGTCGTGGCGCACTGCGCCCAACCCGGCGTCGGGGGTCGCACGCCGTCGGACTTCCCGCTGGCGGCGCTCACCCAGGCGCAGGTGGACGCGATCGCCGGGCCGGACGTCGAGGACGTCTACCCGCTCACCCCGCTCCAGGCGGGCATGGTGTTCCACAGCCTGGTCGAGCCCGGCGCGTACGTGGACCGGATGCGGCTGGTGCTCGACGGCGTCGCCGACCCCGCCGCGCTGGAGCGGGCGTGGCAGCGGGTCGTCGACCGCACGCCCGTGCTGCGCTCCAGCGTGGTCTGGGAGGGCCTGGACGAGCCGGTGCAGGTCGTGCACCGGGACGTGCGGCTGCGGTTCGGGCCGGTGGAGGGCGACTTCGACCTGTCGGCCCCGCCGCTGCTGCGGGTCCGGATCACGCCGCTGGGCGGCGACCGGGTCGAGCTGGTGTGGTCGTCGCACCACGTGGTCCTGGACGGCTGGAGCACCGCGCAGGTCTTCGGCGAGGTGCTGGAGCAGTACCGGGCGATCACCACCGGCGAGCCCGCGCGGCTGCCCGCGCGCCGGCCGTTCCGCGACTACCTGCGGTGGCTGGCCGAGCAGGACCGGGCCGAGGCCGAGGCGCACTGGCGCGCCGCGCTGTCCGACGTGGCCGGCCCGACGCCGCTGCCGTTCGACCGGCCGCCGGCGCAGGCGCACCGCGCCGAGGCGACCGAGTCGGTGAAGTTCTCCCTCGACCTCGGCGACGCGGCGCAGCGCGCCGGCCTGACCGTGAACACGGTCGTGCAAGGCGCGTGGGCGCTGCTGCTGGCCCGCGCCTCCGGCGAGGCGGACGTGGTGTTCGGCGCCACGGTGTCCGGCCGGCCGGCCGAGCTGCCCGGCGTCGAGTCGATGGTCGGCATGCTGATCAACACCGTGCCCGCGCGCGTCGCGGTCGACCCGACCGCCGAGGTGGGCGCGTGGCTGCGCGACCTCCAGGCCGCGCAGGGCGAGTCGCGGCGGTTCGACCACGCGTCGCTGGCCGAGATCCAGTCGTGGGTCGGCGCGCGGCTGTTCGACAGCGTCGTGGTGTTCGAGAACTACCCGTTCGAGCGCGGCGGCGAGGCCCCGCACGTGGTCGAGGTGGACGCGGTGGACAACACCACGCTGCCGCTGGCGCTCACCGCGTCGCTGACCGACCGGCTCAACCTGGACCTGGCCTACGACCCCGGGCTGTTCGACGCCGGCACCGCGCGGCGGCTGGCCGGGTGGCTGCGCGACCTGGTGGCCGCGATCGCCGCCGACCCGTCGGCGCGCGTCGCCGACCTGCCGTGGCTGTCCGAGGACGAGCGGCGGCAGGTGCTGGTCGAGTGGAACCGCACCGCGCTGGAGACGCCGACCGCGCTGTACCCGGAGGTGTTCGCCGAGCAGGCCCGCCGCACGCCCGACGCGACCGCGCTGGTGTTCCGCGGCCGGTCGTGGACCTTCGCCGAGGTCGACGCCCGCGCCAACCGGCTGGCGCACCACCTCCTCGCCCACGGCGCGGGCCCGGAGCGGGTCGTCGCGCTGCGGCTGCCCCGCTCGGCCGACCTGGTGGTGGCGGTGCTGGCCGTGCTCAAGGCAGGCGCGGTCCACCTGCCGATCGACCCGCGGCTGCCCGCCGAGCGCGTCGACTTCCTGCTCCGCGACGCCGCGCCCGCGCTGGTGCTCGACGAGCTGCCGGACACCGCCGGCCTGCCGGACGCCGCGCCCGACGTCGTGGTGCGGCCCGAGCAGGCGGCCTACGTCATCTACACCTCGGGTTCGACCGGCACGCCCAAGGGCGTCGTGGTCGA
This sequence comes from Saccharothrix xinjiangensis, assembly GCF_039527585.1. Classification (NCBI taxonomy): domain Bacteria; kingdom Bacillati; phylum Actinomycetota; class Actinomycetes; order Pseudonocardiales; family Pseudonocardiaceae; genus Saccharothrix; species Saccharothrix xinjiangensis. The sequence goes on along the minus strand of NZ_BAAAKE010000011.1, from coordinate 43,849 downwards.
GCACCGGCAGCTGGCGAACCTGTTCCACGCCAACCGGCACGACCTGATGGGCGAGCCGCTGAAGTTCGCGGTCACCGCCACGTTCTCCTTCGACACCTCGTGGGAGGGCCTGCTGTTCCTGGCCGCCGGGAACGAGCTGCACGTCGTGGACGACGAGCTGCGCCTGGACCCGGAAGCCCTGGTGGCGTACGTGGCCGAGCACGGCATCGGGATGCTCGACCTGACCCCGACCTACGCGCGCCAGCTCGTGCGGGCCGGCCTGCTGGGCAGCGGGCTGCGCGCCCTCATGCTCGGCGGCGAGGCCGTGGACGAGGCGCTGTGGCAGGAGGTCGCCGCGTCGCCGGTGCGGGGCTTCAACTACTACGGCCCGACCGAGGTCACCGTCGACTCGGTGGCCACGCCGATCACCGGCGACCGGCCCGTGATCGGACGCCCGCTGCACAACCTCGCCGCGTACGTGCTCGACGCCGACCTGCGGCCGGTGCCGCCGGGCGTGCCGGGCGAGCTGTTCCTCGCGGGCGCCCAAGTGGCGCGCGGCTACCTGGACCGGCCGGGCCTGACCGCGCAGCGGTTCCCGGCCGACCCGTTCGGCGAGCCCGGGTCCCGGATGTACCGGACCGGTGACCGGGTGCGGTGGTCGGCCGACGGGGTCCTGGACTACCTGGGCCGCACCGACGACCAGGTCAAGATCCGCGGGTTCCGCATCGAGCCGGGCGAGGTGGAGTCGGCGCTGGCCGACGTGCCGGGCGTGCGCGAGGCGGCCGTGGTGGTCCGCGGCAACCGGCTGATCGGCTACGTGACCGGCGCGCCGGAGACCGACGCGCGCGACGTGCTGGCCCGCGCGCTGCCCGACTACATGGTGCCCTCGGCCGTGGTGGTGCTGGACGCGCTGCCGCTGTCGCCGAGCGGCAAGCTGGACCGCAAGGCGCTGCCCGAGCCCGACTTCTCCGGCGACCACGTCGCGCCCCGCACCGAGGCGGAGCGCGTCGTCGCCGGGGTGATCGCCGACGTGCTCGGCCTGGAGCGGGTCGGCGCGACGGACGACTTCTTCGCCCTGGGCGGCGACTCGATCCTCAGCATCCGCGTGACCTCGCGGCTGCGCGCGGCGTTCGGCGTGCAGCTGTCGCCGCGCGCCGTGTTCGACCACCCCACGGTTTCCGGGCTCGCCACCGCGGTGTCCGGAGGGGCAGGAGTGGACGCCATCCCGGTGATCCCGCGCGATGGCGTCCACACCCCGCCCGGCCACTCCCCGTTCGGCTACGCCCAGTCGCCCGCGCAGAAGCGGCTGTGGTTCCTGGACCAGTTCGAGCCGAACAGCACCGAGTACGTCACGCCGACGGCCCTGCGCCTGCACGGCCCGCTGGACCTCGACGCGCTGCGCCGCGCGCTCGACGGCCTGGTGGCGCGGCACGAGTCGCTGCGCACCACGTTCGACGACGGCGTGCAGGTGGTGCACGCGCCGCACGAGGTGCCGCTCGTGGTCGAGGACGCGCCGTGGGAGGACGTGCTCCACGAAGAGGTGAGCACGCCGTTCGACCTGCGCCGCGGCCCGCTGCTGCGGGTCCGGCTGGTGCGGGTGGCGGCCGAGGAGCACGTGCTGGTGCTGACCCTGCACCACATCGTCACCGACGGCTGGTCCACCGGCGTGCTGGCCCGCGACCTGGGCGCGCTGTACGCGGGCCGGGAGCTGCCGCCACCGCCGGTGCAGTACGTGGACTACACGGCCTGGCACCAGGCTCCCCCGGTCGACTACTGGGCGGAACGGCTGGCCGGGGTCCAGCCGCTGGAGCTGCCCACCGACCGGCCGCGCGCCGCGGTGCGCGGCACGGCGGGCGCGATGCACGAGTTCACCGTGCCCGCGCCGGTCGCGGAGGCGTTGAGGTCCCTGGTCGCGCGGCGCGGCGACACCCTGTTCACCGCGCTCGTCGCGGCCACCCAGGCGCTGCTGGCCCGCTACACCGGGCAGGACGACATCGCGGTCGGCACCGCGGTGTCCGGGCGCGGCCGGGCCGAGCTGGACGACGTGGTCGGCCTGTTCGTCAACACCGTCGTGCTGCGGTCCACCGTGGACCTGAGGTCGTCCTTCGACGAGTTCCTGTCGCGGGTGCGGACCACCGTGCGGGACGGGTTCGCGCACCAGGACGTGCCGTTCGAGCGGGTGGTCGAGGCGGTGCGCCCCGACCGCGACCCGAGCCGCAACGCCCTGTTCGACGCCATGGTGCTGCTCCAGAACACCGGCGACGAGGTGCCGGAGCTGCCCGGCCTGCGGGTCGAGGAGGTCGGGCTGCCGCTGCTGACCTCGACCTGCGACCTCACCTTCGAGTTCGGCGAGACCGGCGGCGAGCTGCGCGGCGCGGTCGAGTACAGCACCGACCTGTTCGACGCGGGGACCGTCGACCGCATGGCCCGGCACCTGGTGGCGCTGCTGGCGGGCGTCACCGCGGACCCGGGCCGGCCGCTGGCCGAGGCGCCGCTGCTGCTCGGCGACGAGCCCGACGGGCGCGGCGAGCCGATGGAGGTCCCGGACGGCGCGTTCCCGGAGCTGTTCGAGGCGCAGGCCGCCCGCACGCCGGGCGCCACCGCGCTGGTGTGCGGCGCGGAGCGGCTCACCTTCGCCGAGGTGGACGCCCGCGCCAACCGGCTGGCCCACCACCTCCTCGCGCACGGCGCGGGCCCGGAGCGGGTCGTCGCGGTGTCGCTGCCGCGCTCGGCCGACTCCGTGGTCGCGATCCTGGCCGCGCACAAGGCGGGCGCGGCGTACCTGCCGGTCGACCGGGACCTGCCGCGCGAGCGGGTCGAGTACCTGCTGGCCGACGCGAAGCCGGTGCTGGTGCTGGACGAGGTGCCGGACCTGGGCGCGTGCCCGGCGACGAGACCGGACGTGGTGGTGCGGCCCGACCAGGCCGCGTACGTGATCTACACGTCCGGTTCCACCGGCAGGCCCAAGGGCGTGGTGGTGGAGCACCGGCAGCTGGCCAACCTGTTCCACAACCACCGCGACGCGTTCGGCGGGTTCGGCCGCCTGCGGGTCGCGCTCACCGCGGTGTTCTCGTTCGACACCTCGTGGGAGGGTCCGCTGCTGATGGCGGCGGGCCACGAGCTGCACGTGATCGCCGACGACGTGCGGCTGGAGCCGGACGCCCTGGTCGAGTACGTCCGGGCGCGCCGGATCGACTTCATGGACCTGACCCCGTCGTACGCGGGGCAGCTGCTGCCCGCCGGGCTGCTCGACGGCGGGCACCGGCCGAAGGTGCTGTCGCTGGGCGGCGAGGCGCTGCCGCCGGCGCTGTGGCGGGAGCTGGCCGACGCGCCGACCACCGCGTTCAACTACTACGGCCCCACCGAGGTGACCGTCGACTCGGTCGCCACGCGGGTGACCGGTGACCGGGCGCTGATCGGCCGCCCGCTGCGCAACCTCGTGGCGCGCGTGCTGGACGAGGACCTGCGGCCCGTGCCGGTGGGCGTGCCGGGCGAGCTGTTCCTCGCGGGCCCGCAGGTGGCGCGCGGCTACTCGGGCCGACCGGGCCTGACCGCGCAGCGGTTCCTCGCGGACCCGCACGGCGAGCCCGGGTCGCGCATGTACCGGACGGGCGACCGGGTGCGGTGGGTAGCCGTCGGCGGAGCCGACGATCGGGCACCGTCCAGCTCCCTCGAATATCTCGGCCGCACCGACGACCAGGTCAAGATCCGCGGGTTCCGGATCGAGCTGGGCGAGGTCGAGGCCGCGCTGCTGGAGCACCCGGACGTGGCGCAGGCGGTCGTGGTCGCGCACGAGCACAACGGCCACCGGCGGCTCGTGGCCTACGCCACCGGCGCGGCGACCGACCTGGGCGCGTGGCTCAAGGAGCGGCTGCCGGACTACCTGGTGCCGTCCGCGTTCGTGCCGCTGGAGGTCCTGCCGCTGACGCCGAGCGGCAAGGTGGACCGGCGGGCGCTGCCCGCGCCGACGTTCACCGACGACACCGGTCACGTGGAGCCGGAGGCGGGCGTGCCCGCGCGGCTGGCGGGGATCTGGGCCGAGGTGCTGGGCGTCGAGCGGGTCGGCGCGCGCGACAACTTCTTCGCGCTGGGCGGCGACTCGATCCTGTCCATGCAGGTGGTGTCGCGGGCCCGCCAGGCGGGGCTGAAGCTGACCTCCAAGGACATCTTCCTGCGGCAGACGGTCGAGGACCTGGCGCTCGCGGTGACCGAGCACGCCGGGCAGGCGCACGAGGTCGTCACCGGGCCGGTACCGCTGACCCCGATCCAGCGCTGGTTCTTCACCGAGCACGGGCCGCTGGCGCGCTACACCATGTCCGTGGTCGTGGAGCTGGGCGAGGTCGAGCCGGGCGCGGTGCGCGACGCCGTGCGGGCCGTGGTCGCCCACCACGACGCGCTGCGCACCAGGTTCACGCGGGTGGACGGCGTGTGGCAGCAGGAGGTGGCCGGGTTCGACGCAGCGGGGTTCGAGGGCGCCGGGGTGTTCCGGGTCGCGGTCGACGACCTGCGCGCCGAGGCCGAGCGGGCGCGGGCGTCGCTGGACCTGCGGCACGGCCCGCTGCTGCGGGCGGTGCTGTTCGACGACGGGCGGCTGTTCCTCACCGCGCACCACCTCGTGGTGGACGCGGTGTCGTGGCGGATCGTCCTGTCCGACCTGGAGACCCTGCTCGCCGGCGGCGCGCTGCCGCCCAGGACCACCGCGTTCGCCGACTGGGCGCGGCGGCTGGACCGGCACGTGCTGGACGGCCGGTTCGACCACGCCCTGCCGCACTGGGCCGGGCTGCCGGTCGAGGAGCCCGTGCCGACCACCGCGGGCACCGCGCGCAGTGTGTCGGTGCGCCTGGGCCGCGCCGAGACCGAGGCGCTGCTGCGCGACGTGCCCGAGGCGTACCGGACGCAGGTCAACGACGTGCTGCTGACCGCGCTCACGTGGGCGTTCGACGGCCGCGCGCTGGTGGCGCTGGAGGGCCACGGCCGCGAGGAGCTGTTCGACGGCGTGGACCTGTCGCGCACGGTCGGCTGGTTCACCGCCCAGTTCCCGGTGTCGCTGGAGCTCCCCGAGGGCGACTGGGGCGCCGCGCTGAAGGCGGTCAAGGAGCAGTTGCGGGCGGTGCCCGACAAGGGCCTGGGCTACGAGGCCCTGAAGTACGGCGGCCGGGACCTGCCCGGCGCGCTGCCCCGCGTGTGCTTCAACTACCTGGGCCAGTGGGACGCCGAGGTCGCCGAGGCCGACCACGGCGACGAGGTGCCCGGCGACTTCGTCCGCGGCCACCTGCTGGACATCACCGCCGCCGTCTCGGCGGGTGAGCTGGTGCTGGACTGGGAGTACTCCACCGAGGCGCACGACGAGGCCGCGGTGCGGGCGCTCGCCGAGCGGGTGCTCGACGCGCTGCGGGAGATCGCGGCCTTCTGCGCGCGGCCGGACGCGTGGGGCCGCACCCCGTCGGACTTCCCGCTGGCGCGGCTCACCGCCGAGCAGGTCGACCTGCTCGCGGACCGCGACGTGGAGGACGTCTACCCGCTCACCCCGCTCCAGGCGGGCATGCTGTTCCACGCCCTGGTGGACGACGGCACGGCCTACTTCAACCAGATGCGGGTGCGGTTGAGCGGCGTGACCGACCCGCGCCGGCTGGGCGAGGCGTGGCAGCGGGTCGTGGACCGCACCCCGATCCTGCGCTCCGGCGTGGTCTGGGAGGGCCTGGACGAGCCGGTGCAGGTGGTGCGGCGCGGCGTGCGGGTGCCGATCTCCTACGAGGCGGTGACCGAGGAGCTGGTCGCGGCCGACGCCGAGGCCGGTGTGGACCTCGCCGGGCCGTCGCTGATGCGGCTGGTGGTCGGGCGGGTGTCGGACACCGAGGTCGACCTGCTGTGGACCTCGCACCACCTGGTCCTGGACGGCTGGAGCACGGCGCAGGTCTTCGGCGAGGTGCTGGCCGAGTACGCCGGTGACGCGCCGACGCCGCGCCGCCCGTTCCGCGACTACCTGGCGTGGCTGGCCGAGCAGGACCAGGCCGCCGCCGAGGCGCACTGGCGCGGCGTGCTGGCGGGCGTGGAGTCGCCGACGCCCCTGCCGCTCGACCGGGCGCCGGAGCAGGCGCACCGCGCCGAGTCGTCCGCGCAGGTCGTGCTGGACCTGCCGGTCGACCGGCTGGACGCGGTGGCCCGCGGCCACGGCCTGACGGTGAACACCCTGGTGCAGGGCGCGTACGCGCTGCTGCTGGCCCGCACCGCCGGGCAGTGGGACGTGGTGTTCGGCAGCACGGTGTCCGGCCGGCCGGCGGAGCTGCCCGGCGTCGAGTCGATCACCGGCATGTTCATCAACACCGTGCCCTCGCGCGTGGTGGTGGAGCCGGACGCGGTCGCCGTGGACTGGCTGCGCCGCCTCCAGGAGGAGCAGACCGAGTCGCGGCGGTTCGACTTCGTGTCGCTGGCCCAGGTGCAGCAGTGGGCGGGCACGCGGCTGTTCGACAGCCTGCTGGCGTTCGAGAACTACCCGGTGGACAAGGACACGCCGGACGGCGCGCCCGCCATCGGGGAAGTGGACAGCCTGGACACGACCACCTACCCGCTGACCGTGCGGGCGTACGCGGACGACTCGCTGCACGTGGAGCTGACCTACGACCCGAGGCTGTTCGACGAGCGCACCGTCGAGGTGCTGGGCGAGCGGCTGTCGCGGCTGCTGGACGGGCTCGGCGCGGACCCGCTGCGGCGGGTGGCGGAACTGCCGTGGCTGTCGGACGCCGAGCTGGAGCAGGTGCTGGTGTCGTGGAACGGCGCCGCGCCGGCCACGCCGGTGGCCGACACCATCCCGTCGCTGTTCGCCGCGCAGGCGGCGCGCACGCCGGACGCGGTGGCGGTGACCTGCCGGGGCGAGTCGCTGAGCTACCGGGAGCTGGACGAGCGGGCCAACCGGCTCGCCCACCACCTCGTGGCCGCCGGCGCCGGGCCGGAAACCCTGGTGGCGCTCAAGTTCCCGCGCTCCCTCGACCTGGTCGTGGCCGTGCTGGGCGTGCTCAAGTCGGGCGCGGCATACCTGCCGATCGACCCCGACTACCCCGCCGACCGCGTCGCGTACGTGGTCGCGGACGCCTGGCCGGTGCTGACCCTCCAGAAGCTGCCCGACCTGGCCGGCCTGCCGGCGACCGCGCCGGACGTGGTGGTGCGGCCGGGGAGCACGGCGTACGTGATCTACACATCGGGTTCGACCGGCAAGCCCAAGGGCGTGGTCATCCCCCACGCCAACGTCGTGCGGCTGTTGACGCGGACCGAGCAGTGGTTCGGCTTCGGCCCGGACGACGTGTGGACCCTGTTCCACAGCTACGCCTTCGACTTCTCCGTCTGGGAGCTGTGGGGGCCGCTGCTGCACGGCGGGCGGCTCGTGGTGGTGCCGTTCGAGGTGTCGCGGTCGCCGGGCGACTTCGCGCGGTTGATCCACGACGAGGGCGTGACGGTGCTCAACCAGACGCCGTCGGCGTTCTACCAGCTGCTGGCCGAGGCTCCCGAGCTGCCGTCGGTGCGGTACGTGGTCTTCGGCGGCGAGGCGCTGGACGTGCGCAAGGTGGAGTCGTGGCGCGGGCCCGGCGCGTTGATCAACATGTACGGCATCACCGAGACCACCGTCCACGTCACCTGGACCCACGCCGACGGCACCATCGGCGTCCCCATCCCCGACCTCCGCGTCTACGTGCTCGACGAGGACCTGCGGCCGGTCGCGCCGGGCGTGGTCGGTGAGATGTACGTGGCGGGGCCGGGCCTGGCCCGCGGCTACCTCAAGCGGCCCGGCCTGACCGCGCAGCGGTTCCTGGCCAACCCGTTCGGCGAGCCCGGCGAGCGCATGTACCGCAGCGGCGACCTCGCCCGCTGGGTGGACGGGCGGCTGGAGTACTTCGGCCGCGCCGACCAGCAGGTCAAGGTGCGCGGGTTCCGCATCGAGCTGGGCGAGGTCGAGGCGGTGCTGGCCCGGCACGCGGCCGTGGCGCAGGTCGCCGTGGTGGTGCGCGAGGACCGGCTGGTCGCCTACTACGTGCCCGCCCCGGGATCGGACGCCGAGGCGGACGCCGGGTCGGACGCCGCCGGGTTGCGTGCGCACACCGCGCGGTCGCTGCCCGACTACATGGTGCCCACCGCGTTCGTGGCGCTGGAGCGGATCCCGCTCAACGCCAACGGCAAGCTGGACCGGGCCGCGCTGCCCGCGCCCGAGCGGGAGGCGTCGGCGGCGGGCGGGTTCGTCGCGCCGCGCACCGAGGCCGAGCGCCGCGTCGCGGACGTGTGGGCCGAGGTGCTGGGCCTGGACGCGGTCGGCGTGGCGGACAACTTCTTCGCGCTGGGCGGCGACTCGATCTCCAGCATCCGCGTGGTGTCGAAGCTGCGCTCCTCGTTCGACCTGTCGCCGCGCGACGTGTTCGAGCACCCGACCGTCGCGGGGCTGGCGGCCCGCCTGTCCACGGCGGACGGGTCGGTCATCCCGCGCGCCGCGGGACGCCCGCCGCTGTCGTTCGCGCAGCAGCGGCTGTGGTTCCTGGACCAGTTCCAGCCCGGCGGCACCGAGTACGCGACGCCGCTGGCGGTGCGGCTGCGCGGCGGGCTGGACGTGCCGCGGCTGGAGCGGGCGCTGACCGACCTGGTGGCGCGGCACGACCAGCTGCGCACCTCGTTCCCGGCGGTCGACGGCCTGCCGGTCGCCGAGGTCCACCCGCCCGAGCCGGTCGCGCTGCCGGTGCTGGACGCCGCGCCGGACGCGCTGCCCGAGGTCGAGCCGTTCGACCTGACCACCGGGCCGCTGTTCCGGCCGGTGCTGGTGCGGCACGCGGACGACGACCACACGCTGGCGCTGACGATGCACCACATCGTCACCGACGGCTGGTCCGGCGGCGTGCTGATGTCCGACCTCGCCGCGCTCTACGGCGGCGAGGAGCCGCCGCCGCTGCCGATCGCCTACGGCGACTTCGCGGCCTGGCAGCGGGAACAACCGCTCGACACCCAGCTCGGGTACTGGCGCGAGCAGCTGGCGGGCGTGCCCGCGCTGGAGCTGCCGACCGACCGGCCGCGACCGCCGGTGCAGACCACGGCGGGCGCGCAGACCGAGTTCGCGGTGCCCGCCGAGGTGGTGTCCCGGCTGCGCCGGCTGGCCCGCGACGCGGACGGCACGCTGTTCACCGCCCTGGTCGCCGCCTGCCAGGTGCTGTTCCACCGGTGGTCCGGGCAGGACGACTTCGCGATCGGCACGGTGGCCTCGGGGCGCGAGCGGCCGGAGACGCAGGACCTGGTCGGGTTCTTCGTCAACACGCTGGCGCTGCGGGCCCGGATCGACCCGGCGGAGGGCTTCCCCGCGTTCCTGGCCCGCACCCGGCGCACCGTGCTGGACGCGTTCGCCCACCAGGACGTGCCGTTCGAGCGGGTGGTCGACGCGGTGCAGCCCGACCGGGACACCAGCCGCACGCCGCTGTTCCAGGCGGTGGTGGCGCTCCAGAACGCGCCGCAGGCGCAGGGCTTCCCCGGCCTGGCCGCCGAGGACGTGGCGCAGCAGGTGGTCAGCGCCGCGTTCGACGTGACCGTGGAGTTCACCGAGACCGACGACGGCGGGCTGCACGGGTCGGTCGAGCACAACACCGACCTGTTCGACGCGGTGACGGCGGAGCGCCTGGTGGCGCACCTGCTGGTGCTGCTGGACGGGATCGCCGAGGACGCCGACCGGCCGCTGTGGGCGCTGCCCGTGCTGCCCGAGGGCGAGCGGGAGCTGCTGGGGACCTGGGGTTCCGGCGGGCCGGGCGCGGACGGACCCGGGCTGGTGGCGCTGATCGAGGCGCAGGCGGCGCGGGTGCCGGACGCCCTGGCCACGACGGGCGCGGCGGACGTGACCTTCGCCGAGCTGAACGCGCGGGCGAACCGGCTGGCGCACCACCTGATCGACCTGGGCGCGGGACCGGAGCGGGTCGTGGCGCTGCGGCTGCCGCGGTCGGTCGACCTGCTGGTGGCCGAGCTGGCGGTGCTCAAGGCGGGCGCCGCGTTCCTGCCGGTCGACCCGGCGTACCCGGCCGACCGGATCGAGTTCATGCTCGCCGACGCGAAACCGCTGGTCGTGCTGGACGGGCCGGTGGACACCTCGGGCCGGCCCGACGGCAACCCCGTGGTGGCGGTGCGGCCCGAGCACCCCGCGTACGTGATCTACACGTCGGGGTCGACCGGGCGGCCGAAGGGCGTCGTGGTGACGCACGCCGGGCTGGCGACCTTCTCGGCGGCCGAGGTCGCGCACTTCGACGTGCGGCCGGGCGACCGGGTGCTGGAGTTCTCCTCACCCAGCTTCGACGCCTCGGTGCTGGAGCTGTGCATGGCGTGGCCCGCGGGCGCGGCGCTGGTCGTGCCGCCGCCCGGACCGCTGCTGGGCGACCAGCTCGCCGAGGTGGTCGACGGGCACGGGGTGACGCACGCGCTGATCCCGCCGGTGGCGCTGGCCACCGTGCCGGACGGGGTGGAGCTGCCGTCGTTCCGGACGCTCGTGGTCGGCGGCGACGCCTGCTCGGCGGACCTGGTGCGGCGGTGGGCGCCCGGCCGGCGGATGGTCAACGCCTACGGGCCGACCGAGTCGACCGTGGTCACGTCGTGGAGCGGTCCGCTGGAGCCCGGCGCGGGCGCGCCGCCGATCGGGCGGCCGATCCCCGGCACGTCCGTGCACGTGCTGGACGGCGCGCTGCGGCCGGTGCCGGTCGGCGTGCCCGGCGAGCTGTACGTGTCCGGCGTCGGCCTGGCGCGCGGCTACCTGGACCGGCCCGGCCTGACCGCGCAGCGGTTCCTGGCCAACCCCTACGGCGAACCCGGTTCGCGCATGTACCGCACGGGCGACGTGGTGCGGTGGAACCGGGACGGGGCGCTGGAGTTCGTCGGCCGCGCCGACGAGCAGGTGAAGATCCGCGGGTTCCGGGTGGAGCTGGGCGAGATCGAGACGGCGCTGCTGGAGCACCCGGACGTGCGCGAGGCGGTCGTGGTGGCGCGGGCGGACGCGCGCGGCCACAAGCGGCTGGTCGCCTACGTCGTCGGCGAGGTCGCGAAGCTGCGCGAGTTCCTGGGCGAGACGCTGCCGGACTACCTGGTGCCGTCCGCGTTCGTGCCGCTGGACGCGCTGCCGATGAGCCCCAACGGCAAGGTGGACCGGGCGAAGCTGCCCGAGCCCGACCTGTCCGGGATCGGCGGCGCCGAGCACGTGCCGCCGAGCGGGCCGGTGCAGGAGGCGCTGGCCGCGGTGTGGGCCGACGTGCTGGGCGTGCCGCGGGTCGGGGCGGAGGACAACTTCTTCTCCCTGGGCGGCGACTCGATCCTGTCCATGCAGGTGGTGGCGCGGGCCCGGCAGGCCGGCCACCGGTTCACCACGCGGGACCTGTTCACCAACCAGACGATCGCGTCGCTGGCGCCGCACGTGACCGTGGAGGTGTCGTCGGCCGACGACCGGGCCGCGGTGGTGGGCGAGGTGCCGCTGACGCCGATCCAGCACTGGTTCCTGCACTCCGGCCGCCGCAACCCGGACCACTTCAACCAGTCGCACCTGGTGGAGCTGGACCCGGCGGTGGACGTGGACGCGCTGCGGCGGGCCCTGCGCGTGCTGGTGGCGCACCACGACGCGCTGCGGCTGCGGTTCACCCTGGAGGACGGGGTGTGGCGGCAGCGCAACGAGGACGTGGACCCCGACGCGGACGTGCTGACCGTGGTGGGCGGCGACGCGGACCTGGAGGCGGTGGCGGACGGGGTGCACGCCTCGTTCGACATCGGCTCGGGGCCGCTGTTCCGGGCGGTGCTGTTCCAGCGGGAACAGCCGCTGCTGCTGCTGGTCGGGCACCACCTGGTGGTCGACGGCGTGTCGTGGCGGGTGCTGCTGGACGACCTGGAGACGGTCTACGGCGGCGGCGACCTCGGCGCGAAGACCACCTCCTACCAGGACTGGGCGCGCAAGCTGGAGGCCCACGTGCTCGGCGGCGGCCTGGACCGCGAGGTCGGGCACTGGACGGTGGAGTTCCCGGAGTTCGCCCGGCCGGAGGGCGAGGCCGCGGCGGTCACCGTGGAACTGTCCGAAGAGGACACCGAGGCGCTGCTGCGCGGCGCGCCCGCGGCCTACCGGACCCGGATCAACGACGTGCTGCTGGCCGCGCTGGCGTGGGCGCTGTCGCGGTGGACCGGCTCGTCGCGGGTCGCGGTGGACCTGGAGGGCCACGGCCGCGAGGACGTGCTCGACGACGTGGACCTCTCGCGGACCGTCGGCTGGTTCACCACGGTGTTCCCGGTGGCGCTGGACGTCCCGCCCGGCGAAGGGGACGCCGTGAGCTGGCGCGACCGGGTGAAGGCGGTGCGGCGGCAGCTGCGGTCCGTGCCGGGCAACGGGTTCGGCCACGGCGCGCTGCGGCAGCACGGCCTGGTGCCCGACGGCGGGCGGCCCGCGGTGTCGTTCAACTACCTGGGCCAGTTCGGCGAGGGCTCGTCCGAGTCGACCGGCCTGTACCGGGCGGTGCTGCCGTCGGTCGGCCGGGACCACGACCCGGCGGACGCGGGCGACCACCTGGTCGACGTGGTCGGCGAGGCGGGCAAGACCCTCGGGTTCACCTGGTACCACCACCCGTCGGCGCACCCGACCGCCGAGGTGGAGGCGGTCGCGGCCGACTTCGCCGCGGCGCTGCGGGCCATCGCCGAGGACTGCCGGGGTGCGCTGTGACGACACCGGCCCCGGTGCCGCTGACGCGCAACCGCGACTACGCCCTGCTGTGGGGCGGGCAGGCGGTGGCCGAGGTCGGCTTCAGCGCCACCGTCCTGGCCCTGCCGCTGCTGGTGTACGCGATCACCGGGTCCTGGTTCGTGGCGGGCCTGGCGCTGACCGTCGACTCGGCGGCGCAGCTGCTGGTGGGGCTGCCCGCGGGCGCCCTGGTCGACCGCTGGGACCGGCGCCGGATCATGCTGTGCTGCGAGGCGGCGCAGGTGGTCGCGCTGGCCGGCCTGGTGGCCGCGGTGTGGTTCGACTCGGTGACGGTGCCGCACGTCCTGGCGGTGGCGGCGGTGCTGGGCGTGTGCCGGGCGCTGTTCGAGCCGGCCGAGGACGCGTGCCTGCCGCGCCTGGTGCCCGAGTCGCAGCTGGCGACCGCGGTGGCGATGAACACCGCCCGGTCGCAGCTGGGGCAGATGGGCGGCACCGCGCTGGGCGGCGTGCTGTTCGGCGTGGCCCGGTGGCTGCCGTTCCTGCTGGACCTGGTCACGCACGTGCTCGCGTTCGTGGCGCTGCTGTTCCTGCGGGTGCCGCCGACCGAGCGGGTGGTGGAGCGGCAGCACCTGCTGCGCGAGATCGGCGAGGGCCTGCGCTGGGTGTGGGGCCGGGCCGAGGTGCGGGTCACGGCGCTGTGCGCGGTGGTGCTGAACCTGTTCTTCACCGCGTTCTACCTGGTGGTCATCGGGCTCGCGCAGGGCGGCGGCGCGTCGGAGGCCGAGATCGGCGTGATGGCCGCGATGCTCGGCGTCGGCGGGGTGCTCGGCGCGCTGGCCGCGCCGAGGCTGCACCGGTCGCTCGGGCCGTTCCGGTCCATCGCCTCGGTGTTCTGGGCGCTGTGCCTGCTGACCCCGCTGGCGCTGGTGCTGGACTCGCCCTACCTGCTGGGCGGGATGTTCGCCCTGATGACGTTCCTGGCGCCGACCGCCAACACCACCATCGGCACGTACCAGCTGCTGCTCACCCCGGACGAGCTGCGCGGGCGGATGAGCGGGGTGATGGCGGTGGTCGTGGGCACGGCGGGCGCGGTCGGCCCGCTGGTCGGCGGCGCGCTGACCGAACTGCTGTCGGCGCACGCGGCCGTGATCGCGTGCGCGGCGGGGATTTTCTTGATCACGGTGTTCGTCACGGTCAACCCGACCTTGCGCGGGTACGCGAAAGATCCAGTTCAGGAGGAAGAAGAGGCATGAGGGACGACATCACGTATCAGGTGCTGGTGAACGACGAGGGCCAGTACTCGCTGTGGCCCGCGCACCACGACGTGCCCGCCGGGTGGCGGTTCGAGGGCACCCGCGGCACCAAGGACGAGTGCTCGGCCCACGTCGACGAGGTGTGGACCGACATGCGCCCGGCTTCCCTGCGCGCGGCCATGGGCTGACGCCGCGTCCCCGTGCGGCCGGCGGGGCGGCCGCACGGGGTGGCTCACCCTTGCTGAATCGGTTCCAACGGCGGGGCGCTCGTCGTGAGGGGTTCGACGGCCTGATCGAATCCCGCGCGCCCGCTCCCCGGTCCCGTGCGCACCGGACGAGGTGGCGGCCGTGGCGCGCGACCGGGGCGTGGACCGCCTCCCAGCCGGGCGCGCGGGGCTGGTGACCGCGCTCAGGTCACCGGCACGATCCGGGCGTCCAGCAGCACCCCGTCGTCGACGTCGAGCAACCCGATCGTGCCGTGCGGCTGCCGCCGCCGGTCGGTCGGCGAACCGGGGTTGAACACCCGCACGCCGTCACCCGTCAGGTCCACGGGGATGTGGGAGTGCCCGTAGACCACCAGGTCGGCCCCCGGGAACCGCCGGCGCATCCGGGCGGTGCGGCCGGTCGCCTGCCCGCTGTCGTGGACCATGGCCACCCGCAGCCCGGCCAGGTCGAGCGAGACGGTCTCCGGCGCGCCCCACGCCACCACGTCCGGACCGTCGTTGTTGCCGCACACGGCGGTGACCGGCGCGTACTGCGCCAGCTCGTCGAGCACCGGCGCCACGCAGACGTCACCGGCGTGCAGGATGACGTCGGCGTGGCGCAGGTGCTCCGCCACCGCGGGCGGGCAGGTCTTCCACCGCCGGGGCGCATGGGTGTCGGCCAGGACGACGACCCTCATGGTGTCCCGGCTCTCAGGACATCGCCGGACCGGACTCGTCGCTGCCCGAGAGCTGCTTGAGGAACTCGTGGCACTGCTTGGCGCGCGCCGAGTCCTCCTCCATCACGCGGCGGAAGAAGTCGGCGACGTCCTGCCTGCCCGCGTTCTCGGCGTCGCGGACGTACTGGCCGTAGTCGTGCCCCGCCTTGAGCGAGTGGTACTGCACGGAGATCAGGTCGAAGCTGACGTCGTCGAAGCCGGTCTCGCCGGTGGCCATCGGTCCCTCCTCGGTTCTCGGCAGGTCGCCTGTCCCATACCCGGCAGCGGCCCGGCCAACCGCCCCGATCGCGTTGAGTGGCAGCACCCCGGAGTTGCTTGTACGGTCCACCGTGGGTTGAAAACACAGCCTGCCGTGCGCGACCCAGGCTCGATCGGTCGCGCTGTAGGAGGGCAACCCATGAGGATTGCGGTCGTATCGGTCCACGCCAACCCCCTCCCGGTGTTCACCGACCAGGAGGCCGGCGGTCAGGACGTCCAGGTGGCGGACCTGGCGGCGGCGCTGACCGCGCAGGGCCACGACGTCGCGGTCCACACCCGCCGCGACTCCGTCCGACCTCCCGAGGTCGTGCGCGCCAAGCCCGGCTACGACGTGGTGCACGGGCCCGCCGGGCCTCCCGGACCCCTCTCGTCGGAGGAGCTGCCGCCTCACCTGGACGAGTTCATCCGCTTCCTGCGCGACCGCTGGGAGACCAACCCGCCGGACGTGGTGCACGCCCACTCCTGGACCTCGGGCCTGGCGGCCGTGCTGGCCGCGAGCACCCTGGGCGTGCCGGTGGTGCAGACGTTCCACGAGCTGGCCTGCCTGGAGCGGAAGCTGCACGGCACGGTGGCCCTGGCGACGCGCGTGTCCACCGAACGGCTGATCGCACGCGAGGCGAGCCGGGTCGTGGCCACGTCGTCGGACGAGATGTTCGAGCTGGTCCGGATGGGTGTGCCGCGGCAGCGGGTGGCCGTGGTGCCGCCCGCGGTGGACGTCTCGCGGTTCACCCCCGACGGGCCGCGGCTCAACCGGCAGCTGCCGTACCGGCTGGTCACCTTCGACGCCGGCGCGGAGGAGGTCGTCGCCGCGCTGCGCGGCGTGCGGGACGCGGAGCTGGTCGTCGTCGGCGGTGACCAGGAGCGGGTGCGCGCGCTGCGGGAGCTGGCCCACGAGCACGACGTCGCCGATCGCGTGCGGCTGGTCGGCGCGGTGCCGCGGGTGGCGAGGCCCGCGCTGCTGCGCTCCGCCGACGTGGTGGTGTGCACGACGTGGGGCGAGGCGGCCACGGCGCCCCTGGAGGCGATGGCGTGCGGTGTGCCGGTGGTCGCCAGTGCGGTGGCCGGCCTGTCCGAGACGGTCGTGGACGGCGTGACCGGGATGCTCGTGCCGCCGCACGAGCCGAGCGCGCTCGCGCGCGTGCTGCGGCCCCTGCTGGCCGACGAGGCGCGCCGGGACGCCTACGGCACGGCGGCCGCGGACCGGGTGGACGCGCGCTACCGCACCGACCGCATCGCCGCCGAGATCACCCGGGTCTACCGGGACGCGTCCGGGCTGGCGGAGACCGTCGAGGCGGTCGCGCCGACGCCCGAGCCGCAGGACGCGTAGCGGTCCAGCGGGCGCGGCGGTTCAGGACGCGTAGCAGCGCGGCGGTTCAGGACGCGTAGCGGTTCAGGCGGTCGCCGAGGTCGTCGGCGTCGCCGACCGCGCGCAGGCGGACCGGCCGCGGGTCACCGGGGTGCTCCCCGCGCAGGAGCGCCCTGGTGAACGCGGCCACCGCCGCGGCCGGGGGCAGCACCTCGCCACCCAGGTAGGACAGCACCACCAGGTCGTCCTCCTGCTCGATCCCCACCGCCGCCGCCCACCCGTACTCCTCGTCCCACACCAGCACCACGTCCCGGTCGGGGAACGAGGACAGGTGCCCGCGCACGGTGAGGTGGACGGAGGCGGGCGGCCCGCTCTCGGCGCACCCGCACTCCCCCGTCATCCCCAGCTCGGCGGCGACCGCGCACAGGTAGCCGCGGAGCCCGCCGGCCGGGACCCCGTCGTGGCGCGCGTACGGGTTCGTCACGATCGCACGTGCCCGCTCATGGTCCGCCCTCCGGTGCGCAAGACGGGACGACCGGGATCGCACGCGATCCCGGTCGTCCGCGGGTCTTCCGCCGGCCCGCCGTCGGCCTCACCCGGGCCGGCTCCGCTCAAGCCCGCCTCGCTCAGGCCCGCCCCTCTAGGCCCGTCGCGGCAGGGACGAGCGGCCCAGTCCCAGGCCCAGGCCCGCCATGCCGAGGGCCAGGAACAGGTGCAGCCAGTTGTCGGCCGTGTTGAGCGGCACGAAGTTGGCCGCGCTGTCGTGGTCGATGAGCAGGCCGTAGAGCCAGAGCAGGAGGTACACGACCGCGCCGATGACCAGGAACAGGTAGGCGCCACGGGCCGTCCTGGCCAGCGCCAGGCCGATCACGCCGAACGCCAGGTGCACGACGTTGTGCAGCACGGAGACGTTGAACAGGCCGAACAACATCGCTTCGGAGTGGTGCCCCGCGAACCCGAGGGTGTCGTAGTTGGTCGTCAGGCCCGGGATGAACCCGGCGATGCCGACGACCAGGAACACCGCGCTCACCACTGTCGCGGCCAGTTGGACCGGCGTGCGCGTGGCCGTGTTGGTTCTGGACATGTCGACTCCCGTCGATGGGCGATAACGCGCTTCGTGCCGTCCGACTACCCAAGCGCACCGATCACAAACGACCCGATCGACAGCATTTCGCCCGCACGTGGCGTTTCGCGGCGAGCGCCTCGGCAACCCGCCTGTTCGTGCGGTTGAGCAGACCCGGGCGGGTCGACGTCGGCGCCGTGCTGCGCGATCTGCGCGGCCGCGGCCTCAACTACGCGAGGGAGGAGGTGGGGCCGCCGGACTGGGTCTTCGACGTGCACCGGCGGTCGCTCGGGCACGAGGGCGCGGGACCGCCGGAGGAGGGCGGCCTGTGGCAGCGGACGCGCCCGGTGGTCGAGGACTACGACTTCACGCCGCCGGAGACGGTGCGGGCGTACTACGAGCGCGGCTCGGCGCTGATGGGGCGGGACATCCTGCTGGAGGCCAGGCTGCCCGGCCTGCGGTTCCTGATGGGCGTGCGGGTCACCGCGGTGCGGGACGAGTCGGACGACGACCGGACGCTGTGGGGCTGGAGCTACGAGACGTTGCAGGGCCACCTGGAGCGCGGTCGGGTGGACTACGAGCTGGTCAAGGACCACCGGTCCGGCGAGGTCGAGTTCATCGCGCGCAGCTACTCGCAGCTGCACCCCCGCGCGCCATGGTGGATGCGGTTCGGCTGGCGGCTGGTGGGCCGCCGCACGCAGCTCCGGTTCTACCGGCGGGCCGGGGAGCTCCTGTCGCACAGGCGATCGGTCGTCGAAGTGCCTTCGGGCGGCGCCCGCAGGCTCGGGGTGACCGTGCTCGACCCGGTGGTCGGGCGCGGAGGAGAACGGAGCGGATGACGTGAAGATCGTGATCACCGGCGCGTCCGGGAACGTCGGCACCGGGGTGCTGCGCGCCCTGGCCGCCGACCGCGAGGAGCACGAGGTCATCGGCATCTGCCGCCGGCCACCGGAGCACGTGCCGCCGTACGACACGGCCGCGTGGCGCTCGTGCGACCTGGCCGACGCGGGTGCTCGGGACGTGCTGGACGAGGCGTTCGCCGGCGCGGACGCCGTGGTGCACCTGGCGTGGATGTTCCAGCCCCTGCGGCACGGCGGGCAGCTGCACCGCACCAACTACAAGGGCACCGCGGCGGTGCTGGAGGCGGTCGCGCGGGCCGGGGTGCCGCACGTGGTGCAGACCTCGTCCATCGCGGCGTACGCGCCCTCGGCGCGGCCGGTGGACGAGGACTGGCCGACCACCGGCGTGCCCGGCTCGGTGTACGGGCAGGGCAAGGCCGAGGTGGAGGTGCTGCTGCGGCGGTTCGCCGAGGAGAACCCGGAGGTGGCCGTGGCGGTGGTGCGGCCGACGCTGGTGGCGCTGCGGGAGGCGTCGGCGAGCTTCCTGGCGCTGTTCTTCGACCCGATCACACCGCGCTGGCTGCTCCGGCTGGTGGAGCGCGGGCAGCTGCCCGTGCTGCCGCTGCCCGCCGGCCTGGAGGTGCAACTGGTGCACGCCGACGACGTGGGCGACGCCGTGGTGCGGATCCTGCGGCAGCGGGCGCGGGGCGCGTTCAACCTGGCCGCCGACGTGATCACCGCGGCGGACCTGGCCCACCTGGCGGGCGCGCGGCTGCTGCCGGTGCCCGACCGGTTGGTGCGGGCCGCGGTGGACGTGCTGTGGCGGCTGCACGTGATCCGCATGTCGCCGGGCTGGTTCGACGTGGGCACCCGGTCGCCGCTGGTGGACACGGCGAGGGCGCGGGCGGAGCTGTCGTGGGTGGCGAGGACGAGCAGCACCGAGGCGGCGCGCGAGCAACTGGCGGGCCTGGCCGACGGGGCGGAGGGCGGCAGCCCGGCCCTGCGCCGCGACCGCTTGAGCGGGGCGACGGAGCCCGCGCTGACCTAGGCCCCGGCCAGACCTTGTGCCGGCCTGCCTCGCCTGCTCCGCTCCACCGGGCCGGGCCGGGCCGGGCCGGGCCGGGTCTGTCCCACCCCGCCCCCACCCCAGGTCAGTCCTCTTCGGACAGTCCCGCCCCGTGCGGCGGCTCGAACCCCGCCAACCAATCCGCCAGGATCCGCTCCAGCACCACCACGTCCTCCGCGTCGAGCGCGTCGAGCAGCCGGCGTTCGTTGGCCATGTGCTCCGTGAACGCCCGGTCGATCACCCGCCTGCCCGCCTCGGTGAGCGCGACCACCCGCCGCCTGCCGTCGTCCTGACCGGACCGCCGGGTCACCAGGCCGTCGCGCTCCAGGCGGTCGATGCGCTTGGTGATCGCCCCCGTGGTGACCATGGTGTGCTGCGCCAGCTCCCCCGGCGCCCGCTCGTACGGCGGGCCCGCGCGGCGCAGTGCCGCCAGCACGTCGAACTCCCCCTCGCCCAGGCCGTGCCGCCGGTACACGACGTTCAGCTGCTCGGTCAGCACCGCGGCGAGGCGGTGCAGCCGGCCGATGACGCCCTGGGGCGAGACGTCCACGTCCGGTCGTTCGCGCGCCCACTCCGCCTGGATCCGGGCCACTCGGTCAGCGCTCATGCCCCCATCCTATCTTCCACGGAAGCTATATTGCCTTCCATGGAAAACATCCGGTGGTCGCTGATCACCGCCATCGCGCCGGTCGCGTGGGGCTCCACCTACTACGTCACGCACCACTTCCTGCCCGCCGGGAACCCGCTGTGGGGCGCGGTGCTGCGGGCCCTGCCCGCCGGCCTGCTGCTGCTCCTGCTGCGCCGGCGGTTGCCGCGCGGCTCGTGGTGGTGGCGGTCGCTCGTGCTGGGCACGCTGAACATGGGCGCGTTCTTCGCGCTGGTCTACCTGGCGGCCCAACTGCTCCCGACCAGCCTGGCCTCCACGATCATGGCCACGTCGCCGCTGGTCATGATCGCCCTGGCGTGGCCGCTGCTCGGCGAGCGGCCACGGGTGCGCGCGGTGCTGGGCGCGCTCGTCGGCATCCTCGGCGTGGTGCTCGTGCTCGCCTCGGGCCTGGGGCCGGCGAACCCCCTGGGCATGGCCGCGTCGGCGGCGGCGATGGCGATGTCGGCGTTCGGGCACGTGCTGACCAAGCGGTGGGGCGCGGGGGCGGACGTGCTGTCGGTGACGTCGTGGCAGCTGGTCGCGGGCGGACTGGTGCTCGTGCTGCCCGCGGTCGTGGTGGAGGGTGGGCCGCCCTCGCCGACGTGGCGCGCCGTGCTCGGCTTCGCGTTCCTGTCGGTGGTGGCCACGGCGGTCGCGTTCGTCGCGTGGTTCGCCGGCCTGCGCCGCCTGGACGCGGGCGCGGTGGGCGTGATCGGCCTGCTCAACCCGGTGACCGGCGTGCTGCTCGGCGTGCTCCTGGCGGGCGAGCGGCTGACCGCCCACCAGGTGCTGGGGTCGGCGCTGGTGCTGTCGGGCGTGCTGCTGGGCCTTCCCGCCGCTAGTGCACGACGAGCGGCGCCTGGTCGAACGCCAGCGCCAGGTCGGCTTCCACCAGCGCCACCGTGCGCCGCAGCGCGGGCAGCAGCCTCGCCACCGTCTCCTCCGGCTGCGCCCCGCCGACGTGCAGGGCGGTGTTGAGCGCCGCCACGACCCGGCCCGACCGGTCGCGCACCCCGACCGCGAGCGACCTCAGGCCCTCGTGCAGCTCCTCCTCCACCAGGGCCCAGCCGCGCCCGGCGACCTCGTCGAGGGCGGCTTGCAGGGCCGGTTCGCCGACGGTGGTGTGGCGGGTGAGCCGCTCGGCGCGGCGCAGCAGCGGTGCGCGTTCGGCGGCGGGCAGGTCGGCCAGCAGGACGCGGCCCATCGAGGTGGCGTGCGCCGGGAACCGGGTGCCGATCGAGATGTCGACCCGCATGACCCTGGTCGCCGCGGCCCGCGCCACGTACCGGACGTGGTCGCCGTCGAGCACCGCCATGGACACCGACTCGCCCAGCTCGGCGGCCAGGTCGGCCAGGCGCGGCTGGGCGAGGTCCGCCAGGGTGAGCCGGGACAGGCGGGCGTAACCCAGGTCGAGCACGGCCGGCAGCAGGGCGAACCGGCCGCCCCCGTTGGTCGCGTGGCCGGTGTCGCGCAGGACCTGGAGCGCGCGGCCCGCGGTGGCGCGCGGCAGGCCGGTCAGCTCGGCGGCGGCGCTCGCGGTCAGGCCGTCCGGGGCGTGGCGGAACGCCTCGACGACGGCCAGGCCGCGCGCCAGGGTCTCCAGGAAGCCCATGCCGACCTCGTCCTTGGCCGACCGCACCACCTCGGCGGCCGGCGCGCTGCCCGCGGACGTCGCGGCCGGCCGGGGCAGGCGCAGCGCGTCCTCCAGCTCCGGCACGGCCGCGTGCAGCCGGGGCAGCACCGCGCCGGGCACGTCGAGGTCGCGGCTGGTGTGGGTGAGCACGCTGATCGCCGCCACCGACCGGCCCGCGCCGCCGGTCACCGGCGCGGCGACGGCCAGCAGGCCCGGCTCGACCCACTGGTCGTCCAGCGCCCAGCCCCGCGCGCGGGCCGTCGCGACGCGGTCGCGGAACACCGCCTCCCGGTCGGTGAGCGGCGCGGCGAGCGGCGGCACGGCCGGGAAGCCCGCGTCCAGGGGGTCCGCGGTGTGGCGGTGCCGCCAGGACTCGAACCGCTCCTCGTCCCAGTCGGCCGCCAGCGCCACGCCCGCGGCCGTGCGGTCGGCGGGCAGCACGTCGCCGACGTGGAAGGCCAGGTAGACGGCGCGCCGCCGGGTGGACTGGGCGACCAGGCGGGCCCCGTCGGGGTCGGGCACGGCCAGCGTCACCGACTCGTCCAGCTCGTCGGCCAGCCTGGCCAGCACGGGCGCGGCCGGGCCGACCAGCCCGCACGAGGCGAGGTAGGCGTTGCCGAGGGCCATGGCGCGCAACCCGAGCGCCACGTCCGGTCCCTCGGCGCGCAGGTGGCCCAGGCGCAGCAGGGTCGCGGTGATCCGGTCCGCGGTGGCGCGCGGCAGGCCCGTCGCCTTGGCGAGGTCGCCGCGGCGCAGCCGGGAGCCGGGGTCGGCGGCCACGGCCCGCAGGACGGCCAGGCCGCGTTCGAGCGTGCCCCCTTCGGCGGCGTCGGCCAAGTTCGGTTCCCGTCTGGTGATCGTGAAGTCCTCGACATGGTAGGGCTCCGGGTGGTCCACTGTGCTCGCCTTGTCCACTCTGCGAACTGAATTTCGCTGAGCGAACAGATTGGTCAACGATGACGATCCATCGCGAACTCCTCATCGGCGGTCGGGAAGTGGCTGCCCAGACCGGGCGGACCACCGACGACACCACTCCTCTCACGGGCGGGGTCTACGCGACGGTCGCCGCCGCGGGGCCGGCCGACGTCACCCTGGCGGTGGACGCGGCCGATGCGGCGTTCCCGGCGTGGGCGGCGCTGCCACCGGCCCGCAGGCGGCAGGTCCTGTCGGCGGCGGCCGACCTGCTGGAGGCGCGGGCGGGCGAGGCGGCGGCGATCATGACCGCCGAGACGGGCGCCGTGACGGGCTGGGGGCACTTCAACGTCGGGCTGGCCGCGGGCATGTTCCGGGAGGCCGCCGCGTCCGCCACCCTGCCGGTCGGCGAGGTGCTGAGCACGGGGGTCGGCGGCCGGCTCTCGCTCGCGGTCCGCGAGCCGGTCGGCGTGGTGGCGGCGTTCGCGCCGTGGAACGCGCCGCTCATCCTGGGCGCGCGGGCGATCGCGACACCGCTGGTCGTCGGCAACACCGCGGTGCTCAAGCCCAGCGAGGACGCGCCGATCGCGAGCGGCCTGTTCCTGGCGGACGTGCTGCGCGAGGCGGGCCTGCCCGAGGGCGTGCTCAACGTGGTCACCAACGACCGGGCGGACGCCGCGCCGGTCGCCGAGGCGCTCATCGCCGACCCGAGGGTCCGGGTGGTGAACTTCACCGGCTCGACCGCCGTGGGCCGGGTCGTCGGCGAGCTGGCCGCGCGCCACCTCAAGCCCGCCGTGCTGGAGCTGGGCGGCAAGAACGCCGTGCTGGTGCTCGCCGACGCCGACGTGGCGCACGCGGTGGACGCGGTCGCCTTCGGCGCCTTCGGCAACTCCGGCCAAATTTGCATGGCGGTCGATCGAGTCCTGGTGGACCGCTCGATCGCCGAGCAGTTCACCGAGCGCCTGGCCGAGAAGGCCGCTTCCCTGCCGCACGGCGACCCGACCGACCCGGGGACGGTGATCGGCCCGGTCGTCGACGCGCGGGCCGCGCGGCGGGTGGCCGACCTGGTGGCGGAGGCGGTCGCGGCGGGGGCGCGGGTGCGCGCGGGCGGCGGCGAACCGGAGGGCGCGCACCACCCGGCCACCGTGCTGGACCGCGTCACCCCGGACATGCGCCTGCACCACGAGGAGGTCTTCGGCCCGGTCGTCGCGGTGACCGGGGTGGCGGACGAGGACGAGGCCGTGGCGATCGCCAACGACACCCCGTACGGCCTGACGGCAGGTGTGCTGACCGAGGACGCCAGGCGGGGTCTCGCCATCGCGCGGCGGCTGCGGACCGGCATCGTGCACGTGGGCGGGCAGACCGTGGACGACGAGCCGCAGGCGCCCTTCGGCGGCGTCGGCGCCAGCGGCTACGGCCGGTTCGGCGGGCGCTGGGGCGTGGAGTCGTTCACCGCCACGCGCTGGCTGACGGTCGAGGGGGGCCACGGGACGTACCCGTTCTAGCGGTTGCCGGGCGCGGGAGGACGGGGACTCGGCGCGGGACGGGGGGTCTGGCGCGAGGCGCGGGCGTCGCGGCGGGGCGCGGACCCGGCGCGGTGCAGGTGACGTGCGGGGCGGGGCGCGGGTGGAGCGGCGTGGCGGCAAGGCGGCGAAGCGCGAGCGTGGCGGCGGGGATCAGCCGGGCCGGGCCACCAGCGACCACAGGTAGCTCAGCGCCTCCCCGCCCGGCTCGTCGCGCTCGACGAACTCCTCCAGCAGCGCGGCCAGCCGCTCCTTCAGCTCGGCCTGCGACTCCGGGCCGAGGCGCAGCACGCCGCGCGCGGTCTCGCGGCCGGCGTCGGGGCCCGCCTCCAGCGCCTCGGCGCGGTGCGCCGCGATCAGCGCCAGGTCCACCCGCTGGGCCAGGCCCGCGCCCTCGTCGACCAGGCCGAGCCGCCACGTGCGGCCGGTCGCGCGGTAGGGCCTCTCCAGCGCGCCGCGCGTGCCGCTGCGCACCGGCTCGGCGGCCAGGAAGCCGGTCCGGACCAGCGCGCGCACGTGCCGCAGCGCGGTCGCGGGCGCGACGCCCAGCCGTTCGGACAGCTCTTTGTTGGTCCACGCCCTGTCCAGGCACAGCCGCAGGACGCGCCAGCGCAGCGGGTGCGCGAGGGCCTTCAACTCCTCGACGGTGGCGTTGCGCGCCGCGAGGTCGGGCGGTGGGAACTGGTCGGGCACGCGCCGAGGCTAACCCAGCGGCGTTGCCGCGCCCCGCGCTGGTTTGGTTAACTGAAATCGATTGCACGAATCGAAATCACTTGGGGGCGCGGTGGGCGTGGGCAGGTGGACGGACTTCGAGTGGCTGACCGGCGCGGAACCCGGCCCGGACGGCACGGTGGTGGCGTACGTGAGCGACCTGGGCGGACGGCCGCAGCCGTGGCTGCTCCCGTTGGCCGGCGGTCCCGCGCGGCGGCTGGAGGTGCCGGGGTCGGTCGGTCGGTGCGCGTGGCGGCCGGACGGCTCGCGGCTGCTGGTGCTCACCGACCTCGACGGCCGCGAGGACCACCGGCTCGCCGAGGTGGACCCCGCCACCGGGGCGGTGACGTGGCTGGTCGCCGAGGAGGGCGTGCGGTGCGAGGTCGGCACGCCCTACGGCTCCACCGGGCAGCCGTACAGCCCGGACGGCGCCCTGCTCGCCTACGCCTCCAACGCCCGCGACCGCGCCGTGTTCGACGTGCTGGTGCGCGACCTGCGGACCGGCGCGGAGCGGCTCGTGCTGCGCGGCGACGACCGGTACCTGCCGATGGCCTTCTCCCCCGACTCCCGGCTGCTGCTGGTGCTGCGCCTGCACCAGCAGACCGAGCAGGACCTGTTCGTGGTCGACCTGGCCGACGACCGGGTGCGGCGGCTGACCCGCTTCGACGGGCCGACCAAGTGCCACCCGGTGGCGTGGCTGCCCGACTCGTCCGGCGTCTACGCGTGCACGACGGCGGGCCGGGACTTCCTGGGCCTCGCGGTGCTGTCGCCGGACGGCGAGCCGACCTGGCTCGACACCCCGGGGGGCGACGTCGAGGGCGCGGCGCTGTCACCGGACGGGACGCGCCTGGCGTGGGCCGTCAACGAGGACGGGTGGACGCGGCTGCGGTGGGCCGAGGTCGGTGGCGAGCCGGCGGACGTGACGTGCCTGCCGGCCGGGGTGGCGGCGACGGAGTTCGGCGTGGACGGGTACGCGTTGCGGTTCACCGCCTCGGGCGACCTGCTGGTGCAGCTGGGCCGGCCGGACGCGGCCGCGGACCTGTTCCTGGTGGACCTGCCGCGCGGGCGGGCCCGGCGGCTCACCGACTGCGGCGCGCGGCTGCCCGGTCCCCTGGTCGAACCGACCCTCGTGCACGCGGAGAGCGCGGACGGCCTGCGCGTGCCGTGCCTGCTCTACCGGCCGCCGGCGGCCGGCGCGGGTTCGCCCGCGCCCGTGGTGGTGACCGTCCACGGCGGACCCGAGTGGCAGTCGCGGCCGGTGTTCGACCCGCTGGTGCAGGAGCTGCTGTCCCGGGGCATCGGCGTGCTGGCGCCGAACGCCCGCGGCTCGTCCGGGTACGGGATGCGCCACCAGCGGCTGGTCTACCGCGACTGGGGCGGCGGCGACCTGGCCGACTGGGAGGCCGCGGTCCGGCTGCTGGACGGGGTGGCGTGGGCGGACACCGGGCGGCTCGGCGTGCACGGCGCCTCGTACGGCGGGTTCGCGGCGCTGACCTGCCTGACCCGGCTGCCGCACCTGTGGCGGGCCGGGGTGAGCGAGTGCGGGACGTTCGACCTGGTCTCCGACGCGCGGTCGTTCCCGCCGACCTGGCGCGCGCGGGCGGCCGGTTGGCTCGGCGACCCCGACGACCCGGTGGACGCGGCCCGGCTCGCCGAGCACAGCCCGATCACCCACGCCCACCGGTTGACCGCCCCCGTGCTGGTGATGCACGGCGAGAACGACACGCGGACCAGCCCCGAGGACTCCCGGCGGATGCACCGGCGGCTGCGCGAGCTGGGGAAGCCGGCGGAGCTGGTGCTGCACCCCGGCACGGGGCACGGGGTGGACCGGGCCGGGCTGGAGCGGACCGTGGACCTGATCGCCGGGTGGTTCGAGCGGTGGCTGGTGACCGCGGAGGCGACGACCGCGGACCCGTCCTCGACCTCGCCGCGCTGACCGCGCGGGTGTGACCCAACTGGCCTCACACCAGGGTCAGCGCCAGGTACAGGGCCACCAGCAGGCCGCAGGACGCGGTGTGCGCGACCGGGTTCTGCGCCAGCAGGGCCACGAACTCGCGCAGGAACGCGCTGGGCAGGAAGTACCACGCCGTGCGCGCGCCGATGATCTGCATCCGCAGCCGCAGGCCGCGCGCCACCACGGCGGCGCGGAAGACGTGGAAGTTGTTCGTCACCGCGACCGCCCGGCCCGTCCAGCCGCGCTCGGCGAGCAGCTCCGCGCTGTAGGCCAGGTTCTCCTGCGTCGTGGTGGCCCGGTCCTCCAGCACGATCGACCCCGCCGGCACGCCGCGGCGCTCCAGGTACTCGGCCATGGCCACCGCCTCCGGCACGGCCTCGTCCGGGCCCTGGCCGCCGGAGACCACGACCAGCGGCGCGCGCCCCGCGTCGACCTCCCGCCGGTACAGCCGCAGCGCGCGGTCGAGCCTGCTCGCCAGCAGCGGGGGGACGCGGTCGCCGATCAGGCCCGCGCCGAGCACCACGACCGCGTCGAACCCGCTGCGGCGGCCGACGCTGCCGTAGACGACCGAGTAGAGCAGGAGGCTGCCGAACAGGAACGCGACGTAGGCCGCCACCACGAGCAGCGCGCCGATCACGGCGTCGACCAGCGGCCCGGTGCGCGCCGTGGCGAACACGAAGGCGAAGACCACGCCGAGGATCGCCAGCCCGGCCAGCAGCGACAGCAGGTTGGCCGGCTTCAGCCCCTCGCGCTTGAGCATCACCACGCCGTTGGCGAGCAGCGCGACCGGCAGCACGAGCCCCAGCCCGACGGCGGCGGCCGCGAACGCGTACCCGACCGCGACCGCCGCCCACCCCTCGGCCTCGGTGGCGCGGAAGACCAGCCACAGCAGCAGGAGCACGAGGGTCACGCCGAGCCACACGGCGTTGGCGATCCGCCTCCGGTCCCGGACCATGCCGATGACGAAGAACAGGGCGGGGACGACGGCGGCGATCCCGAAGATCATGGGTGCGAACCTAGGCGGTGGGCCCGGGAGCGGCCGAGCCGCCACCCCTGGCCCGCCGGGCGGCGTTCACCACGGCCAGCAGCACGCCCAGGCCGACCAGGGCCAGGCCGCGCAGCCACACCTCGCCGTCGATGCGGGTGAACAGCAGCAGGCACGAGGCGATGCCCAGCACGGGCACGACGACGGGCACCCGGAAGTGGTCCGGCTCGCCGTCGTCGCGCCGGCGCAGCACCAGCAGGGCCGCGTTGACGGCGGTGAACACGATGAGCAGCAGCAGGACCAGCGTCTCGGCGAGCGCGGCCACCTCGCCGGTCAGCGCGAGCACCAGGGACAGCGCCGAGGTGGCGATGACGGCCACCCACGGCGTGCGCCTGGTGGGCAGCACGCGGGTCAGCGGCGCGGGCAGCAGGCCGTCGCGGGCCATGCCGTAGGCCAGCCGGGAGGACATGATGCCGGTGAGCAGCGCGCCGTTGGCGACCGCGACCAGCGCGATGACGCTGAACAGCTCCTCGGGCACGCCGCCCGCCACCCGGACGACCTCCAGCAGCGGGCCGGTGGAGGAGGCGAGCTGGTCGGTCGGCACGGACGCGCTGGTCACCAGCCCCAGCAGCAGGTACACCACGCCGGCGGTGAGCAGCGCGCCGAACAGGGCGATGGGGTAGGACCGGCGAGGGTCCTTCACCTCCTCGGCCAGGTTCACCGACGTCTCGAACCCGACGAACGAGTAGTAGGCCAGCACCGCGCCCGCCAGGGTCGCCGCGACGACGCCCTGCTCACCGGCGCCGACCTCGGAGAGCCGCCCGAGGTCGGCGTCGCCCCGCAGCACCACCCACGTGCCCAGGCCGATGACCAGCGCCAACCCGCCGACCTCGACGAGCGTGGCGGCCACGTTGGCGCTCAGGGACTCCTTGATGCCCCGGATGTTGAGCAGCGCCAGGGCCACCAGGAACACCACGACGACCGCCACCGCCGGCAGCGACACCAGTGCCCGCAGGTAGTCGCCCGCGAACGCCCGCGCCAGCGCGCCGACCGACACGATGCCCGCGGCCAACATGCAGACCCCGACCAGCGAACCCGCCGCGGGGCCGAGCGCCTTGGTCGCGTAGTGGGACGCGCCGCCCGCCCTCGGGTACCTGGTGGCCAGCTCGGCGTAGGAGGCGGCGGTCAGGGAGGCCAGGGCGAGCGCGGTGACCAGGGGCAGCCACACCGCTCCCCCGGACTCGCCGGCGATCGAGCCGATCAGCACGTAGACGCCCGCGCCGAGGGTGTCGCCGAGGATGAAGAAGTACAGCAGGGGGGTGCTGACGGCCCGTTTGAGGGTGGTCTCCATGTCCGTCCCGGTACCCGGTGGACATGCCCGCGAAGCACGGGTTTAGGACCGCCGAGACGCGGGTACACGGGCCCCGGGCCTTGAGCAGACAGGGCCTTTGAGGTGGTGCTTGCAGATGAACGCGACGGGGCTGCCGGACGACGGCCTCGACTCGGCGCAGGCCGAGGTCCCGCCGCCGGTGGACGTCGCCCGCTGGGTCCGCGAGGCAGCCGACGACCTGCCGGGCAAGACCGCGCGGGACTTCGCGCTGGTCGCGGAGGAGCTGATCGCCAACGCGCGCCGGCACGCCGAGGGGCCCCACCTCGTCCGCCTGCGGCGCGAGGACGGCGCGTTGCGCGTGGAGGTGCAGGACCGCAGCCCGAGCCGGCTGCCGGTCCTGGGCAGACCGGGCACGTCGAACCCGGGCACGGGCCTCTTGCTGGTCAACCGCTTGTCGTCGCACTGGGGCTTCCACTGCCACGACCAGCACAAGGTCGTCTGGGCCGAGGTCTGGGCGGCTTGACGCCCCGGGCGGCTTGACGCGCAGCCCGGCCCGACCGAGGCCGGGCACGTGCCGCTCCCTGCCCGGGGCGACCTCGGGTCCCGGGCTTCAGGCGGTCGGGCGCGGCGCGGGCGCGGGGCTGTCCGAGCGCGGTGCGGGCGCGCCGCCCAGCGCCTGGACGGCCTGGTCGGCCAGGTGCGCCGACACCAGGACCTCGTAGCTGTCCGCCCGCATGGCCGCGATCGACGAGAAGTCGCGCCTGCCGCCGGTCATCGCGTGCCCGATCGCGCCGAGCACGAGGCCCAGCACGGCGCCGAACAGCAGGCCGTAGAACGCGAGCAGCAGGCCGGAGATCACCGGGTTGATCCAGTTGAACAGGCCGAAGACCCAGCCGAACAGGGCGCCGAGCACCGCGCCGGACAGCGCCGACTGCCCCGCGGCCCGCAGGGTCGTCAGCCGCCCGGTGACCTGTTCGACGCTGTTGAGGCCGCGGCCCACGATCGCGGTGTGCTCGACCGGGAAGCCGGCGTCGGACAGCCGGTCGACCACCCGCTCCGCGTCCGCGTAGTCGCGGTAGCTGCCGAGCACCACGCGCTGCTCGCGGGCGTCCCCCGCCTGGTCGTGCGGTCGGGACATGGGAACCCACCTGCCTCCGTGTCGTAGTTCCCGGAGTGAGTTCCCACGTCCCGACCGTCCAACCTTCTCCTTTCGGGCCTACTCCAACACGAACGTGGCATCCGCGCGGCCGACGGCGTCACTGATCGCGTCCACGCTGAGGGTGGTGCCGTTGTGCCGGACGTACCGGCCGGGGAAGTTCTGCGACTCGAACGACACGGCCGTGCCGTCGGCCAGGCCGGCGCGGCGGGTGAAGCTCGCGTCGCCCCGGAACACCGACGAGCCGTCGTCGCGCTCCACGTACAGCTGGTAGTCGCGGTGCCGCAGGTAGTAGCCCGGGTGGCTGGTCGACTCCAGCGATACCGTGCCCGAGCCGGCCAGGCCGGTCACCAGGCGGAACTGCGAGTCCGCCAGTGGCCGCACGTTCGCCTCCAGGCGGGCCCTGAAGTCGTAGTGCCGGACGAACCGGTCGGGGTGGTTGTAGGACTTCAACCGCACCGGGGTGGGGCCGTCCGCGACCGGGATGCCGAAGTCGGGCGTGCCGTCGGCGCTCCAGTAGACCTTCTGCACGCGGGTGCGCCGGTTGGGGTCGTTGAGCGGGTCGCCGGAGATGTCCCGGTAGCTGCGGTCGTGGTAGACGAGGATGTCGCTGCGCCCGTCCTCGGACACCGTGAACGAGTTGTGGCCGGGACCGTACTGGCCGGTGGCGGCGTTGCTCTGGAAGACGGGCGTGGACGACTTGCTCCACGACGCGGGGTTGAGCAGGTCCGCCGAGGCCGACGCGGACAGCATCCCCAGGCAGTAGTTGGCGTCGGTGGCGCTGGCCGAGTAGGTCATGAACACCCGCCCGCCGCGCTGGACCACCGCCGGTCCCTCGGCGACCTTGTGGCCCCTGGTCTCCCAGGTCAGCGTGGGCACGACCAGCCGGGCGACGGTCCCCGTGACCTGCCAGGGGTTGGCGCCCATCCGGGCGAGGTAGACGTTGGAGTTGGTGCTGATGCCCGGTTCGGCCTGCGCCCAGGTCAGGTACCGCACGCCGTTGACCACGAAGGTCGACATGTCCAGGGAGAAGGTGTCCCACGGGACGTTGACGCGGCCCCGCTCGGTCCAGCTGCCGGTCAGCGGGTTGGCGGAGGAGTTCTCCAGCACGTAGGGGCGGATGCGCCACACGT
Source organism: Saccharothrix xinjiangensis (assembly GCF_039527585.1). Classification (NCBI taxonomy): domain Bacteria; kingdom Bacillati; phylum Actinomycetota; class Actinomycetes; order Pseudonocardiales; family Pseudonocardiaceae; genus Saccharothrix; species Saccharothrix xinjiangensis. Next base: position 12,489 of record NZ_BAAAKE010000011.1, on the reverse strand, counting down.
CGTCGGTGCGCCCGGCGGCGAAGTAGACGTACCACTTGCCGTTGACGAAGTGGATCTCCGGGGCCCAGATGTGCGCGCCCATCTCGCCGCCGGCGTGCCGCCGCCAGATGACCTGCTCCGACGCGGTGGCCAGGCCCTGGATCGTGGTGGCCCGCCGCAGCACGATCCGGTCGTACTCGGGCGCGGTGGCGGTGAAGTAGTAGTGGCCGTCGGTGTGCTTGAAGATGTGCGGGTCGGCCCGCTGGTGGGCGATCGGGTTGGTGTACTGGACGGCGGGGGTGGCGTGGGCGGGCGCCACCACCAGGCCCGCGAACGCGGTCAGGAACGCGACCACGAGCAGGATCGGTCGTCGGTGTGCGGTTCTCATGGTTGTCGCTCCGGTCAGCCGAGGGGGGCGGTGACGGTGAACGAGGCGTCACCGGCGAAGGCGGCGTCGCCCGACCTCAGGTCGAGCCGGACCTCGTAGCCGTGGTGCCGCAGGTAGCGGCCCGGGAAGTTGACCGCCTGGAACGAGGAGCCGTCGGCGTTGGCCAGGCCCGGCCCGATGGTGAACGTGGCGTCCGCGCGGTCGGTGGCGGTGATCCGGTAGGGCCGGAACTGGCCGGCGGTGCCGGTGGTGGAGGCGGAGGACACCACGTGCACGCTGCCGTCGGAGTCGCGGAACCACTCCGGGGCCCACGTGCTGCCGGTGGAGCCGTTGAGGCTCGCGGTGACGTTGCGGTCGTAGACGTGCATGTTCGACTCGCTGCTGTTGGTGAACGCCGTCATGACGTAGTGCGGCGCGGGGCCCGCGGCGTGCGCGGTCGGGGTCGCCAGGAGCCCGACGAGCAGGGCCGCGACCAGGGCGGCAGGGGATTTTCGCACGTCAGTGGCCGATCTGGAAGGTGGCGTCGGCGCGGTCGGCCGCGGTGGAGATCGGGTCGACGCGCAGCGCGTAGTTCGCGTGGCGCAGGTGCCGGTCGGGGAAGTTGTGCGAGCGGAACGAGGTCCACGCGCCGTCGGCGAGGCCGGCCACGCGGTGGAAGGTGGCGTCGGCGGCGAAGGTCGCGCTGCCGTCGTCGGCGGCCAGGCCCACCACGTACCCGGCGTGCCGCAGGTAGCGGTCCGGGTGGTTGACCGAGCGGAACGAGATCCCGGACGACGAGGCCAGGCCGGGCACGAGCTGCCACAGCGAGTCCTGGTGCGGGTCGAACGGGTAGGGGTCGATGCGGCCGGCGTTGTCCGCGTGCCGGATCAGGTGGTCGGGGTGGCTGTAGGACTTGATCCGGTTCCAGGTCGGCGCGCCCCAGCGGGCCAGCAGCGCGCTGTGCTCGGCGGCGGTGATGCCGCAGATGGTGGGGTGCTTGGCGTTGAGCGGCTGGGTGTACTGCGCCTTGGACAGCGGCGTCCAGGAGTTGCTGTTGACGTCGCCGCTGCGCCACGCGTACAGCTCGCCGTTGACCGGGGAGAACGAGTCGCCCCACAGGAACCACTCGTTGCGGTTGTGCGCCTTGACCACGATGGGCGCCTCGATGCCGCCGCTGACCACGCCGCCGGTGTAGGTGCCGCGGTCGAAGCTGCGGGGGTTGAGGGTGGTGGAGCGCGCGCCGTAGAGGCGGCCGTCGACGAAGCTCTTGTAGTACAGGTAGTTCATCCCGTTGCCCACGTGCACGGTGGCGTCCAGGACGTTGAAGCCGGGGTCGAAGAACAGCTGCGGCGCGGAGACGGTGGCGAAGTCGGTGGTGTAGTTGACGTAGAACGCGTCGCGCCCGCCGCTGTTGGCCGAGTAGAGGATGCCGTACTGGCCGCGCGCGGCGTCCCAGAACGCCTCCGGCGCCCACGTGTGGGTCGGCATGGAGTGCATCCGCAGCCTGCGGTAGTTGGTGAACGACCGCAGGTCGGCCGAGTCCCAGGCGTGGATGTGCTGGTTCTGCTGGGTGAAGTCGGTGCCGTTGAGGTCGGTGGCCAGCACCGCGAACCCGCCGGTCTGCTTGCGCAGGATGAACGGGTCGCGCAGGCCGCGCGTGCCCGCGGTGGGCGTGGCCACCGGGTTGCCCTGGTTCAGCGGCGTCCACTGGAGGCCGTCCGGGCTGACGGCCAGGTGCAGCGAGTAGCGGTTGGCCAGCCGGTTCGGCGACTCGGTGAAGTAGCCCATCACGTAGGCGGAGTCACCGGGCGCCGCGGTGGCGGTCCGACCCGCGGCGGCGAGGGCGGCGGCGGACAACCCGCCGGCCAGGAACGTGCGTCGGTGCAGCATGAGGGGGCTCCTGAGGGCAGGGAGGGGTGGTGGCCGGCGGGGGGAGAGGCCCGCCGGCCACCGGAGGGGCGCTCGGTCAGGCGGCGGGCTCGCCGGAGGGGGCGGCGAGCGTGGTGCCGAGCCGGACCGGGGTGCCGAAGTTCGGCGTGCCGTCGGAGTTCCAGGTGAACTTCTGGGCACGGGTGGAGCGGTTCATGTCGCAGCCGCCGCCCGCGGAGTCGTTGGCGTGGTAGACGATCCAGTCCTCGGTGCCGTCGGGCGACTTGAAGAACCCGTTGTGGCCGGGGGCGAACACGCCGTTGGCGTCGCTGCGCTGGAACACCGGGTTGGGCGACTTGGTCCAGTGCGAGCGGTTGAGCGGGTCGGAGCCGGTGAGGGTGAGCAGGCCCAGCTTGTAGTCGGGGCCCCAGCAGGCGCTGGCCGAGTAGACGATCATCGTGCGGCCGTTGCGGTACAGCGGTTCCGCGCCCTCGTTGACCGGGTGCGTCTGGCGTTCCCAGGACAGGGTGGGCTGGGAGATCGTGCGGCGCGACCCGCTGATCGTCCACGGGTTCGACAGCGGCGTGATGGTCAGGCTCTGGGTGCCGTCCATGGCGCTGCCCATCAGGTACAGCTTCCCGCCGTGCTGGAGGATGCTGGGGTCCAGCTCCCAGGTGTTGCCCAGGTCGGCCTTGAAGCTGTACGGGCCCATCGGGTCGGAGCCGGAGGACTCCAGCACGTGCAGCCGCTGGGTCGGGTTGAAGTCCTGCACGTTCTGCCCGGCCACGTAGTACAGGTACCAGCGGCCGTTGAGCAGGTGGAACTCCGGCGCCCACATGTTGCAGCACCCGTTGGGGCGGCCCGACAGGTTGAAGATCACCTGGTCGGTCGCGGTGGCCAGGCCCGCGAGGGTGCGGGAGCGGCGCATGGTGATCGTGTTGTTCCACGTCGTGGTGGCCAGGTGGTAGTACCCGTTGTGGTGCTGGAGCCAGGGGTCCGGGCCGTTGCGCTTGATCGGGTTCGCGAACGTGCCCGGGGCGGCGGAGCCCAGCCTGACCAGCTGCCACTGCTGGTTCGCGCCGCCGGTGTCGGGCCACTGGATCAGGTCGGCGCCGTCGGCGGCGGAGAAGTCCAGCACGTCGACGGCCTTGCCGCTGGCCCGGTTGACCAGCCGCACGTGACCGCCGTCGGAGTCGGCCAGGCGGAACTGCTGACCGGTGCGGTTGGCGTCGGTGTTCTGCACCAGGCCGGCGCGGTCTGCGGTGGAGGCGAACTCCAGCACCTTGCCGCTGTGCCGCGACTTCACCCGGTAGTAGCCGCCGCCGGAGTCGACGAACTGCCACTGCTGCCACGCGCCGTCGTTGCGGGACCACTGCGTGATCCGCGCACCGTCGTTCGTGGCGAAGTTGTAGAGGTCCAGCGCCTTGCCGCTGTTGCGGTTGACCAGGACGTAGGTGGCGCTGGTGTCCACGGTGGCCGCGGTCGCCTGCGGGGTGGCTGCCAGGCCACCGCCGAGCAGGACCGCCGTCGTGGCGAGGACGAGGGTGGTTCTCATGGCTGCACTCCCTGCGACGCTGCACGGAAGAGGTCAGGTGCCGGCGGGGCGTGTTAACGCTAACAGCGAGGTGTCGTTCAGCTCAACACCGAATTTCGGTTTCATTTCGACTGCTCATGACAACCTTGTCAGGAACCCTCCACCACCGCGTTAACACTTGTTAGCGATAACAGGTGCGGGTCAGCGCTCCAGCGCGGCGAGCGCGTCGCGGCGCAGCTGGAGCTCCTCCCGCGGCCGCACGACCAGCACCGGGACCCGCGCGCCGGGCGGGCTGACCACCCCGTCACCGTCCGGTGTGGACACCAGGTCGCCGGGCACGCCCAGCAGCGACAGCCCGGCCACCACGTCCGCCCGCACCTCCGGCTGGTCCCAGCCGATCTCGCCGGTGAACACCAGCGCGTCGAGCCGGTCCAGCGAGGTGGCCGCGGCGGCCAGCTCGCGCCGCACCCGGTGGGCGAACACGCGCAGCGCCAGCGCCGCCGCCGGGTCGTCGCCCGCCGCCGCGACCAGGTCCCGGGTGTCGCCCGACCGCCCGCCGGACAGGCCGAGCAGGCCGGACTCGTGGTGGAGACCGCGTTCGAGGGCGTCCAGGTCGAGGCCACCGTGCCGCAGCAGCCACAGCAGCATCCCGGGGTCGACGCTGCCCGAGCGCTTGGACATGGGCACGCCCTCCAGCGGCGTGAAGCCCATCGAGGTGTCCGCGCTGCGCCCGTCCCGCACCGCGCACACCGAGCAGCCGCCGCCCAGGTGCGCCAGCAGCGCGCTCAGCCCGCCCGCGGGCCGGTCCAGGATCTCCGCCGCCCGGTCCAGCGCCCACCGGTAGGACAGGCCGTGGAAGCCGTAGCGGCGCAGGCCGTGCCGCTCCCGCCACTCCGCGGGCAGCGGGTAGGTGGCGGCGACCTCGGGCAGGTCGGCGTGGAACGCGGTGTCCGGGCACAGCACGTGCGGCACGTCGGGCAGCCGTTCGCGCAGCACGTCCAGCAGCCGCAGCGCGGGCGGCACGTGCAGCGGCGCCAGCTCCTCGGCGCGGCGGGCGGCGGCGAGGGCCGCGTCGTCCACGGGCGTGGCGGCGCGCAGGTCCGGGCCGCCGTGCACGAGCCGGTGCGCGACCGCGACGAGGTCGCCCCCGACGCGTCCCAGCAGGTCGTCCAGCGCCTGCCGGGCCTCGTCGGAGTCGGGCGGCTGCTCGACCTCGGCGGAGTCGAGGACGCGGTCGTCGGCGACCAGGTGCAGCTTGAGGCTGTTCGACCCGGTGTTGACGGTCAGGACGGCGTTCACGCGCCCCACCGCCAGCCGGTGACGGCCTCGGGGTCGACGCCGTCGCGGTGGGCGGCGGCCCGCAGCCCGTCCCGCTCGGCCAGCACCGCGGTGTCGTCGCGGCCGGTGCGGCGCAGCGCGTCCGCGGCCAGGTCGTGCCTGCTCATGCGGTTGCTCACGAGCAGGTCGTACGGCGTGGTCGTGGTGCCCTCCTCCAGGTAGCCGTGGACGTGGAACCGCTCGGCGCCGCGCCTGCCGTGCAGGGTCTCGTGCACCGCCGAGGGGTAGCCGTGGAAGCCGAACACGACCGGGACGCCGTCGGGGAAGCACGCGGCGAAGTCCTCGTCGGCCAGGCCGTGCGGGTGCCGGTCGGCGGGCGCGAGGGACAGCAGGTCGACGACGTTGACCACGCGCACGGTCAGGTCGGGCGCGCGGTCGCGCAGGACCGTCGCCGCCGCGAGCACCTCGGCGGTGGGGATGCCGCCCGCGCACGCCAGCACCACGTCCGGGTCGCCGTCGCCGTGGCAGGCCCACTCCCACACGCCCGCGCCCGCGGCGCAGTGCCGTTCGGCGGCGTCCAGGTCGAGCCACTGCGCGCCCTCGTTCTTGCCCGCGACCACCAGGTTGATCCGGTCGGTGGAGGCCAGGCAGCGGCGCAGGGTGACCAGCAGGGTGTTGGCGTCCGGCGGCAGGTAGACGCGCGCGGTGGAGGCCTTCTTGGTGAGCAGGTTGTTGATGAAGCCGGGGCCCTGGTGGCTGTAGCCGTTGTGCTCCTGCCGCCAGCCCTCGCTGGTGAGCAGGTAGTTCAGGCTCGCCACCGGCTCGCGCCACGGCACCTCGCCCGCCATCTTGAGGAACTTGGCGTGCTGGTTGACCATGCTGTCCACGATCGAGGCGAACGCCTCGTAGCACGGGAACAGGCCGTGCCGCCCGGTCAGCAGGTAGCCCTGGAGCCAGCCCTGGCACAGGTGCTCCGACAGCACCTCCAGCACCCGGCCGCCCGGCGCGACGTGCTCGGCGGTGTCGGGGACGGGCCAGGTGAACGCCCGGTCGGTGGCCTCCAGCAGCGCGCCGAGCTTGTTGGACTCCAGCTCGTCGGGGCAGACCACGCGGAAGTCCCGGCGGTCCTCGGTGGCCCGCACCAGCTCGGCCAGCCACTCCCCCGCCGTGCCGGTCGGGCTCGCGCTCGCGGAGCCGGGCGCGGGCACGTCCACCGCGAACGGCGCGATGTCGGGCAGCGGCAGGTCGCGGCGCAGCCGGCCGCCGTTGGCCTCGGGCGCCCGCCCCAGCCGCAGCTCCGCCGGCGGCAGCTCGGCGAGCAGGTCGTCGTGCGGGCGGCCGTCGGCGTCGAACAGCTCCTCCGGCCGGTAGGACCGCAGCCACCGCTCCAGCAGCGCGAACTCGGCGTCGTCGTCGTGGACCCCGCCCAGCGGCACCTGGTGGGCGCGGAACGTGCCCTCCAGCGGTTCGCCGGCGGCGTCGTGCGCGGGCACGCCCCAGCCCTTCGGCGAGCGCAGCACCAGCATCGGCCACACCGCCCGCTCACCGGGCTCCCACCGCTCGCGCACCGCGGCGATCCCGGCGTGCGCCAGGTCCAGGGTCTCGGCCAGCAGCGCGTCCGGGTCGTCGGTGCGCGTCACGTCCACCACGTGCGGCGCCCACCCGGCGCCGCGGAAGTACGCGGTCAGCTCCTCGTCGTCCATGCAGCCGTAGACCGTGGGCGAGGAGATCTTGTAACCGTTGAGGTGCAGCACCGGCAGCACCGCGCCGTCGGTGCGCGGGGACAGGAACTTGTTCGCGTGCCACGAGCCGGCCGTGGGACCGGTCTCGGCCTCGCCGTCGCCGACCAGGCACGCCACCAGCAGGTCGGGCTTGTCGAAGGCCGCGCCGAACGCCGTGGCCAGCGCGTAGCCCAGCTCGCCGCCCTCGTGGAGCACCCCGGGCACCTCCGGGGAGAGGTGGCTGGGGAAGCCGCCGGGCCGGGAGAACCGGCGCACCAGCTCGGCCAGGCCCGCGCCGTCCCGGCCCAGCGCCGGGTCCAGCTCCGCGTGCGTGCCCTCCAGCCACAGGTTCGCGTGCACGGCGGGCGCGCCGTGGCCGGGGCCGGTGACCAGCAGCGCCCGCTGCCCGGTCCGCCGCACCAGGCCGTTGAGGCCGCTGTGGAGCAGCGTGATGCCGGGGCACGTGCCCCAGTGGCCGAGGAGCCGCGGCTTGAGGTGCTCGCGCCGCAGCGGTTCGCGCAGGAGCACGTTGTCCTTGAGGTAGATCATCGCCGCCGCGGCGTAGTCGCAGGCCCGCCGGTAGCGGCGCGCGGTGTCGGTCGCCTGGTGCGCCGTGGTCGTCATGCCCGGTGACTACCCGCGCGGGCCGCCGGGGAAAAGCCGCGTGGTCACCCGTGGGGAGGGCGTTCCGCGCACCGGGCCGCTTCCGGGGAGGCTTCCCGGGGCGGCTTTTCGGGGCCGCTTTCCGGTCGGGCTCGCCTCGGGGCGCCCCGAACCGGCAAAGGGTGTGTCGCACGTCATAGCACCGCCGTTCAACGTCGCGCGTCCACCGCGGGGTTTCCCGACCGCAACCGACCCAGCGGCAGAAGGGGGCGACGTGCGGGACGACTTCGACCGGTTCGTCACCGATCGCCTTGACCGGCTCTTGCGCTATGCCACGGCACTGACCTGCGACAAGCACCTGGCGCAGGACATCGTCCAAGAGGTGCTGCTGCGGGCGTCGCGGCGGTGGGACCGGATCGGGGCGATGGACGCGCCCCACCTCTACGTCAAGCGCATGGTCACCAACGACTACCTGTCGTGGCGACGTCGCCGCGCCGCGAAGGAGGTGTCGACCTCGCACGCGGCGCTGGCCGAGCTGGGCCCGACCACGGCCGACCCGGCCGTGCGGCACGCCGAGCGCGACGCGATGCGCGCCCTGATCGCGACGCTGCCGCGCAAGCAGCGGGCCGCGATCGTGCTGCGCTACTACGAGGACAGCACCGACGCCGAGATCGCCGCGGTGCTGGGCTGTACCGAGGGCACCGTGCGCAGCCACGTCTCCCGCGCGCTGCGGGCGCTGCGAGTCAACCGGACCACCCCGACGGAGGTGCTGCGATGACCGACCAGGAAGCCCTCATCCGCGAGGCCGTCACGGCCGAGGCCGACGAAGCCGTCGACCACCGCGCCGTGCTCGCCGCCCTGCGGACCAGGCGGGCGCGGCGGCGACCGCTCGCCCTGCTCGCGGTGGGCGCGCTGACCGCCGTGGCCGCGGTCGTCGCGGTGGCGGTCCCGCTGGTCGTCGACCGGGGCTCACCGCCCGCCGCCACCGAGGTCCCGCCGCCGACCGGGCGGACCGTGCTGCTGGTGGGGCTGGACGACGTGCCGCGACCCGACGCCGTCGTGGTGGCCAGGATCAGCCCGGACGGCGCGGTCAGCACCCTGTCGCTGCCCAGGGACACCCTGGTCGACCTCCCGGACGTCGGTCCGGGCAGGTTGGGCGACGCCTACGCGCGGGCCTACCAGGCGGCGGGGACCGCGGGCCAGGACGCGCACCTGGCGGGCGCGGAGGCGTTGGCGCGGGCGGTGTCGCACCTGACCGGGGTCCGCGTCGACCACCACGCGGCCGTGCGGATGAGCGCCTTCGCCGAGCTGTCCGACGCGCTGGGCGGCGTCGAGGTGTGCCTGCGCGCCCCGGCGGTCGACCCCGCCTCGGGCGTGGACCTGCCCGCCGGGCGGAACACGCTGCGCGGCGCGGACGCGCTGGCGTTCCTGCGCCAGCGGCGGGGCCTGCCGAAGGGCGACGTGGACCGCGCGGTGCGGCACCAGGCGTTCCTGACGGGCGCGCTGTCCCGGGCGGCCGAACTGGCCGCCGACCCGGCCGCGCTCGCCGGCGTGGCGGCGGTGGTGCGGCGCACCGTGCTCACCGACCCGGGCTGGGACCCGATGGAGGTCGCCGGGCTGCTCCGCCCGGCCGGCGCGGTGCGGGGCGCCGTCATCCCGGTCCTCGACCCGACCGAGGTCGGCCAGGACGGGCTGGACCCGGGCCTGGTGCGGCCCGTGAGCCCGGAGGCGGTCCGCGCGTTCGCCACGAGCCACCTGGCCGATCCCGCCCCGGACAGCCCCCCGCCCCCGACCGCCGGCCCCGACAACTGCGTGGGCTGACCGCCCTGGTGGGGTGGTGCGCCCGTCACCCGGCGCACCACCCCACCACGGCTCAACGGGGTGGCAACGGGCCTCGCCACGACGTCACCGGGACGTCAAGTCGACCCAATCACCAACCGCGTTCGCCCTGATCAGCGCCTCCCCCACCCGGGCAACCCGAACCGAGTGGTCGAGCGGCACCACGAGGCTCTCCCGCCTACCCCGAACCGCGTCCGCGAACGCCGCCACCTGCAACTCGTACGCGTCCGCGGCGGGCACGACCTCCTCCCGCACGCCGTCGAGCGTCACGACGGTGATCACGCCGTCCTCGTGCGGGGTGGTCCAGGCGTTGCGCACGGAGATCGAACCGCGCGTGCCCTGGAGCTCGTAGTGGGCGCGCGGCCCGTACTCCAGGCTGTAGTCGAGCACCGCCGAGCGCCCGTCGCCGAAGTCGAGCACGGCCACCGCGCCCAGGTCGACCGGGTCGCCGTGGAACCGCGCCCAGACCCGGCAGGGTTCCACGCCGAACGCCCACAACGGCACGTCGAACGCGTAACAACCGACGTCCCACGTGGCGCCGCCACCGAGCGCGGGGTCGAACCGGATGTTGCCCTCGACCGGGGTCGGATAGGCGAACGCGGCCCGCACCACCCTCAACTCACCAATCCCCCCGCCTTCCCCTTCTCCCCTGCCCTCTGCCTCTCCGCAGCCCTCTTCTCCCCTTCCGAGGAGCTGGACGACCTTCCGCTGCTGCGGGTGGAAGCGGTACATGTACGCCTCCATCACCACCAGGTCGCCGGCGGCCCGCCCGATGCGCAGGCAGTCCTGTTCGGACAGGGCCATCGGCTTCTCGACCAGCACGTGCTTGCCGGCCTCCAACGCCCGCAACGCCCACGTCACGTGCTCGGAATTGGGCAGCGCGACGTAGACGGCGTCCACCTCCGGGTCCCCCAGCAACGCGTCGTACCCGTCGTGGACCCGAGCCCCGAACCGCCGCGCCACCTCACCAGCGGCCGCCACCCGCCCAGGCCGACTGGCCACGGCCTCCACCACGTTCCCGGGCACCCTTCCCACCGCCGGCAACACCCGCCCGGCAATGTGCGAAGTAGCCCCCAACACCCCCCACCGCACCACAGCCACACCCAACCTTAACCGCTTAACCACCACCTCACCCCGCGAGTCGTACGCCCAGCCCGCGCGAGTCGTACGCCCAAGTCACGCGAGTCGTACGCCCAGACCGCGCGAGTCGTACGCCCAGACCGCGCGAGTCGTACGCCCAGCCCGCGCGAGTCGAACGTCCAGGACCACCGTGTCGAACGTTCAGATCCCCCGAGTTCCACACTCGGACCCCTCCCACCCGCGCACGGCGGACCCCTCGCCGCGCGCTTCCGGGGCGATCAGCGAAACTTGACCCCATGAACGACGAGCCCGACGACCGGACCAGCTTCGCCGACCTCGGGTTGCGCCCCGAACTGCTCCGCGCCCTGACCGGCCTCGGTTACGAGGAGCCCACCCCCATCCAGCGCGAGGCCATCGTGCCGCTCACCGCAGGCCAGGACCTGCTCGGCCAGGCTGCCACCGGCACCGGCAAGACAGCCGCGTTCGCGTTGCCCGTGCTGGAGCGCATGGGTGGCGGGGGCAGGGAGGAGCGGGCGCCGTTCGCGCTGGTCCTGGTGCCGACGCGCGAGTTGGCGGTGCAGGTCTCCGAAGCCATCCACCGGTACGGGCGCGAGTTGGGCGCGCGGGTGCTGCCGATCTACGGCGGTCAGCCGATCGGGCGACAGCTGCGGGTGCTGGAGCAGGGTGTCGACGTCGTGGTGGCGACGCCGGGCCGGGCCGTGGACCACCTCAACCGCGGCACGTTGAAGCTGGAGCACCTGAAGGTCGTCGTGCTGGACGAGGCCGACGAGATGCTGGACATGGGGTTCGCCGAGGACCTGGACTCGATCCTCTCCGAGGCCCCGTCCGACCGGCAGACCGTGCTGTTCTCCGCGACGATGCCGCCGCACATCGACCGGTTGGCCCGGCGGCACCTGAAGGACCCGGTCCGCATCACCATCGGCCGCGAGCAGACCGAGCCCGGCGAGGCGCCGCGGGTGCGGCAGAGCGCGTACGTCGTGCCGCGCGCCCACAAGCCGGCCGCGCTGGGCCGGGTGCTCGACGTGGAGGCGCCGACCGCCGCGATCGTGTTCTGCCGCACGCGCGACGAGGTCGACCAGCTCACCGAGACCCTCAACGGCCGCGGCTACCGCGCGGAATCGCTGCACGGCGGCATCAGCCAGGAGCAGCGCGACCGCGTCATGGCGCGCCTGCGCAACGGCACGGCGGACCTGCTGGTGGCCACCGACGTGGCGGCCCGCGGCCTGGACGTCGAGCAGCTGACCCACGTGGTCAACTACAACGTGCCGTCCGCGCCGGAGTCGTACGTGCACCGCATCGGCCGGGTCGGGCGCGCGGGGCGCGAGGGCGTGGCGATCACCCTCGCCGAGCCGCGCGAGCACGGCATGCTCAAGACCATCGAGCGGGTCACCAAGCAGCGCATCCAGGTCGAGAAGGTGCCCACCATCGCCGACCTGCGGGCGCGCCGGTTGGAGCTGACCCGCGCCGCGCTGCACGAGAGCCTGCTGGAGGACGACCTGGAGGGCTTCCGGGTCGTGGTGGAGACGCTGGCCGACGAGTTCGACGTGATGGAGGTGGCGCTGGCGGCGGTCAAGCTGGCGCACGAGGCCACCGGTGCGGCGGCGGACGAGGAGGAGATCCCCGAGTACGTGCCGCGGTCGGGTGAGCGGCGTGGCCGGGAGGCGGGCGGCGACCGGCGGGAGCGCAAGCCCCGGCGGCCTTCGGCGGGCATGACGCGGCTGTTCGTGGGCGCGGGGCGCAGCGCGGGCATCCGGCCGCAGGACCTGGTGGGCGCGATCGCGGGCGAGGCGCGGCTCAACGGTCGCGACATCGGCGCGATCGAGATCGCCGACCGGTTCTCGCTGGTCGAGGTGCCGGAGGCGTCCGCTCAGCAGGTCATCGCGTCGCTGCGGGGCGCCACGATCAAGGGTCGCAAGGTGACCGTTCGCCGGGAGCGCGACGACCAGCGCTGACGCCGCCCGACACCGGCGGCCGGTGCCGGCCCGACGCGGACACCTGGGGCTGACCGCCGACGCCGATTGCCGACGCGGGCGAGCGACGCGGGCAGGCCATCGTGTGCGGGCGGTCCGGGCGAGCCGACGCGGGCAGGCGGCGCGGGCAGGCGGCGCGGGCGGGCAGGCGGCCAGCGCGGGCCGCCGGAAGTCGGAGGCCAAGCGGTCTTAGGAAGACAATCTCACACATCAACTCCTTGGCTCATC
>NZ_BAAAKE010000010.1:18357-257976 GCF_039527585.1 Saccharothrix xinjiangensis | reverse complement strand
GCTCCGAGCCCACGCCCGCGCGGGCCGCGGCCACCGCGGCCTGGAACAGGTGGCCCGCCACGTACAGCTCGTGGCTGCGGTGCAGTTCCCGCCACCGCCGGTCCGGCTTCACCGCGGTGTAGTAGGAGTTGAGGTAACCGTCGTCGCCCTGCGCCTTGGCCAGCAGGGCCACGGTCGAGTCGAGGAACGCGGCGAGCGTGGCGTCCCCGGGTTGCCGTGCCAGGTGCCAGGCCGCGGCTTCCAAGGTCTTGTGGACATCGGAGTCGGCGAACCACATGTTGCGGAACCCGCCGGACTTCTCGCCCGTGACCAGGCGGAGATTGTCCAGGGCACCGGAGGCTTTCAGCTGCTTGACGCAGTGCGGCAGCGTGCGGGTGGCGTTGCGGTGCTGCCACTGCCCGAACAGGCTCTCCGGCTCGAAGGCGACGTCGGCCAGCGCGACCGGGCACAGCGCGGGCTTGGCCGCCGCGGTGGGTCGCACGGGGCCGTGGTGCAGGTCAGTCATGGGGATTCCTTGTCAGCCCATAAGCTCAGCCCTTGAGGGCGCACGAGGTCTAACCGCGTACAGAATGCCGTTGCAGCGCGAAGACGCCGATGCACGGGATCGCGGAGGTGCCGGGCCCGCTTGTAGCGCCTGGGACGAGCTGCGCATCATGAATAGCCCGAAGGGCAGCCGGCGAGGGTGTCGGTTGGGTCGAGTGCCGTATCGCCGAACGCCGCGCGCTCTCGGACAGACAGCCTGCAGTCGCGTCAGGGCGCGTTCGAGTGGTCTTGGTCAACGAAGTTATCGTTCCCCCTGTGGTGTGAACCTGGAGCGGGCCGTGCTGGGGCACCGGTGGCCCGGCCGGGTTCTCACCCGGCCGGGCGCTACGGGATCAGCCTGGGTGTCAGGACCTGGGGGTGACCGAGTTCCCCGCGACGAGCGGGGTCAGTTGGACCCAGTCGACGTTGGGTCCCCAGCCGGTGGCGTTGCCGAAGGTCAGCGCGCCGCTCGCGGTGGTCAGGTCGAGCGGTGAGGTTTCCGCCCAGAACCCGTCCCAGGTGTAGTTGTGGCGGTACGGGGCACGTGTCGTGCGGCCACCGGCCTCGGTGGCGTCGAGGTACCTCGTGATGGCGTCGGTGTTGTACGCGTGGCCGGTGTTCTTCTCGGCTTGGGCGTAGGCGACCGTCAGGTTGTACTGGCCCGCTTCGCGGGTGCCGTCGGGCCGGGACACGGTCAGGGTGCCGCCGTTGCCCAGGTAACCGACGTAGGAACCGCCCGAGGCCCAAGGACCGGAGACGACGACCGCCGGCCCGCCCAGCTGCCCGCTCTCGGCCTCGAACCGGACCGCGCGCCGGTCGGCGCGCCGGTCGCGGACCTGGGTGAGCGTGCCCAAGACCAGCGGGGTGCGGCCCTCGTTGGAGAGCATCACCTCGGTGATGCCCGCCTTGAGGTGCACGGTCGTGCTGCCCGTCCACGCCCCGGCCCGCTTGGCGGTCATGTCGCCGCCGGTGACGCGGCGGTCGGACAGGGTCAGGCCCACGGCACTGTGGCCTGCGCCGAACCACGTGGGCGACAACGTGTAGTAGCCGTCCTCGGCGGCCGAGACGTAAGTGGTCACGGTGTCACCACGGCCCAGGACCACCGCGTTAGGTGCGAGGGCCCGCAGGGCGCGGACCCCGCGGTCGATCGAGCCGCCGGATCGGCGCGAGTCGATCAGCTGGTAGATCGCCTTCTCCGGACCGGTGACCTCGGTGAGGTCGAGGCGGTCCAACGTGATGTTCGACGGCTCCCCGAGGAAGCCGCTGGGGTCGCTGGTGCGCAGGGAGATGCGGTGGCGGCCGGCGGTGAGCTGGATCGGTGTATCGAGCCTGCCGCGGTAGAGCCAGGTCAGGGTGGCGGGGAAGGTGAGGTTGGAGTGGTGGGCGTCGTCGACGTAGAGAGCTTGCTTGCCGACGAACCCGCCGGTGCCGTACAGCACGCCGAGCTGGTACGTCCCGGTGCGCGGTACGTCGACCTCGACGGTGACGCGGGAGCCGGCGTTGTTCATGAAGCCGACGTCTTTGCCGCCGGACGTGGTGTAGCGCCAGCCACCCGGGTCCGTCTGGTCGGCGACCGCAGCGTTCTCCACGATGCCGGATTCGGCTTCGTAACGCGAAGTCCACGGCGTATTCACGGCCGGAGCGGGTGCGAGGCCCGCCGGAGTGAGGATCACCTGGTAGGCGGCCAGGGGGTCGCCGCCGGGGACCTTGACAGTGATCTTGCCGTCGGAGACCCGGACGCGGGAGGAGGCCACCACCGGGGGCTGTCCGGCGTCGCCTTCGTAACCGGACCACGTGGTCTTGGACACGCGCACGTCGACGTGATCGCCGAAGCTCTTCCGGTCGATGCCCGTGACGGCGACGTCGACCGCATTGGCCGTGCCGCCGAGCAGGACGGTGGCCTTGCGGTCGGTGCGGTTGAGTGTCGCCAAACCCTGCAACGTGTCGCGGGTGCTGGGATTGGGCGGGGTGACGCGGACGGTGTCGCCGGACAGGTCGGCGTACCACTTGGTCAACCACCAACCCCCGTTGGCACGGCCCGCGCGCACGGCGTGGTCGCTGAGGTTGCCCGCCAGCGACCAGTACGCCATCTGCCCGTCGACCTTGGTGTCCTCCAGCATCGTGATCCACTGGATCAGTCGACCGGGAACGGAGGTGTCACGACGGTTGGCGTACTCGGTGATGTTGATCGGCAGAGGACCGATGCCCAGGGACTTCTCGAGGTTGCGGTAGTCCTCGAAACGACCGCGATAGCCGGTGAGGGAGTCCGGGCTGAGCTCGTGCCAGTTGATGATGTGCGGCAGCACGTCGTTCGCCTTGGCGTACGACAGGAAGTCGCGCATCCGGTCGTGGTTGTACCAGGAGTCACCCGGGCCGTCGATCCGCGCGTTGGGCAGCACGGACTTGACGGTGCGGTAAACCTTGGTCCAGTCGGCGAGGAACTTGTCCTTCTTCGTGGCCCAGTCGGCGTACCAGATCCAGTCCGGCTCGTTGAAGATCGTCCACACGAACCGGTCCCGATCCGGCCGCGCAGCGACCTTCTCCAACTGCGGGCGCAACCGCGCGATGTAGTCGTCGATGCCCAGGTCCTGATAGGGCCAGGCACTGTAGATGTCCTGCGAGTTGATGTAGACGTCGGTGCCGCCGGAGGCGAAGAACTCATCCGCCACCACCAGCGCGTCACCATTGGGGTGCTGCTCCCCGTCCGGCGGCTTCTGCGCGATGGTACGGGGCTTCATGCCCGCGATCAGGTCACGGGACGGCACACCGGGATCGCCCAACCCGTACAGGATGCCCGTGGCACCTCCGTGGAACCCCCCGGTCGAGGAGGCGAGGTCCACGTTTAGGGTTTCGGCGGCGGCTGTGGGTTGGGCGGCGGCTGTCGGTGAGCCGGGTAGCGGGGACAGGGTGGCCGCCGCCAGCGCGGCGGTCACCGCGCCGATGGTGGTCCGGAATCTTGTCGATCGGTGTCGCATCGGTGCTCCAAGTGGAGTGGTTACCGGGACAGGCGTTGACCTGCTCGTCGGCCTGGGTCGACGAGCAGGGTCGGATCAGGTGGACTGCGCTGCGTCGGTCGCCGGTCCCATGACAGCGGACATACCCAGGGCGTGGTCGATGACCGGGAAGAGGTGTCGCTCCTTTCCTCGAGAGGGCCGGGTGAAGGTGCTCGACCTGCCTTCGGGCATGCGTCTTTACGGCTACCGGTGCCGGTGTGGATGGCGTCGGTCAAGCCGTTGACGACGGTGGTGTGTTACCCGAAGGGCAGGTCGGGTGGGAGGCCCCGGCCGGAGGGAGAGGCCGGCCGGGGCTTGTCGGGGTGGTGGTCAGCTCGCCGGGGTCACGGACTTCGCCACGAGCAGCGGGGAGAGTTCGATCCAGTCGACGTTCGGGGCCCAGCCGGAGTTGTTGCCGAAGGTGAGGGCGCCGGTGGACGTGGTGAGGTCGATCGGGGAGGTCTCCGCCCAGAACCCGTCCCAGGTGTAGTTGTGGCGGTAGGGGGCGCGGGTTGTCCGGCCGCCTGCCTCACTGGTGTCCATGTACCTGGTGATCGCGTCGGTGTTGTAGGCGTGGCCGGTGTTCTTGTCGGCCTGGGCGTAGGCGACGGTCAGGTTGTACTGGCCGGCGGTGCGCGTTCCCTCGGGGCGCTGGAGCGTGAGGGTGTTGCCGTTGCCCAACCACCCGACGTACGCGTTGCGCGACGCCCACTGGCTCCAGTCGACCCGGGTTGCGTTGGTCAGTTGTCCGGTCTCGGCCTCGACGGTGACGGACCGTTGGTCGGTGTCGGCCGCGCGCACCGTGGTGAGCGTGCCCAGGGTGGCCGCGGTCGACCCGTTGTTGGTCAGGGTGACCTTGGTGATGCCCGCCTTGAGGTTGACGGTCAGCGAGCCCGCGTACGTGCCGCTGCTCGCCGCGGACAGCTCGCCGCCGTTCACCCCGCGGTCGGACAGCGCGACGTCGATCCTGCTGCCGCTGCCGGACGTCCACCGGGTGGACAGGGTGTAGTAGGCGTCCTCCGCCGCGGACACCCAGGTGGTCGCCTTGCCTCCGGGGTTCAGGGTGAGGGCCTGAGGTGACTGCAGTGCGGCGGGCGGGGTGTGGACGACGGCGCCGCCGGTGCGGCGGGCGTCGGCGAGCGGGTAGGTGGTCTTCTCCGGGCCGGTGACCTCGGTGAGGTCGATGCGGTCGAGGGAGATATTCGACGGGGTTCCGATGAACGCTCCGGGGTTGCTGGTCCGCAGCGAGATCCGGTGCGTGCCCGCGCTGAGTGTGACGGGGGTGTCGAGCCTGCCCCGATACCCCCGGTTCAGCGTCGCGGGGAAGACCAGGTCTTGTCGGTGGGCGTCGTCCACGTAGAGGGCCTGCTTGCCGACGAAGCCGCCGGTCCCGTAGATCACCCCGAGGCGGTAGGTGCCGTCGCGCGGGACGGTGGCGGTCACGGTCACCCGCGAGGCGGCCTTGTCCATGTTCCCGACGTCCTTACCGCCCGAGGCGGTGTACAGCTGCGCGTCATGGTCATGCGTCTCGACCACGGCGTTTTCGACGGTCCCGGACTCGGCCTCGTGCTGGGCGGACCACGGCACGTCGTCCGCCGCGGCCGCGCCGGTCCCGGCGGGGGTGATGCTCACGCGGTACGCGGCGAGGCGGTCGCCGCCGGGGACGGGGATCGTCACCCGACCGTTCGCGACGGTGAGGCGGGAGGCCGCCACGACGGGCGGCTGTCCGGCGTCGCCTTCATAGCCGGAGAAGGTGGCCTTCGACACGCGCACGTCGACCGTGCCGCCGAACACCGCGGTGTCGATGCCGGTGACGGCGACGTTGACGGGCTCGGCGGTGCCGCCGAGCAGGACGGTGGCCTTGCGGTCGGTGCGGTTGAGTGTCGCCAAACCCTGCAACGTGTCGCGGGTGTTCGGCCGGGGCGGGGTGACGCGGACGGTGTCGCCGGACAGGTCGGCGTACCACTTGGTCAACCACCAGCCGCCGTTGGCACGGCCCGCGCGCACGGACTGGTCGCTGAGGTTGCCCGCCAGCGACCAGTACGCCATCTGCCCGTCGACCTTGGTGTCCTCCAGCATCGTGATCCACTGGATCAGCTGACCGGGAACGGAGGTGTCACGACGGTTGGTGTACTCGGTGATGTTGATCGGCAGAGGACCGATACCCAGGGACCTCTCCATGTTGCGGTAGTCCTCGTAACGACCGCGGTAGTCGCTCAACGAGTATGGACTCAGCTCGTGCCACGTGACGATGTGCGGCAGCACGTCGTTCGCCTTGGCGTACGACAGGAAGTCGCGCATCCGGTCGTGGTTGTACCAGGAGTCACCCGGGCCGTCGATCCGCGCGTTGGGCAGCACGGACTTGACGGTGCGGTAAACCTTGGTCCAGTCGGCGAGGAACTTGTCCTTCTTCGTGGCCCAGTCGGCGTACCAGATCCAGTCCGGCTCGTTGAAGATCGTCCACACGAACCGGTCCCGATCCGGCCGCGCAGCGACCTTCTCCAACTGCGGGCGCAACCGCGCGATGTAGTCGTCGATGCCCAGATCTTGATAGGGCCACGCGCTGTAGACGTCCTGCGAGTTGATGTAGACATCGGTGCCGCCGGACGCGAAGAACTCATCCGCCACCACCAGCGCGTCACCATTGGGGTGCTGCTCCCCGTCCGGCGGCTTCTGCGCGATGGTCCGCGGCTTCATCCCGGAGATCACGTCACGGGACGGCACACCGGGATCACCCAGCCCGTAGAGGATGCCGGTGGCACCTCCGTGGAAGGCGCCGGTGGAGGAGGCCAGGTCGACAGTCAACGTCTCCGCGCTCTGGCCGGTCGCGGTCGTGGGTGTCAGGGTGGACAGGGCCAGTGCAGTGGCGGCCGCACTGACCGTGATTCGGTGTCTCATCGGAACTCCGCTCTGAGTTGCGATCACTTGAACAGGGCGTTGACCTGCTCGTTGGCCTGCGTCAACGAGGACGGGTCGGCTTGGAAGGAGAGCACCGCGTCGATGGCGGGCCCCATGATCGAGGCGATCTCCGGCGCGTGGTCGGTGATCGGGTAGAGGTGGGTCGCCTTCTCGTCCAGCGGCCGGGTGAACGCGGTGATGTCGACGTTCTTGGCGGAAAACGTGGTCTGGGCGATGTCGAGCGCCTCGGGCAGCGCCGGGAAGACCACGGCCTTGTCGCCGACGGTCTTCTGGCAGTCGGCGGAAGCGAGGTACTTGACCCACTTCCAGGCGCCGTCGCGGTTGTCGGTGCCGGTGTAGATCGAGTCGGCCAGGCCGTTGAAGATGCTGGCGCGCTTGCCGGAGGGACCGGTCGGGGTAGGCGCGACACCGACCTCGACGCCGTCGTAGCCGAAGTAGCTGTTGATCATCCAGGAGCCGTTGGTGCTCAACGCGTACTTGCCCGCGCCGAATCCGTCGTTGACGCTGGTGCCGGAGCGGGAGACGGCAAGGCTGGGCAGGTAGCCCTTCTCGATCAGGCCGCGGTACCAGGAGAGGGTCTGCTGGAGCCGGGGGTCGTCGTAGTTGAACTTCGTGCCCCACGGATTCTTGTCCGTGTACTGCCAGCCGGTGCTCAGCGCGTACATGCTCCACATCTGCTGGCCGACGCCCGCGCCGTTGTTCTCGTCCATGCCCAGGCCGTGGACGGCGACCTTGGTCTTGTCGAAGCCGGGCTCGTCGCCGCGCTTGCCGTTGGCGTCGACGGTGAGGCGGGCGATGAGCTTCTCGTAGGTGCCGCCGTCCTGGGGGTTCCAGGTGAGGTTGGCCAGGTCGGTTTCGGCGACGCCCGCGTCGGCGAGCATCTTCTTGTTGTAGAACATCCCGACGGTGTCGAAGTCCTTGGGCAGGCCGTAGCGCTTGCCGTCCTGGCCGACCCACAGGTCCGCCAGCCCTTCCGGGTAGACGTCGGTGCGGACCTGGTCCTTGGTGACGAACTCGTCCAGCGGGAGGATCTGGTTCTTGCCCGCGTAGGTCGGGTAGTAGTTGAGGTGGTTGGTGAACACGTCCGGGGCGGTGCCCGCGACGAGCCCGGTGGTCAGCTTGTTCCAGTAGTCGGCCCAGCCGAACTGCTCGACCTTGATCTTCGTGTCGGGGTTGGTCTTCTCGAAGTCGGTTGCGCAGGCCTGGTAGGCGGGCAGCTGGTTGGCGTCCCACAGCCAGTAGGTGATCTCGTTCGAGCCGCTGTCACCGCTTGGTGCGCCCGCGCAGCCGACGAGCGCGAGGGGCATGGCGACGGCCAGGGCCGCCAACTTGGACAACTTGTTGTGCACGGTGAACTCCTTTGTCGCACCCGCGTCCGGACGGCTACTTGATGCCGGAGAACTGGATGGAGTCGACGATCCGGCGCCCGAAAGCGACGAACAGCGCGATGACGGGCAGCGCCGCGAGCAGGGTGGCGGCCATGAGGCCCGCCCAGTCGGGACTTCCCTGCGGCGTCTGGGAGCGGAACACGCCCAGCGCCACCGTGAGAACACGGACGTTCTCACCCTGGCCGACCAGCAGCGGCCAGAAGTACTCGTTCCACGCGGTGATGTAGGCCAGTAGCGCCAACGTCGCCAGCGGTGCGCGGCTCATCGGCAGGATGATCCGGAAGAAGATCCTCGGGTGCCCGGCGCCGTCGATGCGCGCGGCCTCCTCGACCTCGCGGCTGATGCCCAGCAGGAACTGACGCATGAAGAACACCGCGAACGGCGTCATGAAGAAGAACGGCAGCACGATCGCCGCGTAGGTGTTGAGCAAGCCGAGGTCGCGCATCAGCACGAAGTTGGGCAGCGCGGTGAAGATCGGCGGGATCATCAACGCGGTGAGGAAGGTGAAGAACACCGCGTCACGCCCGGGCCAGCGCAGCCGCGCGAACGCGTAGGCGGCCATCGAGCTGAACAACACCTGCCCGGCCGTGATGACCGACGACGTCACCATCGAGTTCAGTAGATAGCCCCAGAAGTCGATCGACGCGCCTGAGCCGCCCTGCGCTCTGGCCTCCTCCAGCGACGCCAGCCCGAGCACGCGCTCGAATGCGCCCAGCGTGAACCCGGCGGGCAGCAGCGAGTCGGCGTTCGCCGCAAGCATCCGGTTGTCTGACAGGGAGACGCGCAGCATCCAGTAGAACGGGAACAAGGTGATCAGCACCAGCAGGCCCAGCACGGCCCAGCCAAGCGCCCGCCGCCACTTCGGGCCGATCGTGGTCGAGGTCATCACCGGCTCCTTCAGTCCAGGTCCGAGCTGCCCGCGCGCAGCAGGCGCAGCTGCGCCACCGCCAAACCCGCGAGGATCAGGAACAACACGACCGACAACGCGGCCGCGTAGCCGAAGTCGAACTGCTGGAACGCCTTCTCGTAGATGTAGAAGTAGATGACGCGGGTGGCGTCCACCGGGCCGCCCTTCGTGGTGACCGCGACGGTGTCGAAGATCTGGAACGATCCGATCACCGTCAGCACCAGCACCATCGCCAGCACCGGCCGCAGCAGCGGCAGCGTGACGCTGCGGAAGACCCGCCACTCCGACGCGCCGTCGATCGCCGCGGCCTCGTACACCGATCTCGGGATGGCCTGCAGCCCGGCGAAGATCAGCAGCGCCGTGTAGCCCATGTGCCGCCACACGTTGACCAGAGCGATGGTCGGGATGGCCGTGGAGGTCTCGCCGAAGAACGCCACCGGGTCCACGCCGACCCACGACAGCAGCGCATTCACGATGCCGAGCTGGGCGTCGAGCATGTTGTACCAGACCAGCGCCACCACGACGTTGGCGATCAGGTAGGGCAGCAGCAACACCCCCCGGACCAGGGACGACTTGGTCAACCGGTGCATCAGGACCGCGATGAGCAGCGCCACCACCGTTTGCACACCGATGTTGATGACGACGTACTCGACGGTGACCAGCAGCGCGTTGCCGAATCGGGCGTCGCCGAGCGCGTCGCGGTAGTTCTGCGTGCCTACCCAGTTCGGGGCGGCCAGCAGGCTGTAGTCGGTGAAGCTCAAGTAGAACGTCTGCAACGCGGGCCAGGCGTAGAACAGCACGAATCCGAAGCCCGCGGGCAGCAGGAACAGCAGTGCCGGCCGGATGTCGCTGCGGTGGCGGGTGCTGTGGGCAGTCATACGCTCGCCTCCCGCACCACGTGCAGCAGCAAGGCCTGTTCGGGGTGCATCGGTGGCATCTGCAAGCCCACCTCCGCGAGCTCCCGGCCCGACAGACGGGCCCCGGTGGACAACCACGGGACCTGCACCAGCGCCGTCGACAACGGAAGACCGGTGTGGTCGACGGGACGGACGGCGAACCGGCTGTCGGAGGGCAGGCCGGGCAACGTGACCCTGCCCGGCGAGGTGGTCGTCCCCGACGCGATCCGGACGACGGCGAACAACGCCTGCGTGTCGTCGTCGGACACCACACCGTTGACCAGGGTCGCCGGGTCCGGCGAGTCTGCCCGCACGACCCGTCCTCGGTGCAACCACCCCCGCACCTGTTTGTAGAACCGCACCCACCGCGCCAAGTCATCCAGTTCCACCGGATCGGCCCTGACGAGGTCCCACTCGATGCCGAAGTGGCCGAACAGCGCGGTGATCGTGCGGAAGGACAGGTCGTGTCGACGTCCTGTGATGTGCGACCTGGTGGCTCCGACGTGCGAGCCCACCAGTTCGGGCGGCAGCAGCAGCCCTGTCCAGCGCTGGATTCCCTGCCGATCCAGCGCGTCGATGCAGTCGCTGGCCCACACTCGGTCAGTGCGTTCCAGGATGGCCAGGTCCACCCGCGACCCGCCGGACGAGCATGACTCGATCTCCAAGCGCGGGTGCCGCGCGCGCAGTTCGTCCAGCAGTCGGTACACGGCCAGCGTCTGGGCGTGCACGGCGGGGCGACCTGTGCGTGAGTCGCCCGCGTCGACCAGGTCGCGGTTGTGGTCCCACTTGAGGAAGGCGATCCGGTACTCGGTCACCAGGGCGTCTAGGCGCTCCAGCACGTAGGCGTACGCCTGCGGACGCGTCAGGTCAAGCACGTACTGCCCACGCACCAACGGCGGACGGCGACCACCGGTGGCCAGAATCCAGTCCGGGTGCGCCCGCGCCAGGTCGGAGTCGGCGCTGATCATTTCCGGCTCCACCCACAGCCCGAACTCCATGCCCAGCGAGCGCACGTGCTCCGCCAGCGGGTGCAGGCCGTCAGGCCACACCCGCTCGTCGACGTACCAGTCGCCCAGGCCCGCGGTGTCGTCGCGCCGGTTACGGAACCAGCCGTCGTCCAGTACGAACAGCTCCGCGCCCACCTCCGCACCCCGGTCGGCCAAGGCGCGCAGCCGGTGCAGGTCGTGGTCGAAGTACACCGCTTCCCATGTGTTGAGCACCACCCGCCGCGGACCGCCCGGGTGGTGGGGCCGGGACCGCAGGTGGCGGTGGAAGCGGGCCGACAGCTCGTCCAACCCGTCGCCAAACGAGCCGAACACGTCGGGCGTCGTGTAGGACTCCCCCGGCTCCAGCCGCACCTCCCCCGCCAGCAGCAGCTCACCGCCCCCGATCACGGCTTCACCGGTCGGGACCCGCTCGGCGTAGGTGCGGTGGTTGCCGCTCCACGCGACGTGCACCCCCCAGACCTGCCCCCTGCGGAACCCGAAACCGCTCTCCCCGGCCACCAGGACCAGCGTCGCGTCCGACCCGGTCCGACCACGCCGACCGTCCCGCACGTGCGCCTCCACGCCGAACGGTCTGCGCTGCGGCGTACGTTCCCCGGCCCAGCGTCCGGTGAGGTCGAGCAGCTCCGTTGCGCGTGAGGGCAAGGGCAGGGCCAGCACCAGCCCGTCGAGCGTGTAGGCGGCGTCGCCGATATTGCGCACGGTGGCCCCCAGGCGGACCAGCCCCACCGCGGTCAGGCCGACTTCCAGGTCCAGGGCGAGACCGGCCTCCACGTCGACAGCCCGGACCAGGCACGAACCACCGTCCTCCACGACCCGGTCGACGGTGAACAGCGGCGACCAGTCCCGGCCCTCGCGGTGCCCCCGCAAACCGGGCAGTCCCGGCCACGCGGTCGCGTGCTCCGGTACCACCGCCACTCCGCTGGGGATATCGGTCGAATTGGGCACCACCGCCGGCACGCTCGTCGACGCCAACGCGTCCAAGCTCGCCTCGGGACCGAGGTCGGCACCCCAGTGCAGGATCTCCGGCAGCCCGGAACTCTTGCACCGCAGCACCAAGCTCACGCCGTCGGCTCGCAAGTGGACGATTCGGCCGACGACGCCGACCCGGTCGACATCCGGTGCGGGGACCGGTGGGGCGGTGGACACACAACCTCCATGCGGTGAAGCGCTCGTCACATTTAACGTTCCATGGACGATGTCAGCCGTGAGCGCGGCGGGTCAACGGCCACCACGGTCACGAGCACGTAACATTTAACGTTCCATGTGCTCGAGCCGTCACATACGGTGAATGATGTTCTGGGACGAGGAGGTGACCTGTGCTCAAGGCCGGCATGGAGCAGGGACGGCGGCGCGTCGGCATCGTGGACGTGGCCGCAGCCGCGGGCGTGTCGCGGCAGACCGTGTCCAACGTCCTCAACGGCCGCGACGAGTACTACTCCGCCGCGACCTACGAGAAGGTGACCAGCGCCATGCGGGCCTTGGGCTACCAGCCCAACCGCGCCGCGCAGACCCTGCGCTCACGACGCTCCATGCAGATCGGCTACCACATCTTCGGCGAGCAGCTTGACCGGGCGCAGGGCTTCACCCTGCACTTCCTGCTCGCCCTGGTGAAGGCCGGCTCCGACGTCGACCACCAGGTGCTCGTCTTCACCCACCACCACGACGACCCGCTCGGCGTGTTCAAGGACCTCGTCGCCCGGCACGCCGTCGACGCCGTGGTGCTGTCCGAGTCCGGTGTGGAGGACGCGCGGGCCCGCTTCCTTGCCGACAGCAACATCCCCTTCGCCTCCTTCGGCCGCCTCGCCCCGGACCTGCCCCAGCACTGGGTGGACGTCGACAACGCCGCGGGCATGGGAGCGATGGTGGACCTGCTCGTCGCCGAAGGTCACCAGCGGTTCGCCTACCTCGGCACCGACGGCGACCAGTACTGGAAGGCCGAACGCCTCGACGGTTTCCTCCAACGCCTGTCGCACCACGGCCTCCGCCTACCCAAGACCTCGGTCTTCCTGGGCCCCGACCAGGGCATCCGCCGCCGCGCGCAGCAACTGCTCACCACCAAGAACCCACCCAGCGCCATCGTGACCAGCAGCGACGCCGTCGCCGCGACCGTCCTCAGCGTCGCGCACTCCCTGGGCCTGCGGGTCGGCACCGACGTGGCGATCACCGGCTTCGACGGCGGCGCCGTCGGCCTGGTCACCGAACCCACCCTCACCACCGCCCGCATCCCCGTCGAGCGCATCGCCCGCGAGCTGATCGCCCGCTGCCTACGCCAGGTCGAGCACGGCCACGACGGCGAACCCGGCCTCCTCCTACCCACCGACCTGGTGCGCGGCGGCAGCGCCTGACAGGTCACGAGGCGAACGAAAGGGAGGCTGACCGGCACGTTTTGCGTTGTTCTTCAACAACTTTCTCCCTGCGGCCCCACAGTGCGGTGAGGATCGAATGTTCGGCTTCGGCGGCGATCGAGAAGTAGACCTTCCGCTTGTTGTCGTCAAGGGTGGGGCCGAGGCGTGCGGCTTGGGCGACCTCGATCAGCGCCGATGCGATCGTGACCGGTTGCTCGCCTGCACGACGACGGTACTGTCGGTTCACCGCCGACGCGCGCCGGGCGTCGTTCCGCTCCACCACACCAGCCTTGCGAGCACGCCAGGCGATTCGGCCGCCCGCACCCGTCCACCATCCTGGCCGGCAGGGGCCGAATCGGCTCCACCGCGACCTCCCAAAGCGTCTGTCACGACGGTATTCTGACTTCCGGCGCGAACACCATCTTTTGCCTTCGGCACAACTGATCCGGCCCACCACGCCGTCAGCCCGAGGCTGTGCCTCGACAAGGGACCCATCACAACCCCGCAGTCAGCGCGCGTGCGCAATCGCTCCACCGTCACGCGGTGCGCACCCGGCACGTCCGGCGAGGAGAACCCGCCTACCGCAAGGGATCGGTGACGTCTTGAGTTCCCACAACCTGCGAAGAACCCGCCAGCGGCTGAGTGTGACCGCGCCGGCTGCGGCTCTGCTGCCGGCGACGACGGTGGTCCCGGCCATCGGCGCCCACACAGGACAGCGCTACCGTGTCATCCGCGCCGTTCCGACCCGCACGATGGACACGGCGCCGAGATGACCGCCGACAGGGCAAGAGCGCTGCGTATGCGGGCACAGCGACTGACGACGCCCGACCGCTCACTGCTCGGGCTGCTGCGCGACGTGCTTGCCGTGCAGGCACAGGACCTCGCCGCCGCCGGGCTCGCGGTGCGGGCTCGCACTACCGGCGTCACGCCCGCCGAGCTCGCCGCCGCGCTGAACTCCGGTGATGTCGTGCGCACCTGCGCCATGCGCGGTGCGGTGCACCTGCTGCGGCGCGAGGACGTGGGCTGGTTGGTGGCACTGCTCGGCCCGGTGAACCTAGCCCGGTCCCAACGCCGCCGACGGGAACTCAGGCTGACCGACGAACTGTGCGCGCGGGCGTTGGACGCACTGCGGGAAGTGCTGACCGAGCCGCTGACCAAACCTCAGGTCGCCGCCCGGCTCGCCGAGGCGGGCGTGGTGCTCGACCCGACCACCGAGATGGTGTCCTACCTGCTCGCCTACGCCGCGAACAAGGGCGTGCTGTGCGCGGGCCGGTCGACCTACCGATTGCTCCCCAGGTCCGACCGGATCCCGCCAGGTGCCGCACCGCGCGGCGTCGCGAGGTTGGTCCGCCGGTATCTGAAGGCTTACGGTCCCGCCACGGTCGAGGATTTCGTCGCGTGGAGCGGGTTGCCCGCCGCCGAGTCGCATGCCGCGTTCCCGTACGACGAATTGGTGCATGGCGAGCACGGTTGGCAGCTGCCGGCCGCCGACGCCCCCGATCTCGACGGCACGGTGCGGCTGCTCGGCCCGTTCGACACGTTCCTGCTCGGCTACCGGGACCGCGATCTGCTGCTCGACCCGGCGCATGCGCCGCTGGTGCAGGGCGGCGGCACACCGGTACCGCACGTCGTGGTGGACGGCCAGGTGCGCGGCACGTGGGGGCGGCCTGACGGCCGGGTGGTGGTGGAGCAGTTCGGCTACATCCCGGTGTCCGAACTCCACGCCGAGGTGGAGTCGGTGCTGGCCTGGCGCTGAACCAGTGGGATCCGGCGGGCGGGCGGTGGGGAGAGGCACGCCCGCCCGCCGGAAGTCACTTCAGGTAAGGGCCGTCCGCGCCGACCTTGCCCGGGGCCGGGTTGCCCGGCAGGTCCAGCACGTAGACCCGTGCGTTGCCCTTGCCGCCGGGGTTCGCGGTGAGGCTGCCGCCGGTGACGGTCTTGGTGTCACCGGTGACGGCGTCGCGGTAGGTCCCGTTGGGTACGCCGGTGAACGTGGCAGAACCCGAGATCGCGACCAGCGCGAAGCTGTCCACCGCGCCGGAGGTGTAGCGGCGCTTGAACGCCATCCCGCCGGACACGCCCTCCGTCGAGTACTGGCCCTTCTGCAGCGCGGGCACCGCACGGCGGATCTGGTTGAGCCGCTGCACGTGCTTGACCAGCGGCTTCTGCAACGTGGTCGCCACCGTGCCGGACGCGAACGACACGACGCCGTAGTCCGACGCCGTCACCGAGCCCGCCAGGTGGTCGCCGTAGTACGCCCGCCCGGTCGTCGCCAACGGGCAAGTCGGGCCGCAGTCGATCGGCTTGCCGGCCTGGAACTCGATCTCCGAGCCGTAGTAGAGCGTCGGGATGCCCCGGAACGTCCACATCAGGCTCATGTTCTCCGCCCACGCGTCCGTGCCGCCCGCGTAGCGCACGCTCGACTTGTTCGGCCCGAAGTCGTGCGAGTCCACGTAGGTCACGTTGTAGGTGGCATCGTTGGTGGAGTCGTCGGAGTCCTTCGCGTTCCAGAACGCGTTGTTCGCGTCGCCGAAGTTCATGTGCATGCGCATGTCGATGATGTTCATGCCGGAGAACTTCGAGTGGTCCGGCGCGTGGTAGGCGTTGCCATCGAGGAACGCGTTACGGCTCGTCGGCTGCCCGCCGGTACCCTGGGCCTGCTCGTAGTCGTACTGCTCCAAAGCAGCGGTGGCGTCGTCGGCGCTGTAGCCCCGGCGTTCCTTCCAGGTGAAGAACTGCGCCGAGTGGTTGACCGAGCCGCGGTTCCACTTGTCGTTGACGAACGCGGCCACCTCGCCGAAGACGAAGAAGTCCCGGCCCTTGTCGCCGAACCTGGCGGTGGCGTGCTGTTGGATCGCGGGCAGGAACCGGCGGTTCCAGGTCACCCTGGGGATGTGCACGGCGGTGTCCACGCGGAACCCGTCAACACCCATGTCGATGAACCGGTTGTAGGCGTCGATCAGGTACTTCTGCACGATCGGGTTCTCGGTGTTGAAGTCGGCCAGGTCGTCGTGCAGCCAGCAGGACCGGGAGTCCTCGCCCTCCCAGTTGCCGATCCAGCAACGGTGGTAGAGCTGGGCCGGGAACATCCCCGAGGTTGGGCTGGGCCACTGGCAGTTGTAGATCCGGTAGCCCTCGGGGCTGCTGTACTGGGTGGGCTTGCCCCAGTCGACGCACGTATTGCCGGTCGGTTCGGTGGTCGACCACAAGTCGCCGTTGTAGTAGGACTTGCCGGTGTTCGGGTCGATCGTCAGGCCGTCGTACTCGAAGCCCTGCACCGGCTGGTCGTAGTGCCAGCTCCACTGGTTGTCGCGAATGCCGAAGACCTTCGCCTGGAACAGGCCCTTCGCGCCCCACCGCGAGCTGTGGTTGTAGACCACGTCCTGGTAGATCTTCAGGCCCTTGGCGTGCGCCTTGTTGATCAAGTCCTGGTACGACGCGCCGGGGGTCTCCAGGCGGGGGTCGACGCGGTAGAAGTCCCAGCCGTGGTAGCCGTGGAAGTCGTAGTCCGAGCGGTTGAGCACGACCGGCGTGATCCAGACCGCGGAGAAACCCAGGCCCTTGATGTAGTCGAGCTTGTCGACCAGGCCCTGGAAGTCGCCCCGGAACATCGGATCGTTGTTCGCGGCGTTGCCCGAGCGCACGTGCTGGCTCCCGCCCCGGTTGTTGGTGCTGACGCCGTCGTTGAAGCGGGCGGTCATCACGAAGTAGATCGAGTCCTCCCGCGGGTCGCCGCCCAATGGCGTGCCACCCGGTGGCGCGGGCGGGGCGTCGCCGGTCGTCACGGAGGCTGACGCGGTGGCCGCGGACTTGTTGCCCGCTGCGTCGTAGGCCTTGAGCGCGTAGGTGTATGTCGTGTTCGCGGTGAGCGGCCCATCGGCGAAACCCACCGTGCCGGTGTTGCGCACGACCGTGCCCAGCGCGCCGCCGGTGCGGGTGATCTCGTAGCCCGCCACCGCGACGTTGTCGGTGGACGCGGTCCAGGACAACGACACGGTGAGCGCGGACGCGGCGGCCCGCAGGTCGGTGGGCACGCTCGGCGCGATCGTGTCCTGCGGGGCAGGGGGTCCGCAGGGATCGGTCGCGGCCGGCGTGACCACGCCGTCCTTTACGGTGCTGCGCCCGGTCCGCAACGCGTAGTCGGCACCGTTGTTGTTGTCCCACTGACCGGAACCGTTGTTGAATGCCGCCTTGAGACCCGAGGCCTGGCCCAGATCCACCGAAGCGCGAGCCCAGTCCGCGCAGACCTGCTCCATCGCCACACCCGGCACCGCGGTCCACGTGCCACCGGTCGGCTGGTAGTGGATCCGCGTCGAAGTCCAGCTCCGGGACTTGGTGAAGTAGTAGACCTCGGCGTTGTTCGTCGGTCCCGGATCCGGATCGGGTTCGGTCCCGCACGGGTCGCCGACGCCGGTCACCCCACCCGCGACAGTGACGGTCCCGGTGCCCAGGCTGTAGTTCCGCCCGTTGTTGTTGTCCCACGTGCCCGAGCCGTTGTTGAACACCGCAACCAGGCCGGT
Source organism: Saccharothrix xinjiangensis (assembly GCF_039527585.1). Lineage (NCBI taxonomy): Bacteria > Bacillati > Actinomycetota > Actinomycetes > Pseudonocardiales > Pseudonocardiaceae > Saccharothrix > Saccharothrix xinjiangensis. Next base: position 240,479 of record NZ_BAAAKE010000010.1, on the reverse strand, counting down.
GGCGTCGCCCAACGACACGGCTTTGCGCACCCAGCCCGCGCACGCCGCCGGTTCCATGCGTTCGCCCGGCACGGCCGTCCACGGTCCGTTGCGCGGCTGGTAGTGGATGTTGGCCGCCGGCCACCCCGAAGGCAGCCGGTAGAAAACGGTCGTGGTGTTCGCCGCCGTCGTCACGGCTGGTCGTGGCGTCGAGTCCTCGGCAAAACCACTCGGCGCGGCCCAGCTTGCTGCGGCCGCAGCCGCAGCCGCCAACAAGGCTGTGAGCCGTCGTGAACGTGCTCGCATCATCGCTCCCATCACGCACCTTTGCGCAAAGTGCTGCAACTGTTTGCAGGGTAAGCTGGCGGCTACAGACTGACAACGGCGTGAAGAGCAGTTACGTAAGACGATCTTTGAAAAAGTTTGCATCAGTGTGTCCGAACCGGCAGCACGGTGCTGGTCGGACCGCCGTCGGTGCACTCCCGGTGTTGGTGATGGGTGGCCAAGCGCGCCAACTGGTGGAGGCGATCATCGCCTGGCGTGGAACCCGGGAAATCTGCCCGTGTGCGCGCGGATGCCGTTGTGCCGGACGTGGCTCGCGCCGGTCGACCTCGCTGAGTAAGTAGCCGTTTCCGAGTTACTGGAGGGTCGAGCTATGACCTGGCGTCCTGCACGAACACTCCGGCGGGTCCACAATCAAGTCCGAGTCCCAGCGCGCGTAGACAAGAGGAAGGCTGTGGGGTTTCAGGACTCTGCACTGAGGCGCTGAGCTGCGGCGATCGCGCACCACGTGCCGCAGGAGCATCATCGTGAGGCGTGGCGCTACGACTGCTCTAACTGATCTTCGTCCGGGTCGTCGGCTGGTTGGTTCTGCTCGGCCGGTCATCGGCTGCCAGGGACGTGGAGCTGCTGGTGCTGCGACACGAGGTCACCGTGCTGCGCCGGGCCAACCCCCGCCGCGACTGGACTGGGCCGATCGTGCCGTGCTCGCCGCGTTGGTGCGACGCCTGCCCGGCTGGTTACGGGGACACCGGTTGGTGACGCCGGGCACCGTCCTGCGATGGCACCGGCGACTGGTCGCGAAGAAGTGGACTCACCCGAACCGGATCGGGCGCCCGCCAGTCGACGATGCCGTAGTCGCGTTGATCGAGCGCATGGCCCGGGAGAACACCGGCTGGGGCTACCGCAGGAACCAGGGCGAGCTGCTCAAGCCCGGCCACCGGGTCGCCGCCTCGACCGTGCGCCGCGTGCTCAAGCGCCTACGCATACCGTCCGCACCCGAGCGCGACAGCCACACTTCGTGGCGGCGGTTCCCCCGCACTCAGGCCGCGAGCCTGATGGCCTGCGACTTCTCCCACGTCGACGCGCCCTGACCCTCAAGCCGGTCTACGTGTTCTTCGTGATCGAGGTCGCCACCCGCTACGTCCACATCCTCGGCACCACCACCAACCCCGACGGAGCATGGACCACCCAACAGGCCCGCAACCTACTCATGGACCTCGGCGACCGGGCAGACGACTTCCGATTCCTCATCCGCGACCGGGCCGGCCAGTTCACCACCTCGTTCGACGCAGTCTTCTCCGACGCAGGCATCCAGGTCGCGAAGATCCCACCACGGTGTCCACGAGCCAACGCCCACGCCGAACGATTCGTCGGCACCGTCCGACGCGAAGCCACCGACCGACTGCTCATCATCAACGCACGCCACCTGCGAGCCGTGCTGGACCACTACGTGAACCACTACAACCACCGCAGACCACACCAAGCCCTACAACTCGCACCACCACAACCAGACCAGCCGATCGCAGAGCCAGGCTGCACGTCGATACGTCGACGACCAGTCCTCGGCGACCTGATCAACGAGTACGAGCCCACAGCAGCGTAACCGCAGGTCAGATAGTGTGACCGACTTCTGGCACCCCACAGGAGTTCACCGACAACACCGAGCTCACCGTGGGCCAAGTTGCCGAACGAGCAGGCATCGCCCACTCCATCGCCTCCGAGCAGCTCTCCCTGCTCCGCCAAGGCGGCCTGCTCACCTCACGCCGCGACGGCAAGACCGTCTACTACCGCGCCAACCCACCCGGCATCACCACCGCGCTCGCCGAACTCCAGCAACACCTCGGAACGTGCTGCCCGCCTCATCCGGCATAGGAATGACTCAGACCAAGCGAGCATGTCCCCTACCCGTCTGTCCCGTGCTCCGGCGCAGCGGTTCGTGAATGCCCGCTCACATCCCGTGCGTTCGCGCCGCCACCTGGTCGCACGCGCTGCTGCACACGGGTGGTTGTGCGTGCGGATGTGTGACTGTTCACGCAGGATTTCCGGATGGTGTGGAAACAGGTGCACACGGGACGGGACTTCCTGGGCAGACAGACCTACACCAAGGCGAGCGCCGTCGATGCGATCAGCGAGCTGGTGTGGAACGGTCTCGATGCCGAAGCCGACCAGGTCGACATCGACATCGAGACCACGACAGCCGGGCCCAGGGAGCTGCGGTACGTCACGCGTGTCATCGTGACCGACAACGGCCACGGCATGGACCGCGAGCGGGCGGAGTCGGCGTTCCTCTCCCTCGGTGACTCGTGGAAGCAGTCGCTGAACCGTCGCACCGTCAACAACAAGCGTGCCTTGCACGGCGAGAAGGGCGTAGGCCGGTTCTACGTCTATTCCATCGGTGGACATGCTCGCTGGACCAGCGTAAGCGCGAACCCCGATGGTGCGGGCAACAGCAGGGTCGAGGTCGTCGGGGAACAGCATCGGTGGGAAGGATTCTCGATCGAGGACCCCGTTCCCACCGACGAGCCCACCGGCACACGAGTGGTGATCCACCCAGAACAAGGCCGTTCCAACACCTCGCTGCTGCGCGACGACTTCGCCCTTCAGCTCACCGCGCGTCTCGCGAGCCACTTGTTGGCCAACTCCGACATCGTGGTCCGCGTGAACGGCTTTGCCCTGGCCCCCTTGAGTTTGATCGAGGGCGGGCCGTTCGACGTCCTTCTGGATCAGATTCCGGCTGGGCAGCTCAACGGGCACGAGGTGCCCAAACTGACGATCGTGGACTGGACCGACCGCATGGGCAAGATCCCAGCGCTGATGCTGTGCAACGAGAACGGCATGGCATTGGTGGCCGCGGACCACCCGAAGGCGAACGCAGCGGTCAAGTCGACCGGCTACCTCTGCTGGTCCGGTTTCGTCGACTCGCCGGCCGACCTGGCTCTCGCCCACGTGTACCACCACGACCTCCTGGAGGAGGCGACCAGGGTCTACGAGGAGCACGTCCGGGAGCGCCTCGACGCGACCACCGCCACGGTCGTCGCCCGGCTGCAGGCCGAAGGCATCTACCCGTATCCGACCGATCGGGTGGACGACCCAATCCTGAGCGTCGAGCGAGACATGTTCGACCTGGTCGCCGTGACCGCCCGGGGCACATTGACCGGCGGCAACCGCCAGCAGCGGGAGATGAACTCCCGACTGATCAAGCTGGCGTTGGAGGAGCGCTCGGAGAGCCTGAACGCCGTGCTTGCCGCGACGCTGGAGATGTCGCACGACGAACAGGACCAGCTGGCCTACATGCTGCGCCAGTCATCCCTCGGCCACATCGTCGGTGCGGCCACCGAAGTCACTCGACGCGTCGACCTGATCCTGGCGCTGCGGCAGGCCATCTACGGCAGTGACATGCGCAGACGGATGCGCGAGGTCGACCAGCTACACCCGTTGGTCAGGGACAACGCGTGGCTGTTCGGTGAAGCGTGGCGGCTCAGCCGCAGTGAAGCCGGTTTGACCACCGTCCTCCGCGATGCCGTTCACGACGACGCGCTGCTCGAAGCGGATCTTCTTTCGTCGGGTGGTCAGGTTCTCCGTGACAACGGGCGGGGCGGCCGGTTGGACCTGGTGCTCCAGAGAACAATCCATACTCCGGGACTGCAGCACCGACTCGTGATCGAGCTGAAGCGCCCGAGCGTTGCACTGGGCGACAAGGAACTGAGCCAGGTCCGTAGCTACGCGCGAGCGCTGAGCAAGAGCGCGGCGACCGGGCGGGGCAAGTGGACCTTCTGGCTGGTCCGCGCCTCTATCTCCGAAGAGATCGAGGACGAGGTCAACCAGACCGATCGCGAGTGGGGTCACGTCACCAAACAAGCCGACTACGACATCTACGTCACCCAATGGGGACAACTGCTCGACAACGCGGCCAAGCGCCTGGAGTTCTACCGCGAGCAACTCCGCTACGACATCAGCCAAGAGGAAGCCGTCACCCGAGTGCGTGAACGCCACTCAGCCCTACTCCCCGACGAACAACGCTCCGCTTAGTATTTCAGCCGCGCTTAGTGATCATATTACTCTAAGGGATGTCACGTGACTCGGTGATCGGTCGCCGGGCTGGATCGGGGATCATGATCGGGTGCAGGTGATTTCGGCGTCCCGGTCGGAGTGGATCGTACCGTTCACGGGCTTGCAGCCCGGGCAGTTCCGCAAGTTGGTGCGGGTGGTGGCCGAGAAGGCGGGGACGCGATCGCGGACGGGCGCCCCGGCAGGCAGTGGCGCCTGGACCTGGCCGACCGGGTATTGCTGCTGGCCACCTACTGGCGTACCAACCTCACGATGCGGCAGCTCGGGCCGCTGTTCGGGGTATCGCACGCCGCGGCGCACCGGGTCATCGACACCGTCGCCCCACTGCTCGCCCTGGCCCCGGTGAAACGCCGCCGGATCGACCAGGTCGCGATCGTGGACGGCACCCTGGTGCCCACCCGCGACCACCGCCTGGCCGCACGGTCGAAGAACTACCGCCACTCGACCAACCTGCAGGTCGCCATCGACGCCGACACCCGTCTGCTCAACCAGTAGCAACGACAGGGCTGCGACCGGTCCTTCAGCTCGAATCGTTGATCACGCAATCAGCGACATAACCGCTCATTTGACAGACCGTCCTCGCCAGGGTCAGGGCTTCCTGCGGCGTGGGCAGTTAGAACGGCCCGGCACAGCTGGTTGTGGGCGGTGCGAGCATGTACGGGTGCTCTTGGGTGTCGAGGTGTTCGCGGCAGTTCGGTCGGAAATTGGGCAAGTGCCGGTACAGCCGGACTGGTTCGTTCACACCGTCGCGGGAGAGGTTGTCGGGGCGCGGTTTGTGGCAGTTAGCGCTCCCATGTGAAGTCGCCGAACAGCCCGGAGGCGTTGAGGTCGGACATCCGGTCGATGACGTCCAGGCATCGGCTGCGGACGTCGTCGTGTCCCTGCCGATAGAGCCTCAGCACGATGGTGACCATGTCATGGCTGACTGCGGCGGTTGCGGTCCTGATGTCGCCTAGGTCTCCGCCGGCGATGTCGATCGCTCGGTCGCAGGCATCGAGGATCGCTTCGGGGAGTAGCGCCAGGCTGTCTTCCAAGGCGCGGAACAGGTTGTCGAAGTGCTCGGTGAAGGCCGCGCTCGTGGTGAATGCCGTGACGAGGGTCTGCGTGGTGGCTGTGTCGGTCTGGTCGAGTGAGGTGACGGCTGCCGCCGCCGCCTCACGGACGGTCGCGTCGCTGTCGTTGAAGAAGCGCGTCATGAGATCGGGCCTGACCCCGGGAGCGGTGGCCAAAGTGGTCGCGGCACCTCGTCGGGCTGCGACGGCGAGCATGTCCGGATCTGCGGGTATGGAGGGGTCAAGACGATCATTGCCGAGGGCGTTGGCCCAAACGTGTCCTGCGCGTTCCGCGATCGCCTCCGGTCCCGCCAAGGCCCGGGCGAGGTGTCCGGCGAACCGCTGTGGTTCGAGCAGTGCCACGCTGGTCAGCAGGTGGGTGGCCGGATCGGAGTCGAATATGTCGATCTTCGGTTCGCTGAGTAGTTGGTTTGCGAGGTTCAGCGCTTCCTCGGGGTGGGTGTTGAACAGGGCGAGGACGGCTTCGGTGGTTTGTGTGCGGACGGCCATGATCGGGTCGTTGGCCAATCGGGCCACTGTGGGCAGCAGGCGGTTGCCGAACTCGGGTCGGGCGAAGAGCACTTGGCCGATCGTTTCGGCGACTGCACCTCTCGTGCAGTTCATGCCAGCCGTGTGAAGGTCGCCGTTGTAGTACCACTGGCCGGGTCGCGACGCGGTGCGTGCTGTCTCGCGTTCGGGGTCGCTGTCCTGGGAGTAGTGCGCCAGTAGTCCCAGTAGGACTTCGTCGATGTCGCCCGGATTTGCTTGGATCGCGCGGCATACGGCACGGCCTGCCGCCGGGCCCGCGACGAGATGGGCATGGGCGCAGAGTTCGGACAGCAGCGGGGTCGGGATCTTGCCGGCGACCGCTTCGACGACGTGGACGATGTGGTGGGCGGGGATGTCGGCGTCGAAGGTCAGGGCGAGGCGGGTGAAGCGCTCCGGCTCTACCTGGGCCGCGCGACCGAGCATCCGGGCCAGTTCCAGAACCCCTCCGACCGCCGCGGTTGTGGAGTAGTTCCTGGTGTTGTCGTGGTACTTCCCGATGGCCCGTAGCCAGTCCTGGTCGGTCATGAACCCGGATGCCTTCTCGGGCACGGGTGGTCCGACGAAGTGCGCCATCATCGGTTGGGGTGCCGTAGGTGGGTCGTGGGGGAAGCGGCGTTTGAGTTCCGCGATGCGGCGTGCGCAGTCCGGAAGCAGTCGCTCTCGGTCGATCGCGGTGAGTAACTGGTATTGGCTGTAGCCGTGTGCGGAGCGGCCGTGCACCGTGGTCTCCCACGGCGGGTAGTACTGGAGCAGCATTCGGCACAACGCGGCCAAGTGGTCGTCGTCGCAGTGGCGTGAAGCGGCTTCGACGAGCTGACGGGTGGCCCATCGAGGGCTGTCGCTCCAGCCCAGACGAAGGTTACGGGGGTCGGAGAGCAGCCAGTCGACTGCCTCGTCGGCGGCTTGTTCCGCACCGGCGGTGTATGCCCTGCAGGCCAGGAAGCGTAGTGCCTCCAGGTCGCTGCCAGCGAGGGTCCTGATCGCGTTGTCTTCTGCGGTCACCATGCGGGAGGCGGTGGCACACAACGCTTTTTCGACACCGGTGAACAGGGCGCTGTCAATCTGCGGGTTGCTTTCGATGACGCGATAGCGCCATCGTGGGCTGACGAGCAGTTCTTCTGGATCGTCCCGGAAGCCGGTGGCCTGGATGACGGCGACCAGGAACGGGAGGACTTCGACGAGGAACTGTTCCGGTGCGGCCTCGGCGATGTCGATTACCGTGGACGCGCCGCCGCTGGAGCCGCTTTTGAGATGTCCCGAGGCGAACGGGTCGGGGCTGCCGTCCTCCTGAGCGCGTACCTGTGCACGGCGCAGGTGCGCGCCGATGATGCGCGCGGCTCCACGTGGCTCGTCGTCCTTGAGGCCGTAGAGGATGCTCCAGAAGTCGCTGTTGATCGCGATGGGGCCGCGGGCGTGGTCGAGTAGGCCCTGCTCGGCCAGTTCCACGGTGAGGTCCACAAGCCCGGGGGTGAGGGACCATTCGACCATCGATCTCAGCCGGTTGTTCCACTCCTGCGAGGTACCGATGTGGGGACGGACGAGTTCGGCGACGCGCTTCGGCCGTTCCCTGGCCGCGATGACCAACTGGTTGGCCGCACCGACCCTGTCGGGATCGCGGAGCATCACCTCCCAGCGGCCTGCCCGGTCTGCCGCGTCGAACCACCGCGCCGAGGACAACAGCCCGGTCAGCTTCCCGCTCCGCCGGGAACCACCGAACGCCAGCGGTTCGAGCGCCGACCAATCGTCACCATCGGCATCGATCCCGCCCAGCACGCCGACGACCACATCTAGGAGGTGTGACCGGACGGTGGTGCTGGCCAGCAGCTCGCCGACGGTCGCGTGAAAGGCTCGCCGGTCGGTGCCCGCAAGGTGTTCCAGCACCTGGCGGGTCTGCGCTCTCCGGAACAGGTGCTGGCCGGACCGCACCAGGAACTCATGGAGATTCTCTCCCCGCGCGACGAAGGCCCTGGCGAACATGAAGTCGAAGTAGGTCTCGTGACAGAAGCTGATGGTCACCGTGTCGTCCAGGAGAACACCGGCGGACGCCAACGCCGACACCTGCCGGCGAGGCACCTCGTCGAGCACCGCTGTAGGTACTTGAAGCACCTCGTTGTCGCTCATGTGCGACACGAGGGTGGTGGTGATCGTGGCCCAGTCCAAGCCGCCCAGCTCCGTCTCGACCGCTTGCCGGGTCTGGGTGGTGAACTGCTCGTACAGGTCGGGCAATGTCCGGTACGTCAGACGCTGGGACTTGGATGACAGCCTGCTGAACACGGCGAGGTGCAGCGGCAGGCGCAACAGTTCCAAGGTAGGAGGTTGGATCGACGCCACGTCGACACCACCGGCTTGGAGGGCGGCCTTCACCGCGGTCGCTTCAAGGTCGGCGATCTCCATGCTGCCGACCCGCGACTCGTCGGACAGCAGCGACCGCATGCGCGGATCGGCTTCGAGGTCGACCGTCCTGACCACGAGCACGATCTTCACCTGCGGATGCCGCTCCGCCTCCTCCAGCATTTCGGCTACCGCGTCGTAGCTGTCCGGCATCCGACCGCTGTAGGTGCTGACCGCGTCCAACTGGTCGACCACGACCACACGCCGTGCATCACCGGCGGTCTCGTCGACCACCACGACCGGGGAATCCGGCAGGCCACAGGAACCACCCAGTTCCTCAGCCGAGGCTGAAACCTGCCTGATCGCGTCCATGCGGACCACCCCGGCCGTCCACCCGGCCTCGATCAGTTCCGTCACGGCATCGGCTACGACGCTGCTCTTCCCCGAACCTGCCCGCCCGTGCACGACAAGCACCTGCCGCGAGTCCGCAGCCAGCCATCCCACCAGGACCTGCACCGCCGGATGCACGGCCATGAACCGCGGTCGGGTCGCCCCGTTGCGACGACGATGCCGCTCGACGGTCCGTCCGAGCGCTTCCCTCTCGCCCTGGGATGAACGCCGCTTGCCGACTGGCGCCCCGGACATGATCAGGTCGCCCTGAACGATGACGTCCCTGGCCTGGAGGACATTGCCTATGACGTTGTGCACGGAATTGGAAACCACCTCACCGGTACCCGGACGAGAGGCGCCTTGGGCTTCCTGATCCGATGGTTCCGCCTTCTTGCGGCGCCACGCTGCCAACTCCTGACCTCCTTTCTCAGCGGCGGAACGGGCGTCGTGGGTCGCGTGGTGTCATGTGGTCGAAGGTGGTGAACCAGGCAGGTGGGGTGTAGTCGCCCATGCCGATGCCGCGGTTCTGCTCGTCGTCGGGGTCTTCGATGCCGTCGCGGCCCAGGTCGAAGAGTTCGAGGATGTCGTGGTCCTTGAACAGCACGTCCGCGAGCAGCGTCCACCGCAGGTCGTTGTCGCACTCGGGCAGGTGGGCGAAGTGGGTGTCCAGGCCGGACGCGCCGTCGTCCGTCAACTCCTCGCCGTAGCGCAGCATCAGGTGCAGCGCCATCTCCTCGGCAGGGCACGTCGGCTGCGGCCATCGCCCGGCCAGCAGGTCGGCGGCGAGATCGTCGAAGGCGCGGGCCGCCCGCCGACGCCAGATCGCGTCCTGCCGCCAGGTGATCCTGGGAAACTCGTGGAACACCGACCACATCGGGTCATCGGGATCCACCGGGTCGTCACCGTGTTCGATCACGTCGTCGTAGGCGTGGTCGGCGAGCAGCCCGGCCATCCCCCACAGCACCGCCGCCGTCCGCGGCGTCAGGTGGCCGGACGCGCAGTCGTCGCAGTCCGGCACGTCGCATCCGCACACGGGGAACAGAGCCGTGAAGTCCGGCCACGACGGGACCGGGCGGTCGTGTTCGTCGACTTCCACTGCCTCGCACTCGGAGCCGGAGAACTCCACACCCTCGATGTCGACCATCAGGTACGGATCGACCAACTCCAATAGCGCGGCCCTGAAATCACCGCACACCCTGTCCCGCTCTTCGGCACGTACCTCGTCGAGGGCCGACCCGCTGTCGTCGACGCAGTAGTCGGCCTCGTCGACGTGCCGCAGCGCCGCCCGTTCCAACGCCGCAGGGTCGGTCACCTCGACCACCACGGCCGCCGTCACCCGCAGCCTGCGCACGATCGCGTCGGTTCCGGTCATCCGGCGAGCCTACGACCCAGGTCAGGTCGGGTCCGGGCGGTTGGCGGGGCTTGACGCCGGTTCACTCCAACGGGTGATGTTTGGCGGCGGTTGGCCACATTCACCCGTTCGAGGCGACCCCATTTGGCGTTGGTCAAAGATCCGGAGCCACTCGCTCCTGATTTCGCTCCTAAACAGTGTTCACCAAGATCGCAGAGTTACCAGTACGTGACCAAATGAAGATCATCTCTATCGCGCGAAAAAACCCGCTGACCTGGGAAAATATCCAGATCGAGCGGGCTTCTTCAGACCGTCGGGACGACAGGATTTGAACCTGCGACCCCTTGACCCCCAGGGTGGACCCGATCAAGGCCTGACCTGCGGAAACAGTCGTCAGAGGCTCCGAATTGGCTTCGTTGAGCTCAGTTCAGGTCACGCCAATCCCGTTGTGACACAACGAAGTCTCCTTCATCCACTCCCTCCTGCTCGGTCACTTGATCCTGACCAAGTGACCCACTGGGCCGTGCCGTCCCCTCGGGCAGACCTGTGGGACCGTAGGTGCATGCGGGTACGGCGATGGGAAGTTGCGAAAACCGGAGTGAATGAAAAACACCGTTACGGTTCGTAACGCTGCTGGTCGCGAAGCCTCGACCCCGCGCACGCGGGGGTGTTCCCTGCTTGACGCGGCGACCCTTGAGCAGCCGGTACTCGACCCCGCGCACGCGGGGGTGTTCCTGCCGACCAGAACGGGTTCAGCGTGGCCGTCGGCTCGACCCCGCGCACGCGGGGGTGTTCCCAGGGCTGGGCCCTCGGGAACACCCTGGCGACGCTCGACCCCGCGCACGCGGGGGTGTTCCCGCCACCTCACACCGACACACATACGATCACTGACTCGACCCCGCGCACGCGGGGGTGTTCCGTCCACGACCAGGACGCGCGCGCCGTGGTAGACCTCGACCCCGCGCACGCGGGGGTGTTCCCTGCATCGTCCCGGACGGCCCCCGCATGGGCGACTCGACCCCGCGCACGCGGGGGTGTTCCCGCCACCACGGGCGCGGTCTACGTGGACGTGACCTCGACCCCGCGCACGCGGGGGTGTTCCCAGCCTCTGTTGCACCGCCTGCTGGATCGGCTTCTCGACACCGCGCACGCGGGGGTGTTCCCAGAGTGATGCCGGTGTTCAGCGCCTCGTTGAGCTCGACCCCGCACGCGGGGATGGCCCAGTAGCGCAGTACCGCGGGTGGTTCTGGACCGCCTCGACCCCGCGCACGCGGGGGTGTTCCCGACGACTGCGCCGTGTTCGAACACGCAGCCCTCTCGACCCCGCGCACGCAGGGATGTTCCCGTTCATCGTGTGTTCGATGTGTCTCGGGTGAGCTCGACCCCGCGCACGCGGGGGTGTTCCGTTGTCCACGGTCCGGGCCTGGTGCTCGGCCACCTCGACGCCGCGCATGCGGGGTATTCCCGGCTACATCATCGACCGCCCCGGCCCGACCTGCTCGACCCCACGTACGCCTCGACCCCGCGCACGCGGGGATGTTCCCAAGAACCCGGACGGCACGGTCCGAACCCGGGCCTCGACCCCGCGCACGCGGGGATGGTCCGATTAGCCTGATGACAAAGCAGTGACGCAGGCTCTCGACCTCGCGCACGGAGACGGTCCGCAGACCGCGAGCGCGGCGCGCCTGGCCGAGCTGCTCGATCCCACGCACGCCAGGGTCATCCGCCCATACGGGCACTGCTGACCGCCGCCTGGACCGGCCCCGCGCCAGCGGCCAGCCGCTCGATGTCGCCCAAATCCCAACAGCGACCCTGAACAGCATCGCGATACGATGCAGCCGCACTCCACCAGGCCGACTCCAGCCAAACCTGAAGAGGCGACCACTTATTCACGCGGTAAGCCGCACAGACTCCCCCCAGGGTGGATTCGATCAAGGTCTGAACTGCGAAAACAGTCACCGGAGACTTCGGGTTAGCTGCTTTTAGCGCAGTTCAGGTCACGCCAACCCCGTTGCGGCATAAGGAACTCTCCTTCGTTTTCTCCCTCCTGTGCCCCATCACTTGATGCCTCAGGCAGGTGCCAGACATCTGTTTTCCGCCTTCAGGACGGGGTCGTGCGGTACAACGGACCTTGTGCACAACGAGCTGACCGGGGACGTGCACGGGTTCGTGCTGCAGGCCGCGGATGTCCACCTGCAGGTGCCCGCGGTGACCGCGTTAGCGGGGCTGCCGCCGGTGGACGCAGGATTCACCGGCCGGACGGCCGACCTGGCGCTGGTCGCCGAGGCGTTGCGCTCCGCGCGGCCGGTCGTGGTGTCCACTGTCATGGGCCTGGCGGGCGTCGGGAAGACCACGCTGGCGGTCAGGGCGGCGCACGACGCCGTCGAGGCGGGGCTGTTCCCCGGTGGTGTGCTGTTCATCGACCTGCAGGGCTACTCGACCGGAACGCGGGTCGAGCCGCGGGCGGCCCTGGCGGTCTTCCTGCACGCGCTGGGCGTGCCGGCCGGGCAGGTGCCTGCGGAGCAGGCGGCCAGGGAGGCGCTCTACCGCACCAGGCTGGCCGAGCGCACCGCGCCGGTGCTGGTCGTACTGGACAACGCATCGTCAACGGACCAGGTCAAGCCACTGCTGCCGCCCGGTACGACCCATCGGGTGCTGGTGACGAGCAGGCACACCCTGGGTGGGGTGCAGGGCGCACGGAGGATTCCGCTCGACGTACTTCCCGAGGCCGAGGCGGTGGCGATGCTGGACAACGTCCTGCGAGCCGCCGACCCGGCCGACGAGCGGATCGACGCCGACGTCGAAGCGGCGCGGGAGATCGCCGCGCTGTGCGGACGGCTGCCGCTCGCGCTGGGCATCGTCGCCGCGCTGCTGGCCGACGACCCGGAACTGCCGCTCGCCGGGATGACCGCATCACTGCGCGAGGCGACGACCAGGCTCGGCGAACTGACCTATTGAGCCGAAAGTGTTCGGTTGCCTACATGGCGGCGTAGCGGACGTGCGGTGCCTGGAAGTAGCCGCGGACGATGTGCGGTTGGCGTTGGCGGCGTCGTAGGAAGCGTCGGGTCTCGTGGGCGAGTCGGTCGACGTTGTGGGCGCGGGAGGCGTTGACGTTGCGTTTCATGTCCGCGTTGAGCAACTCGTCCGGGTTGAGCTCGGGGCTGTAGCCGGGCATCAGGTGCAACTCGACCCGGTCGGCGTTGGCCTCGAGCCAGGCGCGGACGGCCTTGCTCCGGTGGACCGGGTGCCGGTCGGCGATGACGTGGACCTTCCGGTCGGCCTGGCGGGCCGTGCGGTCGAGGAAGGTGATGAACACCGGTGCGGTGAAGCGTTCGGTGAACACGGTGAACCACAGCGCGCCGCGTGAGGCAACCGCGGACATGACGCTGACCCGCAGCCGTTTCCCGGTCACCCGCACGATCGGCGTGCGGCCCTTCGGCGCCCACGACCGGCCGGGCGGTGCGGCGTCCGAGCGCAGCCCGCACTGGTCGACCCACGCGATCGCGGCACCCTCGGCCTTCGCCCTGGCCTCGATCGCCGGATACTCGTCGTCGAGCCATGCGCGCACCGCGGCGGGCTGCTGCTCGTAGGCCCGCCGGGCAGGACGCTGCGGGGTGAAGCCATGGCGGCGCAGCCACAACCCCACGCCCTGTTCGGTCATCTCGACCCCGACGACCAGCCGGATCAGCTCGACCACCGCCTGACGGGTCCACAGCGACCCTCCGATCAGCAACTCCTCCGGCGTGTAGTCCGCCATCGCCGCGAACAGCGTGCCCCGATCCTCCGCACCGATCAGCTCGGCGGGGCCGGGCCTTCCCGTCCGGGTCGCCAGGCCGTCACGGCCGTCCCGCCGGTAGGCACGCCACCAACTGCCCACCGAGCGCTCCGAGACCCCGAACACCTCCGCCGCCTGCCGATAGCCCGCGACCGCCCCGGACTCCAACGCCGCCACCACCCGCAAGCGCAGCACCTCACGCTCCGCAGGCGACAACCGGTGCGCACCCTCGACCCCGATCACGAGCGATCAACCTACCGGAAGGCGATCACTTTCGACTCAATACGTCGCCGCCCACGCCCCGACCACAGCCGACCCGATTCCACCCGCCATCGCACCGGCCACCAAGCGGGTCCGCGACCTCCGCGCCGAGGTCGACGAAGCCCACCTCCTACTGGAGCTGCAGTCCGACGCCGCGCCACTGCTGGTGGACACCAACCGGGTCCGGCGCAGCCGCAAGCGCGCCGCCGAAGCCGCCCGCCTGCACACCCTCGCCCAAGACCCGGCCGCACGGGCATGGCAGGCATCGCGGGTGCGCCTGGTGCTCACCGCCGCGGCACTGACGGCACTGGTCGGGGCACTGGCGTGGTCCACCACCGGCGTTCACCACACGCTCACCCGAGGCATGGTCGAACACACCGCCGCGTGGTGGGGCGCCTGGGCGGTGGAACCCGTGATCTCGACGGTGCTGCTGGTGGTGGTCGGGGCGCGGGCGTTCCTGGCGACCCGCGGCCGGGTGCTGCACCACCCCCACCTGGCGGTGGTCGAGTACGGGGCGCTGGCGGTGACGCTGACCTTGAACGTGTGGCCGTATCTGCCATGGGTGTCGGTGCCGTGGACGCGGTTCGACCCGATGCAGCTCCTCGCCCACGCCATCGGCTCGCTGGTCGCGGTCGGCGCCGTGGCAGTGCTGCCAATCATCTGGACGGCGTTCGCCGACCTCGACCACGGCCTACCGGTAGGCCCTACTCCTACCTCCTTTACCCCGGAGTACAGGCAGAACGCACCCGACACAGCAGTGACGCAACAGAGGGCCACCAGCGACCGAGTGGCCCTACTGGTAGACCGCGCCCGCTGGATGATCGCCGCCGGCCAACTGTCCGCCAACCCGTCCGCGACGCGACTGCGGGACGCGCTCGGGTGCGGAACCGACGCGGCCCGCGAGGTCCGTGATGCCCTCCGCAGGGGTGCAGCATGAGCCTGACGATCCAGGGCGACAGGGGCGGCGAGTTGATCCCGTTCCCGAACGTCCCGGTCGAAGCGAGCGCCGAGGACGCAGGTGCGGTGGAAGCAGCCGCACCTGCCTTGGACGGCGAGCTGATCACCGAAGCCGAGTACCAGCGTTCCCGCCTCCGCCGCCTGGCCGAGTCGGCGGTGTCCCACCTGCCCGCCCAGTGGCAAACCCCCGAGTCCGCCCGCCAAGCCGGGGTTGCATTGGTGAACCAAGTACTGCTGGTGCCTATGCGCTACCCGGTGGCGGTTGGGCGCGGCCTGGCGGTATCGGCCCGTGCCTGGTGGGCCTGGGTACGGGTGACGGACTTCTATGAGGCGGCCAAGGCCGCCGACCTGCTGGCCGACAAGTGGCAGGAGATCGCCGTCGTACGCCGCCGTCGAGGCGTGATCTCCCTGGCGGGGGCAAGTGCGGCCAGCTTTGCTGGTCTGGTCGCCAAACTGACTGTCGGCTCCTTGCCACTGCTGGTCGCTGCCGGCGCGATGTCTGCGGTCATGGCGGTGGCAGGTCGACGCCGGGAGGGCGCAGGTGGACGTAGCACCCGCTTGGGCTCGCGGTCGCTGGCGTGGCTGATGAACGGCGACCACCTGGTCACCGCGTTCCGCGACGCCAAGCTGATCGGCCGCGATGAGTCGTTGATGCTGGTCAAGGCTCCGCGCCACGACGGTGCCGGGTGGGCGCTGACGCTCGACCTGCCGCCGTCGCGCAAGGCATCCGACGTGATCGGCAAGCGGGAAGCCCTGGCCTCGGCACTAGCGGTGGACGAGGTGCGGCTGATCGTGGAACGCGTCCGGGGCGACGACGGCCACGCCGGGCGGCTGACGCTGTGGGTGGGCGACGCCGACCCGTACGCCACCGACCCGATCCCCAGTCCGCTCGCGTCGGCGCCGAGCTGGGACCTGTGGCGGCCAGTACCCTTCGGCACCACCGCCCGCGGTGCGACCGTGAACTTGCCGGTGGTGTGGACTTCCTTGCTGATCGGTGCAATCCCCCGTCAAGGCAAGACGTTCGTCGCCCGCTTGCCACTCACGGCCGCAGCGTTGGACCCGCACGTGCGGCTGATCATCGCCGACGGCAAGGGTGGCAAGGACTTCCGTCCGTTCGAACAGGTGACACACCGCTTCATCCGAGGCTCCCGCGAGACGGACGCCCGCCGGCTGATCCGCGTGCTGGAGGAGTGCGCGGCGGACGTGGCCGACCGGTTCGACCGGCTCGCCGAGATGGATGACGAGCTGTGCCCCGAGTCCAAGGTCACCCCGGAGATCACTCGCGACCCGACCCACGGGATGCCGCTGACCGTGATCGGCATCGACGAGGTCCAGAACTTCCTCGGCTTGGACGTGCCGCTGGACGATGACAACCCCAAGGGCAAGAAGGTGGGCGCACGCATCTGCGAACTTTTGACCTACATCGCCAAGACCGGCCCGGCCGCGGGCTACTCGCTGGTCCTGGCCGCCCAGAAGCCCGACGCCCAGGTCATCCCGGACGGGCTGCGCGGCCAGCTCGGGACGCGATTCGCGCTGAAGACCATGACCTGGCAGGCATCGGAGACCATCCTCGGCGCTGGCACCTACAAGGCCGGGATGGACGCCTCCAAGCTGCTGACCAGCCATAAGGGCGTCGGTTTGCTGCTGGGTGCCGACGGTGAGACCGAGCTGTCATCCGGGGAAGCGGTCACGGTGCGCACGCACCTGCTGCACATCACCGCGATTCGCGCCGCGTGCGAACGCGGCCGAGTGCTGCGAGAGCAGGCCGGAACGCTGACCGGGGACGCCTCCGGAGAGCACGACCTGGCGGTACTCGATCCGGTGGCAGCCTCGCGCCTGGCCGGAGAGGTCGCCATCACCACTGCCGGTGCATCAGAGCTCGCAGGCGCCGGAATGAGACGCGAACCACCGGAAGTGCTAACGCTACTGGCCAACGTGATCGGTGAAGACGAGCACGGCCTGATAACTCGATCGGAGCTGGCCAGGCGTATCGGTTGGGAGGTCAAGGCGTTCGGCGAGGCACTGCGCGCCGCCGGGGTGCCCTCGACGGGCAAGCGGCGGATGCCAGGCCACGACAACCCGGTCAGCGTGGCCGACCTGGACATGATCCGCACCGTCATCCACGGCGGCTGAGCCCGGAACGAGGTCGGCACAGGCGTGTCGACCCACCTGGCCGTTCCAACCCCGCAACGACGATAAGAGCCAACTCTGACCTGCTCAAACAGGTGTTGTTCCGACCCTGTTGGACATCTGCGGTTCCTTGGGCTCCTCCTGCAACCCGGCCGAGGACCTCTCGTTCCGGCCCTGTGGGCACATCGCTGGGGGTGGACACAGGAAATCTTTGTCCACCCCCGGATCGCCGTCGCCAAACTGCCTTGCCCTCAGCGGAAGCCCGATCCTCGGGCAGTGGCCGCAACTTGTACGACGGCACCGCCCCGCTCGGGTAGCAACGCCGATGACGACGCGGGTCCGGAGGCCAGCTGAACGACCTCGAGGTCTACACCCCGACACCCACCTGATCCGCTGAGCCAAGCACCGGTCACGGGACTCACGGGCTACAAGGGAAACCCTTGTCGAATACCTCCCTCGGCTCCACGTCGTCAGAGTCCGCTTTGAGGCGGAACAAGCTGTCCCCGATGGGCCCGGTCGGGTCGAGAGCACTCCACACCGCATGGGCAATGGCGTACTCGCGGGTATTCACGTGAGCAGGGAACAGGACTTCAAGGCGGAGGTTCACCGCTTCACTGTGCCCCTGGACCGTCGGCCACACGATCCCTCAACTGGGCGGTGTGGAACGGACGATGTGACCAGCAGCCCTGTTGAGAAGCTCTCGTCGTCTCAGCGACCGCGACCCCCTTTGGACTGCACGCAACCTCGCTGACGTGAGTCCGTTACCGCAGCGTCGAGGCACAGCCCACGGTCGAGTGCAGATGAGCCCGAATCGGAGTGCAGAAACAGCGATGATCCGCTGACGAGGGAGAGGACGATGCGGTTGGCTGTGGATCTCGCTCCGAGTGTCACCGGACAAGCAGGATCAGCTGGCTGGCCGTGTGGTGCGCAGCGCGACCAAACCGCGTACGCGCTCCGCCGCCTCTGCGGGGTCTTCGTGCTCCCATACCCTGACCACCAACCACCCTGCTGCGGTCAACTGGGCGTCCGTGTCGCGATCGCGCAACACGACGCCCCGCAACTTCAACCGCCACCACGTGCGGTTGGCTCGCGGGAGTTGACCGTGCATCGGACAGGAGTGCCAGAAGCACCCGTCGACGAACAGGGCGATCCGCGCACCGCGCAACAGGATGTCAACGCGCCTGCGGCGGTCCGTCCCGGGCGGAGCGCGATCCACGACGAAGCGCAAACCCAGGCCGTGAAGCGCACTGCGCAACGCCAGCTCGGGTCGCGTGCCGGACCGCTTCATGCGGCGCATCACCTTCGCGATGGCTGGGCAGGAGGTGGTGGGCCAGGATCCAGGTAGGTGTACACGCCCTCATGTTGCCTGCGACCCCCGACACCCTGGCACATCTCGACAGCCGTCGACATCGCTCTGCGAATACCGCGCGCTTACGAGATGAAGTCGGCCTCAGGGGGTTGCGCCGCAACGGCGCGATTGGCCGTAGCCGCGCCGCGTCCGAACAACTGACGACTTCAGCGTCTCGAGCTTGTTCACAGGTGCTATCGCACGGGTATTTCACCAGTTGGGCGACACAGCATGAACCGCAAAAATCGGGTTCGCAGGCACGCTGGAAGTACTCTGCCCGGACAGCGGCCCCGGCATGCACACGTGACTAAAGCTCGCATTTTTTGCCGTGTAACCATGTCACCCGAACGAGCGATGGATCGTTCGCGCACGACTGCTTAGGTGATCCATGAGGGGGACTCCGCTGAACTGCTCGAACACACTTTCGACCGCCTCCCCCACTCGTCGCAAAGCAGGCAGGTTATCGTGCGCATGATCCCGGATTCGGTGCATCCCGGTGCCAGTCGGGCCGAGCAGGAGATCTTCTCCCAGTTGGCCGCACTCGAAGTGGCTGGGTGGGAATACGCCATGCACAGCACCAACCTGCCCGAGCACGACCGCAAGCGGGTCTGCGAGATCGACTTCTTGCTGCTGGGTGCCCGCGGCTTGCTGGTGCTGGAGGCCAAGGGAGGCGAGATCCTCCTGAAGAAGGACGTGTGGCACACGCGTGACCTCAAGGGCAAGCGGCACCGGCTCAAGGAGAGCCCGCTCGACCAAGCCCAGACGAGCATGTTCGCCTTGGCGAAAGTCCTCCGCCGCACCACCGCCGACCCGGCGTTGGTCGACCGCACGGTGTTCGGGTACGGGGTCGTCTTCCCGGAGAGCGAGTTCGACGCGGTCAGCGTGGAGTGGACTCCCGAGATGGTGATCAACTCAGCTCGCCTGGCGTCCGAGGGGTGGGCGGACTGCCTCGACCGGTTGGGCGCGTTCTGGGAGAGCAAGCCCGGCAACTGGAGCTCCCTGTCGGCCGATGACGTCGAGCGCTACCTCAACGTCCTCCGCCCCGACTTCGACCGAGTGCTGTCCCTGCGCCGTCTCGACGACATGGTGGAGAAAGAGCTCGTCGCCCTCACCAAGAGCCAGTACAAGGCACTCGACCAGCACCGCAGGAACCCGCGATTGGTGTTCGAGGGCGGTGCCGGGACGGGCAAGACCATGCTGGCGGTCGAGATGTGCCGGCGTGCCCGGGGTTCCGGTGAACGCATCCTGCTCACCTGCGGCAGCCACGTCTTGGCGGCCTTCATCCGATCGCAGCAGGACTTGGAGGGCATCACCGCGGTCCCGTTCGACGAGGTGCCCGCTCTCGACGCGAACGCCTTCGACGTGGTCGTGGTGGACGAGGCGCAGGACGTCATCAACGAACGCGACCTCGACGTGCTGGACACCGTGCTGGTCGGCGGGTTGGCCGATGGCCGCTGGGCCTTCTTCCTCGACTCCAACAACCAACGAGGGCTGGTCGGGCGCTACGAGGACGATGCGAAGGTCAGGTTGGACTCGCACCGCCCGACGTTCGTCGACCTGATGGACAACTGCCGGAACACCATCGAGATCGTCCGCGCCACGCAGGAGCGGACAGGAGCCGATCTGGGAGTGACAACGGCCGGCCACGGCCGTGAGGTCGTGGTGGTCGAGGAGAACCGCGAGAAGTCGATCACCGTCGTCTCGGCAGCCTTGGCCGAGTTGGAAGAGCACGGCGTGCCGCTCGAACAGGTCGTGCTGCTGTCGCCGCACGGCTTGACTGCATCGATCTTCACCGAGTTGCCCGCTGAGTGGTTGGAGCGGGTCGACGTGCTGGACCTGATGCGCATGCGGCGACCCGGCCGGGGACGCGTCGGCTTCGCGCAGGTCGCCGACTTCAAAGGGCTGGAGAGCCGGTACGTCTTCCTGGAGGTGGACGAAGCGGCGGACGAGCGGGCAGCGCGCGCCCAGCTGTACGTGGGCATGACCCGGGCCAAGGCCGCGCTGTGGGTGGTCAAACCCAGCGGAACAGGGGTCGACCGGTGACCGGGGTGTACAACACGGGGTTCCCCGACCGGGACCGGGTGCTCGGCTACTTGCACGACCAGTTGGTCGGCCCGGTCGACGGTGACGACGAGGTCTTGTACGAGAAGGCACCGCAGCACCGGTATCTGACCGCAGTGCTGTTCCCCCTGTCGCTCACCACATCCGCCACCGACGCGAGTGGCCCGGCCGATGATGCAGAGGAAGTCGACGAGCACGCGGGCGCGCTGCCCCAGGATGACGACGAGGATCCCATCACGCTGGCAGGACAGAGCCGGCCGAGTTCTGCCGGTATCAGTTTCATGACCACGGCCCGGTCCGCGATCACCGTGGAGGTGCGAGCAGCGCGGTACCGCAGCCTCGCGGATGACGAGTGGCAGCGTGAGCCACTCGACCTCGTGGCGGCTGCGGCGCTGCTGATCGAACCCCCGCTCTCGGGAACCAGCCGCAAGGAGGAGGTCTGGGGCGGAACGGCCAGCGTCGAGATCACCTGGCGCCCGCACCCCGACGGCGTGATCGTCACCCTCGTGCTGGTCAACCGCAAGGTGCAGGAAGAGCGTCGAGCGGTGAACCCGGAGGACTGCCTCTTCCAGGTCGGGCTGCGCTGCTCTGTCGCGGAGGGCGCCATCATCCGCTACCCGGCGCAGCTGCGGGCCCACAGCGACGAAGAGGCGGAGGAACTCGAACTCCAGTACCACGACGTGCCGGTGTACGCCGTCGGCCACGGAACCGCAGCTGGCTGGGACACCACCGGTGAGAAGCCCACTTGGGTCGGCACGTCGTTCCTCCCCGTGCACGTCGTGCCCGGTGTCACCTCCGAGCTGCCCGACGTGGCGGACGCCGTTCGCCTGAAGGACCTCGCCCGGATCGACACCGATCCCGAGCCGGTGTTCGCCGCCTTGGCCCACTTCGTCGACCGCTACACGGACTGGATCGAGAGGACCTGGGGCTCGCAGGCGGCAGATCTCGCCCCGCGGCTCCGCCCCGCAGCCGACCGCTTGCGGGACCGCGCGACACGAGCTCGGGACCGCATGCTCGCAGGCCTCGCCTTCCTGCGGGACGACCAGAAGGCGCTCAAGGCGTTCGCCTTGGCCAACAAGGTGATGGCCATGCAGATGGCGCACAGCCACCCGAGCCTCGGCGGATCGCCACACGCCCTCTCGGAAGCACCGGACCCGCGGGTCGACCACGACGCGCTCGACCTCACGTGGCGTCCGTTCCAGCTCGGCTTCCTGCTGATGACGGTGAAGGGCGTGGTCCAGGAGGGTGAGGACCGCGACCTGGTCGACCTGATCTGGTTCCCCACCGGCGGTGGCAAGACCGAGGCGTACCTCGGACTCGCCGCGTTCACCATCCTCCACCGACGACTGACCCTGGGGGAAGCGGGAGCGGGTACGGCAGTCGTCACCAGGTACACCCTGCGCCTCCTCACCAGCCAGCAGTTCCAGCGCGCCGCGACCATGATCGCCGCCTGTGAGCTGGTGCGCCGCGACGCCGAGGAACAGCTCGGCAGCCGCCCCGTCTCGATCGGCCTCTGGGTCGGTGGCGAGAACAGCCCCAACAGCTACGCGGAGGCCCGCCGATTACTCGCCCGGGCACGTGACGGCATCGCGGCCGATCAGGGGTTCCAGATCGAGTCCTGCCCGTGGTGCGGTACGCGGATCGTGCCCAGCGGACCGGACGACGAGCAGCGCTGGGGCATCTCAGCGACCAACAACTCCTTCCGCGTGCGCTGCCTGAACGACAAGTGCCCGTTCCACACCGAGCTGCCGATGTCTTCCGTGGACGAGCACCTCTACGACAACCCACCCACCATGCTGGTCGGCACGGTCGACAAGTTCGCCCGCACGGTGTGGAACGAGAAGGCCGGGGTGTTCTTCGGCACGGGTGCCGACCCGGGGCCGTCACTGATCATCCAGGATGAGTTCCACCTCATCTCCGGACCGCTCGGCACCATCGTGGGGCTCTACGAAGCGGCTTTCGACGTGCTGATGGAGCACTTGGGGAACACGCCCAAGATCGTCGCCGCCACGGCCACCATCCGCCGAGCGGACGAGCAGACCAAGGGCGTCTTCGGGCGCCCAGTCGCACTGTTCCCGCCCGCCGGCGTCGACGCGGCCGACTCGTACTTTGTGCGCACCGACCGCGAACGACCCGGCCGCGCCTACATGGGGGTCATGCCGCAGGGGCACACACCGCTGACCGCGCTCATCCACGTCGCCGCAGCGCAGTTGCAGGCCCCGCTCGAGGTCGAACTGACACCGGCGGTGGAAGACGCCTACTCAACGCTCGTCGTCTACCACAACAGCCTCCGCGAGCTCGGCAAGACCATCAACCTGGCATCCGACGACATCCCGTCGAGGTTGAAGGTGATCGCGCAGGCCGAGGACCACGTGCGGCACCTCGACGACGACAACGTGGTCGAGCTGACCAGCAACGTGGCGTCCGCGCAGATCCCGCAACGCCTGGACCGGCTCAAGAAGCCGCACGACGCCCCGGGCGGGGTCGCCTTCCTGGCCAGCACCAACATGATCTCAGTCGGCGTCGACGTCGGCCGGCTCGGCGTCATGACCGTCGTCGGCCAACCGAAGACGACCGCCGAGTACATCCAGGCGACCAGCCGCGTCGGCCGGAGCACCGACCGCCCCGGTCTCGTGGTGACCGTCTACTCGCCGTCCAAGCCGCGCGACCGGTCGCACTACGAGTCGTTCACCCCGTACCACGCGAGCCTGTACCGCTGGGTGGAACCGAGCTCGGTGACCCCGTTCTCGGTGCCGGCGCGGTTGCGCGCCCTCCACGCGGACTTGGTCGTGCTGGTGCGCCACGCACTCGGTCTGTCAGGTGACGGGGACGCCGCGTCGTTCGACCGCGACGACGAGCGTTTCGTCGCGCTCGTCCGAGCGTTCCTCGATCGCGTGGGACGAGCCGACGAGACCGAGCTCGATCGGGTCCGAACCCACTTGGACAACCTCATCGAGACGTGGGCGAAGCGGGCCGTAGACGCGGAACCCTTCGGCGGCCTGCGCTACAGCCAGGGCGGACGCGAACGTCCCAAGCTGCTCAAGCGATTCACCGACCGGGGCGAGAGCTGGGCGACGCTCGACTCGATGCGCAGCGTCGACGTGGAGATCCAAGTCCAGGTGAGAGGGGCTCGGAAGTGACCGTGCGCAAGGTTCGGCGCTCGCAGGTCATCAGCCCGTTCGGTCCGGGCGCGATCATCGATCTCGTCGGCGAGTCGTTCGTGGTGGAGGACGCGGGCAGGTGGCGCGGCCCGCGCGTGGCCATCGACTTCCCCCGCCTGGCCTCCTACCTGGGGGTGGACGCACTCGCGGCGCCGTCACCGTCACCTCGCTGGCCCATCCCCTACTACCGGTTCCCCCAGTGGTTGTTCTGCTCCAGCTGCCGGCGCATGAGCCGGTGGTCGTACACGAAGGAAGTCGCCAACAGCGCACCTTCCTGCGAGCACTGCCCCGGCCGCAAGCAGCTCATCCCGATGCGGTTCGTGGCGGTGTGCGCCAACGGGCACCTGTCGGACGTGGACTGGGTCCGCTGGGCGCACTCCGCGATCCGCCGCGACCGGAACCAGAACCAGTGCCAGCGGCCGGACCTGAAGTTCCTGAACAAGGCCAACGTCGGCGGCGGCTTGAACTCGCTCGTCGTGCGCTGCGCGACGTGCGGCGGCGAGAGGTCGTTCGACGGCCTGACCACGAGGATCGGCCTGACCCAGATCGGCAGCAAGTGCTCGGGCAGGCAGCCGTGGCAGGACCAGAGGGACGCGGTGATCTGCTCCGAGCAGGTGGTGGCGATGCAGCGCGGGGCATCGAGCGTGTACTTCCCCACCGTGGAGAGCGCGATCGACATCCCGCCCGACTCGGCGTGGAGCACCGTCAGCTCCCCGCTGACCACCCTCCGGAAGAGCAGCGAGTTCAAGTTCCTCCTCAGCGAGCCGAACCACGAGCTGGCCAAGGAGATGATCGGTATCGCCGCCCGCAAGTACGGCCTCTCCCCCACCGAGGTGGAAGCCGCACTGGCGCGGGAGTCGACGGACCCGCGCGCGCCCGTCGAGGGCGGGCCCGAGAACATCCGTCCGGACGAGTGGGCGGCCCTGATCAACCCCCAGGAGAACCACGACCCCCAGGACTACTTCATCTCGCGCCGGGCGGATCGACCGCTGGGAGACACCGAGGGAGCCACGACCGGATGGGGCGCGCTGGTCTCGGACGTCGTGCTGGTCGACCGCCTTCGCGAAGTCCGCGTGCTGACGCACTTCGAGCGCCACACCATGCAGGAGAAGGTACCGTCGAACCTCAGCGACGAGGGCGACTTCCTGCCAGCCATCGAGGTGTTCGGCGAAGGCTTCTTCCTCAGGCTCGACGAGGAGGCCCTGATCACCTGGGAACGGTCCGGTCCCGTGGTCGACCGGTGCCGGAAGTTGGTGGAGAGGCACAGGGCCAAGGGCGCGAAGTGGCTCTCCGAGCCCACGCCGCGCTACGTGCTGCTGCACACCTTCGCCCACCTCCTTTTGCGCAACACCGCCTTTGAAGCCGGTTACTCGACTTCCGCGTTGCGCGAGCGCCTGTACGTGACCAAGAACGGCGCAGGTCCCGCCATGGCCGGGGTGCTGATCTACACCGCGGCCGGTGACTCCGAGGGCACGCTGGGCGGCCTGGTCAGGATGGGCGAGTTCCCGCGCTTGGGCAGGCTCCTCGACATGTCGATCACCGCAGCTCGGTGGTGCTCGTTCGACCCCGTATGCGCGGACCACCCCGGGCAAGGGCCGGACGGGTTGTCGCTGGCTGCGTGCCACGCGTGCTCGTTGGCACCGGAGACCAGCTGCGAGGCGACGAACAGGCTCCTGGACCGACGCCTGCTGGTCGACCCGGAGTTCGGGTTCTTCAAGGACTTGGCAGCAACCATCGGCGGCGTTCCGGGGAACGCGCTGTGAGCGCCGCGTTACGCGGCCCGATCCACGAAGCGCCCCGTTACGACGTGGTGGTCGCCGTTCCCGGCGTGGATCAGGTGGTCAAGGCGGTCGCGACCTACCGCCGCCTGCGCGGGCACGGCAAGGAACTCCACGTCATCACCAAGTCTAGCGTGCTGAAGAACCGCATCCGCACGTTGATGCCCTTCGAGAGCCGCGGCGACGCGGTGATGACCTACCACTCCTACTTCGCCGACGTGTGGCGCGCGGTGCTGCAAACCAGAGCACCGGAAGCGGACGACTACGACATCGACTTCTGGGAGTTCGAGCAACGCCTCCGAGCTCGTCACATCCGGCCGCTGAAGCGGCGGCACGTCATCGTGGTCCAAGGGCAGCAGCTACCGCCCGACTTCTACGCGGTGCTGCGATTGCTGAGCGTCGAAGCGACGGTGTTCGTCGATCCCGTGCAGGTGGTCGACGAATCCGGTACCACGCTCGACGACCTCGAAACGCTCCTGGGCGTGCACACCCCCACCACGTTGCACGACGTCGACGGCGGCACCGCACAAGTCCACTCGCTGCTGGAGCACCTCGCTGGTGGATCCCCCCACGCGAGCACCTCCCGCCGTGACGGCCCACGTCCCGTGCTGCTCGACCACGACGACGTCGACGAGGAGATCCGGTTCGTCGTGGAACAGGCGGAAGCGCACCGCGACCGGCAGATCGGGGTGCTCCTCCCGACCAGGGAACTGGTCCAAGCCTTCAAGAACGGGATCGGCGACTTGTTCGGCGGCAGGACGCAGTGGCACCTGTCCGACGTCAAGGTCCCGAGACACGCTGC
The DNA here is from genome assembly GCF_039527585.1 of Saccharothrix xinjiangensis. Lineage (NCBI taxonomy): Bacteria > Bacillati > Actinomycetota > Actinomycetes > Pseudonocardiales > Pseudonocardiaceae > Saccharothrix > Saccharothrix xinjiangensis. The sequence continues at coordinate 214,204 of NZ_BAAAKE010000010.1, read as the reverse complement.
GGTCACCACGTCCGAGCCCGGGGTCAAGGTTCTGACCTGGGTGAGCGCCATCGGGATGCGGTTCGACCACGTCGTGCTGGCAGGACTCGACCAAGTGGAGGACCGCTTCCGGTTCGAGAACGCGCTGCGGGTCCTCGGCCCGACGACCCGCTCCGGGTTGTTCCTCTCCTATTCCGGTGCGGGCCGTCCCACGGCACTGTCCGCCCTACCACCTGCTCTGCTTGACGACCGCACGCGCAAGTCGGCCGGCGACGTGTGGGTGGAGGTGGTGTCCACCGGCACGCTCACCACTCCTCCTCCCGCCGCACCGGAACGACTGCCAACGCCCGGCCGATCAGCCGTCGACAGCGCCCGCGCCGTGCTCGCTGCGCCGATGCGGAGCAAAGACCGCGCCAAGCGCCTGCTGACGGCCGTGGAAGAGGTCGGGTTGGCACAGCTGATGCGGCCCACCGGTGGAGACCTCGCGGAGGAACTGCCCAGGGGGTTCCGCTCAACGCTGCGCAACAACGACGAGCGGGCAAAGGCGTTCGACGCCATGGTGCTGCACAACACCGGTCTCGTGGGGTCTTGCATCCCGAGGCACCTCGGTGCCGGCCTGGACTACGAGGACCTGTACCAGCACGGGGTGCTCGGCCTGATCCGGGCGATCGAGAAGTGGGATGGCTCTCGCGGGCTGAAGTTCTCCACCTACGCTGTGAACTGGATCAACCAGGCCATGGGCCGCGCCATCCCCGACGACGGCACGACGATCCGGTTGCCGGTCCACAAGTACGAGGAAGTCCGCAAGGTCCGTGCCGTCCGGGACAAGCTGCGCCTCGAACAGGACGACGTCTCCATCACGGACATCGCCAAGCACACGGGGTTCTCCCCGGCGAACGTGGTGAACTGCTTGCGGCTGTCCAGGGGCTTGATCAGCCTGGACGCCCCGTTGGGCGCGGACGGTGAGATCTCGCTCGCCGATCTGGTGCCCATCCCGTTCGAGCACGACTCGAACCCCGACTACGTGGTGGACCGCGCACTGGGTGCCGACCTCGTGCGCCAGGCCGTGTCGCGGTTGAAGGAGCGCGAGGCCGAGGTCCTCCGGCTGCGGTTCGGCTTCGACAGCGGTGACGACCTCACCCTGGAGAAGGTTGGCGAGCACTTCTCGGTCACCCGCGAACGGGTGCGGCAGATCGAGAGCAAGGCGAAGAGCAACCTGATCGGCAAGCTCGCCGAGGTCGGGCTGATTGCCGGTGGCGCGGATCCCGTTCCCACTCCCCCGCCAGAACGTCCGACCCGTCGGTTGGACGTCGTGCGCACACCGGTCCACGAGAAGCGCCCGACCGGCACGGAGATCGCCACGGGGTCAGGACTCGTGGAACGGCTCGGCGCCGCAGGCGGGGACAGTGCCGTCGGGCACCTGCTGATCGCCTTGGTGGACCGCGCGTTGCGATCCGGTGCCCGCCACATCCGCATCAGGAGCGCGGGCTCCGGCACGAGTTCCAGGCTTGGGCTCGTCCACGACGGTGCGACCTTCGCCGGGTACACGTTGCTCTCGACCCTCTGCGAGGGCCGCGAGGTGTCGCGCGGATCGGTGGCCCTCGGTGTTGCCGCTTCGCTGTACGGCGAGATCACCACCTGGGACTCGCACGCGTCCTCGGCCTGCCTGGTGCTCACCTCCGCGGTGGACACCGACACGTGGTGGTTGCACCGCACCTCCCGGAGGCTCCCCGCGGGGCTGCTGCCCGAGGTCGACGCGGACCGCTGGTCGGCGGTGCTGCTCCGCGTCCCACGGCCGCAAGTCGCACGTGCGCACCTCGGGACGATCCTCGACCGGTGCGTCCGCGACCTCGGCGTGGTGTTCGGCGAACTGTTGGAGCGCAAGATCGGCATCGACGTCGACGGACGTGCGGTGACCGCCAAGGACCCGTTCCTGTGGAGCAACCCGGCAGGGCAACACCTCGGGGAGGAGCGGGTGACCGCCGCGGGGTTCTCGGTGGTCGCCAGCCCTCGCGTCCTCCCCCACCCGGACCTCCTGCGCGCCGATGACGCGGCCTCGGTCGGCGACCCGGTCGACTGGCGGGCCTCCCAGGGCTTCTACGTGCGGTGCGACGGGCGATACCTCTCGCGCGGCGGCTGGCTCGGGCTCGACGGCCTGGACATGGCGGAGAGCACGGCACTGGCCAGGGTGCTCGTCGAGGTACCGCTCGAGCAGCGCGCCGCGTGGGGCGAGGACCACCCCGGCGCTGCGGTCGTGGCTCCGGAACCGTTGCGGTCGAGGCTGGCAGCTCTCGGGCGCATAGCGCGCGGCAAGGCACAACTCGTGATCGAACGACACCGAACCAGGGGGACGACGTGACGGACGGCGAACTCGCCGCCTTCGCAGCAGAGCTGCGGCGCAGGGTGGAGGACCGGGTCCAGGCCGAGCCGGAGCTGATGGCGCGGGACGCCTTCGTGACCCTGGTCGGCGAGCACCTGATCGACGACGGGGCGCTGGACGACTTGGACACCTGCTACCTGTTGGTGCCCTGGCAGGGCCGCCGCGTCGAGGTCGCGGGGTACGACATCACGGGGGACGGCACGATCCTGCACCTCGTCGCGGCCGACTACGGCTTGGACGCCGAGTCGCTGAAGCGTGAGCGGCTCACCCAGTTGGTCCGCCGCGTGGGCGCGTTCGCGGAGTTCTGCCGCAACGGCCTGCACGAGCAGCTGGAACGGACGAGTCCGGCTTACGACATGGTCGAGCGCATCCACGGTGCGTGGCCGCAATTGCAGATGATCAAAATCTTCGTCTTCACCGACGGGAAGACCGGGTTGCGCCGCGCGGAGGAGGCCACCGTCGCCGGTCTCCCGACCCTGGTGAACGTGTGGGACGTCAACCGCCTCCAGAAGCTGATCAGCTCGGGTGCCCAGCAGGAGGACATCCTCATCGACGTCGCGAAGATGGGGTACGAGGTGCAGTGCCTGGAGTCACCCGAGCAGGCCGACGGGTACCGCTGCCTGATGGCGATGCTGCCTGGGAAGCTGCTCGCCGACCTGTACGACGAACACCACAGCCGCCTGCTCCAGCGCAACGTGCGCGCCTACCTCCAGGCTCGGGGGAAGGTCAACAAGGGGATCGCGGAGACGATCAAGGAACAGCCCGGTCGGTTCCTGGCCTACAACAACGGCGTCTCCGCCACCGCTCGCGCAGCGGACCTCGAACGGACGTCGAACGGACTGGTGCTGCGCAGCCTGACCGAGTTGCAGATCGTCAACGGTGGGCAGACCACGGCCTCGCTGCACCACGCGGCCCGCAAGGGGATCGACCTGTCCGAGGTCACCGTACCCGCGAAGATCACTCTGATCCCCGACGACCGGCTGGACAGCATGGTCCCGGAGATCTCCCGCTACGCGAACTCGCAGAACGCCGTCACCCCGGCCGACTTCGAGGGCAACAGCCGCTTCCACGTCGGGCTGGAGCGGTGGTCCCGCACCATCTGGGTGACCCCTCTCGGTGTCGACGTCGAGCAGACCCGTTGGTACTACGAGCGTGTGCGCGGGCAGTACGACGTCGAGAAGAACAAGTTCACAACCGCCGCCGCGCGGCGCAAGTTCGACCGCGAGAACCCCGTGCGGCAGCGGTTCGGCAAGACCGACGCCGCGAAGTACGAGTACGCCTACTCGCTCCGGCCGGAGGTCGTGTGCCAGGGCGCTGAGAAGTGCTTCCGGACCTGGACGTCGGACGAGGGTTTGGCCGAGCGCGAAGCCCCCGACGACGTGTACTTCCGCCACTTGGTCGCCAAGGGGATCGTGTTCCGCCAAGTGAGGTCGATCATCCAGAAGCAGAACTTCGGAGGCTACCTCGGGCAGACCGCGGCGCACACCATGTCGCTGATCGTGCACACGCTCGGTGGGCTCGACCTGGACCGGCTCTGGCGCGAGCAGACGTTGCCCGAGGCGATCGCCACGGCGGTCCCCGACGTCGCGAAGGCGGTGCGGCGGGTGCTCACATCACCCCCGAGCGGCGGGAACGTCACCGAGTGGGCGAAGAAGACCGCCTGCTGGGAGCGCGTCCGCGCCGTGGGCTGGGCTCCCCCCGCCGACGTTCTCGCAGGTTAGTCGACCTCATCCCTTTTCTTCATCGTTCGTACGTCGGGGCGGCCGAACGGACCGGTCCCGGGAAGTGGCATGGCAGAAGTTGAGCAGAACCAGATCGTCGGTGGTGGAGGTCCCGCGCGGGTCCCTGTTCGGAGGACAGGAGGCGACGTGGCGGTCTACGCGGTGAAGCTCGAGCGCAGCGACCTGCTGCAATTGCCGGTGCACCCGGACGCGTGCACCGAGGAGACGTTCGAGCAGTGGTGCGCCGAGCGGGTAGCGAACGGCGCCCGGCTCGCGGTCGACCTGTTCTCCGGTGGCGGTGGGTTGAGCCTGGGCTTGACCGACGCCGGGTGGACCGTCGCGGCCTCGGTCGACCACAACAAGTTCGCGCTGCAGACCCACCGGGCGAACTTCCCCGGCCTCGCGCTCGACGTGGACCTGGGAGACCCGAAGAAGCGCGGCGCGTTGATCAGGGTGCTCAAGCGCGTCGACATCGACCTCATCGCCGGTGGACCACCGTGCCAACCGTTCAGCAGGGCCGGACGCAGCAAGATCCGCAGTCTGGTGGACGCGGGGGCGCGCGACGAGTTCGACGAGCGCAAGGAGCTGTGGCAGGCGTACCTCGATGTCGTGCTCAAGGTGAAGCCTCGTGCGGTGCTCATGGAGAACGTCCCCGACATGGCTTTGGGCGATGACTTCAAGGTCGTGCGACGGATTGTGAACGACCTGGAAGACGGCGGGTACCGGACCAACCTCCGCCTGGTCGACGCCTGGCAGTACGGCGTTCCCCAGCACCGGAAGCGCCTGATCCTGCTCGCCCGCCGCGACAGCGACACCTTCACCTGGCCCAGCCCCGGCAAAGCGGTGACCGTCCGGGACGCGATCGCCGACTTACCCGGCCTCGGCCTCACCACTGGCAGCCGGAACCTGCCCTACTCACCCACCGGCGAGGTGTCGGAGTTCGCCAAGGTGATGAGGCGCGGCACCGGTGAGAAGAGGGTGTGGGACCACATGACCCGACCGGTTCGCGACGACGATCGCGAGATCTTCGCTTTGATGACTTCCAAGACGCTTTACGCGCACATCGACCCCAGTCTGCGCAGGTACACGGCGGATACATTCGACGACAAGTACAAGCGGTTGGACTGGGACGAGCTGAGCCGCTCCATCACGGCGCACATCGCGAAGGACGGCTACTGGTACATCCACCCGTCGGAGAACCGCACCCTCACCGTCCGCGAGGCCGCCCGCATCCAGACGTTCCCGGACGACTTCCGCTTCGCGGGCACCCGGAGCCACGCGTTCCAGCAGATCGGCAACGCCGTGCCTCCGATGCTGGGCAAGGCCGCAGCCACCGCCTTGGTCCCGGTGCCGGTCACCGACAAAGCCCGGCAGAACCGGTGGCGCGCTCTCGCCAAGCACTTGGCCGCTTGGGCCGAGGAACGGCGTGCCGGGAACTTCTGGTGCGTGCTCCCAGGGGACCAGCTGACCCCGCCCGTCGCCGCGGTCGTGGCGATGCTGGACCCGTTACCCGGTGAACTGGCCGCGTACGAGCGTGGCTTCCGGGAGGTGGCCGCGAGGGGGCGGGTCACCAAGCGAGCGACGGACCTCATCGAACACGCGGCGGTCAGGCGGGGAGCTGCTGCAGCGGTCGCGCGCTTGCGGCAGTTGCAAGACGACCGGAAGCTCTGGCTGCACCCCCAGGACATGCCGGAGGTCCTAGGGCTCCCTCCCGGGAAGACCGCACTCTTGAAACTCTTGGCCGGCGACGACGTCCTGCTGACCAGTCAGCCGGTCATCCGCGTGTCATCACGCGTGCTCAACACCAGCTCGGAAAGGGCGAACAGCCTCACTGACGGCAGGGTCGACCTCTCCCGCTTGGTGGGCGGTGATGCCAAAGCACCATTGCGCATGGCGGGACTACGGCTGATCGGCCAGCTGTACTGCCATAAAGAAGAACCAATATGCAACCAATGCCCATTGGTGCATAAATGCGCAACGGCGCCGACACTCAAGAAATCGCACCTCCTTTTTTGACACATGATTCAACCCCCACATGAGGGTTCCAATTATCGAGATCCGGAAACCAGTGAAAAAAGACTTATGTTCAGCGTGTTACGACGTGATTTTAACTCAAGGAAGCTCCACGAGCGGACCACTCGCAGAAAAGTTGCTCTTAGCAATTACCGCAGCACTGCTCGGATTTCTCTCATCATACGCCATCGAGCGCGTGAAGGCTCGACGTGAACCTCACCTAAGACTTTCCTGGGACGCCTTCATCGAGCAAGCTTTGATCAAAACCAGCGATAACATGAAGCCTAAGGTTAGCATTGTTTACGACGGCAAAGAGGTTGTTCATCTAACACACATAAAATGTACGATTTCAAACACCGGAAATCGCGCGGTAAACGATCAGGCACTACGATTTCCGTTCCCCCGTGGCACAGAATTGCTTGAGCATTACCTAGACCCCGAACCCAAGCCGGAAGTGCGCGTGGAATTCTCTTCGGCAACCTTGGATAAAAACGAAGATCTACAATGTAGATATCAAGTCGGACAGCTGGAAAGAGGCGAGTCCATATCATTCAACTTCGTGACCGCAGGGATGCACCTGACAAATTGGGAACCGATTTCACGAACCCAAGAAGGAAGTGTCGAATTCCATCGCCGGGACGTCAGCATCGCAAAAGAAGATCAAGAACACTTGCGCCCATTCCTGATCTTTACCATTCTGTCACTAGCGATCCCACCGATCGTAGCAGTGTTCAATCTAGGCTATTTCAGCGACGCAGCTGTCGTCATTGTCCGGCTTGCACTCCTAGGGGCACTTTTTCCTCATGTTACACCGGTCATCAGGGTAATCGAACGTATAATTAGCCACTATCTTTCGTTGAAGCACGAATCAAAAATCGAGGCTCATGCACATGGCGATCAGGGCGTTATCATGCAAATTGGAGGAGACATCGACGGGAGTGTGCGCTTCTCACCCCGGACCACACCAGGGAGAAGAGCAGATAAAGAACTGTCAGAGAAAAACGAAACTCCGCAACAGTGAAGTGATGCGTCGCAGATGGAGGCTCGCAGAGGGCAGAGTCCGCCTGACGTCGCCTGACCACAACACCTTGATTACCATTCGACGGCTGTGGGATGTCAAGAATGAGCACTAGTCTGCCGATCTGCGGTGCTCGTGCCCCATGCACCACGGCGACATGATCGTGAGACGTGACGCTACAACTGCTGCACCTGAGCAGGTTCAGACGGTCGTAGCATGTGATCCTGGTGCTCGCTGGGGAAGGATCGCCCGCCGTGTGTCGGATGCCGCCCCTGGCCGATCGGGATGATATTTCCCGAGGACTGGCCGAGTCGTTGGAGCACAAGTAGATTGCGGTTCGAATCGGTTTCGGCGCCTCGGTTGACTCCGTGAGGTGAGTCGTCACGGCGGTCACGGGGATTACCGGGCCGTAGTAACCGACCAAGTCGCGGGCGCGTCCTGGTCGAGGCCGATTACCGAGCCGTGCGCGGTCACTGGGAAGGCGACCTGATGATCGACAAGGGCGGTCGCCGCGCGGTGTCCACCCTGGTCTAGCGCACCAGCCACTTCCTGATCCTCGTCCCGCTGCGCGGACGCGACTCGCTCACCGTCACCGACGCGATCATCGCCGCTGTCGGCGACCTTCCGTCCTTGATCAAACGCTTTCTGCCCTGGGACTGCGGATCCGAGATGGCCCTGTACAAGCAGGTAACCGCCACCGGGGTACCGGTTCTCTTCGCCCACGCGCACTCACCCTGGGAACGCGGCAGCAACGAAGACCTCAACCGCATCGTCCGCGAGTTCCTGCCTAAGGGCGTCAACATCCCTCCGACCCGCGCTACCTCGCAGCCATCGCCGCCGAGATCAACGACCGCCTCCGTAAGATCCACGACTGGAGAAAACCCAGCGAGGTATTCACCGAACTCCTCGAAGCAGACGTTCCCGCTGCCTGAACTCGCCGATCGCCGGCGTACACCGCAGGCCGACGTTTCCGGCTTGGCGTGATGGCAAGGCTCGCGACGGACTCTCGCATCAGTGGCGGCCTGCACTCGTCCTGGGCGTGCGCGGCCTGTCGTCTGCGCGCATCGACCGGCACCACCACGACGATGGCAACGAACCCAGCCTGACCTGCGGATTTTCACTCGTGGCGCGTCTGTCGTCTGGATGGTGAGGGGGGAACGGCGAAAGGGAGAACAACGCAATGTCGGAGACGATCGGTTCGAGGAGTCACGAGGACGCCCGCGAGAAGGCCGGCAACCGGCCGTTCAAGATCAGTGTTCGGACGTTGGCCGGGCACAGCTTGAAGGACACGGTGAAGCCGGACGACCTCGTGTCGGAGGTGGGCGACCGGGCCGTGAAGCACTTCGTCGCCAAGGGCGAGTTGGCGCCAGGCGACTACGCGCTCACCCTGCCCCGCACGGGCGGCGAGGCGGAGTTGGACCCGACCGCTTCCCTGGCGGAAGCCAGCGTGGTCGAGGACGACGTGCTGGTTCTGGTCAGCCGCAAGCCTCAGGTCGACGGCTGATGGCGCTGCACCCGGCGGTCCTGGCCGACCTCCTGGACGCCGAGGTCGAGTTGGCCCGCAGCCGACTGGGTGCGCGTGCCTTCGACCTGCACCGCGATGGAGACGCGTTGCTGATGAGCCTGGTCCGGCCGGATGGGTCGTGGACGCTGCGGCTGGACGGTGCGCGGTACGACGCTGAGCCGTTCGACGTCGCCCTAGTGGACGACGACGGCGCTGTCCTCCCGGTCGAGCGGTGGATCCCGAACCTTGCGGGCGGGATCCACCCCGTTCTCGGAGTGCCGTGGGTGTGCGTGAGCGGGACTCGCGGCTACTACATGCACCAAAGTCACTACGCGGAGCGGTGGGATGCCGTGCGGTACTTGCAGCGGGCGGAGAGCCTCATCGCGCACCTACTCGCCAAGGTGGGCTTGTGAGAACCCTGATCTTGACCAACGAGGTACTTGCGCGTGCAGGCGCCTACTTCGAGGACTGTGGTGCCCACGGCAACGAGGGCACCGCGATGATCAAAGACGGGCCAAGCGGGATGGCTCTGGTCGTCCCGGACCAGGTGCCGCGGCGAGGGCCGCTGGGTGTGTCGGTGGAGGTCACCCGCAAAGGGCAGATGGACCTCGCTTTGGCGGTGGAGGCGGACGAACTCTACGTCGCCAGGATCCATTCGCATCCCTACCAGGCGTTCCACTCGCCAGCGGACGACGCGAATCCGGCGCTGACCTACGAAGGCGCTTTGTCGATCGTGGTGCCCTTCTTCGGTCTCGGACTGCGCAGAGGGTTGGACGCGTGCGCGGTGCTGCGGCGTGAGGGTGACCGATGGCGAGATCTTCCGGTCGGTGCTCGCGACCGGTGGGTTAGGACGGAGTAGGAGAAGCAGATGGCCATCGACCCCCGGCTGCGTCTCCTGGGAACGGGAGGCGGCGGGACCGTCGCGCCGCAACTGCTGCGGGCGCTCAACGATACCCATGTGGTGATCCGCACCGGCCCTGACATGGCGGGTGCCGGCACGACGGCGCTCGCCGCGTTCATCGCACTGGCCGCCCGTCTGTTCGGCGCGGTCTCAGCTGAGACCCCGGTCGCTCTTGCGGCGAACTGGTGGAACAGCTCCGACACCACGGAACTGCTGGCCGCGCTGCACGCTGTGCGTCCGCAGCCGGCCACTCCCGCGATTCGAACGATCGTCGTGACCTTCGGTGACCAGGTGCCGCCAGGTGACTTCGGCATCGGCGGCGACGACTACACGGTCCGCCTTGGCCGAGGAGCCCAACCACTGGGACCGCTGAACACCCACGCTCTCGGGGTGCACGCGGCGAGTTGCCTGGCCGTGAGCCAACTGCTGCTCGAAGTGCTCGGACCGCACGGATTTCCCGGTGTTCCGGTGCAGGAATCCTATGTCACCAATTTGGTTGATTACCGGCTGACCGAAGCGCCCGAACTGGGAACTGCGTCCGACATACGCCCCCTCCGCCTCGCCGTCATGGGCGTCGGATCGGTGGGCACCAGCACCTTGGCCCTGCTGGCAACCGCGCTCTCACCCCGGCTCGGCGCGGCTGCCGTCGTCCGGCCAGCCGAAATCATCGCAATCGACGACGACAGGATCGACCCCCAGCGGAACCCCTTCCGCTATCCGGCGCTGCTCGGGGGTGAAAGCGGGCGAAAGGCAGAGTTCTTCGCGACGCGGCTGACCGATCTCGGGCTCCCCGCCACAGGAGTTGCGCGGACGGTTGCGGAGTGGACTCGCGGCCGGGCCGAGCCCGGGTTTGACGGCTTGGTCGTCTCCTCGGTGGACACTTTGGGGGGACGGCTCGACGTGACCGACGTCCTGGCGCGCTCGACGCTGTCGATCGGCGTGTCCGGGTTGGCGCTGCACGCCCAGCGGGAGGAGTTCGCGGACGGGTTCGCGTGCCCGTTCTGCGACTACGTCAGCGCCGACCCACCCCTGACTCAGGCAGGTGTGTACGCCCAGGCGACCGGGCTGACCGTTGAACGAGTGCTCGCCCTGCTCCAGGAAGGTGCGCGGCTGACCGCGGCCGACGTCGAAGCCGCCATCGCCGGGGGCAGGTTGTCCCCCGACCGGCGCGACTCGCTGATCGCAGCGCCCCTGACCGACCTGGTGCGGCAAGCGTATGCGGAGATCGAGGTGCGCGGAGCTGGTGGGCAGGTGTCCGCCGACGACGTCGTCGCCGTCGCCGCGCCGCAGGTCTCGTGGTTCGCGGGCGTGTTGGCCGCCGTCGAGGTCATCAAGCAAATGACCGGGATGCCCACGGTGGATCGCCGGGTCGACGTCGACCTGAGCGGGTTGCCTCCCGGCCTCGTCCGGCGGGTGGCACCCGACGGCACCGGCCGCTGCCTGTGCCGATCCGGTATCCGGATCAGGTGGTACCGCAAGCTCTACGGCGGCCACACGAGCACCGACAGCGGCCCGCCTGCTGGAGTGTCGTGACGGCTGGCCGAACGCTCCAACCGCATACTGCACTTATGAGCGTCGAGTGGGAATCAGCCGAGGAGGAGGCCCGCGACGCGCCGGTAGTCCCCACCCGGCTCGACGTTGCGGCGCTGTACCTGCGGTACCACGCGATCTTGGACGGCTACGCCCGTCGATATCTCCCTCTCCAGCGGCATGACGATGCGAAAGACGCCGTGATGACCGTGTTCAGGCGTCTCACCGACATGAAGGCGAAAGGCACCCTTCACGACCAGCCGAACTGGGAGGCGTACCTCAAACGCGCGGCCAGGAACGCCTGCCTGGACATCGTGGGCGGGAACCGCGACCACGAGGAACTCGACCCAGAAGATCTTCGGATCCACCGGGACGCGGCGGCTGACCCCACCGGTGATTCTGTCGTCGACGCCATATTACGACGTGAGAAGCTCGTACGCGCGGTTGCGGCGTTGGACGTCCTGGACGCTATTGACACGAGGTTGCGCCCCATCGTCATAGGCAGGCTTTTCGAGGAACGGACCGATCGCGATATCGGGGAACAACTCGGCATCACAGGCCAAAGAGTCGGACAACTATACAAAAAGGCCCTTCCATTGCTGCAAGAGGAGGTGAACCGGACAAATGGCCGATGACCCCGCGAAGGCTGGACATGAACGTGACCCCGAGCTGACCTCGATCGACCACGCGTTCCACGCGCTGCGACGAAACCGGCCCATACCTCCCGACTTGGACCTCGACGACGCGGAGAGGCAGCTCGTTGACGACCTCACCCCCTGGCTGGATGCCCTGGAAGCCGCAGCACACGCCCCACCTCAGGCGCAAAAGACGCCTTCCGGTGGCCCTCCACCGGTCCGCCATGACGACCCGGTCGCGCTGATGCTCGGACTGGTACCCGACCCGAACATCGCACTCGACGGCAACCGGCTCTCCATCGCACGCAAGAAGGCGAAGCTGAACCTGGCTGAATTCCTCCAACGTCTCAACGAACGGGGCTGGGAAGTGACCATCCAGCAGACGTTCCAGTGGGAGCAGGGCACGACGGCCCTGGCACCTGCGCTCATCGACGCAATCGCTGACGAACTCGGCGTCGACCGCCAAGCCCTGCTGGCCTCCGCGGCGGTTCCTTCCGAGCGAGACGACTTGTTTGACGACAGCCGCGTCCGCGCGTTTCTCAGCCAGTGGGCCGATGAAGCAGAAGTGACGGTTGACTTCCTTCGTGACCGTACAGCCAAGATGCTCGCCACAGCCGCCTATCGCAACAAAACTAGCGGTTCGGTCGACGGCTTGCTAGGCGTCCTCCAGGTTCTGAAGGAAATTCCCAACCTGTTGGATCCATATGACCCGTAGACAGCACGCGAAGCGTATCGTATACCGAGTACCAGCATATGCACGGCAATTGCTCGGCGCGGATCCTCATGCGGCACTCACAAATATGGGGCTCCACGTGAGATCGGTACCCGCGCTACGGTTCAATCGCGGGGCAGGCGGCTGGTGCGACGGCCTGTCGTTCACTGAATACGGAACAATCCTCTACGCGCGAACCGCCGACTCACGGCGCGAGAACTTCACCTTGCTCCACGAGTACGCGCACCGACTCGTCATGGAAGACGCCGAGGTGTTGGTGTGGCTGGCCGACCAGGACCAGCGTGACAAGGCACTGGAGCGGCTCTGCGACGAAATCGCGGGAATGCTCCTGGTGCCCGAGCACGTGGTCGACCGCATCGTGGGGCACGGGCCAGTCACGGGGCAGCACCTCCTCGACCTCTCCAACCAGACCAGCGCGAGTCAGATGGCCTGCGCGGTCGCACTGGCGAGACGCCTCACGTGCACCGGCGCGATCATGCTCACCGACCGGTCGACCAATAAGGTCGTGTACGCAGCGCTTGTCGACTCGCCCGTCGTCTATCCCAGCAGAAACCAAGCCATCCCGACCGACCACCCACTGTCCCGCATCGCACCCAGACAACAGATCTGCCGCGAATCGTTCTGGTCGACCCCGTGGGGCGCCCGGCACCCGTACTACCTGAACGCCACCGCCCGGGAAAAGCGCACCTACGGCGTCCTGGCCGAGCGGGACCTGTGGAACTGCGAAGCACTTCACCTCAACACGCCCGGATTCGGCGACGACGGCCGCCCTTGTACCACACTGACATGTCCCTGCGGGTTCGACGGCTCTGTCACCGGATGGCCGTGCCCCCAGTGCAGCAAGCCCTACTGCCCACGGTGCAACCGGTGCGACTGCGAGCGACGAGAAGCACTCGAAGGGCGCTGTACCAAATGCTTCCTGCACCTCCCTCGGCGAAGCCTTGTAAATGGTGTTTGCAGCGACTGCCGGTGACAGCACCCGCGATGACTGCGGACTTTTGGAATCCCGACAGCGGTGCGACCTGTCCGGTCTAATGTCGCAGGCTTTCGAACGTCGACGCGCCTCAGTCTCACCTTTGTTAGATTCCTTAGCTGGTTGGTTCCGCTTGGCTCGACATGAGAGAGCTTTGGCACGCCATTAGAGTTTACAGAGGCAGTTGCAAACAGACTGACACGTGCTACTGCATCGCTTCGATGGCGGATCGCCACGGGTAGCGGACCAAAGCGCGCCCACCTTGCCGAGGCAGGTGGGGCTCGAATCCACCCGGCCCGAACAGCACTTTCACGCCTGAGGAACGCAGCACTTCGAAGCTTCGGTGGAGTACGGCGTTGTTCGCGAGTGCCGTGTTCAGGAAGGGCAGGACGGCGATCGGCACGCCCAGGCCGGTGAGTTCCGCGAGCTGCGTCAGGACGTAGGTGTCGGCGATGCCCGCCGCCCACTTGTTGATCGTGTTGTAGGTGGCCGGTGCGACGATCACCGCGTCGGCAGGAGGAAGCGGCGGCTGACCTTGGCGTTGGTAGCCGGTTCGCACGGGGTGGCCGGTGAGCTGGTGCAGATCGTCGAGGTCGAGGAAGTGCTCGACGGCGGCTGGTGTGGCGATGCAGTAGACCGACCAGCCCGCTTCCTGTGCCAGCTTGATGGCGGCGTCGACGTGGCTGGCGGGTCCGGCACCGCAGATCATCAGGTAGAGGACTCGTTCGGTCACGCGGGCACTCCGGCTCGCTCGGCCATCTGCTTCACCATGCGAGCGGGGTCGCCAGTGGTGTTGGACAGCAGCATCCTCAACAAGCCGTGGGCCAAGGGGCGGCTGCGGACTTCTTGGGGTGCGGTTCGCTCAGCTTGGGCGAGGGTGCGGGTGGCCTCGGCGAAGTTGCCGCAGCGGGCGTTGGCCTCGGTCAGGTCGAGCAGGTGGTTGGCCCGGCGTTCTGGCGGTAGCTCGTTGAGAGCGCTGCTGGGGATCGTCGCGGCGAAGTTGAGAGCTGCTCCGGCTTCGTAGAGGCGGACGAGCGCGGCGACGCGGTGGATGGCGACGTTGACGCGACCGAAGTGGGTGTGGTGGGTGTCGTAGTGGCGCTCCATGCGTTCAGCAGCCTGGGTGGCTTCCTGGTGCATGGACAGGGCCAGGGATGCGTCTTCCTGCTCGGCTGCGGTGATCGCGGCGGCGAGGTGGAGCATGCCGTGGAGGGAGAGCAGGCTCGTCGGGTGCTTGGGTACTTCGGGGCGCATGCGGTCGGACATGCTCAGCAGGGTGTCGACCGCCTCGGTGCGCTGCCTGGCTGCGCTCATGGCGCGGGCGACGCTGCGCGTGGCCCGCGCCTGCGACCAGGTGTCGTCGACCGCCAGGGCGGTGTGCATGGCGCGGTCGGCTGCCAGCCAGGCGACGTCGTGGCTCTCGAACTTGAGCAGCATCGAGGAGGCCAGGCGGTAGGCCGCGATGAGCACGCGGTAGGCGTCGACCTGCTCGGCCGGCGGTGCGGCGAGGGCTGCGCGCTGCGCTGCTTCCAGCAGCTTCGGCAGGTGTTGGGCGACGGTGGTGAAGTGGGACGACGTCCAGGCGTGCTCGATGTAGTCGGCCTGGCGAGCGAGTTGGGCGACGCTGGAGGGCTTGATGTCCGCAACCGCCAGGCCGGGGTAGCGGCCGAGTGCCGCGCGGATGGCGCTGACCTCGGCGGCGTCCACGCGGTCGGCGGCTCGGGCTGCGGCGGGTGCGTCGGTGAGGACGTTGGGGTCGATGGCGAGGGCGTCGGCGACCAGCTCGATGATCGGGATGCGTGCAAGGCTGCGCTCGCCCGACTCGACCTTGTCCAGCCACGAGGTCGAGCGACCGATCATGTCGGCAAACTGCTTGCGGCCGAGGTTGCGGCGCAGGCGCCAGTAGCGGACTCGCTTGCCGATCTCACCGGCGGTGTCGGGCATCCGACCTCCTCGGCTTCTCCCGAGTTGATGACGCAAGGGTAGCTGGGGAGAGGTTGCACATTTTGTACGACTCGTGACGCTCGGTCGTCCCTAACTTGGCCACCGGTACCGAGCTTCGGACCGTTGAGCGGATGACGGGTGGTGAGCAGGCGTGGCAGCGCCTCGAGGTGCACAGCGAGCGTGCTTGACGAGTTGGGCCGGTGGTTGGGGGTGACCAGGGACGAGCTGCTGTTCAACGCTTGGCTGAGCAGCGTCAACACCGAGCTGGCGCGCTACATCGTTCGACTGGTGGACGAGAGCGCGCATGCGTCTCCTCCGCCGTCCGGACCTAGTGGCGAGCTGCGTGGCGCCCTCGATCTGGCCGAGGTCGAAGCGGCATTGGCCTTCGACCTCGCCGAGGTGGCCAAAGCCATCGCACTGAAGGCCAGCGGGCAGCCCTATCCCCGGCGGGGAAGGATGCAGGCGGGTGGTCCGCCGGCCCGACCTGACCTACCGGCCTTGGCTGCTGCGGTTGACGGGGGCCAGCGCGCGACCGGCGGTTCGGCTGCAACATGATCAAGAAGCAGCCCGCCGGCGCGCCCCATACCGTCCGACTGCGTTCCCGCAGGTTCGGCAGCGCGGCCAAGCTCGCCGGCTTCCACTCCGATTACGCCCTGGCCAAGGCGATGGGCGTCAACCGGTCCACCGTGTCACGGGTGATGCACGGCGCGCTCCAGCCAGGCCCTGCCTTCATCGCCGGCGCCTTGGTCGTGCTCGTGCCGATGCAATTCGACGACCTGTTCGAAGTCGTGCCGGTCACCGCAGGTTCGCCATCGGCTCCTACGCCCCTGGCAGATGACGCGGCGCTACGCAGCACCTCGAATGCTTCCGGTGAGATGGGGGCAGCGTTGGAGTACGCCGCACTCGGCTGGCCGGTGCTGCCAGGAGCCGTGTGGCGCGGTAGTCGGTTCGTCGACCCCGGCGACGGTCAACCCACCACGGGTGCCGTATTGCGTCCCGTCGAAGCAGCCACGACCGACCCCGGTGTGATCCACCAGTGGTGGACTGCGGCAGGTGGTCAGGCACCAGCGGTGCTCACCGTTACGGGGGCGAACCTCGGTGCAGTGTCCGTGCACCAGTCATTGGCGAAGGACATCACCGATCACCCGAGGTTCAGCTCCAAGCCGACACCCGTACTGGCTCTGCCCAGGGCTCCGCTGGCCTACTTCCTGATCGAACCGCCGTTCCCGTTGGTCTTGGCACGGAGGAAGGTGCGCGCGCTGCGGGGCGGGTCGCCGCTGCCCTTGCCACCGACGGTGATCGGCGAGACGGCAGCGTCATGGCTGGTGTCCCCCGAAGAGACCGGGCACTGCCTGCTGCCCGGAGGCGAACTAGCCAACATCATCAACGACCTGAGAAGGGGCAGCACGTGAGCGAGCCGGTGCACATCACCTCGGAGCACAAGACCGACGACGGGTTCGATGTGTTCGTGAACGAACTCGCACGGGAAGAGGCGCCGCGACCGTTCGCCATCGTCGAGGAGTACGGAGACCGCCAGTACGCACGCGTCGCGGGCTACGGCCTGGACTACGGCGACCGGGCCGACGTCAACTCGGTCGAGGGTGACTTCCGCTTGGTGTCGGACAGCGCGGAGCGCGCCCTGATGACCTTCGAACTCAGCACGGGAGACGCCGAGGTGCGACAGCTGCACCTGGTCTGGCTGGGCGGCACACCGGCAGTCGCCCGGGAGAGGTAGGACGGGGCGGAGTGCTGAGCACTCCGCCCCGTCCTGCTCCCGTTCTCATCGCATCTTCGCCCGGATCTGGAGGAGCAGTTCGTCGGTGGAACCCACCACGCGGCGAACGAGGCCCAACAGCCGCGCCGCGGCCTCCGGGTTGTCGATGCCACCGGTCGCGTTGGTCGCCTTCGCCAACTGGTTCAGGTTGCCGCCCACGTTGGCCAGCACCCTGCGCTGCTCCTGCACCGCTGCCGCCAGAGCGGCGAAGGCGTCGCGGTCGAGCCGGGCTCCGCTGTTGTGGTGGGCGGCCTCGTCGAACGCGACCCGAGCGATCCACGCTCCCGCCCGCATGCCGTCCAGCGAAGCCGCGATCGTGATGGCCGCCCACTCGATGTCGGTGAAGGACACCGACGTACGCGCTCGGCGCTTCGCCGTCCCGCTGGGCACCGCCTCGCGGTTGCCGAGCCGCACATCGCGGCCAGTGCCACGCCGGTGTTGCTCGTTGCTCACAGCACCCCTCCCCCATTCCCGGCCCGCCGGCCAGAGGCGTGCGCGGTAGGGCTGCTCGCCGAGCACAGCGGTTCGGGTCGCGTGGCGACCTTGGTGCGAACTATCAGTTCGCACATATCTTGCTCTCCCCGGATCGGCTCCCCAGGCAGTTCGAAGAGGTAGCGGAACTCGCCGTGCGCACCGCTCATGTGTCTGTCGAGATGTGTGAGCGACATCGTCAGTCCCCTGCGGACAGAGCACGAACGACCGACTCGGTGATGACCACGAGCCGCCTCCCGTACCTCGCCACCTTGGCCGGGAACTCGCCACGAGCGATGAGGTCGTACGCCTTGCTGCGGCTCATCCCGAACGCCAAGGCCGCCGTCGTGACGTCCACGGCGGGCGGCCAGGTCGCCTTGATCTCTGCCAGCGTCGGTCGGTTCTGCCTACTCCCCACCCCACTCACCTCCCCGCTGTTCGTGCTCGACGAGGTGTGCGAGGAAGCTGTGGTAGGCCAGCATGTTGCGGCCGCGAGGCAGCCGGCTCCCCGCTTCCCAGCGGTGCACAGTGGACGCCGAGACCTCGCAGTCCTGTGCGACCAGAGCTTGGCTGAGACCCGCGTCGACGCGCAGCCGCCGCGCTCTTCCCGTCCGAATCCATGTCTGCAGCTCGGCGGATCGCTCCGCCCGAGACTGCCCCCCGGTAGTCATGTCATCGAGGGTAGCATGCAAAGACATTGACCATGCCGTGTCGATGACATACCTTGGGTCGCACAAGACCGCAGAGATCGGAAGGAGGTGCGTATCGTTCTGCCGTGCCTCGCCTGCCGAAGAACTTCCGGATCGCTTGGGTGTCCATCGACGAGTTGGCACCGATCGGCTACCTGGAGACGGGTCCGGACACCGCCGTGCCGACCCGGTTCCAGGCCAACTTCGCGTTGGAGGAGCCGGACGTCGCGACGACGATGGAGGTGTTCGTCGGCACCGACCTGCGACCCGTGGTGCTGTCGGTGACCGTGAAGGGCAAGGCCGCGGCGCCGGTTACCACGTCGGTGATGCGGCAGATCCTCGTCGACCAACTCGTGCGCGCTGCTGTCGAGAAGGCGACCGTGCCCGCCTCCGTGCGGGACGAGTGGCTGGCCACCTTGCCGCTGGGCGCACAGGCGGTCGACCGTCGTGAAGCGTCTTCGACCGCGGACGAGCGCGTCCGCAACCAGGCCGACGACGACGCCCGGCGCGCGGCGCGGATCTACTCCGACGCCGTGGCTGCCGGCAACAGGGCACCCGCGGTGGCCGTGGCCAACGTGATGAACAGGTCGCGGACGCAGGCGGCGCGGTACATCCGCAGGGCCCGGGAACTCGGATTGCTGCCCCCTCTGGGCTCGTCAGAGGGGGCCTGAAACTAAGGAGCTGCAAGCTCGTGGGGGACCCGATCAAGAAGATCGAGTTGAAGGACGGTACGACGAGGTACCGGTTCGTGATCGACATCGGGCGTGACCCGGCGACAGGCAAGCGTAGGCAGTTGACCAAGACCTACGACACCAAGAAGGAAGCCCGCGCCGAGTACGTCAAGGTCAAGCACCAGACCGACGAGGGGACGTTCGTCGGACCCGACAAGACCACGGTGTCGGCCTGGCTGGACACCTGGTTGAAGTCCACGACGGTCGACGTCGAGAAGGCCACCGCCGCCAACTACGCAGACGCGTTGCTGCCGGTGCGCGAGCGGCTCGGCGGGAAGCGGCTCCAGGACGTCACCGAAGAGGACGTGGACGAGCTGGTCAGCTGGATGCTCACCTCCGGTCGGAAGCGCGGCGGGAGGGTCGGCAGCGGGCTCAGCGTCCGGTCCGTGCAGCTCACACTGGGGCGCTTCAGGTCATCGTTGAACGTGGCGATGCGGCGCAGGTTGGTGGTCCGCAACGTCGCCCAGTACACGCAGATCCCGCGTGAAGCGCGGCGCAAGGCGGCGGCTGCGGCGGCCTTGCGAGTGCCCTGGAGTGAGATGGAGGTGAGACAGTTCCTCGCCGCGATCCGCGACCACCGGCTCCACGCGCCCGTGCTCCTGGCGCTGATCGGGATGCGGCCCGCCGAGGTCTGCGGACTCAGGTGGAGCGCCGTCGACCTCGACGAGGGGACGCTGTCGATCGAGCTGACGCGCACGCTGGTCGAGGGCGAAGTCGAGGAGAAGGGGCCGAAGTCGGAGAAGGGCAAGCGCAAGCTGCCTCTACCCACGCCCCTGCACGCAGCACTCAAGGCGTTCAAGGCCAGGCAGGCCGCGGAGGCGATGAGAGCCGGTGAGCTGTACGAGCGGTCAGGGTTCGTGCTGGTCGACGAGCTGGGCCAACCCTGGAAGACCGATCGACTTCGGCGCGCGATTCACAAGCTGATGGACCAGGCCAAGGTGCGCAAGGTCCGGCCGTACGACGCCCGGCACGCCTGTCTGACCTACCTGGCGACGTCCGGTGTGCCCGACGTGATCGTGAGCGCCTGGGCGGGCCACGCGGACCTCAGCTTCACCAAGCGGGTGTACATCCACCCGAACGTCGAGCACCTCAGGCAGGCGGCCGACCAGCTCGGTGAACTCCTGGGCTGAAAGAAGCAGTACGAGCGTTCGTGAGAAATTGTGAGACAACACGCCCTCAAACAGAAACAGGGCCTTGTCTCACCGTAGTGATCCAAGGCCCTGACCTGGGCTTTCGCCTTACTTCGACCGTCGGGACGACAGGATTTGAACCTGCGACCCCTTGACCCCCAGGGTGGACCCGATCAAGACCTGACCTGCAGAAACAGCCGCCAGAGGCTCCGAGTTAGCTCCGTTGGACTCAGTTTAAGTCGTGCCAATCCCGTTGTGGCAAAACGAACTCTCCTTCATCCGCTCCCTCCTGCACCCCATCACTTGACTCGAATCAAGTGGCTCACCAGGCTGTGCCGCTCCTCTGAGCGGGTGTGAGACCGTAGGTGCATGCGGGTGCGGCGACGGAGAGTTGCGAAAACCGGAGTGAATGAGAAACGCCGTTACGGTTCGTAAAGCTGCTGGTCGCGAAGCCTCGACCCCGCGCACGCGGGGGTGGTCCCACGCGCTCGACGTCCAGCAGCCTCCCCAGTCGCTCGACCCCGCGCACGCGGGGGTGGTCCCGCCTGGCCGTGGCTGTGGGGCTCCGCGTTCGTCTCGACCCCGCGCACGCGGGGGTGGTCCGCAGCGCCCGCACCGCGTGCGTCGTCGCCCGCTCTCGACCCCGCGCACGCGGGGGTGGTCCCCTGATCCTGCGGGTCGAGCAGGCGATCGACGACTCGACCCCGCGCACGCGGGGGTGGTCCCGTGATGTCGATGACCGACGCCGCGTGTCGCGCCTCGACCCCGCGCACGCGGGGGTGGTCCCACCAGACGAGCGCCACCTACTTGGAGAAACCGCTCGACCCCGCGCACGCGGGGGTGGTCCGTCCGCGACGGGCCGGTCGAGGCCGGTGAGGTCCTCGACCCCGCGCACGCGGGGGTGGTCCCGCGCTCGACGAGGCGTGGGCGTCGTGGATGCGCTCGACCCCGCGCACGCGGGGGTGGTCCCCGGGTGTTGTGCCGGCGCTTGGCCTCGCGGACCTCGACCCCGCGCACGCGGGGGTGGTCCCGCGACGCTGTGCTGCCACGACATCGACGCCAGCTCGACCCCGCGCACGCGGGGGTGGTCCCGCCAGGCCGGCCGCGTACTTCGTGTGGTGCTGCTCGACCCCGCGCACGCGGGGGTGGTCCCGCGTACTCCATCTCCCGGGTGGTCTGCTCACCCTCGACCCCGCGCACGCGGGGGTGGTCCTGCGACGCGGTCAGCGTCAACGCGCCCGACGCGCTCGACCCCGCGCACGCGGGGGTGGTCCCGCGTCACCGCGTTCGCCGCGGGCCGCACCCCCCTCGACCCCGCGCACGCGGGGGTGGTCCGTCGTACCGGGGTGGGACGTGGCACTGGCCCGACTCGACCCCGCGCACGCGGGGGTGGTCCCCGACGTGCTCGGGTGCGGGGCGTCGTCGTGCCCTCGACCCCGCGCACGCGGGGGTGGTCCCGGGACGGGGCACAACATGCGCTCCGTCGACGGCTCGACCCCGCGCACGCGGGGGTGGTCCTGAACGAGGGCCGGATCGTCACTCGCCCAACAGCTCGACCCCGCGCACGCGGGGGTGGTCCGGCGTTCGGCGTGCCGGTGGACCAGATCAGAGGCTCGACCCCGCGCACGCGGGGGTGGTCCCGCCTTCCGCTTCTACGTGGACGGGTTCATAGTCTCGACCCCGCGCACGCGGGGGTGGTCCGCACGTGACGTTGGGCTACGCGGGCACCGTCCACTCGACCCCGCGCACGCGAGGGTGGTCCGGCACCGAAGCCGACCCCGAGGCGCTCGCGCTACTCGACCCCGCGCAGGCGGGGGTGGTCCGGGGGGAGGGCTGCTCGGGGTTCATGCCGCAAACTCGACCCCGCGCACGCG
This sequence comes from Saccharothrix xinjiangensis, assembly GCF_039527585.1. Taxonomy (NCBI): domain Bacteria; kingdom Bacillati; phylum Actinomycetota; class Actinomycetes; order Pseudonocardiales; family Pseudonocardiaceae; genus Saccharothrix; species Saccharothrix xinjiangensis. Next base: position 192,204 of record NZ_BAAAKE010000010.1, on the reverse strand, counting down.
ACGGGGATGTTCCGCTCTTCCGGTCACAGAAGTGCTCATTGATCAGCCCGACCTCGCGCACGCGAAAGCCAGTCGTGCGACGTTGCCCAGAATCAAGTGGCTCACCAGGCCGTGCCGCTCCTCTGAGCGGGTGTGAGACCGTAGGTATATGCGGGTGCGGCGACGGGGAGTTGCGGAAACCGGAGTGAATGAGAAACGCCGTTACGGTTCGTAAAGCTGCTGGTCGCGAAGCCTCGACCCCGCGCACGCGGGGATGTTCCCCCGTATCCACGGCCTGGCCCGACTGGACGGCTCTCGACCCCGCGCACGCGGGGATGTTCCCGTCGAGGGTGTGACCGGCGGTAGCGCTCCCACCTCGACCCCGCGCACGCGGGGATGTTCCCGAGTCACGGACGTGCTCCTGGCCTACGGGACGCTCGACCCCGCGCACGCGGGGATGTTCCCCGCCGTCGCGCCGACGCGGTCCGGAACATGCCCTCGACCCCGCGCACGCGGGGATGTTCCCGCGGCGTGTGCAACCAGACCGACCCCGAGGCGCTCGACCCCGCGCACGCGGGGATGTTCCCCCGAGGTCGTCCGCGTAGGCGCGGCCGGTGTGCTCGACCCCGCGCACGCGGGGATGTTCCGTAGGCGTCGGGGGTGACGCCGACGCGGTCGTTCTCGACCCCGCGCACGCGGGGATGGTCCGCCGATTCCGGTCCAGATGAACACGCAACCCAGCTCGACTCCATGCACGCGGGGATGTTTCCGCGGCCCACGGGTCGGTAACGGACTGCTCTCCTTGACCCCGTGCACGCCGGGACACTCCGCCGTCCAGCTTCTCTGCGTGCTGCTTGCCGACCTCGACCCCGCGCACGCGGGATGGTCCGACGGGCGAGGTCGAGATGGGGTTGGCAAGCGTCTCGGCCCCACGCACGCGGAGGTGTTCCGGTGGAGGTGATCACCGAGTCGCGACGCACCAGCTCACCCCCGCGCGGGGGTGCTTCCGCCATACCTGCTCGACGCCATGCGCGAGGTCGTCTCGATCCCACGCACACGGTGGGCCAGTCGCGCGATGGCGCCCAATGCCCCAACAGTCACCCCACACCGCACCGCGATACGATCCAGCCGCACTTCTGCAGGTCGACTTCAGTCGAATCCGAAGAGACGACCACTTATCCACACGGTAAGTCGCACGGACTCCTCCCCCAGTTTCGCCCTGATCAAGGGCTGACCTGCGAAAACATTACCGACTGCCAGAGTGACCGGTCAGTTGAGCGCAGCTCGACGCAGGTGAACTCCGTTGCAGTACAACGAATTCTCCCGCATCCGCTCCCTCCTGCTCGCGCCCTTGATGAAAATCAAGTGACCGAGCCCTTCGTTGGCAGCAACACGGTTGTAGCCGCATCAGCGGCGTTGGAAGCTCTGTCAGGCTCGAAGAGCGCCCACCGTGACTTGCCGTCCGCCTTCGCCCAGTACAGCGTGATGTCCGCGTCACGCATCAGGTCAGCGGCCACGGCGCCAGCCACAGCTCGTTCCACGATGCCGATCGACGCCGACACGGTCGGCTCGTGCCCGCCGATGTGGATCGGCGACCCCAGCTCCCGCAGCACCCGGTCGGCCACGTCGACGACGTCCTGCGTGTCCTGCGTGTCCCCCACCAGGATGACGAACTCGTCGCCACCCATCCGGGCCACCAGCTTGCCCTCGCCGGACACCGACAGGTCCAGCCGCCGCCCGACCTCGACCAGCAACTGGTCGCCGATATCGTGACCGAGGCTCGTATTGATGACTTTGAAGTCGTCGAGGTCCAGGTAACACAAGCCCATGCGCCCCTTGGCACGTTTGAGCATTCGGCCGAGGCGCTCCAAGAACAGCGCCCGGTTCGGCAGGCCGGTCAGCGGGTCGTGCAGCGCCTGGTAGCGCAGCCGGTTCTGGAGCAGGTGGCGGTCGGTGACGTCCTCGATCATCGCCACCTGGTACTGCGGCTCGCCGTGGTCGTCGCGGACCAGCGACAGCGTCAGGTGCGTCCACACCTGCTCGCCGTCGGCCCGCCGGAACCGCTTCTCGGCCCGGTAGTGGTCGCACTCGCCCGCGGTGAGCTGGTCGTACAGCCGCCAGACGTTGCTGCCGTCCTCCGGGTGCATCAGGTCGCGGATGTTGTACTGCCGCATCTCCTCGACGCTGAACCCGAGCATGTCCTGCAACGCCTGGTTCACGTCCAGGATGCGGCCCTCGATGTCGGCGATGCCGATCCCGATCCGTCGACCTGGGCGGTGGCGGCGGGGTTGATGTAGCCGGTGGCCTCGGTGACCTTCACCGAGGCGAAGCTGATGTTGTTGCTCTTGACGGCGTTCCAGTCGATCGCGGAGCCCTGCCAAGAGCTGATGTCGATGCCGTAGTCCACGTGTTCCTTCCGGTTTTCGGGCATGGCGAAGCGGCCGAACACCGGGGGGGGTGTCGGCTCGCGGGTGGGTTGGTGGATGGGTCAGGCGGGTGGGAGTTCGCCGCGTCGGGCGGCGGCGGCGTCGTCCTCGGCGCGGCGGCGGCGGTCGCGTTCGGCGTCCAACTCGCCTTCGAGTCCGGCGAGGCAGCGTTCGAGCTTGCCGATGCGGGTGCGCAGGGCAGCCAGTTCGGCGGCGTGCGAGGTCTCCCTCGCCGCAAGGGCCGTCAGGCACTCGGCCCGGTCGGACTGGTTGGCCGTCATGAGCCGGTGGTTGGCAGAGAGTAGGTAGCCGACGATGAGCACCAGCGCACCGGCCACACCGAAGTTAGGTAGGAATGACAGGTCCAGGACGGTTACCTCCTGAACGGGTCCCTAAACTGCACGAATAGGGCATACAAACTCCGGTTTGTAGCGATAAGTCCAGTATGTTCTCAGAATTCCCACTCAACTGGGTGAATTCGGGCGTGCGAACGAGTGGGCAGGGCGACAGGGGGGCGCAAGTATGGTGTGCCGATTTTCGGGATACCCGGGTGGCGACTCATCCGGGTTGGCGAAAGACATGGAGGTGCGCGATGGCGTCTGCACGTGAAGTTCCTACGGGAGAATCCCAGCTGGAAGGCGTCGACTATTTCGCAAAGGACCTGACCGCCGTCGGCCGAAAAGACGCCGACGGCTGGTTTCTGCTGATCAAGAAGGAAAAGTCGATCTGGGTAAAGGAAGGGGAGACGGACAGGAGTCGAGTTGAGACCCTTGCCGAACGATTCCCCGGCCTAGGTTCCGGGTCGGACTTCATCCACGGCATCGATGCCATCAGCCACATCAACGAGTGGACCCTCCTGGTCAGGGGTGAAAAGTCGGTTTGGACGAAGGAGCACTCCGCCGAAGCAAGGCCCGTACAAAACCTCGTAGACCGATTCCCCGGCCTCACCGGCTAACTGCAATACACATGCCGCGTATAACTGTGCCCGTAGTCAGGATCTCGACGTCCCCGAGCACGGGCAGCGGGGAGGCGGCGACGGCGAGCAGGTAGGACGCGACCGAGGTCTGCAACCACGGGGTGGCCGGCACCTGGTAGACCTGCGCGCCGTAGCGGGTGACGCTGGTGGTGTCGGTGCGCCGCAGCAGCCTGCGGGAGGGGCCGTTGTCGGCCAGTTCGACGGAGTAGATCGACAGCGACGGCGTGTTCGTGCTGGTGAGCATGTAGACGGTGCTCGACCCGGTGTTGCGGAAGGTCACCCGCAGGGTCGGGCCGTCGCGTTCGGTGGTGGACTCCACCCGCCCGTGCACGCCCGCGCTGCCGTCGCTGGCGGTCGACCAGCGCACCCGCGAGGTCGAGCCGGGCGTGATGGCGACGTAGGCGATCGGCGGCGGGGAGTCGTACTCGGTGACGTCGTAGTCGTAAGTCAGGGTCAGAGTGGAGAACGCCGCGATGCTGCGCCGGGTGGTCTCGGTGAACCGTTCCCGCGTGGAGCCGATGGTGTAGAGGGAGTAGGGCACGTCGATGACGTTGCGGACGGAGTCGATGGCCTCCGACACCCGTAGGCCCGCGATTTCCCGAGCGCTGGTGGCGGTGAGCACCGGGTTTCCGGGCGAGGTGAAGCGGGTGTTGTTGCGGTAACGGAAGATCCCGTGTTCATCGAACGAGGCCGTGGCCTGTTCGGCACGGGCCACGGCGCTGATCACCTACCACGCCGAGCCCTGGGTGGGTGGGATCGCGGTCAGGGTGCTGGTGATGGTGTCGAGTACTGCGCCGCGTTGCCAGGTCTGCTCCTCGAAGTCGTCGCGCGTCGGTCGGGTCACGGGCATCCAGACCTGAACGGCTTCGACCGGCAGGCCACTGGTCAGCACCACGTAGTTGAGCTGGGTTCCTGTGGCGGGCATCGCGCCCAGCGCGCCGGGGTCATTCTCGTAGTAGTAGCCGTCCGGGCCGGACATGAAGATGCGCGCGGAGGGCTGTGTGCCGTTGAACGTCCAGTGGCAACCGAGGTGCCACCGCCCTACCGGCAGCGGCGTCAGGAACAGCACGATGGCCTGGTTGCCGTCGGAGGTGGCCCACGCCCGGTTGGTGGAGGACTTGAAGTCCGCGCCGAAATCGACGCCGTTGGTTGCGCCGTCGGCCTGGTAGAAGCACGACAGCGAGACCGCGCCGGTGTCGGGGCCGATGTTGCGGGTGTCGACCCACATCTCCACGAACAGCGACCGGCCGGGAACGGTGGTGCGGGTACGCGGGTCCCAGCGGACGCTGAACGAGGTGGTGGTGGAGCCGGGCAGCGCGGCCATCTCCCACGGGGCGCGGTCGCGGGTGTAGCCGATCGAGCCGGAGTGGGTGCGGTAGTAGCCGATGTCCGGCGCGATGCCGCCGTGCATCGAGGCGTACAGGACGCAGTCGGGGCGCGGTGGCGGGGCGGTGTGGATACCGGCGTCGCGCAGTAGGTTGTCCACCACCCACGTGCCCGAGGCGATGTGCACGGTGTTGACCGACACGGCGGCCGGAAGCTTCGCCGCGCCGCGCAGCCGTTCCGCGCCGTCCAGCGCAGACACCTCGACGCGGCCGGTGGCGGAGTCGGCGACGCGGTCGCGTACCAGGCCCCGGAACGCGGGTAGGGCGTCTTCGTTCAGGCCCCAGCCGTGCAGGACGGATTGGCGGGGTCGGGCGATGTCGGCGGTGGCGTGTGGGGCGTAGGGGCTGTAGAGCTGGGCGGCGGTTTGCTCCCCGGTGCCGGTCAGGGTCATGCGCAGCTCTGCCGAAGCGCTGCCGTTGGTGGCGCGCATGGGGGCGGGCAGGTCGGAGTCGTAGGCCCGGTCCAGCGTCCAGGCGGTGACCTGCTCGGTGAGGTCCTTCCCGCCCAGCCTGGTGAGGCTGGTGTGGACCCGTTCGGGTTGGCCGGGGGCGGCGACGAGTGCGGGGTCGGCATCAAGCACGGCGCACCTGCCAAGCTGGTCACGGGCGATCGGACGACTTTGGTTACGCCGATTAGGTGGCAACTCGACGAATTTCGGCTGGTTGCGCTACACGAAGGTCACAACAACGCCGGACGGACTCAGGATCGGTGCGTGGAAGGAGTGCCGGTGGGAGTCGTGGTGCTGTTGGTGGCCGTTGTGACGGCCAGTGTTCCGGTGTTAGTACTGGTCATCGCTCTGCGAGGTTCGTTGCCTTCCGAGCGTCCGGCGATCATCAGGGCACTGACGGGGTTCATCCGGGCGATCAGGAAGCCGGGTGCGTCGGACCGCTCGCTTGGCAGCACGCGAGACCCGTGATGGTGGTGGTCGGATCAGTTCGGCACACGGCGCACCTCCACGAGGGTGAACGACAGGTCGCGGTATGGGAGCCGCGGGCGTCGGCGTAGCCGGTGACGGTCATGGCCGGGCAGCCGTCGCCGACCGGGATCGGTTCCGCGGCGTCGATGTGCTCGCCCAGGCGTAGCAGGGCGCCGCCCACGGGGGTGGGCGTGGTGATGGCGGGCAGCCACACCTTGGGCAGGACGAATGCCGCCCCGGCAGGCGGGACGGCGGTCACGACGGGTGCGGCGGGGCCGATGGTCTGGATGTAGGCCCCGGTGGCGTCCCAGAAGTCGAGGACGGCTCGCGCTCCGCCGTTGCGGGTCAGGTCGGCGGTGAAGCTGACCCGCACACCGGGCAGTACAGGCCACCCGGTCCAGTAGGGCGAGTTGTAGTAGAGCTGGCTGCTGTTGTCCCGCGTGTCGGTCACGGTGAGCACGCCGTCGGCGCGATCGGCCAGGGTGCCCCATCTGGCCAGCGAGATGCGACGCGGTGTGCGCCCGAGGGACTGGCTGGCCTCCAACAGGTTGTCGGCCGCCGGGTCGAGCACGGCCAGCGGTCCGGGTCCGTGGGCGCGACGGGCCAGGGCGTCGAGCCAGCGCGCGTGCTCGGGCAGCAGCGCCGACCAGGACAGGGTGAGACGGCGGGGCGGGGTGGCCAACCGGGTGGTGGTCACCCCGCCCGACAGCGAGGCGAAATCCTGCACCCCGAGGGAGACCGACCGGTCGTAGTTGGTGGCGGTGTCGGGGATCTCCCGCAACCCGCCGGGTGGGCCAATCCACAGTGACCGCACGGGCGCTCACCTCCGGGACAGGATGCGTTCGCCGTCTGCGGTGGCGCGGGCGATCTCGGTTGCGCCGACCTGCACCACGACCGGCCGCGCGGCCAGTTCCCGCACCGCGTCCACGAGGTCGCCCCACTCCGGCGATATCGTCCCGGTGACCTCGGAAGCGTTGGTGCTGCGCGTGATCACCCGTTCCGGTGCGGTTCGGCCGGACGTGCCCTCGGGCGCGGCCATGCGTGGGATGCTGCGCGTGAGGTCGGACAGGTACGCGCGCACGGCGGGCTCCTCGGCCTCCAGACCGGAGAGCAGCCCGCGCATGATGAGGACACCGTTGCCGCGCAACAACTTCGCGTCGCGATCGGGTGGTCCCTTCCAGTCCGGCAGGAGGTCGGTCACCTGGCGCAGCTTGTCGCGCAGCGAGTTGATCATGGACTCGATGCCGCGCAACAGGCCCCGGATCAGGTTCTTTCCGGCCTCGACCAGCAGCGATCCGAGGTCGCCGAGCGCGCCGAGCAGCCGTGAGGGGATGCCCGCGACGAAGCTGATCAGGCCGCCCGTGGCGAGGTCGACGCCGGACCGGATGGCCTGCCAGGCTCCCGAGACGATGTCGCGCACGCTCGACCAGGCGCGCGACCAGTCGCCGGTCACCACGCCCATGACCAGGTTCAACACGCCTTGGATGGCGCGCAGTGCGCCCGAGACGGTGTCCACGATGCGCGCGAAGATCGGCGCGACGGCGTTGTCGATCAAGAACCGCAGGGTCGGGATCAGCTTTGACGTGACCTCGGCCGTGACGGCGGCGAACATGGCCGTCCAGGTCGCCAGCACCCCTGTGGCCTGCACGATCACCGGCACCAGGAGCGCGACGAGCTGGAGCACCGAGGGCAGTAGTTCCGAGGTGAGCTGGAGCAGCAGCGGTGTCAGCGGGAGCAGACCTTCGGTCGTGATCCGCAGCAGGCCTTCAACGAGCGGCGGCAACAGGGGTAGCAGCCCGGTCAGTCCGACCGTCAACGTCTCGCCGAGCAACCGTCCAATCTGGACCAACGTGGGCGTGGCGGCGGAGAGCCCGACGGACAGGACTTCGGCCAGGCGCTGGACCGTGGAGACGATCACCGGGAGTACCGGCAGCGCGGCCGTGAGCCCTGCGAGCAGGACTTGAGCCCAGACGTCGGCCAGTTGCCCGACCAGCGGCAGGACCGCCGCCAGGGCCGTGAGCAGTGCTCCGCCGACCTGGACCGCGATCGGCGTCAAAACGCGAAGTAGATTCGCAAGCGCAGGGGCCGCGATGTTCACGGCCTGCACGAGCAACTAACCGAGTTGGACGATCAGCGGCGCGGCGGCCCGTGCCAGGCCGATCAGCGCGGAGGCCAGCGTGCGGACGCCGTCGGCCAGCGCGCCGCCGACGAGTTCGCCGACCAGCAGCGAGACGGTCGGTGCCAGCTCGGCGGTGACCCCGGCCAGCAGCTCGACCGCCGGGACCAGCAGCGAGGCCAGCGCCTGGGCCGCGACCCCGGCCAGCGGGCGAGTGCGGCCAGGACGCGCCCTGCGGGTTCGACCCCGGCCACGAGCACGGCCAGGCCCTGGGCGACCATCGGCCCGAGCTGGGCGACGGCGGGCGCGAGGACCGACGCGGCCACCCGAGCGACCTCGGACAGCAGCGGCAGCAGCGCCGCCGCGACCGTGCCCAGACCGCCGAAGATCTGTTGCAGGGCAGGGGTTCCCTCCGCAGAGCGGAGGAAGGTGAGCATGGAGCCGGCGCGAGGTTGCCCACCAGCGTGGCCAACTCGCCCAGCGCGGACAGGCCGGCGGACAGCCACTCGCGTAGCTGTCCGGTCTCGCGGGCGGTGGCGATGAACTGCGCGAACCGCTCCGCGCCCTCGCCCAGCGACGAGGCGAAGCCGGGCAGGACTCGCTGCCCACGGCGGCGATGTCGCGGATGGCGCGCAGCAGCGCCGCCACACCGCCCGCGAGCGCTCGGACGGATTGGCCGGTGGTGTCCAGGATCAGCCGGACGTCATCGACCGTGCGCGCTTCGCCCGCGAATCCCGCCGCCTGGCGGGCGGCCTGGTTGTAGCCCTCGGCGATGCCGACCAGGCCGTCACGCAGCACCGGCAGGTACCGGTCCCCCAGCCGGGAGACCTCACCGCCGAGCCCTTCGAACAGCCGGGCCTGCACGTCGAGCTTCAGGCCGTCGAGCGCAGGGCGCAGCGCCCGGACCGCGTCGGTGGTCTCCCGCATCGCGGGCGGGAAGTCGCGGACCGCCTTGGCGTAGTCGGCCGGTGTCTCGGCGGTCAGGGCGTCGTTGAGCCCGTCGACCCCGAGCTTGAGCGCGCCCAGCGCGGCGGCTGCGGCGATGCCGACCGCCGGGGTGCGCGAGTGACCGCCCACCGTCTCGGACTTGTTGCCGTCCGGCGGCGACGCCAACGCCCGCAACACCGCCGTGGCGATCACACCCGGCGCGGTCGCAGGCGGCGGGTCCGGTAGGTCCGGCACACGGGCGCGGACGATCGCCGAGGCGTCACCCACCAGCACCGCCGCGCGGGCCTGCTGCTCGGCGGTCAGCTGCACCTCGGTACGGGCCTGCACGTCGGCCACGGTGGCAAGCGGGGCGGGAGCGGTCACGTCGACCACCACCCGACAGCCACATGGGGGACCACAGTCCACTTTCACCCGATAGTGCTCCGACCAACGGGTACACCCAGTGCAGTTCTAGCAAGACGGTGCGCACCGCTCCCGACCCCGATCACCCGCCAAGGACGGCGGGTCTAACAGAGGAGTACGCGATGAACACTCGTCATCGGATCGCCGCGACGTTGACCACGCTTGTCGCCGCCGTCACTCTGTCCCTGGCCACCGCAGGCACCGCTTCTGCGGCAGACAGCCGCGACCTCGCGGATGGCATCGCAGACCTCGTCGAAGCCATCACCCCCGAGATCACCGGACTCCTCTCCGTGCTGGCGGGAATGTGACACGGGGCGGGCCTGCCGCACAGCATTGCTCACGGCAGAACCCGACCCGCGAGTGACGCCCTGACCGGTCAACCCTGTGCGGGCTCCTTCGGCGGACGACCGCCGGATGCGCGGACTCCTAGCTCTGCGGGGAGCCCGCGCAGGGCCTCGATCGTGGTCTTGTCGGTCACCTCGGCCTCGCCGTCGGTGAACCTCACGTCCAGGTCGTGGATGACGAGCTGCTTGTAGCGAATGCTGGTGAACTTCACGCACCGCCTCCGGTCGGGCCAGTGGCCAGGCCGGTGATCTTGCCGTGCGCGATCTCCGGCCCGTACTCCAACGAGATCTCGCCGTAGATCTGCGCCCGGTCGGAGCTGCCGGTCTTGGCCAGCGGTTCCGAGAAGAGGAACCCCTGTCCGGGCTTCTCCAGCATCACCGGGGCGCACTGGTCGAGGCTGACCACCTGGACCGTGTCGGTGGGCATGTACCGGTTGAGCATGATCGACAACCGGCCGAAGTCGGTCTCGATCGTGGTCACCGCGACACCGGCGATGTTGCGGGTCTCCTCACGGTAGTTCTTCTTGGTGATGAACTCGTCGGTCAGCCGACGCTTCTGCCAGGCATTGCACATCAGCGTGGCCGTCTCGCTGACCTGGATGCCGCCGTTCTCCCACACCTTCTGCAACAGGTCAATGACCATGCCCTCGGTCAACGGCTGCGGGGTGGCGTTGGTGATCACGTTGGTGCGGGTGGCCTCGATGATGCCCCGCGTCCTGCGCACCGTGGAGTTGTCGGTGGGCTCCTGGTACTGGCCGACCAGGAACGTCAGCTCGACGTCGCGGGCGATCTGCACGAGCGCCTGGCGGGTCTGCCAGTCCATCTCGTTGGGCACGGCGTTGGTGCCGCCGATGGCGGCGGCGTTGGGGTTGGCCGCGCCGGTCCCGGCGAACATGTTCTGCGTGGACTGCCGGGTGTAGGTGACGCCTACCGTCTCCTGGTGGATCTCCAGGACGTTGCGGTCCTGACCCCGCACGCGGGTCTCGGCGGGCGGCGCGTCCGCACCTTCGAGCCGCTGGCGGTTGGGGTCCGGCGGGCGCAGGTCGTACACGGTCCACGTGTGGACCACGGCGTTCGCCCGCCGCCCGCCGGTCAGACCGCCGATCGCGGATAGAAACGGCGTATCCGTCGGGGTGAGGCCGAACAGCTCGCCGACGTAGTTGGGACTGTTGTAGGTATTCGCAATCGCAGCGATACCAGGCAAGGATTCTCCTTACGTGTCAGGGGGTTCGGGGTGCCGCTGCGCGGGCCTGCTCGGCGACGATCCGGTTCTTCAGGCTGATCGCGGTGGCCCAGTCGCCGCGCGACTCGGCCTCGCGGATCTGCTCGGCGACGCCGGACGGCCCGCCCTGCCGTTGTCCCTGCGAGGGGTCCGGGGCTGGGCGGCGCGGCCCGTCGACGCGGGCGAGGTGCGGGCGCTGGGCGAGCACCGCGGCGAGGTCGGCGGCGATGGCGGCGGTGTCGACCGTGCCGTCCTCGGACAGGTAGCGGTCCCGGTCGTCCAGGTAGCGCGGCGCGTCGGTCGGATCGGCCCAGCCGGAGGCGGCGGCGCGGATCTCCGCGTCCACCGCCGTGCGCCGCAGCGCCGCGAGCTGGGCTTCGGCGGCGCTCGCGCGCTCGACGGCCTTCTCCGCGTCGGTCTTGTTCGCGGCCTCGATCTCGTCCAGCCGCGCGGCCTTGGCGCGGTTCTCCCGCGCGGTGGTCTCCGCACGGGTCAGTTTGGCGCGGGTCTCTTCGTACAGCCCCCGGTAATCCAGTTCGGAAGTCTTGCCGGTGTCTTGGGTCGAGGTCGGGGCAGGCTGTTCGGCGGTCGGTGACGGGCTGGTCAGTGGCTGCGCGGGCGGTTCCGGGGTGGGTGGAGTGATCGGACTTTCAGGCAAGGCGGAAACCCCCTTCCGGGTGACGTGATGGGATAGTGCGGGTGGTAGAACCCATGCGAAGACCGTTCCGGCGCGCGCTTCACTCTCGTTGATGCACGAAGCCGGGGCGAGATCACCCTAAAGTGTGAGATCACGTTGCTATCGGTGTGGCGATTATGGGTATCCCAGGCAGGAAGACATTCCGCGAGCTCCGCCCATCATTCAGCGAGGGAAACGAGATGAACAGCGCACAGAAAGCCCCAGAAAAGAAATCGGCATGGAAGATCTTCACCGTGGTGGCGATTACCGCTACAACACCCATGTTGTCCGGTTCCGGACAGGCTGGCGCAGTCGCACCGACATGCGGGACGACGTTGGAGAGCTGGACCGGGCCCGACGATACTGCCGTGTACAACGGACGGCTACGCCAGGGATGGGGCGACCCCGCCTTCCATACCATCGCCCTGGTTAAAGGTAAGGCCACCGACCGTGTGACCGGGCAAAACGGAAAATTCTACTTCCAACTTAAGGGTGACTACTCGGCGAGCGATGTGAAAGAAAACGTTCTGCAATTTTGGGTCACCGATCCCCAGGGCGAAGAGTTGAAAAACGAACTTGAGTTCTCGCGTCCCGTCTGTGACGATTCCGGAAACGTGACCAGTGCTGGGCTGTCGTTCGCCGCCGGGAAGCACCTCGGCCAGGTCGATCGCGTCCACTGAACCGCAGGACGCTCTCGGTGCCTCGTCCGGTCCATACTTATTTCGCTACTTCAAAGGAAATAGCCGAATCGGCGAAGTTGGCGGACCAGTTCATCGGTGTCGGAGCCCACCGCGTTGACGAGCTGGGCCGCGGTGGGCCGAGGTATCTGGGAGCGTCGGTACCGGCCGCCTTGCTTGGCCAGCTCCCCGAGTTGGCGTCCGATGCCCCGGCTGGTGATCGCTTCGCGGGTGAACTCGTACCCGCCGGCCACGTAGACCTGGACAGCGCGGCGGGCGTTGACCACGCGGCCGATGTCGGCACCGGCCCGGATCGCGGCGGCGTCGCCCTTGCCGAACGCCTTGTCCTGCTGGGCTCGGGTCATGCCGTTGAACAGGGCTTGTGGCGACCGGTTCGCGCCGTCTTCGCGCCACTGGTCGTGGGTGACCGGGCGCATCGAGCAGTCGCAGCGCGGGTGCCGCAGGAACCCGGTCGAGTACCGGTAGAGGCGGCCGGACAGCAGGATGCAGCGCCCGCAGGCGGGCAGGTGCACCACCCGTTCGTATCCGGCCACCTCCGGCTCCACGATGCTGCCGACGTGCAGCGCGAGGCGGGCGGTGTCGGCGGTCTCGGTGGACACGTAGGTCAACAGCCGGGCCAAGCCGATCGCTCGGGCTTCGGTCTCGGGCACGTCGGCCAGGCGGGCGCGGCGGTAGTAGCCGAACGCGAAGTCCAGCAACGCGCCGAGCAGCAGCCCGTTGGCGGCCAGCCCGACGAACGCGGAGGCGACCAGCAGCCGCAGCGGCGCGGACACCGCACCAGCGGCGGCGAGCGTGCCCGCGATGTAGAGCGGCGCCAGCGCCGCCGGCCGCTCCTGTGCCTGCTCCACCGCCGCCACGACCTGGGGCCGCACCTGCTCGTCCCACGACCGGGATGCGTCGCGCGGGTTGAGCTGTGCCCAGGCGGCCTGGGCCTGGTCGACGGCCGCGCGGACGATGCGCTGCTGAGCCCGGTAGTAGTCCGCGTCGAGGTCGGCCGCGCCTGCGGGAGCACCCACGGGCATCACCTCCCGGCGAGCACCGGTTCCCGGAACTGCACCGCCAACGGCGGCCCACCCACCGCCGGGTCGAGCCGGACCAGCGCACGGCGCGCGGGCACGCGCTCGAACTCCGGTTCGTCGTCGGCCGGGTCACGGGGCGCGGGCAGCGGCTTGGGACCGAACTCACCCGCCTGGTCACCGATGGCCCGGCTGTACGCCTCGGCGTCCTCGGCTTCCATCTCCCGGATCTGGGCATCGGAGTAGCCCAGCGCGCGACGCGACGCGCGGCGCGGCAGCAACCGGTCCGCGCTGAACAGCTTCACCACGCCATCGGCCTGGGCGGCGAAGGTCGGCGTGGCCGCGTCGACCCACTGCGCCTCCATGCGCAGCGCTTCGTCCGGCACCCGCCCGTCCCGCACCAGCAGGACCGTGCGCATGACCTCCTCCCAGCCGTCACCGAACGACCGTTGACGGCGTTCGGCGCGCTTGATGTGCCGGGACTCAGAAGACCGGATGCCGTCCGCGCTGGCGGGGTTCTCGGTGGCGTAGCCGAGGAAGTGCGGCGGCAGCCCGGTGAGGCTGGCGACCAGCCGCGCCAAGGCGTTGAGGGTCGAGTGGAAGTTCGACAGGTCGGCCTCGGGGAACTGCCCGACGCTGACGCCGTCCTCCTTCGGGCTCTTGGGCGAAGCCCACAGGACACCGGCCACCGCTTCCCACGGCGTCAGCGGCCGGCCCTGGGCGTCGACGAAGTCCTCCTTGTCGAAGCCCAGCGCGTACCGGCGCGGCATCGCGTGGTACTCCGCGCTGACCATCATGTCCGTGGCGATCTTCGACGCCGCGTCCGACAGCGGCAGCACGGCGGCCAGCTCCGAGCGCCCGAGCCGGGGCGGCGCGGTGCGGCGGCGGCGCGTGCGGGGCCGGTTGACGATCGGCACCACCGGGACGCGGCCGAGACCGTGTTCGTCGCGCTGGTCCTCGACCCAGGTCCCGCCGCCGTCCTCGGAGGTGTACCAGATGGTCTCGTTGGGCAGGTACAGCGTCGCCCACGCCTCCGTGGAGCCGTCCTCGGCGTCATCGCTGAACTGCCGCTTGAGCGCCGCGCGGACGCGGCGGGTCCGCGGGTCGAGGTCGACGTGGACGTCGAGCGGGGACTCCACCGTCACCAGCGGGGTGGCGGCGTCGGCCTCGTTGGTGCCGACGATGGCTAACGCCCGCCCGAGGGCCAGGGCGTCGACGTGGGCCTGTTCGGCGTGCAGGTCCAGCCGGTTGGCCTGCCAGATCTGCCACAGCTCCCGGTCGGCGGCCTGCTGCCCGCCCAACCGGAACCCCGTCAGGTCCAGCCGCTCATCCAGCGCGTCGACCACGAGCTGAGGCCAGTTGATCACCACCTGGCGCACCCGGCCATCCAGGCGGCGGATCAGCTCCGGATGCATGTACGACAAGGGCTGCTCGCCCTCATAGTAGGCGTCCAGAAGCTCCAGTTCGGGGAGCTGGGCGTTGTGCAGCCGCGCCAACCGCGCCACCCAGTGAGTGGGCGACAACTCGGACTTCATGGTGATCAAGACGTTCACCACCTAGACAGAGACCAGAACAGCGATCCAGTCACTACCGGGCGGGAGTTGCCTGGGTTTAGGTTCATAGCCGGATGGATGCAGTGCGTTTGATATGTGATCAGTCCGCATATTGCACTCTGGGTTGCACGTTTCCATGTGACTAGGCATGATCCGATCTGTGTTCGGGCTTCCGAATTCCGAACTTGACCACCTTGCGCCATTCGGTTGGCTTCCCCTTGACCCCGAGTTAAGGCTACGAGAAGGTTGACATCTCGTGCGAACTCGACCTGGGAGTCATGTTGCGTAAGGTTCTGTTTGGCCTGATCACTGCAGTTTTGTTCAGTGTCGGAGCGGCTGGAACTGCTTCGGCGACACAGTTGTCCGCATCGGCGGGGTGTCAGTACCGTGTGAACGAAACGCTGGTTGGCGTGTTCGAGAAGCCGACTACCACTTCATTCCTCTTGAAGAACAAGGGGTATGGTGCGATTGTGACAGGGGCCAATGGCACGTGCGACTGGACGCACTACAACCCCACCGAGAACCGGGAGTACCTGGCGGTTGACATTGACATCGCCGAAGACGGCATTGGGTGGATGCGCCGCGCCGCCCTGGTCAAGATCTAGTGCTCAAGTCGGGCCTGTCGTCACATGACGCGCTCGTAGCGCCGGGGTAGGCGGCAATCAACATCACCATAGTTGTCGGATAGGTTGGCAGGTAAGAAATCGGGTGCGATTGCTGTTCATCCTCTTCGTTGAAGAGCAATCGCCCCGCTCGCGGCCTCGCTCTTTCGGTATTTGGTAGGCGTTTGCCCGCAGGTCGAATAGATAGGATTCCGATTTTACCCGAGAACTGTCATCTGGCTGGATTTTCTGGGTTTGACGCCGCGCAGCTTCCATCCGCCTACGGCCATCGCGGCAGTAGGGACGGCATCGATGCGTTTGCCGGTCTTGCCGCGTTCGGGCTTGTCCGGGCGGATGAGGTCGGGTTCGCCGGGAGGGTGGCGGACCTCTACGGAGTCAAAGCACCACTCGGCGACAGGGTTGCCGTGGTGGGACCAACGGCGTGATTTGGTCAGCGCCATGAGTTCGGTCATGCCCGCAGTCATGCCCTTGTAGGTCTGCGCCACCGGGAACATCGGTACGCCCGTCCGCTTCTCCAGTCGTTGGCGGACCGGTTCACCGCTCCACTCGTCGTAGGAGATGTCCGCGACCCGCAACAGGCCGGTGTCGGCGACGATGTCCGCTTCCACCTGCTCGTAGTCGATGACCTCCCCGTCGGTGACGGTGATCCAGTCCTCTTTGGCCCAGCGGGACACGCGGCCGTCGGTGCGTTCGTCCAGGAACTTCACCCCGGCTTCGGGCAGCCAGAACCGCCACAGCGCGGAGGGGTGGCCGTCGATACCGTCCGGGACGATCAGGCACCAGGCGGTCAGGTCCAGCTTCGAGGCCAGGTCCAGCCCTCCCCAGGCAGGTCGACGCGCCAGCAGTTCGCGCAGCCGGGCGGGTTCGTCGTGCGCGGTGCCGGTGCACGCCGCGTAGAGATGCATCGGCATCCACCGCGAGGACTGCGCCACCCACTGGTTGAGCCGGAACTGCCGGAACGCGTTCTCTTTGAGCGGGTCGTTGCGGGCTTCGAGGGCTTCTTCGCGCAGCGCGGCCAGTGACAGGAAGTCCCCGAGTGCGGGGTTGGCGTGGTACCAGTTCGCCTCGTCCCAGGGGTCGGCGTCCTCGGGGGTGTTGCGCAGGTACACGAACCGGTGCGGCGCCCGCGACGGGTCCTCCGCGATCTTGGCGAACTCGTCGTGCTCGGCCTTGGCGAAGGAGGCCGGGTCGTTGCCCGCGGTCGTGGCCGCGATCAGCAACGGCTCCAGCCGCGTGCCCATGCCGGTGCGCATCGCGTTCCAGAAATCGCCGTTCGGCTGGGTCAGCACCTCATCGAAGATCACGCACGAGGGGTTGGAGCCCAGGTTGCCCAGCGCGTCGGCCGGGACGACGGCGTAGACGGAGTTGGTCTTCTCGTCCACGATGCGCGCCGAGTGCTCGATGACCCGCAGCCGCTTCGACAGCACCGGGGAGAGCCGGACCATGCGGGCGGCGACGTTGAACACCAGCTTGGCCTGGTCGGTGTCGCGGGCACAGCCGTAGACCTCGGCCGACTCCACGCCGTCCCCGACCAGCAGGTACAGCGCGACGAACGCCAGCAGCTCGGACTTGCCGTTCTTGCGGGCCAGCTCGATCCACGCGATCCGGAACCGGCGGACGTAGCACTCGGCTTCGTCGTCCCAGCGGACCTCGCTGAACAGCGGACGCACGATGTCGTCGCGCTGCCAGTCGGCGAGGATGAACGGCCGCCGCGCCCACCGGTCCTTGGTGTGGACGCAGATCTCCTCGGCGAACGCCTGGGCGTGGTCGGCTCGGGGCTTGCAGAGGTGATCGCCGCGCTTGCGGCAGGTGTGGCCGTCGAAGGTGCGCCCGCACACCGGCAACCGCGCCCCGCGATTGGTGGTCTTGGTGGTTGTTCGGGGCGTAGCGGTGCCGGTGCGCGAGCTGGCGTTGGTGCGCTTGGGGTTGGCGCGGGGCTTAGCTGAGGAGGCGGCCTGCGCCCTGGTCCTGGTCGCCGCCCACCTCCACCTTGATGGACTGGCGATCGGACGGCGTCAGCCCGAACCGGGCGGCGTAGGTCAGGAACGTGCGCTCGGCCTCGGCCTGCACCTGCAACGCCGGGTTCTTCATCAAGCCGGACCCGCCCTGCACCAACAACGCCGAACCGTTCACCAGGGCGGTGGCGTTGCGATAGCGGGCCAGCGCCTCACACAAGATCAGGAAGGCGTCCACGTCCCACGTGGTCAACACCTTGCGCTTCTCCAGGTCCGGCGCGAGCCGCAACCAGATCTCCCGCGCGCCGTCCGAAGCCCACTCCGGGCACAAGATCTCGCCCACGGGCGGTACCGGCTCCCGGTCGTTGATCCGGTCGGCACGGTCACCGTGCAGCACGCGCAGGGCGGTGGGCTTCGCCGCCGGACCGCGTTTACCCACAGAAACCACCTCCGGGCACTTGCCTGCCAGCCGGGTGACACGCAGGACACCGACGCTCGGTTTAGCTGACTGCGGATCAATATTGATCAGCGATTCGAATACGGGCAGTGGTTCACCCGTTCACCCACTCTTCCGCGACTCGCAGAGATCGAGGATCGCCCACAACATAGATTCAGTGGTTTAGTTTCGCAACAGGGTGAAAATTGGTCACCCACATTACTGAAGCATCTCCCTCTTCGTCTTCAAGTCAGATGTGAGTGGTACTTTCAGAGCGCTGGACCCTTTAGGCTTATACGAAGGAGGCAAAGCCGTGTTGCACGTTTTTCGAAGGTTGTCCTTGCCTTCTGCCTTCGCCATGCTGGCGCTCTCGGCTCCCGCTGTCGCGCAAGGGACCCCGCCGTCCGAGTCGATCTCAGGTTTCGAACGGGTTCCTCCGTCAGGGCTTTACAACGTGATCAATCATGCCGCCAGGTCCTGTCTAGCTGCCCCCGGCAACACCAGCGCCGCCACCACATATCAGTGCATCGACTCCTACACCGACCAGTACTGGTACTTGGAGCCAGCCGAAGACGGTTACTACCGCCTACGAAACGCGGACAAGAATGAATGCCTGGCGATGCCTTGGGGCGGGCAGGGCGAGCACGGGACAACCTACCGGTGCATCAACAGCTACCATGACCAGAATTGGAAGATCGAGAAAATCGACGGCGACAGTTACCGATTGCTGAACCGGAAGCATGACCTTTGCCTCAGCGGTGGAGCCAGCGGCTACGTAACTCAGGAACTCTGCGTGCACGACCACTGGAACCAGTGGTGGGACTTCAAGTTGCGAGACTAGCAGCTACGTCCGTCCAGCTTCACCAAGCCGAAGCTTCGAGGTGAGCCGCTTTGGCGGCGTGAGTGCCGTCGAACCCGAAACAGGAGGCGTGTAGGAATGTACACAATTTCCTGTTTCTGGTTGGTGTCAGCGTGAGGGCTTGCGGCGACAAAGCGATTTTCCGCAGATCGGGATTGTGAAGCGTTGCTCCGCCAGGAGTTCCTCTGTGGTCGTGTCTCACATGTCGAAGGCGCGATGCTGGCCCAAGCGGAAGTCGAGTTCCGCCTGGGCCAGCATTCTCAGCCCTGGCCAGGGCGATGGCCTTTTTTGGGCATCCCGCTCTGTCAGGAACCGGAGCTGCGGCCTCGTGACGGGCTGGCCGCGCGCCGGGAAAGCGCGCGACGGGCACCCGCGACGAGACGGCCGAGTCGGCCTCGCATGATCGTTTAGTCCTCCTCTCCGGTATCGGGTTCGGGCAGGTCGACGCCGAGTGCCGACGCGGCGGCATGGCCGTCGAGGTACTTGTCCCCGAGGTGGAGCAGCCGCGCGGCGCGCAGGAACTCGTCCTTTTCCTCGCGGGACTTGAAGCACAGGACGAACCAGAACTCCGAGTCTGTGGCGAGGCGGAACCGTTCGTCCTCCCGCGCGGTGCGTTCCCGGAAGCCGCGGGCCAGGGCGTCGAGTTCCGCGGTCGAGTCGGTGGCCAAACCACCTGTGTAGGTGACATCGGCCAGCGGGTCGGGTTCGGGGTCGGCGTTGAGCTGGGCTAGCAGGTCGGCGTTCGAGGTCGGTCCGCCGATGGCGGCGGTGGCCTGGAGCTGGGCCAGGAGGTCGGCGTTGGGGTCAGCGGGCAAGGTCACGGCGGAACACCTCCAGGTCGGCGAGCGGGAACCAGGACAAGATCCGCTCGTAGTCGTCCGGGGCGTGGCGCCGGATGGGGTCGAGAAACCGGAAGTCCAGCCCGTCGAAGCTGCGGCCGAACCACTCGTATTCCGGGGGCAGCGGGCAGTGGTGGCGGGCGAGGGCTTCGCGGACGTCGGCGATGCGCCAGTCCCACACGATGCTGACCTTGCGCAGGTGCTCGCGCTTGGGTCCGTGGGTGACCATCGCCATCCTGCGGTTCGGGGAGTCGGCTGCGCGGACGCCGTCGGCGTTCCAGGCCGCGGGCAGGTCGACGTCCGTGCGGATCAGGTCGGCCAGCTCCTCATACGTCGGTTCCGAGAGCTGGGCGGCCTCGATGATCGCCGCTCGCTCCGGGGGCTGGAACATCAGCGTGTTGAGCCAGCGGAACAGCGTCGGGTGCGGCAGGTTCAGGATTGGCGTGCCGAAGAAGTCCTCGTAGAACTTCAACGAGTCCTCGATGAACCGCAGACCCGGCACCAGGTACAGGTGGTAGGGCACCACCTCGATCCCGGCTTCCCGCATCGCCAGCCACGCGGCCAGGCTGTCCTTGCCCCGGCTGAAGCCGAGCAAAACCGGTTTCCCCTCGGCCGCGAGTTCGGCGCGGATCTGCGCGGACAGGGTGATCCCGTCGACAATTATGGGTACGGCGCACCTCCGGGTGTAGTGATGCGTGGCGCATCGGTGATGCGGGCTGCATCACCGGACGGGCGGGTTCAGGTGGTGCCGTCGCGGGCGAGCATCCGGCTCACCGTGGACTGCGCGACCTGGGCGTGAGGGGCGATCTCGTGTTGGGTCGCGCCCAGCTCGTATGCCTGTCGCACAAGGGATTCGTGCTCGTCCACCCAGGCGTGGACCTGGTCGGCGGCGAGCGCCAGGCGGTCGAGGATCGCGGCCAGTTCGCGCCCGGCTTCGCTGTCGGCGGGGACGGGTCGGCGGACGTGGGATCGGCGTTCCCGGAAACCTGACCGGACGGAACCGGGCCTCAGTGGCTTGTGCCCTTCCGCGTGGCTCAAGGGGCACCCCCCTGGGGCGGGCGGAGCCGCAACCGGTCACGCGCGGCGCGGGGGCGGCCGGCTCACGGACTGTTCCACCCTCCTCGGGTCCGACGGTCACGGGCGGTGATCCGGGCATGGCACGGCCCACACAGCCCTCGGCCCCGGTCCGGGTGATCAGGGTCAAGCCCGCGCGCCACCAGCTCGCGACGCGTGAGCGGCCAGTGGTCAGCCACAGTGGACGGTGAGCCACAGCTGACCCCCGGATGGTCAGGGCAGTCTGTGAGGTCGCAGCGGCACACCCGGTCACCGGTGCGGGAGAGCACTCCTGGACGGAAGCGGGATCGGTGTTGCCCGGTGTAACCGCGCTGGGCGCTGGTGCCGTGGGCACGGCGGGCACGGCTTCGGCAGTCGGGACACATGCCCCCGGTGCCAGTGCGGTTGGGGCAACCGGGGCGGGTGCAGGGGCGGGAGGCACGGGAGGGCAAGGGCCTCGACCCCCGTTCACGGGACTGCCCCCGGCATCGGGATGCCGGGGGCAGTCGGTAGGGGTGAGGTCAGGTCCGGTGCCACCACGGGGCGGGTGGGAAGCCTCCCCGGACCAACCAGGTGCCCAGGTCTTCCCAGACCTGGGCCAACCGGTCCAGGTCCACCGGGTTGCCCTGGGAGTGCTGGTTGAAGCTCTCCCGGATTTCCCTCAGCCAGTCATCCGGCCCCATGATCAGGCCCCTTCCACCAGGAGGTTCAGGGCGGTCTGGGCGGTGTTCAGGCTCTCCCTGGCAGGAAACACGGCGGAGTAGGCCCGATCCTGCAAGCCCCGGTCACCGGCCACCTTGGCGGGCTAGAGGTTCTGCACCCAGCAGGTCACGGCCAGCAGTGCGGCCCTGTGCATGCCGATAACCTTATCAACGCAGGTAGAGGGCGTACGTAGCCTAATGGTCCGAAGCATTCACAGCCCACGGTCGCCATCCGCGTGATGTCTACCAGCACGGCATGATGACCGGCTGTGCTGCTCCGAGTGGCCTACCTCGGCGTGACCAACGCCTTCGCGCTGCTGCGACTGCTGCCCATGAGCGACCGGGACAAAGACACGGAGATCCTGGCGCTTCGGCACCAGATCACGGTCCTGGAACGCCAGCTGAGTAACGTCCGTCCGCGGTTCTCTCCCGGTGACCGCCGCGTTCCTCGCGGCACTGCTGCACCGACTTCCGGCCACCACGCTTCATCGACTCCGACTGCCGGTCCGTCCGGACACGGTGCTGCGGTGGCACCGGGACCTCCTCGCGCGCCGTCATGCGACGAGATCCCGTCCCCAGCGGCCCGGCCGACCACGAACCATCCGATCCATTCGGCTCCTGGTGCTGCGCCTGGCACGGGAGAACCCAACGTGGGGTTACCGCCGCATCCACGGCGAGCTCCTCGTCCTCGGTATCAAGATCGCTGCATCCACGGCACGGCAGATCCTCAAAAACGCCGGAATCGACGCGGCTCCCGAACAGCAGGGCTGAGGGTTCAAATTGATCGACAAACCAAGGCTGCAACGGCAAACAGCGCGGTCCATAGCTACTATGCTGACTTCTGGCACCCCACAGGAGTTTGTGTCGTAGTTCCGAGCACCTGCCTGTGGTCAGCCCCCGTCGACCGGCAGCACCAGTCCGCATGTCACCGGTTCGGTGTGGGCGGGATCCAGGGCGTTGAGGACGTGCTGCAGGGCTGCGGCGTCGAATGGCAGGGCGAAATGCTCGGAGGCGTGCAGCGGGCCGCAGAGGTCCTGGAGGGTGATATTGGTGGTGTTCGGACCTTCGAGGAACGCGGATGTGTAGGGCGTGACGACCTCGTCGTAGCGCGTGGCGATCACCGTGTAGTGCACGCCCGGCACGGTGTCGCCGCCCTCGTTGAGCTTGAGCATGAAGTCGGAGCCGGTGATCTGATCGGTGACGGCGGGGCCGATGCCGGCGGCGAGCAGTTCGGGTACGCCGGGCACGTGGGCGAGGCCGGAGATTGTGGTGCCGTGGTTGGACGGCGCCAGCCCGACCAGCGTGTGCACCATGTCGGCGCCGCCGAGGAACTTGAGGTAGTAGCGGGGCATCATGCCGCCCTGGCTGTGGCCGACGATGTCCACTTGGGACGCCCCGGTGACGGCCAGCACCTCGTCGACGAACGCGGCGAGTTGGGCGGCGGACTCCGGGACGTGGGCGACGCCGCCGGCCTGGCGGGACCCCGGCAGGCCGACGTGCAGTCCCGGGAGCTGGCCGTAGTTCAGGGCGAAGACGCAGTAGCCGTGGTTGGCCAGCAGCGGGGAGAGCGTGTGCCAGTTGTAGGTCATGTTCTCGGCGGTGCCGTGCACCAACACCACCGGGCGGGGGTGCCGGCGCGTTGGGCGGCAGGTCGGGTCGTTGGCACCGGCCGGCGGGGTGTCGGGGTGCAGCGCGGCGTGCGCCAGCGCCACCGCACCCGAGTAGACCACCGGGTGCCGCGCGGTGTCGGCCGACGCCGTCGGCGGGACGAGGGTCAGGGGGATCACTGCCAGCAGGACAAGCATCCGTCGCACCATCGAGTCCTCCGCTGTTCGCCGTCGGTCGCGTGAGGGTAGGTGCGCGGTGCGGGTGTTCCGGGTGCGGTTCGACGGCGCGTACGGGTGATCGCGGTTTGGGTCCGCGACTGGTCGGTCAGTCGTCGCGGTCGGTGGCGGCCTCCAGGTCGTGGTGCAGTTGGGTGACCAGTGCTTCGGCCTGCTCCGCGGGGTAGGTGTGCCCGCCGGGGAACAGTCGCGGGGTGACCGGGGTGGTGGTCAGGTCGTTCCAGGCGGTGAGCTGGTCGAGGGTGGTGACGGGGTCGTCCTGCCCTCCGTAGAGGGCCAGGTCGCAGTCCAGCGGGGCCTCCTGCTGGTGTCGGTGTTGCAGGAGGAGCAGCAGGTCGCCGAGCAGCGGGACGTAGGCGGCCGCCAACCGGGCGAAGTCGGTGGCGGCGCCCGTGTGGATGCCGATGGCCTGGTTGGCCGCGGTGTGCCCGCTGAGCAGCAACGCGCCGAGGGTCTGGGTGTAGGGACCTGAGTGGGGTGCGGGCAGTGCGGACAGCGCGAGCAGCGCGGGTTGGCGACCACCGGTGCGCCGCAGGCGGCGGGTGGTGGTGAAGGCTGACAGCGCGCCGATGCTGTGGCCGAACAGGGCGAAGGGCCGAAGGTCGTCCTGTCCGGTGATGAGTTCGGCCAGTTCGGTGGTGAGCGCTTTCGGATCGGTGGTGCACGGTTGGTCGGCCAGTGGACCGCGACCGGGCAGTTGCACGGCGCACAGCTCGATGGTGGGTGGGATGGAGGGGCACCAGGGCAGGTAGAACTCCGGTCCCAGCCCTCCGGGCGGTATGCAGTACAGGCGCCACCGTGCTTGCGGGCGGTGGGTGAGCACGGTGAGGGTCGGGCTCATCGGGACCCGGCCGCGGGGACGTCGCCGACCCGGCGTCGGTCCTCTTGGGCAGGGCGTTGCCCAGGGATGTCGGTGGGCGCAGTGGTGCTGCGCAAGCGGGCGTGGATGCGGTGGGCGAGGGAGGACACGCCGGGTGCGCCGGCGAGTTCGACGGCGGGGATCTCGCAGTCGAAGCGCCGGTGCACAAGGGTGGCGAGTTCGGCGGCCATGAGGGAGTCCACTCCCAGTTGGTTGAGGTGGCGGGTGCGGTCGACGCGGTCGGCGGTGGTCTGCAACACCTTGGCCAGCAGGTCGGCCAGCGCGTCTTCGACGAGGACCATGGCTTCGGTGGCGGTGGCGGTGGCGAGAGCGTGGCGCAACCGGTCTGCAGAGGGGGCGTCGTCCTGCGCGGACAGCAGCGCGGCGGTCCGGGGAGCGGCGAGGGCGGGCAGGATCCGCGACAGCCTGCCCCAGTCGAAATGGCCGACCGCGACCACTGCGTCCGGGAGTTCCAGCAGCTCGTCCAGCGCGCGCAGGGCGTCGTCGGCGGGCAGCGCCCCGATGCCCAGGGCGGTCATCTCGTCGGTGCGGTCGGTGCGGTGGACGTACCCGGCGTCGCCGATGCCGCCCCACTGCACCGCCAAGCCGGGCAAGCCCGCTCGGCGGCGGTCGCGGACCAGGGCTTCCAGCGCGGCGTTGGCCGCGGTGTACGAGGTTTGGCCGATGTTCCCCACACAGGCGGCCGCCGAGCTGTAGACGACGAAGAAGTCCAGGTCGCGGTGGCGGGTGAGCCGGTCGAGCACGTGCCCGGCGGTCAGCTTGGGTGTCAGGACCGCGCGCAGGTGGTCGTCGGTGAGGTCGGTGAGCGGCGCGTCGTGCAGGATCATGGCGGCGTGGACGACGCCGGCGAGCCTGCGGCCGGTGGCGTCGAGGCCGGTCAGGACTTCGCGCATCGCCTCGGGATCGGCGGCGTCCGCGGCGTGCGCGTCGACCCGCACGCCGAGCGCGTTCAGGTGGGCCAGGAGGTCTGCGGCCTCGGGGGCGCTTGCGCCGCGCCTGCTGACCAGCACGAGGTGGCGGGCGCCGCGGGCGGACAGGTGGCGGGCGGTGGCCGCGCCGAACCCGCCCAGGCCGCCGGTAATCAGGTAGGCGGCCTCGCCGTCCAGGTCACGGGGTGTGGTGCGCTGGTCGACGGGGATGGGATCGCCGAACTCGACTACGACCTTGCCGACGTGCCGGGAGTGTTGCAGGCTGCGGAACGCCTCTTTGATCCGCGAGGCAGGGTAGCTGCGGTGGGGCAGCGGCCGGTAGGTGCCGGCGCGCAGGGCCTCGTCCAGTTCCTTCACGGCTTCGGCCAGTTGGGCGGGTTGGGTGTAGAGGACGGCGAGGTCCACCCCGAAGAACGCCAGGTTGTCGGCGAACGGCGCCTGGGGCAGCGCCGCGTCGGCCATGAAGTCGCGCTTGCCCAGTTCCAGGAACCGGCCGTGCGGTGCGAGCAGGCCGAGGCTGCGGATCTGTGCTTCGCCCGCGAGGGAGTTGAGCACGACGTCGACGCCGCGGCCGTCGGTGAGGTCGCGGACCCGGTCGGCGAAGTGCAGGCTGCGGGAGTCCAGGACGTGTTCGACGCCGAGCAGGTGCAGCAGGTCGCGTTTGGCGGGGGTGCCCGCGGTGGCGATGACGTGCGCGCCGACGCGCCCGGCGTACTGCAACGCGGCCAGGCCGATACCGCCGGCCGCGCCGTGGACCAGCACCGTCTCGCCGGTTCCCAGCCTCGCCAGGTGGTGCAGACTGCGGTGCACGGTCATCGACACCATGGGCAGCGTGGTCGCCGCGGTGAAGGTCGTTCCCGGGGGCACTGGCAGGGTGTGGTCGGCGCGGACCACGACGTGGGAACCCAGGCTCCCCGTGGTGACGCCGACGACCCGGTCACCGGGTGACACGTGGTCGACGCCGGGTCCGACGGCGGTGACGACACCGGCGCACTCGCCGCCGATGTCGGCGGCCTCGGACCACTGGTCACGCATGGTCACGGGGATCATGCCGAGGGCCAGCAGGACGTCGTGGTAGTTCAGTGCGGCGGCTCCGACCTCCACCACGACCTCTCCCTGTCGCGCGACGAGCGGGGGTACGGGCCGCCAACCCAGGCGGTAGCGCGAGCCCGGTTGGGCCAGGGCCAGGGTGTACGGGGTGTTCGTCCCGCTCCCGGATGACGGGCGGGTCGGCGGGATCGGCGCGCGGAGGCGGGAAACGAATCGACCCGCGCGGGTGAGCAGCACCTCGTCGTCCTCGGATCGTGCGCTTGCTTCCCGCAGCAGCAGCGTGACGAGGTCCGCCCCGGTGTGCCGGGCCGGCCCGGCGAGGGCGATCCTGCGGACGGTCAAGGCGGGGTGTTCGTTGGCCAGGCTGCGCGCCGCACCCCACGCGGCGGCGCCGGGTCCCGCCGGAGCGCATTGCCCACCGCCCTCGGCCGCGGGAACGACCAGCCACAACGTCAGGTCGGAACGGTCGGGGAGCTTCGTGGACGCGGTGGCCAGCCTGCGCAGCACGGCGCACTGCCGCACCGCCTGCTCGGTCGCCTCGGCCGGGGTTCCGGCGGCGGGGGTGTCGACCAGCAGCAGGACGTCGACCGGGCCGGGTTCGCGCGACAGCAGCTCGGTCCACCGCTCGGCGTCGTCGACCGGCACCGGGTGGACCGCCGAGTTCCCGACCCGGTCACGCAGCGCGGCCACCACCCCGGGCGTGAGCCCTCGCCCTGGGGCCGTCGCGGGCATGTGGCCGACGAGCCACCGGGTGGCCGGGGTGTCGGTGGGCCGGGCGACGGGTGTCGCGCGGTTGTCGCGGGCGGTGAGGATCACCGAGTAGTCGCCGTGCACCGGGTCCCCGGTCTGCACGGTGGAGGTGAACCCGCAGTCCGCCAGCAACCGCGGCCAATCCTCCCTCGCCACCAGCGGTCCGTCGGGGCGCACATCGGTGTCCTCGTTGCCCCAGAACGAGTCCAGCAGCCCGAATATCGGTGAGAACAGGGCGGGGTTGTGGATCTCGATGGCCAGCAGCTGCCCGCCGTCGGTCAGCAGGTCCGCCACCCGGTGCAGGCTGCTGGTGAGGTCGCGGGTGGCGTGCAGGACGTTGGCGGCGATCACCAGGTCGAACGAGCCCAGCGTGAAACCCTGTTCGACCGGGTCTGCGTCCAGGTCCAGCACCCGGTGGTCGAGGAAGTCGTAGTCGCTGAAGCGTTCGGCGGCCTGGGAGAAGAACGCCGGCGAGATGTCGGTGTAGGTGTAGTGGGTGCGTTCGGCCGGCAGCAGCGGCAGCAAGGAGGCGGTTGTGCCGCCGGCGCCGGCGCCGATCTCCAGCACGCGCAGCGGCCGATCCGCGGGCCAGGTCGCGACCAGTGCGCGCAGCAGGCGGGCGGCCACCCGGTTGTGGTGATGTCCCACCGGGACGCTGTCGTAGAACCGGGCGGCCAGGTCGTCCGGCTCGGCGAACAGGAGCTCGAGCGGGTCCTGCTCGCCGCGCAGCACCGCGGCCAGGTGCAGCCCGCACACGCCGTAGCCTTGCAGGCTCACGCTCTCGGCCGGCAAGTCGCGCAACGCGGCTTGGAAGAGAGCGTGCGGTTCCGGTTCGCGCCCCCAGCCCCAACGCCCCTGTCCCGTCTCGGTGAGCAGACCGTGCCGAACCGCCGAGTCGATCAGCACGGTCAGCAACCGGTGGTGCTTGGGCACAACGCCCGCAACGGCCAAGGCCGGAAGGGTGACGGTGTCCGTTGAGGGCAGCAGTTCACGTAGGGCCGCCGCGGTGAAGTGGGCGGCCAGCTGCGCGACGCGGCGGCGCACCTCGCCGTAGGGGTACTCACGCCACCGGTCGGCAAGGGCGGCCAGATCCGGCTCGCAGGTGGTGAGCACGGCCTGCGGCGACGGCAGCGCAGTGGGCTCGGACGGGGTGTCGGGTAGCGGAGCAGCGCGCAGCACCTCCACCAGGCGTGTCGGTCGTGGCGGGCGGGCGCCCTCGAAGCGGTGAGCTCGACAGCCCAAGATCTCCAGCGCCACCGCACCGTCAAGGTCGGTGATGGTCATGTCCCAGGAGACCTCCTGCGCGTCGGAGGTGCGGGCACGCAGGTGCACCAGCCCGACCGCGGGCATCGACCGCCAGCAGCGCACCGCGTCGATTCCCACGGGCAGGTGCGCGGTCGGTTCGGCGATCAGCGACAGCCCGGCTTGCAGCGCGCCGTCGAGCACCGTGGGGTGCGCCAGGTGGCGGTCGTCCGGTTCGATCGCAGCCGAGTACGCGGCCAGGACCTCGCCGTCGCCGACGTGCAGTCCGGTCAGGACCCGGAACGCGGGCCCGTAGGGCAGCCCCGCTCGGGCGCAGGCGGCGTAGTGCTGTTCCGCGGTGATCGCGCGGGGCAGGCGGCCGGTGATGGGGGCGACGGCCAGGGGCGGGGGCGCATCGCGCAGCAGTCGCCGCACCCGGGCCGCGGCGTGCTCGACCCAGTCGCCGTGCTCGCCCACTCGGGCTGCCACGCCGAAGCGCGCGTCGCGGCCCAGCGCGGTGTGCAGGTGCACCGGGGTGTCCGGATCGTTCCACGGCAGGGTCAACGCTCGGTCGATCCTCAATCCGGTGACTTCCACCGGAGCGTCGAACACCTCGCGCCCCGCCGCGAGTGCCATGTCCACGTACGCGGCGGCGGGCAGCACCACGGCGTGGCCGACCCGGTGGTCGGCCAGCCACTCCAGCGGGCCGGGTTCGACGTCCTGCGACCACGCCGGCTCCGGTCCCGGCTGCCGGGAGCCCAGCAGGGGGTGGCTCGGCGCGGCGGCGTCCCGGGTGGTGTCCGACAGCCACCAGTCGGGGTGGCCGTTCCAGTGCCGTTCGCGCTGCCAGGGGTACGCGGGCAGGTCCACCACCCGGCCGGGGTGGGGGAAGAAGACGTCGTGGTCCACCTCGGCGCCGGCCGCCAGCGCGTGGGCCTGGGTGAGGTCCAGCGCGTCCGGCCCTGGCGTGGCGCGGGTCGTGGTCGGCACCAGGGCCACCGGGTCGGGCGAGTCTGCCGTCACCCGTCGCAGGTAGGTGCCCAGCACCGGGTGGGGGCCCACTTCCACCAGCACGTCACAACCCTGCTGTCCGACCAGGGCGTGCACCGCGTCGGCGAACCGCACCGGCAGGCGCACGTTGCGCCACCAGTACCCGGCGTCCAGGTCCGCGCCGTCGACGGGGGCGCCGGTGACCGTGGAGACCATCGGGATCCGGCAGTTCGCGGTGCGCAGCCCGGTCAAGGCGTCGGTCAGCTCACCGTGCAGCGGGTCCATCACCGGGCTGTGGAACGGGTAGTCCAGCTCCAGGTCGCGGAAGAACACGCCTCGTTCCCGCGCTGTCTCCCCCAGCGCCGCCAAGGCGCGCTCGTCCCCGGAGACGGTGACGTCGCGGGCGCTGTTGATCGCCGCGACCACGAGGTGTCCGGTGTGCCCGGAGTCGGCCAGCAGGCGTTCGGCGTCCTGCGCGCCCAGGCCGACCGCGGCCATCCGCCCGGTGCCCGCGGTCGCGGCCTGGGCCCGGCTGCGGGCGGCGATCACCCGGCAGGCCGCGACCCGGTCCAGCGCCCCGGCGCAGTAGGCGGCGGCCACCTCACCGACGCTGTGCCCGATCACCGCCGCCGGCTTCACCCCTCGCGCGGCCAGAGCCGACACCAGCCCGGCCTGCACCGCGAACAGCAGCGGCTGGGCGATCTCGGTGCGCTGCCACCCCCGTGCGTCCGGCTCGGTGATCTCGCCGAGCACCGACCAGCCCAGCAACGGCGTCAGCACCTCGTCCACCGCGGCGACCCCGGCCCGGAACGCCCGGTCGGCGACCAGCAGCTCACGGCCCATCCCAGCCCACTGGGAGCCGTTGCCGTCGAACACGAACCCGATCCGCCCCCGCCGGACCGCGGTGGCCGACGCGCCTGCGCGGGCCGGTTCGCCTTCGGCCAGGGTCCGCAGCGCGCGGGCGGCCTCGCGGGGGTCGGTTGCCACGACCGCGATGCGCCGCTCGTGCTTGCCGCGCCGGCCCGCGGTGAAAGCGGTGTCGTAGAAGTCCTCCGGGGCGGTGTCGGCCAGGTGGTCGGCCCAGCCGCGGGCGGCCTCGGCCAGCGCCCGCGGCGTCCGGGCGGTCACCACGACGGGCAGTCGCAGCCCGGTGCTCGGGGCCGACGGGGGTAGCGGTGGCGGGGCGGCCAGCACCACGTGGGCGTTGACGCCGCCGAACCCGAAGCCGCTGACCCCCACCACCTGGCGCCCGGAACCGGACAGCGGGCGGGCTCGGGCGACCGGCTCCAGCCCCAGACCGGCGAAGTCGATCTCCTCGCGGAGTTCGTCGAGGTGCAGGGTCGCCGGGATCCGCCGTTCCCGCAGCACCAGCACCGCCTTGAGCAACCCGGCCACACCCGCCGCGGACTCCGAGTGGCCCACGTTCGACTTCACCGACCCGATCGGCAACCGCCCGACGTCGGCGCCCCGCCGGCCCAGGACCTCGCCCAGCGCCGCGCACTCGATCGGATCACCGGCCTGCGTGCCGGTCCCGTGCGCCTCGACGTAGGCCACCTCGTCCGGATCCACGCCCGCCTCGGCGTACACCTGCGCCAGCAGCGCGGCCTGCGCCTCCTGGTTGGGCAACGCCAGTCCTGTCGTGCGGCCGTCGGTGTTGGTGCCGCTGGCCAGGATCACCGCGTGCACCCGGTCACCGGCGGCCAACGCCGCCGTCAGCGGCTTGAGCACCAGCACGCCCACGGCCTCGGCGCGGGTGAACCCGTCCGCGCGAGCCGAGAACGGGCGGCACCGCCCGGTGGGCGACAGCATCGATGCCTGGGAGAACCCGGCGAAGCCGCCTGGGCCGAGCAGCAGGTTCACCCCACCGGCCAAAGCCACGGCGCTGCGCCCGGAGCGCAGCACCTCGCACGCCTGATGCACCGCCACCAGCGTGGACGAGCAGGCCGTGTCCACGGCGGCCGACATCCCGTGCAGGTCGAACGCGTAGGAGACGCGGTTCGCGACGTTGCACGACGCCACGCCGCCCATCGTGTAGGCGTTGAACCCCCGCGGTCGCCGCAATTGCAGGTCCCAGTAGTCGTGGGACGAAACACCCATCAGCACCGCGGTGTCACTGCCCGCCAGGGCGTCCGGGGCGATCCCGGCGTCGTCCAGGGCTTCGGCGGCACACTCCAGCACCAGTCGCTGCTGCGGGTCGAGGTGGGCCGCCTCTTTCGGAGAGATGCCGAAGTAGTCCGCGTCGAAATCCGCCACGTTCTCCAGGAAGCCGCCCGCGGCGGTGTACGACTTACCCGGTCGGGCCGGGTGGCCGGTCACGAAGCGCGCACTGTCGAACCGGTCGGCGGGCGCGATCCCTACCAGGTCCCGCTCCTCGCGCAGAGCATTCCACAAGCCGTTCAACGAGTGGATTTCACCGGGCAGCCGGCAGCTGAGCCCGACGACCGCCACCGCCCCTCGGGAGTCGTCGAGCGCCGCCATTTCTACCTCACATGGGATCAAGAGTGGGTGTTGTCGTCGGAGAACGCGTAATGAAGTGTCCGCAGACTGCCTCGCAGCGCTGGAATGGAGCGCAGCACGGTGTAGAAAACCCTGGTCTTACGGGGCAGCGATACCACCTCGGGTTCGCCGAGGACCGGGCGTTCGGCGATGAAGCGCAACCGCGGGCTCCAGCGCTCCACGACCCGGCGGTCGGGCAGCACCGACCGGATGGTCGCGCCCGTCGCCCGGAAGCTGGGCTGGCACCTCATGACGGTGGCGCCGACCCTGGAGAAGACGTCGAACATCACCTCCCCCTCGTGGAAGTGCCCGACGACCCGGGTGACCAAGCGCTCGACCTCGGCGTCGGGCAGGTACATCACCAGGCCTTCGGCGACGACCATCGTCGGGCGGTCCCCGGGCAGGCCCTCGAGCCAGTCGGGTTCGGTGACGTCGGCGGCCACGCTCCGGTAGCCGGGCCGCTCGGGGTACAACGCGCGGCGCAGCTCGACGACCTCCGGGTAGTCCACGTCGTACCACTGCACCGTCGCCGGCGGATCCACCCGCCACGCCCGGCTGTCCAGCCCGCAGGCGAGGTGGACCACGACGGCGTCGGGGTGACGTGCGCAGAACCGGGCCACCTGGCGGTCCATCGACAGCGCGCGCAGGGCGACGAGCGGGTCGCCGCGCTTGCTGTCGAACCGCGTGAAGTCGTAGTCCAGGCACGCCACCAGCCGCTCGGCCATGGGGTCGCCGAGGACCGGTGTGGTCGAACGGCTTTCGAGCGCACGCAGGTACAGCGTGAGGAGAAGGGTCTGCTGCACGTTGGTCAGGCGCACGGGAAGCCGCATTTCACCGTCTTTCCGACAGGATCACACCACTCCGAAGGAGCAGCGAAATGGAATCCGATTCGTTCACCGGAGCGCAGCCGCGCCCCACCATTTCCACCTGTGATCCGGATTTGATTCGGAGTGGAACACGACCAACCGTAGCGGGGACGAACTCACGCGGGAACGACCGTTGGAGGTACGTTCGGCGCCTGATCATCCAAACTCGACAGAGTGAACATCACTACTCTGCGTGATAGCGCCATACCGCTGTTCGACCGACTCGGTAACCCCGGGTCGTGATCGAGTGAGCCCTCTGTCTGCCCAGGTCCACTGCACCCACTATCCACAGGGGAACAGAGAATGGAACCGCCCGCCGGAATACGTTACCGATGGAGGCCATGACCATGACGCAACGCACCCGACGCCGGGGGATCATCAAGTTGATCGGTGATATCGCCGACGACAGCAAGGAGTTCATCGACGACCTCCTC
Source organism: Saccharothrix xinjiangensis (assembly GCF_039527585.1). Classification (NCBI taxonomy): domain Bacteria; kingdom Bacillati; phylum Actinomycetota; class Actinomycetes; order Pseudonocardiales; family Pseudonocardiaceae; genus Saccharothrix; species Saccharothrix xinjiangensis. Next base: position 159,599 of record NZ_BAAAKE010000010.1, on the reverse strand, counting down.
GACCGCACCAGGGACGTCGACCGCGACTTGCGCGACACCGTCCGTCACGCCGTCGACGAGGAGGAAGACGACCAGGACGACGACCACGTGGTCACCACCAGTCAGCTCGAGGCGTTGCAAGGGCAGCTGGCGTCCTTGGCCGAGCAGGTGGGTCGACTCGCCGAACTGCAACAGCAGCAGCTCCAGCACCGAGAACAGCCCTCCCAACCCACCCGGTGACCGGCGTGGAGGTCGCCGACGCGGGCGCATCCCGCCTGCGCGTCCTGACCGGGGCGCTGGGATCGCTGCTGCACTCGGAACTGGGCCACGCGCTCGGACGGGGCACCCCAGTCGGCGAGACGTCGCGACGACGGGCACGCGACGTGCGCCGCACCTTGGAAGGACTGGGCCCCTTCTACGTCAAGATGGGGCAAATACTGTCCACCCGGCCGGACATCGTCTCCGACGAGATGATCAACGAGCTGCGCACGCTGCACGACACCGCCTCGGTACGGCCGTTCGAGGAGTTCGAACCCGTGCTGCACGACGAACTGGGCCCGCGGTGGCGCAGCCGTTTCCGGGACGTCGACACCACCCGACCGCTGGGCGCGGCCTCACTGGCCCAGGTGTACGCGGCGACCATGCCCGACGGGCAACCGGTCGTGATCAAGGTCCAGCGCCCCGGCATCGCGCCGGTGGTCGAGGCGGACATGAGGCTGCTGCGCCGAGCCGTCCGCCTGTTCTCCCGGTTCGCTCCCACGCTCACCGAACTGATCGACCTGGAAGCCATGCTGGGCATGCTGTTCGACGCGATGCGCGCCGAACTGGACCTCACCGTCGAGGCCCGGCAGATGGACCAGGTCAGGGCCGACGTGGCGGACTTCAAGCACCTGGACGTCCCCGAGGTGCTGCTGGTCACGCCGCGCGTGATGATCCAGAGCCGGGCCCCGGGCCGATCCATCCGCGACGTCGACCCCGCCGAGTTCCCGACCGCCGAGCGCATGGCCATCGGCCGCGACCTCATGGCGTTCATGTACCGCAGCTACCTCACCACGCGGGTGTTCCACGCCGACCCGCACCCCGGCAACATCTTCGTCTGCCCGGGGCAGAAGGCATCCCTGCTCGACTGGGGCATGATCGGACGCATCGACCGCCGCACCAGCCACGCCGTGCTGATGCTGCTGCTCAACATCTCGATGAACGACGGGCAGGGCGCCGCCCGCGCCTGGATCGGCATGGGACGCGCCACAGGCCAAGCCGACGTTCCGGCGTTTCAGAACGACATGGAAGCGCTGGTCCCCAAGCTCACCACCGCCTCGCTCAAGGAGCTCGACTTCGGCCTCACCTTCACCAGCGTGCTCAAGAGCTCCACCAAACGAGGCATCAGGACCAACCCCGCGATCGCCGTGCTGGGCAAGTCCTTCGCCAACCTCGACGGCTCGATCCGCTACCTGGCGCCCGAACTGAGCACCGCCGAGGTCTTCCGCGACGAACTGCGCACCCTGACCACAGACCTGCTGACCGAAACGCTCTCCGACCAGCACGTCGCCCGCACCGCACTGGAGCTGCTCACCGTCGACGACGCCGTGGTGCAGTCACAGACCGTGCTGCGCGACCTCGCCAACGGACAGCTCCAGCTGAGACTGCCCACACCGGCTCCGACCGACAAACGTCGGGGAAAGATCTGCTTGATCCTCGGCGCAGCCCTGGCAGGTTTCCTGTGGCGCAGAAAACCCCCGAGGTAGAGCGACGTCGAGGATCGACCAGCTCGTCACCGTCCCGGCGAGTGAAGCTCGTGTCCACCCGGGCCGCCGCGAGCGCGCCGGCAACCGGTGTCCATCCCACAGGAAAGAGACGGCCATGCCGCAATCACGCGCACACGGGAGTGGCGCGAAGACGGCGCGAACCGGTCGCCGCGAGCCCTGTTCGACGGCATGACCCGCGCCCAGCAGGACAAGGCGTTCGGCAAGGGCGACGCCGCCGCGATCCGGGCCGGTGCCGACATCGGCCGCGTGGTCAACGCACGCCGCCGGGGACAGGTGTACGTGGCCAGCGGATACGAGTTCACCCGCGACGCCACCACCAGCCGGGGCATCGGCCGCCAGCTCGGCGAGCTGGCCAAGCAAGGCGGCCGATACCGGCGCTCCCAGGTTCCCCGCCCCACCGCCGCCCAGCTCGTCAACGCCGTGGGCGAGAACCGGGAGGAGCTGGTCCGGCAGCTACGTCGCTTCGGCTATCTGCGCTGACCGGACCTTGGATCAGGCGACGGTGGGCCGGTGGGGACCGGGTGTGCGACGCGCTGTGCTGTTACCGGACGGCGGTGGGCGTGTCCGCTTCGGCCGGGGTCGGAGACGGGATGTCGATGTCGTCGACCGTGGTGAATGCCCGGTCGTCGGCGTGGTTGGTGTGCAGCACGTTGCTGCCGGGTGGGTACTCGCCCTTGGTGAAGGACTTGGTGGGCACGGTCAGCACGCCGCCGCCGATCTGGCTGCCGTCCTTGCGGATCGGAACCAGCACGTGGGTGTTGGACCACAGGCAGCCCGCCGCCCCGGCCGGGACGGTCAGGTCCTGGTCGTTGCTCTCCGAGGCGAACTCCGAGATGCCGAACCGCTGGCTGTAGCCCAGTTCGAGGGACATGCTCACGGTGACCTTGGCGCTGAACAGGTCCAGGGCGCTGACGCCGGCCTCGACGGAGACGCTCATCCCCGTCTTCCGCGAGAATTCCGTGCTCTGGTCCTCGGTCACCCCGGTGGTGACCCGACGGGTGCCGGTGTCGGGTTCGCTGCCGGACCGGTTGTCGAAGTAGTGCACCACCTGGAAGAACCGCCGCCGCTCCAGCGTGTAGAACGGGGAGTGCTCCACCCTCCACGGTTCGGGCTTCTCGGTGTCGTTGACCATCGTGTAGGGCACGACCACCCGGCGGTCCACGGCCATCGTGCCGTCGGGCGGCTCCTCGTAGGAGTCCATGACCGGCCGGGTCGGGCCGCTCAACTCCTGGACCACGGCGGGGAGGTCCAGTGCCCACGTGACCGGCGAGGGCGGCGGTGGCGAGCCCCGGTAGTAGGCCGGGTAGGCGGTGAACAGACCCGGCGCGAGGATCAACCGGTTGTGGTCGTCCACGCCCGGGTACGCCGGTGCGTCCACCCGCCACACCGACACGTCCCGGTCGGCCTCGGAGTCGTCGTCGTTCCAGATCTGCTCGCCCACCCGCGCGTCACGGATGTACTGACGCCCCTGGTACTCGCGCCGGACGCACGCCATCGCGTTCAGCGGGGGCTTGCTCCACCCCGACCAGCACAGATCACCCAACGCCACGTACCCCGCCGGGGGCTTGGGCCGCCAGATCGCCCCGTCCCGATCGGCTCCGCTGCCACTATCGGTCCAGATCAACTCGTAGTCGACAGGTGCTCTGAGCAGGCCGCTCGCCTCGTCGGCCACCCTGGCCACCAGGCCGCCGCGCTGCCCGTTGATGTTGTCGTGCCGGTCGGTCGCGAAACCGCCCAACGCCCACCACCCGCTCGGCGGTTTGGGTCGCCAGAAGCTGCCGTTGCGCGGAGCCCCGGACCCCCGGTCGTCCCACAGGAAGTCGAACTGCGTCGTGAACCCCAACTCCAACGGGCCGTATCGCTGCGTGATCACTACCGCGCACCTCGTTCCACGACCGCCGATCATGACGTTCGATGGTTGTCCGACTACCTTCCGTTCATTACAGAGGGTCGCTCGACGTCCCAGCTAGGCATGTCTCCCGACCAGGTGGCACAGCCTTTCGACCGCGCCCACGCCCGGCACATCGCCTGTCACCGGGCACGCGGACGCACGTCCCGGCCTGTACGCAGCACTTTCACACCCCATCGCCACACCTCGCCCGAAAGGGGGTTCCGTCCTGTCCGACACTCCGCTCACCCCGGCACCACCGGAACAGCCCACCAGCCCGCCACCGGCCCCCGAACCACCCGCCTCACCTCCACCGCCGGAGGTCACCGGCGAGACCGCCGAGCCGGATTACCAGGCGCTGTACGAGGAGACCCGCACCAAGCTGACCAGCGCGGAGACCAAGGCGCGGGAGAACCGCGAGAAGGCCCGCCGCCTGGACGAGATCGAGGCCGCGAACAAGACCGACGCGGAGAAGGCCGCCGAACGCGCCACTGCTGCCGAAGCCCAGCTCGCCGCGCTGCGGCGCACGACCGTGGACGCGGAGATCCGCGCCGCCGCCTCCGGCTGGGCCGACCCGACCGACGCGCCGCGCTACCTGGACGACCGGGACCGCTACCTTGTGCCGCTCTAAAAGTCATCGTCGCTGGTAGAGCAAGGCCGCCACAGTGTTGCGACCATCTACGGGTGATCATGTCCTTGCTGTACAAGGTGACCCGAAAGCTGTTGTCGGTCCCGTCGGTGCTGCTGCGCGGTGAGGCGGCGAAGGACGCCGAGCTGCTCGTGTTGCGGCACGAGAACGCGGTCCTTCGTCGGCAACTGACGGGTCCGGTCCGCTACGAGCCCGCGGACCGGTTCTGGTTCGCCGCCCTCGCCGGGCTGGTGGATCGTCGACGGTGGCGGGAGGTCTTCCCGGTCATGCCGGGCACCCTGCTCGCCTGGCACCGCAGACTCGTGGCCCGCAAGTGGGACTACAGCGCGCGGCGACGCATCGGGCGCCCACCGACCCGGACGGCGGTCAAGTCGCTCGTACTGCGGCTCGCCAGGGAGAATCCACGATGGGGACACCGCCGGATCCAGGGTGAGTTGGCCCGCCTCGGCCACCACATCGCCCACTCGACGGTCTGGCGGATCCTGCACGACGCGGGCATCGACCCGGCACCCCGCCGCACCGGCCCGACCTGGCGGCAGTTCCTCACCGCCCAGGCCCAGGGCATCATCGCGGCGGACTTCCTCCACCTCGACACCGTGCTCGGCACACGCCTCTACACCCTGGCGTTCCTCGAACACGGCACCAGACGCCTGCACATCACCGGCGTCACCGCCCACCCGACCCAGGAGTGGACGACACAGCAGGCCAGAAACCTCACCGCCGACCTCGGACACCGGACGGAGTCCTTGCGCTTCCTGCTCCGCGACCGCGACGGCAAGTACAGCCAGACGTTCGACACCATCTTCCAGGCCGACGACCTGCGCGTGATCAAGAGCGCGCCGCAGGCACCCCGGATGAACGCCCACTGCGAACGGGTCATCGGCACCATCCGACGCGAACTTCTCGACCACATCCTCATCACAGGAGAAACCCACGCACGACAGGTCCTCAAGACCTACGAAGACCACTACAACCGACACCGACCCCACCAAGCCCGCGACCAACTACCACCCGAGACCCAGCAGCACCCTGCCGCAGAACACGACCTCGACACCCACAGAGTGCTCCGCACCCGCATCCTCGGCGGCCTCATCAACGAATACAGACATGCCGCTTGACCAGCAGCGATGACTTTTCGAGCGGCACAAGTTCAAGTTATGCCAACCCTGTTGCGGCACAACGAACTCTCCCGAATTCGCTCCCTCCTGCTCGGTCAATTGACTCAAATCAAGCGCTCTGTCGACGCGAGCGGCGCAAGGACAACCCAGCTCACGGTCGTCATCGCGGAGTGTTGCTTCAACCAGCCGATCTTTCGTCTACAAGCCGGTCTTGCAGGCGAGGGTGCTTGAACTGGTACAGCGTGCCCACGGTGCGCAGCACGCGGAGGTCGCGCTCCACCTCGAGCGAGGAAACGCCGCGGATCCGGATGCCTTGCAGCCTCAGTTGCAGGCACACCAGTGTCGTCCGCCACGCATCGCAGGAACCGATGCCGAGGCTGAGTCCCACCATGACCGTGATCGCCGAGAAGGTGATCGCCCCGGCCAACGGTCCGTGGACCACCCCCTGCTTCAACCCTAGCGGCACGCCTAGGGCCAACCCGCAAGTGAGACCGAAGGTGATGGCGCGTTTCACGTCCTGGACCCATGCCACATACGGATCCGTGGCGGTCTGCATGGACGGACGGCCGAAGCCGACCATGACCCCGAAGACGAACGTCATCGTCAAGCCCGCGCCGATACCCTGCCGCGGCCCGTCGGTGAACCCGTAAGCCAGTCCGATGGGCAGTCCGCCCGCGAGACCCGACAGCGGGTGGAACCGGCTCGCGAGCGATCGCCACCGCGAGCGATCGCCCGTCCGTAGCGGAGCCGCAGCGCCGGTCGGCCCGCGCCAGATCACCACGCCCGCACTGAGGCCCGCCAGGACCCCGAGGCCCCACTGCGTCTGGTTCCCGACCGCGATGACCGTGGCGACCCCGGTGGTCACCGCCGCGCCAAGGCTGAACGCTGCAGTGTTGCCGCTCGTCTTGGCGAACCGGCGGGAATGGCGCAGTTCGGACATGAGACCGGTCAGCAGGCCGAACACCAGGCCGATCGCGGACAGGTAGACGAGGCCGAAAGTGGCGCCGGTGGATCCGTCGACCATGTACCTGCCATGCGGTCCGAACATCATCGGCCCGAACACCGCGCCCAGGACCACTCCGATGACCGCGGGAACGCTCACGCGAACCGCACGCTCGTGCCACCGCTTCACCCACCGGTGGATCTGCCACCAGGCGAGGTCGCGGGTGTTGTCCTGTTCCAGCATCCGCGCCGCGACGAAGGTCAGCAGCGCCCGGTGCTCACCGGTCCCGACGGAGCGGTCGAGCAGCGCGTTCTCCACCTCCTCCCGAACGTTGAACCTGCCCGGCGTCAGCAGGTCTCGAACGAGGTCCGCGTCGGTGTGGTCACGCAACAGGGTCAAGGTGAGCGGGGAGTCGAGGGCCTGCGCGACGACGCTGTCCGGGTGCTCGCGCAGGTGAGCGGTCAGCTGTGTCCACTGCGGTGCGGCGTCGTCGCGGTTCAGCCCGTCGAGGTAATCGGCTGCGTCCGCGGCCGGGACCGGCAACAATTCGAGTGCCGCAGCCGCGTGCACGTGCTCGCCGGTGACCACCGCGTCGGCGAACTCCCTCGTCCGGGTCGCCAGCACCAGGCGGAATGTCGACGGCTTGCGGATGTCGTCCAGCGCCGCCGCACGCAACCGCGGGTCCATCTCGTCGAACCCGTCCAGGAACAGCGCGACTCCACCGCTTTTGACGAGTTGGGTGGCCATGCTGTCGCCGAACTGCTCGGCGCGCAGGAACGGGTGGTCCACGGCCAACCGTTCGGCCAGCCACTCCCCCAGCCGTTGATCGTCCGGGTCCCACCCGCTCGTGGTGAACAGCACCGGCACCGGCACCGCCGCCCGCTGCTGCGCCGCCAACCCCGCCCGGTGGGCCAACGCTTCGATCAGCGTCAGGATCGTGGCGGCCGATTTCCCGGAACCCGCGTCGCCGAGGATCACGGTGCGCCCGCCGTCGACTCCCGCGTACACGGAAAACAGGTCCCGCAGTCCACCGGACCACAAGCCCGCCGGACCGATCGCGCTCACCCCGGGCAGCAGCGGGAACAGCGGTCTTCGCCGCGGCGGGTCGTTCGCGACGACCCCCACCGTGCTGGTCATGCCCTTCGCCCAGTGCCAGCGGATGGGCACCGGCATCGGAACGCGGAGCCTCCTGTGGTCGGCCTCTGCGGCCCACTGGCTCGTCACCTCGATCGCCAGCCGGTCGGCCGCCACCGCGAGCCCGGCGTTCAGCAGCGGCGGGCTCGGCGGCTCAGCCAGTTTGGCCAGCACGTCTCCCGGCGTGGTGAACGCGGCGTACGCCCTCCTGATGTCGGCATGGCCGTCCAGGAAGCGACAGATCTGGTCGTAGTGCCACAACGCCCAATCGTGTAACCCCATCAACGAGGCGACGGACCTAAGCGTCTCTTTGACTTTGTCGATGCCGCCCGAGCCGGGTACGGCCGAGAGGACCACGTTCGTCGCGAAGATCATGTACTTCGGCCTGCGGGTGTTGCCGAACTCACCGCGGCGTCGGTTGAGCCACTGCTTGGCTTCAGCATTGATTTCAGCGCACAACCACGTGGCGTTCGCCGCAGGGTCACGTGGACGCTGGTGAAACTTGGCCTGGAGGACTCCGTACCCCTCCCAGGGCGCATCCGGCTCGGGATAGTGCGTCCTCCCGTCAAAGGTCGCTTCCCGGCCACCGTCGCGGCCGTCACCGAACACTTCCACCTTCGCACCGAGGATCCGAAGCGCCAAGGCTTGGACGAGGTGCTCGAACTCCCGCGTGCTAAGCCTCGTCAAGTCGTAGTCCACCATGCCATCTTGCCGTATGAGGCATGCACGCCTTCATGCGCTGTGCACGGCGCTGTCGCTGGTCGGACGGTCAGACACATGCCAGCAGTGGCGTTCTTGACTCGAATCAAGTGGCGCACCGAGCCGTGCCATCCCCCGGCGCGGGCTTGTGAGACCGTAGGCGTGTTCGGGTACAGCGACGGGAAGTTGTGAAAATCGAAGTGAATGAGAAACGCCGTTACGGTTCGTAAAGCTGCCGGTCGCGAAGCCTCGACCCCGCGCACGCGGGGATGGTCCCTTGTCGGCGGTGCGCTGGCGGGACCGGCGATGCTCGACCCCGCGCACGCGGGGATGGTCCAGGTGCTCATATTCGCCCTTCCGGTTAGCGAATCTCGACCCCGCGCACGCGGGGATGGTCCACGGCTGGCAGCGTCGCCCAGGGGATCCTGGAACTCGACCCCGCGCACGCGGGGATGGTCCCTCGCGGAGCGAGTAGACCCGCGGGGAGCCGTCCTCGACCCCGCGCACGCGGGGATGGTCCGCCGTCGGAGAACGGGCCGGGCGGCACCTGTGCCTCGACCCCGCGCACGCGGGGATGGTCCCCGGTCAGCGATCTCCAGGCGGCGCGCGGCCAGCTCGACCCCGCGCACGCGGGGATGGTCCGGGGGCCCGTGGAGTCCGACCTCCCCTGGGTGCTCGACCCCGCGCACGCGGGGATGGTCCCGGGGTCGATAAGGACTCCCTGTGGATCCCGCGCTCGACCCGCGCACGCGGGGGTGTTCCGGTGGCGACGGCACGCCGAGACCACCACGGGTGCTCGACCCCGCGCACGCGGGGGTGTTCCCGACCCGCCGCGGGCCTGTGGGGTGTCAGAACTCTGCACTGGGATGCTGAGCTGCGACGATCGCGCACGCAGGACCTCGAGGGCAGGATCGTGAGGTGTGGCGTTACGACTGCTGTACCTGATCTTCGTCCGGCTCGGCGACTGGCTGGTTCTGCTCAGCCGGTCCTCCGCGGCCAAGGACGTCGAACTGCTGGTACTGCGGCACGAGGTCGCCGTGCTGCGCCGGACCAACCCCCGCCCGAGGTTGGACTGGACCGATCGTGCTGTACTCGCCGCGCTGGTTCGCCGACTCCCCCGACGGCTGCATGATCACCGGTTGGTGACACCGGGAACCGTCCTGCGATGGCACCGACGTCTGGTCGCGAAGAAGTGGACCCACCCGAACCGCACCGGTCGCCCGTCAGTCGACGATGCCATGGTGGCGTTGATCGAGCAGATGGCCCGGGAGAACGCCGCGTGGGGCTACCGCAGGATCCAGGGCGAGCTGCTCAAGCTCGGCCACCGGGTGGCCGCTTCAACGGTTCGCCGCGTGCTCAAGCGCCTGCGAATACCACCCGCACCCCGGCGCGACACCGACATGTCATGGCGACGGTTCCTCCGCGCGCAGGCCGCTAGCCTGCTGGCCTGCGACTTCTTCCACGTCGACTGCGCGTTCACCCTCAAGCGGGTTTACGTGTTCTTCGTGATGGAGGTCGCCACCCGCTACGTCCACATCCTCGGCGCCACCACCAACCCCGATGGCCCCTGGACGACCCAACAGGCTCGCAACCTGCTCATGGACCTGGGTGACCGGGCAGACGACTTCCGGTTACTCATCCGCGACCGGGCCGGACAGTTCACCACTTCGTTCGATGCGGTCCTCTCCGGCGAAGCCATCAAGGTCGTGAAGATCCCGCCACGGTGTCCACGAGCCAACTGCTACGCCGAAAGGTTCATCGGAACCGTCAGACGAGAAGTCACCGACCGCCTGCTCATCATCAACGAGCACCATCTGCGGGCCGTGCTGAACCGCTACGCGGCCCACTACAACCACCGCAGACCACACAGAGCACTGCAACTCTTGCCACCACGACCGAACCAGCCGATCCCAGAACCGGGCCACATCTCGCTACGCCGCCGACCAGTCCTCGGCGGCCTGATCAACGAGTACGAACCCACTGCCGCCTAACCACAGGTCAGACCATGTAGCCAGCTTTTGACACCCCACAGCGCACGCGGGGGTGTTCCCACGTCGACCGGCACACCGGACGCCTGCGCGGACTCGACCCCGCGCACGCGGGGGTGTTCCCTCGGTGAGCACGTCGCGACGGTTCTGGTTCAACTCGACCCCGCGCACGCGGGGGTGTTCCGGCGATCGGCATGATGGCCAGGGAGCCGGCGGCCTCGACCCCGCGCACGCGGGGGTGTTCCCCGGGCCGCCCGCCACCACGACCGCTACCCCGACTCGACCCCGCGCACGCGGGGGTGTTCCGCCCACCGGCTGGCCCGCCACCCTGCCCCGCGACTCGACCCCGCGCACGCGGGGGTGTTCCGCCCACCGGCTGGCCCGCCACCCTGCCCCGCGACTCGACCCCGCGCACGCGGGGGTGTTCCGCCATCCTCGGCGGACCGCATGGTCGGGGTGAGCTCGACCCCGCGCACGCGGGGGTGTTCCCTGTTCCACGTAGCGGTGAACCGCCGGGTTGTCCTCGACCCCGCGCACGCGGGGGTGTTCCTGCGGGCGCTCGGCGAACTGGTCGGCCCGCACGCTCGACCCCGCGCACGCGGGGGTGTTCCCGCGCCGGCCAGCGCTGTGACGAGCCCCCCGATCTCGACCCCGCGCACGCGGGGGTGTTCCGCAGGCCCGAGGTGCGGGACCAGGTGTAGACCGCTCGACCCCGCGCACGCGGGGGTGTTCCGCCATTGCCGAACAGGTCGGGGTCTTCCTGCAGCTCGACCCTGCGCACGCGGGGGTGTTCCCAGGTTCCGATCACCCCGTCCGGGAATTGCGCCGCGACCCCGCGCACATGGGAGCGTTCTCCGTGCCCCGCCGGTCGTCCTGGCCCCGTGGCGTTCGTCTCCGCGTGCGCGGGGTCCAGGTGCACGGGGCTTTTCAGGAGCGACCCACGCGGCATAGCACCCTCAAGCGCGCGAGGTCCAGGCTTCATGACCTACAGTTCTACGAACCGTAACACCGTTTCTCATTCACTGTTGTTTACTCGGGTTGCGGTAGGTAGGTAGGTAGGTAGGTAGGTAGGGCATGGGTTTCATCGGCGTAGGCGGGCGGACAGGACGAGGCCGTCGTAGTCGACGGGGTACCAGCGGTCGCGGCCGGCGGTGCGGACGGTCCAGCCTTGTTCGTTGTCGGCGGGTTCGGTCATGACGGCTTGGCCGTCGCGGATGCGGTCGGAGAGCAGTTCCCAGAGGCGTTCGCGGACGCGGCGGCTGGGGGTGCCGACGAAGATGCCGGCGGAGACTTCGACCATCCAGCGGGTGAGGTGGCCGCGGAGTCCTTCGGGTGCGGCGATGAGGACGATGACGGTCAAAAGTCCACCTTCGCGGGTGGGGTGTCGTCGAACTCGGGGCCGATGACGACCATGTGTTCGCCGAGTGAGGTGTCGGTGTCGGCCGACCAGTTGACGCCGCCGGAGACGGCACCGAGTTCCTCGTCCCAGAGTTCGTGGGGGTCGTGGTCGAGCAGTTCTTGGCCGTCGGGGAGGAGGAGGTGTTTGACGTCGCGGACGATGCGGTGCAGGAGTTGTGTTTCGACGATGCGGTCGCGCAGGGCGGTGCGGGCGTCGCGTTCTTCGACGAGTCCTTGGGCGGTGAGGTCGAAGGCGAGCGGGATGGTGAGTTCGGCTTTGTAGAGGTCGGCGATGTCCATGACGAAGGAGGTGGCGGAGCCGGTGTGGACGAAGCCGAGGCCGGGGCTGGCGCCGAGTCCGACGATGACGGCGTGGCAGATGCCGTAGAGGGCGGAGTTGGCGGCCGAGAGGACGCGGTTGACGTCGTCTCCTGCGGCAAAGGCGTCGCCTGCTTTGTATTCGCGGCGGGTCCAGGGAACGCCGGTGCGCTGGGAGTGGTGTTGGTAGAGCTTTTTGACGCGGGTGCCCTCCCTGCCGCGCAGTTGTTGCATGGTGAGGGTGGAGGTGTCCTCGCCGGGGAAGCGCATGGCGTACATGCGGCGGGCGACGGCGAGGCGTTCGGTGGTGCGGGTGACCAGCCAGGCTTGGCGCATGAGCAGGTGGGTGCCACGGCTGGCGCCTTGGCCGCTGGCGTACATGCGCACGCCGTGCTGGCCGACCCAGCACACGGCGGTGCCGGAGTCGCCGAGCAGGCGCATGGCGCCGTGGGTGATGCGGGTTCCGGGTCCTAACAGGACCACGGCGATCATGGCGGCGGGGACGCGGACGGTGCGTTCCTTGTTGACCAGGACGATGGCGTTGTCGTCGCGGTCGACGTGGGTGCGTTCTGCGTAGACGCTGGAGACGCGGTCGACCACGCGGTGCAGGTCATGGGGGTGGGCCTGCCACCACATGTCAGGCATCGGCGCCGCCACGGAGGGGGGCGAGGGTGAGCAGGCCGCATCCGTATGCCTTGCTGGGGCCGATGCCGCCCAGCATGGCGGTGCGCAGCTTGTCGGGGTCGGTGACGGTGAGACGGCCTTCGAAGGTGATGGCCTGCATGGTGACGGTGACCGGCTTGAGGTCGTCCTTCTTCTTGGGGATGGTGTGGCGGACGGTGTTGACGACGCGCACTTCGCGCGGGTCGGTGGTGTCGGCTGGCGGCGTCATGCCGGGTGCGGCGGTGTCGGTGCGGGAGGCGGGGATGGTGAAGCCCCATTTGTCGGTGCGGCGCAGCAGCCAGTCCAACTGGTGGGCGGTGGTGCGGTGGCCGAGGCGGAATCCGCGCGGGGGCCGGTTGTCGCCGTGGCGTTGCTGCTGGGATTTGGTGCGCTTGTCCGGGGTCATGGTGAGCTGGACGGGGTTGGCGGTGAGCCGGAACGCGAACTCCCGGCCCACGGCCAGGTGGCCCAGGGCCGGGGTGTAGTCGCGCACGAGGACCTGGTCGCCTTCGGCGTCGGGCCAGCCGGCTTGTTCGACGATGTGGGTCCAGTCGGGGCGGGTGGGGCTGAGCACGAGCAGGTCGACCCGGCGGTCGCGGGTGTCCAGGCGCCACAGGACGCGGCCCTCGCGCGGGGGTTCGGGGAAGCCGCCCATGACGGCGGCGTGCAGGGCTCGTGGGTTGCGCAGGAAGTGTTGTCCTTTGTGGCGCAGCGGGTTGAGTTGGACGCGGGACAGGTAGGTCATGCGGTCACCACCCCAGCAGTGCGAACGGGTCGTGGTCGGTGTGGCCGGCGTCGTCGGGTTCTCCGGTGGGGATGTCGACCCAGCCGTGGTGGACGGTGCGGGTGGTGCGGCTGCGGTGCTGCGGGTGGAACGACAGCGGCTGGTCGTGCGCCACGTCGGGATGCCCGGATCCGCCGGGGTCTCGGGGTTGGCCATCCGCGGTCTGTCCGTCTTGCGCGGCGGTGTCGGTGATGTCCACGGTGGTGGCCAGCGTGACGACCGCGGGGAGCTTGCCACGCCTGCGCAGTTGGTCTTTCATGTGGTCGGAGACCAGCCAGGGGGTGTTGCGCAGTGCGGCGGCCACCGTGGGCTGGGTGTGGTCGGCCAGCAGCAGGGGTTGGGTCGGCACGCACGAGCGTCGGCCCAGTGCCAGCGGGAAGGCGGGGTGGGTCAGGGCGTGGCGCAATGTGTCGATCAGGCCGCGAGGTCCTGCCACGGCGGCGAGAAAGACCGCGTCCTGCAGGTAGAACCGCTGGGTGATGTGGGTGTGTTTGACCGGTCCGGTCGGCTTCTGGGTGCCTTTGGCGTTCAGCGACGCCGACAGCAGCGGGACGCCGCGATAGTCGCTGACGGTGTGGTAGTCGCGCAGCAGGGTGCCGGGCTGGTCCACGCGCACTCCCAGCTGCAGGTCGCCGAGGTCGGTGATGGAGTCGGTGCGGGAGCGTCCCTGGGCGGCGGCCAGCAGGCCGATGATGCCGGACTTGGTGGGGCGATCGGCGGTCTCGCGACGGTTGAACGCGCTGGCGTGGCCCCACGACTGGATGGGGGCGGCCAGGCGCATCAACAGCACCGCGGTGTCGGCCGGCTCCGTCTCCGCGACGTGGGATGCCTGTCGTTCGGAGGTGTTCGTGTCGGGCGGGGTGGGGTGGGTGGTCATCGCGTGGTGTCCCCGGACAGCCAGTCGGTGGTGAACCGCTTGAGCTCGGTCAGCAGCTCGGGGAAGGGGCGGGAGGCGCCGAACGCGGTGTCCAGCCCTTCTGCGGTGCCGTTGTAACACGCCAGGGTGCGGACAGGGGTCTGCCCCCAGTTCCGGGTGGCGTTGCCGAGTTCGGCGGCCAGGCGGGTCATCGATTCCTCCAGCACGCCGGAGCGGGAGTGGACCGGCTTCTCGAACGCGGACACCAGGTTGACCGGCTGGTCCTCGCGGGCGACGACCACCACGAGGCTGGGCAGAGTGCGGTGGGCGAAGGAGTTGCCGTGCCCGGAGGGGATGGAGCGGGCGAAGCAGTCCACGAACAGCTCCACCGCCTCCGGCACACCGCCGACGCCGCCGAGGTTGGTCTCCAGCTGCGCCAGGCCGAGGGTGGCGTAGCGGTAGAGGGTGGCGGAGTTGAACTCGATGGTGCCGATCATCCCGGCGCCGGTTTCCGCGCGGGTGTTCTCGTCGTCGACCGCGGTGTAGTAGTCGAACTCGATCTCCACGGGGTGGGTGGACAGGGCGTGGGCGACCTGGCAGGCGGCGTCGACGTTGAGGTTGGGGATGTCGGCGACCATGCGCCCGAACAGCGCCACGTCCACCGGGTGCCCGGCGCCCAGGATCGCCTTGACGTCGACTTCCTCGACGGCCTTGTTCAGCGCCTCGTCGTCCAGCCCGGCCAGCTCGCCGAGGCGGTCCTGCACCGCGCCGGCGATGGCGTCGAGCTGGGGATAGCCGAAGAACAGCAAGTAGGAGGTCTGTTCGGCGTTCTTCTTGCTGGGTTTGATGCCCAGCGGCTTGAGCAGGGCGTTGCTGATGCGGGCGGCGTCCTCGGCCGATGCGCCGTGCGCCTCGGTCAGCCGCTTGGCCAGCAGGCTCGAGATCTGCTTGGTGCGGGTGGCCAGGTCGGCTTTGGGGACCCGGTCGGCGAAGGCGGTGCGGGTGGCGCGCTTCCACGCCTGAGAGGACACCCGCGCACGGCGCGCACCGCCGTAAATGGCCTGCTTGGGGCTCCCGGCATCGTCCCTGTTCAAATTCGACGGAGGCACGGTCTGCAGCACGTGGACGTCGAGGTAACGGTTGTCGGGCACGGCGTTGCTCCAAGGGGTATTCGAAGAACGGTCGGAAATCGAAGTGGACGTCCCGGTCAGGCGGGCTGCTGTTCGTCGGCCTCGGTGGCCTGCCAGGTGTAGAACTGCATGCCCCAGCGCCGTCGTACCCGCGCCGGGCCGTCCGGGAAGGACCAGTCGAGCAGATCGCGCCACAGACGCGTGTAGTCCAACGCAATGCCGTGGGACCGCAGTTGGGTGATCAGGCCTCGTAGGTGGGCGACGAGTTCGTTGACGCTGGTGGAGGTGGCTGCGGCGTTGAACCGTCGGGTGACGGCCACGTCGCTGACGCCTTCCTGCCTGCTCAGTCGGAGCAGTGCGGTTCCCAAGCCCACGCCCGGGCAGTGCATGGGCGTGCGTCGGGACTGCTGGTGCAGCCCGTACAAGCTCAACGCCGCGTGCTCGGCGGCCAGGCGGGGCGAGTTCTCCCCGTTGACGATGGCCTCGTAGAACCGCCACATCTGCGGCACCGTGCCGGCGGGTTTGCCCAGCCCTCGGCGCAGGGCGGCCAGCTCGTCCCCCGGCGGCATGCGGTCCTTGCGGCTCCACTGACCTTTGTCGTCGGTGTACTTCTCCCAGTACCACGGGTGTCGGCGGTCGGATTCGGTCATGTCAACTCCCCTGGTCGGGATCGGAGTCGGGGCGGCGGAACACCGCGGCCGCCAGCGGCAGGATCCGGGCGATCTTCGCGCGGAACGACAGCTCGGCCCGGGGTGAGCAGTGCGTCAGTTCCTTGCCGCTGCGGGTGTCGCTCACTCCGGTGAACTGGCGCGGCGAGGCGTCACGCAACAGCGGCTCGACGACGTCGAACGCAGCCCGCCACGCCACTTGCTCCCATGCCGTGCACACCGCCTCCACCGCCTCGTGGTCGCTGCGGACCTGCAACTTCTCCAGCAGTCGGCGTGTGGCGGGATCCAGGGCGTGCAGCAGCCTATCGCCGGGCCGCTGTCCCTTGTCCCACGGCAGTGGTTCCGATCCGGCGGCACGCCGCAGGTCGGCCGACAACAGGTTCGTGGCCCGTGCGAGCTGGTCGGCCTGTTCGGCGATCCGGATCACCGCGTCCCGAACGGCCACTTCCGTCAGGGCCGCCGCGGGCAACGGGATCGCATCGGCGATGACGTTCTCCACCACCGCGGACTGGTTGCCGTACTCGACCCCGACGGTGACCACCTGCAGGGGGTAGTCCTGGTCGAGCACCTCGGCCAGCGCTTCGAGTTGGCGGCTGGTCTGTGCCTTGGCGCTGCCCTCGCCGAGGGCGAGCAGCGCATCCAGGCCCCGCCACGCCGCCCGCCCGGAGGCATGGCGTCGCGGCCTCAACGGCGAGGCCCCTTTCTTGGGCTTGGGATCGACGTTCCACACGGTGTGCGGCTCGAACAGCGGCGTCCGCTCCAGCCGATCCCCGGCCGCCACCACCACCGAGGTCACCCGGATGCCCTCCGCTGTGTCCGTGGTGTGCAGGCGGACCCGCCGCGCCTGCCACGTCAACAGCTCCCTGAGCCCACCGGCCTGCGACGACGTCCACGTCGACGACCACGGCTCACGACGCCACTGCGGAACATCCTTTTCGGACAGACCATCGTAGATGATCGGCACGTTCAGCATGATCGTTTCAGCCAGCGAACGCCCCACCGGCACGACCATCCCCAGCTGTCCCAGCGGACCGGTCGGATTGCCGGTGGTCTTCCCGGCCTTGGCCTGCGGATCACCGACCGCTCCGCTCTTGATCGCCGCGGTGTCCCAGCACTGCGCGTGCAGCAGCCACCGTGCCGCCTCCGCCGGTCGCAACGGCAGCGGATCATCACCGGTCCTGCCGGAGAACAACGGCACGTTGTTGCCCGAGGCGATCGACGGAATCAGCAACGACGTCGACTTCGTGTCGCCGTTGGCCGTGCGCAGCCCGGCGACCTGGGCGAAAGGCCGCTCGGGGTGGAACAACCCGAAGGACTCCCGGTGCTCGGCGAAGTACCGGAGCAACGCCTCGCGCCTGGCCGTGGCCCACTCGTCCCGGACGCGGCCCTCGGCGGCCAGGCGCTCATCGCTCCACCACAGCGAGCCGTCGGTGAAAGCCCGCATCCACCGCTTCCACTCCCCCGCCGACCGGGGCACCCCCAAGGCGTCCAGCACCAGCGGCAGCAGGAACTGCCGCAGCAACACCGGCAGCATCGTCGGGACGTCCACGACCAACTGCTGGATCTCGGTCGACCGCAGGATCGCGTCCCGCCCTGAAACCTCGATACGGGAACCCTCGATCCGCACCGGAATCCAAGGATCATCCAGAAGGTTCATCCTCCCCCTTCTCCTGTCTCGGACGGCCCGTCGAGCCGATCCGACGCCGCTCTCGCCGTTGACGCCCTCGAAGGCACACATCCACCGCGTCGGCGAACGAAGCCACCGCCGTCGCGTCACCACGTGAGGCGAGCCGGAAGGCGATGACGACCACGAGGCACCTGAAGATCAACGCCAACAGTCCCGCCGTGACCAACGAGCCGACCACCGCCACCACGCCCACCTCCGGCTACGACTGCGAAGCACTCACCACGGAAGAACACTCCGAGATGAGGCTAGCAGATCATTGAAGTAGCTTACGCTAGCTCCTAGCCAGGCCGCGTCGTGGTCGTACCAGCTGGCGATTAACCTGGTGACAGGTCGACGCGGCTGGTTGTCCCTGTGATCAGGGGTCTCCCCTGGCTGACGCTGGCTCGGGAGCTGGTTCGGGAGTCGTCCCCGCTGGGCGGGGTTTGCCGCGTCGACCCCTTCCCGACCCGTCGGACGGTCAGCCCGAGGTGATGGTCGTAGGACACGAGCCGGTCGCCGAGCTCGGCCACCCCGTCGTGGTCCTCCGGCAGGACGAGGGCCCGGGTGTGTTTGAGCCAGGGGTGACGGTTCCACTCCGACAAGGGCTTGAGTTGGGCGAGGGCTGCGGTGGTCAGGCTCGCGGGCAGGCGCACGGTCCCGGCGACGACGTCTTCGAGCGATTCGGGACCGCGTTCACCGTGCATGCCCAGTCGTACACCTCGGTAGGTGCTGTAGCCGTGCTTGCCGTGTCGCAGCAGGACCACTTCGACCGATTCCTCGCCGTCGCGGACGAGGGCGTCCAAGCGTGTCTGTTCCTCGGCGCCGGCGACGTGGGCGTAGTGCAGTCCGGCCAGGGTGGGGGTCGACCACTGGCCGTGGGCGGACAACAGGTACTGGCCGGCTGTCGTGGCTCGTGCGTGCTCGCTGTGCTGCCAGCCGGTCCTCGCGGCTTGTTCATCCTGCGGCCACGGAGTGCCGGTTCCTTCGGACGTGGAGTACACCGCCTCGACCAGGGTGGGTACGTCGGCGGGGATCGACCAGGGCTTGCCCTGCTCGGCGTCCAGGACGAGGGCGGCGGTGCGCAGCAGCAGGTAGCGGCCGTAGATGGCTTCGCTGCTGCCCAGGAAGCCCGGCGCGGTGACACCGCGGGCGTCGAAACCGGTGATCACGGCCTGCGGATCGGCCAGCTTCGCCGGCCTGCCGCGCCGGTCGTGGCGGTGCAGGCGGCCGATTCGCTGGAGCAGCAGGTCCACGGGGGCGAGGTCGGAGATCAACAGGTCGGCGTCGACGTCGAAGGACTGCTCGGCGAGCTGGGTGGCGACCAGGATCATCCGCTCCGGTCTTCTCGGGCCGTCTCGGCGGGGCGCGCCGAGCAGGTCCAGGCACTCCTGGGTGCGGGTGGCGCGGGGCTCGACGGCAAGCCGGCCGTGCAGCAGCCGAACGTCCTCGCCGAAGCTGCGGACCAGCCACCGGTAGGTCTCCTGCGCGCGCTGCACGTCGTTGCGGATGACCAGCGCACAGCCGCCGTCGGACAGGCGGTCGCGCAGCAGGGCCGTGAGCTCGTCGAACTCCCCTTCGCCCGCGTTCGTTTCGGTCAGGGTCCGCACGTGAACGGGCTGCGAGGTCCGCCACCCCTCGGAAGGCGTCGCCTGCACCGGCGGCTCATCGTGGACGCAGGCGGTGGTGGTGTTGGGGTAGCCCGTGACACTCGGCGGCGAAGACGGTGTGGCGGCCTCCCCGGTACGGGCGCCGGTCAGGTACGCATCGAGGAGTTCCCGGCGCTGGTGAGCCGGCAGCGTGGCCGACAAGAGGATGACCGGAACACGGGCCTGCCCCAACCAGCGCAGCGCCTCGTGCAGGAACTGGGACATGTACACGTCGGCAGCGTGCACCTCGTCCAGGATGACGACCTTGCCCAGCAGCCCCGCCATACGCAGCATCACGTGCTTGGTGCAGGTGGCGGCGTGCAGCAGTTGGTCGACGGTGCCGATCACGATCGGTGCCAACAAGCCCCTCAACCGCCCCAACAGCCACTGCGCGGGCCCCGAAGGATCCGCTTGGCCGCCGTCGAATCCGTAATCGTCGGTCGACATGCCGAACTCGTCCTCGCCGACGCCGCGGAACCAGTCGTCCGGGTCTCCGCCACCGGCCTCGACCATCTTCTTCCACTCGGCGTTGAAGTCCCGTTTGCCGTGCAACAGCACGACATGATCCTCAAGTCCAGGCGACACCCCGGCCACCCACCTGCGCACGCGGGTGAACATCGGGTCGCAGGTCGCCTGCGTCGGCATGCCCACGAACACACCGTCGGCGCCGAACCTGGTCGCCAGCACCTCCGCCGCCGCCAACGCCGCCTCGGTCTTGCCCTCTCCCATCGGCGCCTCGCCGATCAGCAGGCCCGGAGCCGGCATACACCGGGCGCGTTCGACCAGATCACGTTGGAAAGGCCGGGCCGGACACCCGAAACGGGCCGCGACCACGTCTCCTTCGACGGCGTTCAACCGTCCCCATCCACCGCGCAGCCGCAGCGCCTGCCATGCCTTCCCGGCCCGTTCGCGCGCCGAGGACATGCTCACCGCGCCGAGATCGTCGATACCGACGAAGTGCCGCTCGTCGCTGGCGATCCAGTCCGCCATGACGACCAGACCGCTCAGCTGCAACTGCTCGGCGCGGGTCGGCGCCTCCACCGGCTCTACCGATGCGAGGTCGGAAAAACCCACCGCCCGCGTGAACACCTCGACCACCGCGCGCTGCACCCGTGACCAACCCTCGCCGCGACCCTGTCCCTCACCCCGCGACTTGGGACCGCAGACCTGACGGTGGCTCGGGAAGATCCCGTGGTGGCCCCCGATCAACGGCCAGACCCACTCCACGCTGTCACCGGCCCACCCGGCTTCGGCCAGCCTGTCCATCGCCAAGCGGGCACCGGCCCGGTCGTGCCGCCAGCCCATACCGGGCCGCACCGCCGCAGACCAGGACAACCCCGTTGCCCTCACTCGCGAGGCGCCCTCGTCATCCAAGACCTGGAACGCCGGTGTCGCCTTCCCGCAGTCGTGGATACCGCACAACCACGCGAAGAACATCCGCCCGCGTCCGCCGGACACCCGGTCCAGCAACTCCTTGGTCGACCGGGCGAGAAAGTGATCCCAGATCATCTCGGCGACCGCAGCCGTGTCGAAAAGATGGGACAAGACCAGGTTCACGGTTCCGCCCGCATTTTTGCGGGACTTGCCCCACAGCGCTCCCAACCGAACGCAGGTCTCGGAGTCATACCCCAAGCCAGCGGCGATGGCGGCGGCGCCGACCACTCTCTACCCCCTCGACCACGGCAACACATCAAGAGCACACGCCGCAGGACTACAGCACCAACAGCGCTTCACACGCGGAGCATCTTCTGCGCGCCCGAACGCACGAACGATCAAATCAGAAGATGTTCACCCAATCGAGTTACACGGCGAGCGCGTTACACCCCGAGAGACAGAATATTGTGATCGTTCCTCATGTAAACGGCCATGACCGTCATCTATTCGCGGCCAACGACAAGCAACAGGATCGGGTATCGAGCGGCGCGGCACAGCTGGCCACCCGTGAGCGCATGCGCAACCAAGACCAAGTAGACCGCTTGTCCATCCCACTAAGCACACCTCGCACCACAAGGTGCCAGTGGGAACAGGGCAGGTCTGCCATGACGGAAGTCGGCCCACCACGGGATGCCAACCACTTACCCAAGCATGAGGCCCGGATCGCCTACTCCGGACTTATCGTGATCGAAACAATCCCGCATCCCAGGTACGCGGCTCGAGTCCTCCACCACACCAGCTGAGGCAGGACACAATGGAACACCCCGCGTGCGCGGGGTCGAGCCCTGGTAGCCGACAATCCCGAGGATCTCCAGCGGAACACCCCCGCGTGCGCGGGGTCGAGGACTCCCACTCGCAGTACATCCGGGTGCACGACGGAACACCCCCGCGTGCGCGGGGTCGAGCGGCTGCATGGCAGGGCCCTGTCTGGCGAACAGGGAACACCCCCGCGTGCGCGGGGTCGAGGTCGAACCGGATGCTCCCGGTCACGTCGCCGGCGGAACACCCCCGCGTGCGCGGGGTCGAGGGGGCCGTGGTGGGAGAAGCCGGAGTGGCGGGAGGAAGACCCCCGCGTGCGCGGGGTCGAGCCCGCGACCGTGACGTGCTCCCCGGGTCTGTAGGGAACACCCCCGCGTGCGCGGGGTCGAGTGGTCGCCCACCGGCGGCGGCGTCCGGTTCTGGGGAACACCCCCGCGTGCGCGGGGTCGAGATCCTGGGACAGGGACGGCCGGTGATCGTCAGGGGAACACCCCCGCGTGCGCGGGGTCGAGTGCCGAGCAGGAACTCCATGGCAGCTGTCCATCGGAACACCCCCGCGTGCGCGGGGTCGAGCCCGTGCAGCGGTTCGTCGACGTGCCCCTGCCCGGAACACCCCCGCGTGCGCGGGGTCGAGCAGCAGGGGGTGGGGCAACCCCATCTAATGGGGGGAACACCCCCGCGTGCGCGGGGTCGAGACCACCGAAGCCCTGTCGGTGACCGACGCCGTGGGAACACCCCCGCGTGCGCGGGGTCGAGATGGAGTTGTTCTTCAGGTTGACCGAGTCGAGCGGAACACCCCCGCGTGCGCGGGGTCGAGGGATGGCGTTCGCTGTCGCTACTTTACCGCCACGGAACACCCCCGCGTGCGCGGGGTCGAGGGCACCATTACCCGCGAGATCCTGCAACCGGCCGGAACACCCCCGCGTGCGCGGGGTCGAGCCAACGCGCGCTGGAACTCCGGCCACCACATGGGGAACACCCCCGCGTGCGCGGGGTCGAGCACTCCCCGCGTGCGGACCGGGTGCGCCGGCGCGGAACACCCCCGCGTGCGCGGGGTCGAGAAGGGCGGCCGCGGCTACGACGAGGTGGAGAACGGAACACCCCCGCGTGCGCGGGGTCGAGGTCGGGACGCTCGCCGTGCATCATCGCCTCGGTGGGAACACCCCCGCGTGCGCGGGGTCGAGTGGCCACGCCGGACTACACCCGGATCCGTGAGGGGAACACCCCCGCGTGCGCGGGGTCGAGGCTTCGCGACCAGCAGGTTTACGAACCGAAACAGTGTTTCTCATTCACTCCATTTCTGTCGGTCGCTCGTTCCCAGAGTTGCATGCGTCCACGGTCTCATACGCTGGTGGCGATGCTGAGCACGGTGGCGCACAGCCCCGTGTCCTGCCCCTGCGCCCGCCCTCGGCAACGGGTGGGCACCGGCCCTGGGCCGTGGAGTTGACCGTCATTCGAATCTTGTGACGGTGTCCGGCGTGACCGCCCTCTACGTCGCCAGCGTCCTGCGGGGTGTCTTCCGGGAAGGCGGTGGAGCTGGCGGGCAGTGGGCTGCATGTCATCAGGCTTCGGGCAGTCCCGGCGGGGACCATGGGGTATTGACGGGGCTGGTCGTGAGGTGGAACCCGGCGAGGGCGTCGGTCCATCGTTTCTGCAGGCAGTTGAGGAGTCGGGTTTCGACTTCGGGGGCGACGTGGGAGTAGATCTCCTGGATCTTGTCGGGGAGTTTGTGGCCGAGTCGGCGGGCTTGGGCGACTTCGGGCAGGCCATCGGCGATGAGCCAGGTTTTGTGGCTGTGGCGGAAGCCGTGGAAGGTCAGGCCGGGTTTGACCGGGTCCAGGCGGATGGCGGGGTTGTGGCGGTGGCGGTTGCCGTCGGCCGCGGGGCGCATGGCGCGGCGGGAGTGGTTGGAGCGGCGCAGCAGCTGGTGGTCGGCGGTGACGAAGACGTGGGGGTGGTCATGGGTGTCGAGGTGGTGGCGCAGCAGGTCGATCAGGAACGGGGGCAGGGTGATGGTGCGGGCGGACTCGGGGGTTTTGGGTGGGCCGAGTTCGAGCCGGCCGTCGACTTCGTGGAGGGAGCCGATGTCGGGGTCGACGACCAGGCAGCCGTCGTCGAGGTGGGTGTTGATGCGTTGCAGGCCGGCGAGTTCGCCCCAGCGGGCGCCGGTCCAGGCGGCGGTGATGTCCAGGACGCCGGCCCAGTTGCCGACCAGGCGGGCGGCTTGCAGGGCGATGTGCAGGACTTGTTCGGGGGTGGCCCAGAGGCGTTCGGGTGTGCGGGTGCGGTTGCGGCGTCCGCGTCGGCGGGGGCGGACGGGGTTGGTGGGGATGAGGCCTTCGTCGGCGGCGTCGGCGAGCATCATCGTGAGCAGCTTGACGATGGTCTTCACGGTGCTCACCGCCAGGCCTCGGGCGCGGAGTTGGTTGGCCCAGGTGTGCACCGCGAGGTTGCCGATGGCCTCGACGGGGTTGGTGCCCCAGCGGGGCAGGAGGTGGTTGCGGGTCAGGCTGAGGTATTGGGCGCGGGTGGTTCTGGCGACGTCGATGGAGTCGAACCACAGCTCGGCCCACTGGGCCATTGGCATCCGTCCGGCGGCAGGGTCGGGGTGGCCTGCGCCGCGTTGTGCCTTGTTGATGCTGTCGGCTTTGTCCTGGGCGGCGTCCTTGGAGGTGAAGCCGGACAGGGAGGCCAGGGCGCCGTCGTCGCGTTGGTAGCGGACGCGCCACAGGTCTTTTCCCGCTGGCTCGACGTAGGCCACGATCGTCTCCGGTGCTGTTCGGCGGTGCTGACGGACATATGGACGCGTGGTGTTCGGAGACAATCAAGCGCGTCGTGAAAGGCGACCGGTGTGGGTGAACGCCCTTGTCGGGGTCTGCGGTGTCCGCTTGGCCGCCTCGGCGATCTGGTCGATGTCGTCGCGGGCGAAGCGCAGGTGCTTGCCCAGGAAGCGGCACGGCACCGCGCGGGCGGCGGCACGGCGGCGCAGCCAGGACGGTCGGACCTGCAACATCGCCGCGGCCTGTTCCGGGGTGTAGAGCACCACGTCGGTGTGGTCCAGGATGGATCGCTCCGGGACGGTTGGGGTGTCGGCGTACGTCGAGGGTTCAGCGGAGGGTATTCCGATGGCCTGGTCCTCTGTGGAACGGGATGTGGTGATGCCGCGGCGGCGCAGTCGCCCCAGTGGGCGTCGTGTGTCGTTCATGCGGTGGCCCTTCTGGAGTGGTTCGGGTGCGGTCGGACCGGCCGGCGACCGGTGGTAGGTCGGGACGCCGGTCTGCCAGTTGGTGCCGTGGCAGGTCGCGGTCCGGTGGGTCTGGTTGTCGTGGTCCGGGTGGAGTTCGTGCGTCTCGGGTGGTCGGCTGCGGGCGGGGAGAGCGCGTGTTGGAGGCGGTCGTGCCAGCGCAGGGCGAAGGGCAGGCAGTTGGATTCGCTGCGGTGGCTCGGCGTGCAGCCGGGGGTGTAGCGGCCGTGCAGGCTCCAGGCGGCGGAGTCGCTGGAGGTGATGACGTCGGCGTAGCGGGCCAGGCCGAGGGCCTTGGCGCCGAAGGTGTGCAGGCGGTAGCCGCGGGCGGCCAGCGAGCGGACGATCTGTTCGACCTCGGCGGTGTGCTGGCGGCGGCAGACGCTGCCTACCCCGACGCGCGGGAGTGCGGCCAGGTCGATGTCGTGGTGTTCGTAGAGGTCGGCGCAGCGGTGGTAGTCGGTGATGGACTGTCCTTGCAGGACGGGGATGATGGGCAGGTCGGGTGCCAGGTCGCGCAGCCGGAGGTAGTTGGTGACGGTGCGGTGTTGGTGGGTGCGCAGGTTCGCCCCGGTGCGGGCCAGGACGTGGGGTTCGGTCATCCAGTCCTGGGGTGCGGCCCAGTCGAGCCGGCCGATCTCGGTGGCGTAGCGGCGCACCGCCGCGGCGTAGGCGGCCGGGGTGGTGCGCCACCGGCCGTGCAGGGACAGCTCGGTGAACCCGCCCGAATCCAGCGCCCACGGATCGGTGGCACGCGGGAGGCTGCGGCGGTCGGCCAGGCGGCGGTGGCTGACCAGCAGCGGCACGCCGAGGTCGCGGGCCAGCCAGGACGGCTGGTGGGTGCCCAGGTAGAACTTCACGGCCGTCCTGCCCGACGTGCGGCACCCGTGGCGTACAGGACGGTCAGGCTGAGGAGGGTGGCTACCGCTTTGCCTGCGATCTGGCCGGGCACGGCGGCGGGTCCACCGAAAGCCAGTGGGACGAACAGCAGGCTGTCGACCACGACCCCCGCCGCGTTGGACCCCGCGACCGCACCCAACCGGCCGCGGTGGCGCAGTCGTGCGTAGACCAGGGTGTCGAGGGCCTCGGAGACGGTGAAGGCCACCACACACGCCAACGCAATCCGGGGCGAGGCCAGCGCAGCGGACACCGCGGTCCCGGCCAGGATGCCCACGACGACTCCGGGTGGTCCGAGCGCCTCGTGCAGCAGGTCGCGAGCGGTCAGGCAGGCTCCGGCGAACACCGTGCCCGCCGGCACCAACAGCCCACCGAAGGACAGCGGCGGCCAGTGCGCTGAGGCGATGTTGGCCGCGACGAGCAGGAGCAGGTACCCAATTGACGTCGCCACCCCTTGGACCACGGGCCGCCATGGAGCCGGGCGCGATGTCGGCCTCGTCGCGGCGGAGGTGTCCTTCGAGGACGTGTCCGTCGCCGCCCTCGGTGGCGTTGCGCTCATGCCGCGCTCTCCCCGGGCCCGGTGTGCGGCGCCGGGTCGGTGACCGGTTCGCCGGAACGGCAAGACCACGGCGAGCAGCCGTCCGGGTCATCGTCCTCGTCACCCTCGGGCTCGGCCGTGACCAGGCGCAGATGCCGCTTGCCCCTCGCGGGCACGTCGAGGTCGACCTGGTCCAGCGGAAGGCAGGAGCGGTGCAGGAAGTACTGCCCGCGCAACTGCTGTCCTCGACCGGTGGCATGGGGGTAGCCGTGGCGGATGGCGCGGTCGAACTCGACCGCCTCGGCCCACCCGTGCGGGTCGTGGTCGCGTACCCAGCGCCAGCCCGCGTTGCCGTGGAACGGGCACCCGACGCAGGCCGACTTCACCGTCTGCCCGAAGCCCCGCTCGGCGAGGTACTCCAGACACTTCGCCCGGTCGAAGCCGAGGTTGATCAGCGGGAAGACGTTGCGCAGGAACCGCAGCCCGGAGTCGCGGGCGCGGCCGATCTCGTCGATGCTGATCCCGATGGCCTGCTCGACATAGACCCCGCGTGGCACGCGGCGTGGGTGCGGGTAGCCCAGCAGTGCGCGGGCGGTCTTCTTCAACGGGATGATCTTGTATTCGCTGGTGCACTGGCGACGGGCGAGCCCGCGGGTGCCGTCGGGGTTGAGGGTGTGCAGGGGCATGGAGACGAAGCGGTGCTTCGGGTCGAGGGCGTCGGTGCGGATGTTGCCGCCCGTGACCCGGTGCACCGGGATGCCGTTGCGTTCGGCGTGGGCGGTCAGGCGGTCGAGGTTGGTGTAGACGGCGCGTGGTTCCCAGCCGGTGTCGGCGAACAGCGCGGCGTCGAAGCTCGGGATTTCGCCTTCGCAGGCCAGCAGCAGCACGGTGGTGCTCTGCACTCCGGCGCCCAGGGACAGCAGTCGCAGGGCGGGTCCGCGATCGGGCGCCGCCGGGTTTCGTGCGGTCATGCCGCGAGCACCTCCTTGCCGGCCGGGGGCCGGGGGTCGGTGTGGCGAAGTTCGGCGAGGTCGTCGAGCAGCAGGGACACCGCGTGGGCGGCCTGCTGGGGGACCACGCCGTTGCCCAGTGCCCGCAGCTGCGCGGTGCGGGGCAGGGGGAGGTCGGTGACCCATCCGGGAGGCAGGCCCATGAGGTGCTCGACGAAGGCGGGTGCGAGCACCGGGCGGCCGTGGTTGCCGGGCTGGGTCGGGTGCGGCGTCGGACGGCCGAGCACGGTTTCCCAGCGGTGGATCGCCGGCTGGTAGACACCCCAGTCCACCGTCTCGGACGACGGCTGGACGGTCGCCTCGCCGGCGGAGCCGCCGGTCGGGTCGGGCGCGGCTACGAGGTGGTCTTTCCTGCCCGGCCCCTGGTCGGGGTGAGCAGCCGGATGACTGCCGAGGGCAGCATCAGGTCGCCCTTGGAGCCTCGTTGCGCGGGGCAACCTTTCGTGCCGTCGGTGGCGCGTGGTGTGGGCAGCAACGCCTCCGGCGCGACCAGCGGGAGCACCTGCTGCGACAGCGGCGGACGGAATCCCCGCCCGGCCTTGCGGCCCGCCGTTCCGGTGTCCGAGGCCCTGGGGGTCGGCAGCAGCCGGAGCTCGTCCTGCGGCGTCGGGCCACCCTGTCCGCTCGCGGCCGTGGTGCCGTTGGACGAGCCGTCGTGCGCGGCTGGCGTCCCCGTCTCCGCGACCGGGCCGGGGCACGCGGGGCCAGGCGAGCAGGAACACGCGTTCGCGGCGGTGGGCTGCTCCGATGTCGGAGGCGCGGACGCTACGCCATGCCGCGTCGTACCCCGCTTCGGCCAGGTCGCCGAGTACGCGGTGGAGGCCGCCGTTGCGCCAGCGAAGCGCGGCGACGTTCTCCACGACGACGAGCGCTGGTCGTAGTAGGCGAAGGCCTGCCACGATGTCGACCCAGAGACCACTGCGGCCTCCCTTCTCGATGCCGGCGCGCTTCCCGGCGGCGGAGATGTCCTGGCACGGGAATCCGGCGACGAGCACGTCGACCGGCTCGACCGCAGGCCAGTCGATGTGCCGCAGATCGCCGAGGTTGGCAACGCCCGGCATCCGGGCGGCGAGGATCTGGGCGATGTGCGGGTCGGGGTCGGCGACCCAGGCGATCCGGCCGCCACCGAGTGCGGTCAGCACGCCGAGGTCCAGGCCGCCGCAGCCGGTGCACAGCGATCCCACGACCGGACCGGCCTCGGCGTTGGAGGGGCCTCGCCCCGGCCCCGGCGTCACCGCCGGCACCGGGGCGAGAGCGAGCGGACGTGCCGCCCGCGCACGAGGCGAGCGGGGTGAACGGTGCCCGGTCATGCCGCCCGGCCTCGCCGCGCGGGACCGTCATCGAGGTGGTCGGCGGACCGTGTCGAACGGAACTGCCCGAGGTCGGTCACGCTCGCCGAGGACCCGCCTGTGGTCTTGTGCAGGGCGGTGCGGAAGACGAGGACGTCCTCGTGGGCGATCAGGTGCAGCGGTAGTCCGGCTTCGCGTTGTTTGCGGATGAAGTCGCGTTGGAAGAACGAGCCGCGGGTGACCAGGTCGGTGTCGGCGGCGCGGGCGAGCAGGGCGACGTCGCGTTCGACCGGGACGAGTCCGGCGGTGCATCCGCAGGCCAGGATCTGGGAGGGCAGGTCGATCAGCTCGGCGTGCTCGCGCCAGGGGCGGATGGTGATGACGACGTGCCCGCCCGGCTTGAGGAAGGTGCGCAGGGCGGCGAGGATGCGGGTGAAGCCGGCCAGCAGGCGGTGGTGGCCGATGTTGGCGAGGTTGCCGCGGTCGAGGGTGTTGCCGTAGAGGTGGTGGTACTTCTGCACCCCGGCACCGGGCGCGACCGCGACCTGTCCGTGTGTGGAGGGTCCGTAGGGCGGGGAGGTCACGACCAGCGCCGCCTGCCCGACGTACTCGGGCGGGAGCAGGGTGAGCAGTTGGCGGGCGTCGCCGTGGAAGACCCGCGCGTCGTGGTCGACGCCCTGCGCCGTGGCGAGGTCGAGGTTCGCGCGGGCGACGTCGACCCAGTGCGGCTCGTACTCCACGCCCACCGCGCGGCGTCCGAGTCGGACGGCTTCGACGAGGGTGGTGCCGATGCCGCACATCGGGTCGAGCACCAACTCGCCCGGCTCGGTGTAGTGGGCGACGGCGTGCCGGACGACCTCGGGCAGCATTTTGGCCGGGTGCGCGGTCGACTCCGGGACGTAGGTGTTCTTGCGCTGGGTGGCCGGGGACGCCTGCGCGGTGGTCCACACCGAGACCGCGGGCGACTCGGACCGGTCCTCGCGCAGGCCGCCCGACGTCGTGTCCACCGGGCCGTCCGCAGGGGCGGTCGGGGTGTCGAGTGCGGTGATCAGGGCGCGCGGGATGTGCAGGGTCTGCTCGCCACCGGTCGCGTCCGTGGTGTCGGAGAAGGTGTGCGCGAGGACGTCGGCGGCGGTGCCGCCGGCCGGTCGGTTGGTGTGGTCGTGGGTCACGGGGATGCCCTCCTGGCGGTGTGGTCCGGGCTGGATGCGCCGGGCAGTGCGCGGGGCGCTCATCGGAGATCTCCATCCCGGGAAGGCCCGTCCACTCGCGCCGAGGGCGGCGGTTGGTGGTCGTGCGGCTGGGCGAAGACCAGGACATCGGAGTGGATGCGCCGATGCGGCGCGGGCAGTCCGCGCACCGGTGCGCGGTGCCGCGCGTAGTCCTGCGCGTCCTCGGTGTTCGGGTGTAGGTCGGCGAGGTGGAAGCGGCCGTCGCGGACGGGGGCGTGGACGGCGACGATGTGCTGGAGGTAGAGCAGGTCGGCGTTCTGCCCGGCGGTCACCACCGCGCCGGTCGGATCGGTCAACTCCCCCGCCGTCCAGTCACAGTGCGTGAGCACGACGAGGATGCCGCCGACCCGCAGCAGGCGGGCCGCGGACAGCGCGGCCAGGTCCGCGCCGCGAGTGCCGGAGTGCTGCGGGCGCAGGTTGGCGACGACCAGATCCGCACCGCCGGAAGACGTCGAACGCTGGTGGTGCGAGCCCGGCTCGACGACGCACGCCGGCACCGTCGGACCGGATGCGTGGGCCGGGTCGGAGTCCGCGGCGAGGTCGCTGTCGGCAGGACGACGGACCGGGTCGGTCGCGGGCGTCTCGACCGGTACGTGTTCCACGCGCGCCGCCCTGTCGAGGCGTTCGACGGCGTGCACGGCATGGGTCAATCCGGTGTCCGTCCCGGTCCCGGACGGGTGGGCGAGGATGCCGTCGAGTCCCGCCGAAGCGGCCGTCGGTCGGTCCCCGCCCGGGGTCGGCCAGGTCAACAGGACGACCTGCGCGGCGGGCCGGCTGAACGAGGTGACGATCCGTTCCACCAGCGCCGTGGGCCAGGTGGCGTCGAGGTCGATCGGGTGGGAGCCCGCGGTCCAGACGGTGGCGGGAGTGGGCGTCGAGGACGAGCCGCGTGACCGCGGGTGGGCGGCGCCCGCGGTGGGCTTGCCGGGGCTGACGCGGGTGGTGGTCGGGGCGGTCGGCCAGGGGCGCCGGTCCCCGCTCCGCCGTCCACCGGGCCGGGCCGCGGTGGGGTGGTCGGCATCGGCGTGTCGTCGGGAAGGACGGCGGTCGGGATGGTCGGGTCGGGCCACGGGTGTCCCCTTCGCAGCAGCTGGCGCGCCTATCGACGTGAGGCGCTGATGTCACCCGTAAACTCCGAAATACAGACCTGCCGGGGACACGAAGCCGGTCACTTCCCGACTTTTTCACGCCCGTGCCAGAAGCGTCGGAGAGTCGTGCGCGTTGACGCATGCCCAGCAAGAGGCCTCGCCGCCGGAAGAACCTTCGCAGTTTTTCCCAGATGGATCCGCCGCCGCCTCGAACCTCGGAAGCGACACACGGTCAACCCCCGCACAGAGCTATTACCAGACTGGTACCGAACTAGTACCGCTACACCGTAAGAGCAGTTGGGGCGCTGCCACAGTATGATCCGAGTGGATCTTGAAATCATTGTTTTGTGGATCATGACCGCTGCCTGATCGGACCTTCCGATGGCCTCGAAGGTTTCCGGGGAGATCATCGGCACCTCTGCGGTACTAGTTCTGTACCAGTTTGGTCAGCGTTTGGTACCACCCTCTGTGGCGTCCTGGTCGAGTCATTGGTTCCGACTCGCTCCGGGAGTCATTTCATGAGTTTGCATGATGCCGTTCCGCGCTCGCGTTTCGAGCGTGACGACATGCCGTTGGACGCCGCGCGCTCGGCGTTCGAGTGGCTGGTCGCCGGCCCTCGCCCGGTGGGCGTCGACGGTCGGTTGTTCCCCGGTCTGCCGGCGCGGCGGGTGCCGCTGGACGAGGTGCGCGACCGGCTGCTGCGCCGCCACTGCCCCCAGGCGTTGCGGGACGCGGTGTGGGCGCACCTGGTGCTGCTCGCCCGCGCCGAGGGCGGTGCCTGGACCGTCGGTGCGGTCGGTGTCGCGCTGCCCGCGCTGATTTCCATCTCCGCCACGCTCTCGGCGCGCTTCGCCGGGGATCCCAGCGACATCCACGCCGCGGTCCTGGCCGGGTTCGTCGCCGAACTCGGCCAGGTCGACCTGCGTCGGCCGCGCATCATGCTGCGGCTGCGGTGGGCCGCCTACCGCGCCGGGCACGCGTGCGTGCGCGAGGCGTTGGACGCGCCGGTGCCGTTCAGCCACGGGTTCCGCTCGATCGTGCCGCCGTGCCCGTCGGGCCATCCCGACTTCGTCCTGGCCCGCGCCGTCGCCGAAGGCGCCATCACCTCATCAGAGGCCGAGCTCATCGGCTCCACCCGTCTGGAAGGCGTGCCGCTGACCGCCGCCGCGACGACGCGGGACATGTCGTATCAAGCGGTGAAGAAGGCGCGCCGACGCGCCGAGCACCGACTGCTCGCCTACCTGCGCAACGACACCACGGACACCGCGCACACCGGTGCGGGCGAACGCGACCTGGCGACCCGGGTCGCCGACTCGATCGCCATCACGGCAGCCGCCGAACACGCGACCACCGCCACCCGGTCCTCACGCACAGTAACGTCATTGCGGAAGCGCGCGCCACGGAAATCCGAAGAGCGCGTGTCCCCCCGGGGCGCGTTTTCCGGAGTTCACGGACGCGGGAGGCAGTCGACCGCCACCGCGCCCACCACCTCTTCCCCCGCACCGCCGCGGCAGTCGCCACAGCGGTCGTCGGGCCCGACTCCGGGAGCGTCGCGATGCGCCTGACCCGACCTCTTACCCGTCTTCGCCACCACCGCATCCCCCTCGATCGGCGGACCGTCCGCGGTCGGGCACCGGGCCTGCGCGGGAACGCCTCACAAGCCCGGCCGACCACCAGTTCCGATCCCGGTGCGCGCAGCTACAACACCATGGCTCGTCCGACCTGTGCGGTGGTTCGCGGACGCACGCCCCGTCGTGCGCTGGTGCTCGTCGCGCTGCTGGTGCCGGCGTTGTTCGTGTCCGGGGTGACCGCGCACGCGGAGACCGTGGTGCTCGCGGTGGCGGGCAGCGTGGACGAGGTCCTGACCAACATGCGCAACTGGTTGATGGGGATCCTGGCCGGGTTGGCGACGGTGTTCCTGACCATCGGCGGGGTGCGTCGGGTGTTCGGCAGCGGCGACCCGGGTGAGCAGGAGAAGGCCAAGCAGGCGTTCAAGTCGGCCGGGATCGGCTACGGCCTGGCCGCGCTCGCGCCGCTGGTGGTCAGCGTGCTCAAAGGGATCGTGGGGGCCTAGCCATGCCCATCTCATCCATCCCGCGTTCTCACCGGCCACCGCCGGCCGAAGCTGCGACCGGCGTGCAGGTCGCGACGTCGTCGACCGGCCGCGGCGACACGACGCGGCAGGTGTTGCGTCGGCGTCACCGCGCCGTGTGGGTGGTGCTCGCCGGTGTGGTCGTCTCGTTGGCTTGCGTTCTGGTGGTGTCCGCGTCCGCGCAGCCGGCCTCGCCGCGTCCTGCCCAGCCGACGGATCCCTGTGCCGGACCAGGGCCGTACCCCGTGCCTTGCCCACCGGGCCCGACGAGAACACTGTCGCCTTCGGCGCCGTCGAACCCGTGCCTTGCCCCGCAGCCCGAACAACCTCCCCCACTCGGGTGTCTGCCACGACCGACCCCGACCTCGCCACAGCCCGTTTCCCCGACGGGCGCCGTGCCGGTGCCTCCCGCGGACGCCGAGTGCGGGATTCTCAACCCGGGCGCGTGCATCGGGGAGGGCATCGCCGGGTTCCTGCACCTGTTGGTCGGCGAGTCGCTGAACACGTTGTTGGGGTGGCTGGGCGGCACCCTGCTGTCCACGCCGACACCGGCCGACCTGCCCCGGGTCGGGGAGATCTGGGAGCAGTCGCGGCTGGTCGCGGTGGCGGTCTACTCGCTGCTGGTGGTGCTGGCCGGCGTCGTGCTGATGGGGCACGAGAGCGTGCAGGTCCGCTACTCGGTCCGTGAGATCGCGCCGCGGGTCGTGGTGGGGTTCCTGGCCGCCAATCTCAGTCTGGTGGTCGCCGGGCACGCCATCGGTCTGGCCAACGCCGCGTCACTGGCGGTGCTCGGCGACGGGTTGGATCCGCAGTCCTCCGGGCAGGCGGTAACGGAGTTGTTCGTCGGTCTGGTGGCGGGTTCGCTGGTGTCGGGCGGGTTGTTCGCCGGGGTGTTGTCGGTGGTGCTCACCGTTCTTTTGGTCGCGCTGTTGGTCGGCTACGTGGTGCGGGTCGCGCTCACGGTGATCCTGCTGGCCGGGGCGCCGTTGGCGGTGATGTGGCACGGCCTGCCGCAGACCGAGGGCCTGGCGTACTGGTTCTGGCGCGCCGGGGCCGGGGTGTTGGGCATCCAGGTCGGGCAGAGCCTGGCGTTGATCTGCGCGGTGAAGGTGTTCCTGCAACCCGGCGGCTTCCACTTCTTCGGCGCCCCGACACCCGACGGGCTGGTCAACCTCGTCGTGCTGATCGCCCTGGTGTGGATCCTGGTGAAGATCCCCGGCTGGGTGATGCGGCAGATCGGCATCGGTGGCGGACGCCGATCGTTCGTCGGCGGCCTGGCGCACGCGTTCGTGGTCGGCAAGACGATGGGCCTGCTCGGCGGCCGAACCAGAGGTGCCCGCGCCGCGTCCACGGCGGGCGGTGCGCGCCACGGTGCCGGGGCCTCTCGTGGGCGGGACCCTGGGTGGCCCGCGCCGGTGAGGGAGTGGGGCGGCGTCAACGGCGTGTTCGGCCCCGAGGCGATCGGGCGTCGCCTCACCGCCCAACGCGCCCAGGAGTTCGCGCGACGGCGCACCGTGTCCGGCCGGCAGCATCTGCGGTTCCTCCAGCCCACACCCCAGACGCCCACGCACGACCTCGCGCACTGGAACCCGGCGGGCAGCACGACCGCGGCGGAGTTCCACGCCGCTTCCCCCGCCACCGGTGAGCCGTCGGTTCCTGCAGCACACCCGCTGGGCATCGCCGCGGCACCGGTGTTCCGTGCGGCGGGACAGGACGCCCGACCTTGCCACACCCCTGCGGGTCCTGCGACGCCGATGCGCACCGCGCCCGTGCCGCCGGAGCTCAGGTTCCGGCCGCCCACCGAGGAGGTTCCGGCTTCCCCGGTCAGGGCGGGCAGTCCGGTTCAGGTGCCGGTGTTCCGATCCGCCGCGCCGTCTCAGCCCGGCGCGCACGGCCGCCGCGCCAGGACCCACACACCCGCGCCCGTGCTGTTCCGACCACCGTCCCCGCCCGATGCGGCACCGACACCACTCGGCGGTGCACCTGTTGCTCCTCGCGCACGGTCCGTGCGGCAGGCGGGTGAGCACCGATGAGTCACCCCGTCCGCATCCCGGCCGACGTCGACCTGCACGACCGCGTCCTCGGACCGCTGACCGCACGCCAGCTGGCGATCCTCGCCGCCGCCGGGGCGGTGCTCTACCTGCTGTGGGCGGCCACCCGCACGCTGGTGCCGCTGCCGGTGTTCGCCGTGCTCGCCGTCCCGCTCGGCGCGGCCTCGGCGATGCTCGCCCTCGGCCGACGCGACGGCGTCCCGATGGACAGGCTGCTGCTCGCCGCGATCGGCCAACGCCTGGCCCCACGCCACCGCGTCACCGCACCCGAAGGCGTGCGCCCGGTCCCGACCTGGCTCGCCACCGCTGCCCACGAGACCGCCGCAGACACGCCGGGCAGAAACGGATCGGCGCGTTCCGAGCAGGTCGCGCCGTCGGCGTTGCGGCTGCCGGCCGAGGCCGTCACCGACACCGGGGTCATCGACCTGGGCGCCGACGGACTGACCGTCGTGGCGGTCGCCGGCACGGTGAACTTCGCGCTGCGCACCCCGGCCGAGCAGGAGTCGCTGGTCGCCTCGTTCGGCCGCTACCTGCACTCGCTGACCGCCCCGGTGCAGGTGCTCGTGCGCACCGAACACCTGGACCTGTCCGCCCCGATCGCCGAGCTGCGCGAACGCGCGGGCGGGCTGCCGCACCCCGCGCTGGAGGCCGCCGCGAACGAGCACGCCGACTACCTGGACCAGCTCGGCCGGCAGTCCAATCTGTTGCGGCGCCAGGTCCTGCTCGTGCTGCGCGAACCGCTCGGCACCGCAGCCCCGACCGACGGCCTGGGCGGACCCGGTCCGCTGACGGTGCTCACCTCACTGGCCGGCGCACGTCGCAGACAGGCCGGCGAACACGTCGACGCCGGAGCCCGGCGGGCGGCGGAGTCGCGACTGGTGCGCCGCCTCGGTGAGGCGATCGAACTGCTGTCCCCGGCCGGCATCACGGTCACCCCGCTCGACGCCGGACAGGCCACCGCCGTGCTCGCCTCGGCGTGCAACCCCGACAGCCTGCTGCCTCCCTCGGCGGGACTGGCCGGCGCGGACGACGTCATCACCACCACCGCGGACCCGACCGAGGACGACTTCGACGAAAGGCAGTGGTCCTGATGGCCTCCCGCGCACGGCGCCACCGCCGCCCGGCCAGCCCGACAGCGTCCTCGACGGCCGCCGCCTTCACTCCCGACGCCCTGTCGGTCGCCGCCCGGCACCTGGAGGTCGGCGGCGAATGGGTCTCGTCGTTCGTGATGGTCGGCTTCCCCCGCGAGGTACACCCCGGCTGGCTCGCGCCGCTGCTGACCTACCCCGGACGCCTGGACGTCTCGCTGCACGTGGAGCCGATCGACCCGACCACCGCCGCCACCCGGTTGAAGAAGCAGTTGGCGAGGCTGGAGGCCGGGCGGCGGCACACCGCCGAACACGGCCGCCTGTTCGACCCGCACGTCGAGGCCGCCACCGAAGACGCCTACGACCTGTCCCACCGCGTCGCCCGAGGCGAGGGCAAGCTGTTCCGCGTCGGGCTGTACCTCACCGTCCACGCCACCTCCGAGAACGACCTCGCCGACGAGGTGGCCGCGCTGCGGGCACTGTGCGCCTCGCTGCTGCTCGACGCCAAGCACACCACCTACCGGTCGTTGCAGGGGTGGGTGTCCACCCTGCCGATGGGCCTGGACCTGATCGGCATGCGCCGCACCTTCGACACCTCCGCGTTGGCCGCGGCGTTCCCGTTCACCAGCCCCGACCTACCCGCACCCGACCCCACCTCCGTGGCCGCGCCGGCCGGAGTGCTCTACGGCTACAACATCGGCTCCCAGGGACTGGTGCACTGGGACCGGTTCGGCGAAGGCATGCACAACCACAACGCCGTGATCCTCGGCCGCTCCGGCGCCGGCAAGTCCTACCTGGTCAAGCTGGAACTGCTGCGGTCGCTGTACCGGGGCGTCGAGATCGCCGTGGTCGATCCCGAGGACGAGTACGCCCGCCTGGCCGCCGCGGTGGGCGGCACCTACGTCCACCTCGGCGCGCCCGGTGTCCGGCTCAACCCGTTCGACCTGCCCGTCCACACCCGCGCCGACGGACACCGCACCGCCCCGAAGGACGCGCTCGTGCGCCGGTCGCTGTTTCTGCACACCGTCCTGGCCGTGCTGCTGGGCGGCGAGCCGACGGCGGACGAACGGGCTGCGCTGGACCGGGCGATCGCCGCCACCTACCAGTCGGTAGGCATCACCGCCGACCCGCGCACCTGGACC
Organism: Saccharothrix xinjiangensis; assembly: GCF_039527585.1. NCBI lineage: Bacteria > Bacillati > Actinomycetota > Actinomycetes > Pseudonocardiales > Pseudonocardiaceae > Saccharothrix > Saccharothrix xinjiangensis. Next base: position 122,442 of record NZ_BAAAKE010000010.1, on the reverse strand, counting down.
CGTCCATCGCCGACCCTGCGGGTCTTGCGGGACCGGCTCGCGGACGCCGGGCAGACCGGAGACCACACTGCGGGCAAGCTGGCGGCGAGACTGCACCCGTTCGTCGACGGCGCCTTCGGGCAGCTGTTCGACGGGCCCAGCAGCGTCACCCCCGAGGGTCACCTCGTGGTGTTCAGCCTGCGCGACCTGCCCGACGAGCTGAAAGGCATCGGCACCCTGCTCACGCTGGACGCGGTGTGGCGGCGGGTGTCCAACCCCGCGATGCGCCGCCCGCGCCTGGTCGTGGTCGACGAGGCGTGGCTGCTGATGAAACAGCCCTCCGGGGCGGAGTTCCTGTTCCGCATGGCCAAGGCCTCCCGCAAGCACTGGGCCGGACTGACCGTCGCCACCCAGGACACCGCCGACGTCCTCGGCAGCGACCTCGGCAAGGCCGTCGTGGCCAACGCCGCCACCCAAATCCTGCTGCGCCAGGCCTCCCAGGCCATCGACGAAATCACCCGCACCTTCGACCTGTCCGCCGGAGAACGGCAATTCCTGCTCTCCGCCGACCGCGGGCAGGGCCTGCTGTCGGCGGGCACGCAGCGAGTGGCGTTCCACGCCATCGCCTCCCCCACCGAACACCAGCTGGTCACCAGCGACCCGGCCGAACTCGCCACCTACACCGACACCACCGATCCGGAGAACCAAGCCGACGCCGCCTTCGTCGACCTGGGCTCAGACGGCGACAGCTCCGCCACCTGACCCACCCCGCACCTCAACCTGCGGAGGACTTCACCATGCTTGGGCGCACAGCGGCTGCCCTGCCGCAGCCATCAGACTCCAACGCCACCGTGCCGTCCTCGACCCCGTTGCTGACGGGATGGCTGGAGGACTACCTGCACGATCCGGGCCGAGCGCTGCCGGCGCTGGTGGACCGGCTGCATGACCTCGCGCTGGAGTGGGGCCCGATCGTGACTCCGGTCCTCACCGTGCTCGTCACACTGACCGTGATCGGCCGCCGTCAGTGGGCCCGGCGCTGCCACCGGCTCCTGCTCGCCGACGCCCGCCACATCACCGTGCTCGCGCCACCCCAGGTCGATCCCGCGGGCGGCGCGGCGCTGTGGTCCAACCTGGTGGGCCTGTTGCGACCGGGATGGCGGCGGGCGTTCAGCGGCCAACCACACGTCGCCTACGAGTACACCTTCTCCGAGAGCGGGGTCGCGATCCGGCTGTGGGTGCCCGGCGTCATCCCGCCCGGCCTGGTCGAACGCGCCGTGGAGGCGGCCTGGCCCGGCGCCCACACCCGCGTCGGCCCCGCGGAGCCACCCCTGCCAGTGCCGGGTGAGGGACAGCGGCGGCTGGTGGTCGGCGGTGAGCTGCGGCTGGCCCGCCCCGAAGCGTTGCCCCTGCGCAGCGGCTTCGACGCCGACCCCCTCCGCGCCCTGCTCGGAGCCCCGGTCGGACTCGGCCGCGACGAGTACGCCTGCGTCCAGGTGCTGGCGCGCCCGGTCACCGGTCGCCGAGTGCAACGCGCGCGCCGAGCGGCACGCCGTGTGCACACCGGTGGCTCGACCCGGCTGATCAGTCGCCTGCTGGACGCGGTCACCCCGGGCCCGTCCCGACCGAAGGGTCCGGCGACGTCGCGAACGAGGACCGGGTCCCTGCACAGCGACCCGCAGACCAGCCTGGAGTTCGCGGCGCAGAACCGCGCCATCGTCGGCAAGCAGCGCGGCAGCCAGTTCGAGACCGTCGTGCGCTACGCCGTAGCCACCCTGCTGCCCACCGACACCGACCAGGACGAGGTCCGGCGGGCCCGGGAGACCGCCCGCGGCCGGGCCCACGCCCTGGCCGCCTCGTTCGCCTCCTACACCGAGCACAACCACTACACCCGCCGCCGCCTGCACCACCCGGACCGTGTCATCAACTCCCGCCGCCTCGGCCGCGGCGACCTGTTGTCAGTGCCCGAGCTGGCGGCGATCGCGCACCTGCCGGTCGACGAGGCCGTCCCCGGTGTCCAGCGCGCCGGAGCCCGCGCCATCGCACCCCCACCCGGAATCGCCACACCCGGCCCGGAAGCCAAACCGCTCGGGGTCACCGACACCGGCCACCCGCGTCCCGTCGCACTGCGCGTGCCCGACGCCCGCCACCACCTGCACGTCATCGGCGCCACCGGCTCGGGCAAGTCCACCCTGCTCGGGAACATGATCCTGGCCGACGCCGAGGCCGGACGCGGCATCGTCCTGATCGACCCCAAAGGCGACCTGGTCACCGACGTGCTCTCCCGCCTGCCCCGCTCGGCCGCCGACCGGGTCGTGCTCTTCGACGCCGACAGCAAGACCCGCCCGCCGTGCCTCAACCCGCTCGACGGCGGCGAGACCGACCTGACCGTGGACAACCTCGTCTCGGTGTTCCGGCGGGTCTACTCGGCGTTCTGGGGACCGCGCACCGACGACGTCATGCGCGCCGCCTGCCTCACCCTACGCACCCAGGACGGCGTCGCCACCCTCGCCGACCTGCCCAAACTGCTCGCCGACACCGCGTTCCGCGCCCGCGTCACCGCCGGGGTCACCGACCCCGTGCTGCGAGGCTTCTGGACCTGGTACGAGGAACTGACCGACTCCTCGCGTTCGCAGGCCATCAGCCCGCTGATGAACAAGCTCCGGGCGTTCCTGCTGCGCCCGTTCGTCCGCGACGCCATCGCCGCCGGCCCCTCCACCGTCGACATGAGCCGGGTCCTCGACGGTGGCATCTGCCTGGTCCGCATCCCCAAGGGCTCACTCGGCGAGGAGACGACCAGGCTGGTCGGATCGCTGGTCGTCGCCCGCACCTGGCAGGCCACCACCGCCCGCGCCCGCACCCCGCAACGCCAACGGCACGACGCCAGTCTCGTCATCGACGAGTGCCACAACTTCCTCAACCTGCCCTACCCGATCGAGGACATGCTCGCCGAAGCCAGAGGATTCCGCCTGGCCATGACCCTGGCCCACCAGCACCTCGGCCAACTCCCCCGCGAACTGCGCGAAGGCCTGTCCACCAACGCCCGCTCCAAAATCTTCTTCAACGCCTCCCCCGAAGACGCCCACGAACTGGCCCGCCACACCGCACCCAGGCTGTCCGACCACGACCTCGCCCACCTCGGCGCCTACCACGCCGCCGCCCGCCTCGTCCTGCACGGCGAACAAGCCCAGCCCTTCACCATGCGCACCCAACCGCTGCCGCCAGCCGTGCCCGGACGTGCCCGGGAAATCCGCGCCATAGCCCGCCGCACTGCCCGCACTCGCCCGACCGAGACCACCACCGGCGACAGCTCCCAACCCGTCCGCGTCCGGCCTTCTCGCGACCCGTCGGACTCCTCGCGCCCCGCGGAGCGGATCGAGCCCGTCGTGCGCCCACGCAGCACCGACCCCCGCCGCCACGCCTGACCCACTTCTTCCCGCCGTTCCACCCGCCCACTCCGCCTCGGCACGCCTCGCGCCCAGGCGGCTCGGGCCTGCCCACCCGGAGGCGCCCACCATGATCACCAACCCCACCCGCCAACGCGCCCTGCGCGGCCACAAGCCCACCCGACCCACCCCGCGTGCGGCCAACACCGCCGAACACCAGGCCGTCCTGGCGTGGCGGCTGACCCCGCGCGACAAGTGGATCGCCCGGATGCTCTGGGAGCACCGGGTGCTCACCGCCCACCAGATCACCGCCCTGGCCTTCCCGTCGTTCCGGTCCGGGCGCCAACGGCTGCGCGAGCTCTACACCTGGGGCGTCATCGACCGCTTCCAACCCTTCGTCACCGTCGGCACCGCCCCCATGCACTACGTCCTGGCACCCGCCGGGGCGGCCGTGCTCGCCGCCGAGGACGGCCTGGACGTCAAGGACCTCGGCTACCGGCACGACCGGGTCTTCGGCATCGCCCACAGCCTGCGCCTGGCCCACACCATCGGGGTCAACGAGTGGTTCACCGCCCTGATCGCCCGCGCCCACCACCCCGCACCCGGCGAGCAGGTCGCGCTGACGGCGTGGTGGTCGGAGACCCGCTGCGCCCGCCACTTCGGCGACCTGATCCGCCCCGACGGCTACGGCCGCTGGCGCAACGGCAGCCGCCAGGTCGAGTGGTTCCTCGAGTACGACTTCGGCACCGAGGCCCTGGCCAAACTCGCCGGGAAACTGACCGGCTACGCCGCGCTGGCCCAGGCCACCGGCATCACCACGCCGCTGCTGGTATGGCTGCCCACCTCGCGTCGCGAAGCCACCGCCCGCCGGCTGCTCCAGCGGACCTGGCGCGAACTGGACGACCCGCGCACAGTGCCGGTCGCCACCGCCACAGCAGAACTGCTCAACCCCGACCACACCCACCCCAGCCCCGCCGACGAGATCTGGCTCCCCCTCGACACTCAGGCCGGCGGGGCTCGACGGCGGACGCTGCCCGACCTGCCCGACGCCTGGCCGCACGTCCCGCCACCGGTCACCACCGGCGGTGACGACATCCACGGGCCGGATTCACCCCACCCCACGATCTCGCCACCCTCGCCGATGCCGCCCACGACCGCGCCCCGCGGATCAGACCAACCGGAAACGGGGTGAACCCGTGCTCGCCAAGATCACCACAGGTGTCGTTGCCGCTGTGCTGCTCATCCCCATGCTGCTCGCCCAGGCCATGGTCGACGCGCTGTTCGGCCCTTCGTCGAACACCACCGTCGACTGCGCCGCACCGGTCGCCGACATCCCGCCCGACTACTGCCGGCTCTACCTCGCCGCCGCGCCCCACTGCCCCGGCCTGGACTGGACCGTGCTCGCCGCCATCGGCAAAATCGAGTCCGACCACGGCCGACTCCAGGCACCCGGCGTCCACGACGGCGAGAACTCCGCCGGAGCCGCCGGACCCATGCAATTCCTCACCCCGACCTTCCACGGCGTCCTCGCCGCACACCGCATCCCGCCGGGCGGCGCCACCCCGCCCTCGCGGTACAACCCCCACGACGCCATCCACGCCGCCGCCTTCCTGCTCTGCGATGAAGGCGTCCGCCAAGGCGACCTGCGGGCGGCGATCTACGCCTACAACAACGCCGACTGGTACGTCGACCTGGTCCTCGACCAGGCCGCCAAGTACGCCGAAGCCGCCGTGACCAGCGTCGGCAACGGCGACTGCAACGCCATCCAAGCACCCAACGCCGTCGCCCTCACGGCAATCAACTACGCCTGCGGGCAACGCGGCCTGCCCTACGTGTGGGGCGGCAACGGACCCGACAGCGGACACGCGGGCTTCGACTGCTCCGGCCTGACCAAAGCCGCCTACGCCGCCGCCGGAGTCACCCTGCCCCGCACCGCCCAGACCCAGTTCGACGCCGGCCCACGCGTCCCGGCCGGGCAGCCACTGCTGCCCGGCGACCTCGTCTTCTACGGCACACCCGACAACATCCACCACGTCGGCCTCTACCTCGGCGCCGGACTCATGATCAACGCCCCGACCTTCGGACAACCCGTGCAGATCGACAACCACCGCTACTCCGGCGACGACTACGCCGGAGCGACCCGCCCGGCCTTCGTCTCCGTCACAGGTGGGAGTCGTCCATGACGACGCCCCGGGCGGATCGGTCGGACCGCCCGCGCGAAGGAAGCGGGCGGTCCGAGGCCGAAGAGGTGGTCATCGCCGTCGCGGTTCCAGCGTCAGTCCGCGGCGCGTCCGCAATCGGGCGCGCAGATCACCGAGGGCATGGCCATCCGAGGTCCGTTTCCACACCTTCCAGCCGTTCTGGTGCCTGCCGCCGAGTGCGACCACGGCACCGGAGGGATTGGCGTAGGCGCGTCCGTCGGCCAGGACCAGGGTGCCGTTGGAGTGGATGCGGGCGGTGTGGCGGGCACCGCGACCCGGGCGGTTCCAAGTGAACTCCTCGCCCGCCCGGACCAGACCGGCGGCGAGCAGGTCCACGATGCCGCCGTTGCCGCCCCAGCCCTGCAGCGGCCGGCCGGACGGCACATCCACCGGGGACGGATCTGCCCCCGTCGCCTCGGTGTGCAAGCCCATGATCGCGGCGGCGGTCACCGCGACGGTCCACGGCCAACGCGGGTCCAGGTTCTCCCACTCACCGACCCGGAGCCACCGGCTGTGGTGGGCGAGCAGCATCTCCACGTCGACCCGGTCATCCGGGAACGGCCCGTCGTCGGGTGTGGTCAGGACGAGGACGAGATCGCCTTCACGCAGCGCCGCCGATGGCTGTTCGGACAGCCAACACCCGGCGAACAGGACGACTTCGCCTTCCCGGTCGGGGTCGGTGTCGTCCAGCACGTCCGCCGCCAGCATCAGCATCGCCCAGGTGTCCTCCGGCTGCCGCATCGGCGTGGCGGCGACCGACGGGGCGAGGATCACGGCATCGGAAGGCAATCCCTCCCTCCACAACATCCGCGCCTCGTCGTCGCCGTGCGCGGCGACGGGTACGGGTTCGGGTCCATCGGTCGTGGCACCATTGTTCGACACGAGCACGACGGCGTCGGGCACGGGTTCGGGTGGCATCGATGGAGCGGCGCTGGCGGTCATCAGTCCCGGTGTCCCTTCGGGTTGGCTTCAACTGGGCCGAACGGCCAACATGCATGGACGCTCCGCTACGGCCGAAATGTCAATACGCAATGCGGCAACAGCGGCGAACTGCACCCTTGTGATGTAAGGGTTTCCCGAGGTATCCATCGTCCACAGAAGACGGATTCGGTTTCTCGGTGTTCGACTTGACTTCATAGGGGCAAGGAAGCGTCCATAGTCGTGTGGCCCGAAACCCACCGGATGCGCACCGGGGGCCGCACCCGCTCCGGCCGGGGCGGACCACCAACACAGGACACCACTTCATGCGAGGTAGTCATGCCCACCGACACCATCCCCACGTTGCGAGCTGTCCCCGATCCGGCGAAGCCTCGGACGGAGGCCGAGGAGAAGCTGCGGCAGGCACTGCTCACCCACCCCGGCAGCACCGCTGTCGCCCTGTCGACCACTGCCGGGATCGGGAAGTCCACCGCCCAGAAGATCCTTGCCCGCTGGGCGCAGGACAACCTCGTCACCCGCACCACGGGCATCGCCGATGATGGGTCGCGCTCCGCCGACCGCTGGTCGATCACGGCCGATGACGAGCCCGTCGACGACCAGCCCAGCGGTGACCACCCGGGTGAGCCTGCCGCACAGCCGGTGGGGTCCGAGCGCCTGGCGTCGGGCGCATTGCGTGGAATGGTCGAGGACCACCTTCGACAGCACCCCGGTGAGGAGTTCAGCCCGAATGCGATCGGCAAGGCGTTGAGCAGGTCCTCCGGTGCGGTGCACAACGCCTTGGAGAAGCTGGTCGAGAGCGGCTACGCCGTGCGCACGAGCGACAAGCCGAAGAAGTACTCGATCGTCACCGAGGCTGCCGCCACGTCGGTGGAGTGACACCGCGCGAAAGGCGGTCACGCGGTTCTGTGCCCTCCGCTCCCTCGGGTGGAGGGCACAACCGCTTCCGGCCGTCGACCGACCGGTCGGCGGTGCCGGACCGGGGCCGGAACGACGACCGGTAGCTTCACCTGCGCACTGTCACCATCGCGAGCACCATGGCCGCCGGACCTGCTGCCCTGTCCACCACGGGGCGCCACGTCGGGGCGGCCGGACGGGGAGCCTGTCTTGACCACCGCACTGATCATCGGTGACCTCCAGCGGGGCATCACGGACACCTACCCGTTCGCCGCGCGGGTCGTGCCGCCGGTCGCCGACCTGCTCCCGCGGGCCCGTGCGGCGGGCGCGCTCGTGGTGTTCGTGCACTTCGCCTTCCGGGGCAACGGAGCCGACCTGCTGCCGGGCAACGACTTGTACAAGTCGTTCTACGACGCCGGGGACGCCTTCCACGAAGGATCGGCCGGGACCGAACCGACCCTGCCGGTCGCCGAGGAGGACGTCGTCGTGCTCAAACGCCGCGCCGGCGCGTTCGCCGGCACGGACCTCGACCTCGTGCTCCGCGCCCGCCACGTCGACACCCTCGCGATCGCCGGGGTCGCGACCAGCGCGATGGTGGCCGCGACGTGCTACGACGCGGCCGACCGCGGCTACCGGGTGACCGTACTGCGCGACGGTTGCGCCGACGGCGACGGCGCGGTGCACGACTTCTTCGTGGACACCGTCTTCCCCAGCCGGGGGTTCGAGGTGGTGTCCTGCGCCGACTGGTCCTGTTGACCTTGCTCCGGGTTCACGCCCCTTGATGGCAGATCGATGCCGTTGACGCGCAGCATCCCCGTGGCGGTCCGGTGCACCCGAGGTTGGGCGTGTCGTGCACGGTTCTGCCCGGTAGCGGTGCCTTATCGAGGGTCTGGTCGTGATCGAGGCAGTGGGGAAAGCGGCAATTCCCGTCGCAGTCCCGGGTGCCGGTGCTGGTGATGAACGAGCAGTCGTCGCGGTGGGCTTTGGTGAAGATGACGCCGCCGTCTTGGCGCTCGATGACGTGCAGGGTGCCACCGAGGCCTCGGGCCCGGGAGATGTCGTCGGGGTTGATGCGGACCTCGGCGTCGACGCCGTGGGTGGCGGCTGGCAACGCGCTGATCGCGTCGTGGGCGTGGGGTGGGATGCGCTTGGTGATCCGGCGGTGGGAGGCGAGGATCGTGGCGGCGCGGCGCAGGAGCTGCTCGGCCAACGGGCCGAGGACGGTGCCGGCGCGGGTGTCGGGTATGGGTGGCGGGGTGTCGTGCCACCAGGCGGCCGGTGCTTCGGCGGTCAGGCTGGTCCAGGTGGTCCGGTCGTTGAGGGCTTCGGCGAGGGCGAAGCCCTGGTTGAGGTAGGAGTCGCGTTCGACGCGGGCTTGGACGGTGTGTCCGGCGATCTGCACGACGCGGGTGCAGTGGTGACGGGTCGGTGGGTGATGCCCGGCCGGACGCCGCTGGTGATGGCGTCCGGGCGGGCGGTGTGGGCTTGGTGGCGGTTCAGAGTTCGGCGATCAGGTTGTGGCTGTTGTGTGCCATGGCGAGCAGGTGGTCCGGTGCCAGGTCGGTGACGATGACTTCGCTGATCAGCCGGCTGAGGCGGTGTTCGGGGTGGGCGTTGAGGGCGTGGGCGGTGGCGGCGGTGGCCAGGTCGGGGTCGTGGTGGAGGTAGGCGAAGGCGGCCAGCAGGGCGGCCGGTTCGGCGCGTTCGGGGGCGGGGGTGGCGGCGGTCAGTTGTGTCCAGAGGGTTTGGGCGGCGTGGGCGTGCTCGCCGGTGGCGAAGGACAGGGCGGCGTCGCGGACCATGGGGTCGGTCAGGGCGAAGGCGAGGGCGGCGATTTCGGTGTCGGTCAGCGGGTCGGTGCGGTCGGCCGTGCGCAGGATGTGTTCGTGGATCAGGTCGAAGCGGCTGCGGCGTCGGCTGGGTGTGTCGGGCTCGGTGGGGTGGTCGTCGGTGGTGGAGGTGCGGGTGGCCAGGTCGTCGATCAGGGTGGCGCGGCGGGCGAGGACGTCGTCGGGGTGTGGTAGGAGGACTGTGGGGGTGGAGGGGAAGCGGGCGGTGCGGGTGGCGACCCAGGCGCGGGTGTCGTCGCAGAGGTAGACCCAGTCGGCGTGGCGGTAGTCGTGCCACGGCCAGGGCCAGCCGTCGGTGGGCAGGTAGCGCGGGCGGGTGTCCTGCTCGTCCGAGGCGTGCAGCAGGTCGGTCACGGCGGCGGTGAAGGCCTGTGGGGTGGTGGCGTTGAGCAGCTGCCGGCCGGTGGCGGTCTGTCGCAGGGAGTCCGGGTCGGTCGCGCCGTGCAGAGTGCCCAGCCATTGCAGTTCGGTGTCGTGCAGGGCGTAGAAGTCGGCCATGGCGGCGGGGGTAGTGGTGGTGTCGTGGGTGTCGGTGGTGGTGTCGTCCGGGCTGGTCGTGGTGCGCATGGTGGTCCTCCTGGATGGGTGATGGTGCGGGTTGTCAGTTGCCGGCTCGGGAGTGGGCGCAGTCGGGTCGGTGGCCGGTCGGGTCGGGGAGTTCCCGGGCGGGTGGGGTGTGGGGGTCGGGGTCGAGGTGGTCGCCGAGGTCGGCCAGGGTGGCGACGGGGGCGACGGGGACCTCGGCGGCGCAGTGGGGGCAGGTGTCGAGCAGCAGCCAGGCCTGGCCGGGGGTGGTGTCGTCGGGGATGAACCGCCACTCCCTCCTGCCGGCGGGGTCGGTGACGGTGATCAGGTCGCCGGGGACCTCACCGGTGCGGGCGGGGTAGGTGCGGTGGGGGTCGTCGGTGACCAGCACGTGCTCGACGGGCACGTGCAGGGCGGTGGCGACGGTGCGGGCGACGCGGGCGCGGCGTGTCCACCGGTCCCACGCCTGCGGGCTGTCGTGACGGTGGCGGAATCCGTCGGGGTCGGCGGCGCGGTGGGCGCGCACGGCGCGTGCCGCGCGGTGGGCGAGCACGGAGGTGGCGGTGGTCATCATGACCGTCCGGGGACGTCGGCGGCGGTGTCGGGTCGGGTGGTCATCGGGATCTCCTCGGGCATTAGGGGTGGCCGGTCCGGGGCGGGTTGTCCGCCCCGGGACCGGGCAGGGTTCAGCGGGTGGCGCGCAGGGCGGTGGTGGCGGCGTGTCCGATGGCTCGGGCGGTGGTGGTGGGGTCGGTGAGCCGGTGCACGGTCACGCCGTCGAAGGGGTGGTCGTGCTGGTCGGTGGTCAGCCACAGCACGGCGCACCCGGACGCGCGCAACCGGTCGACCTGGTGGTGTCCGGCGGCGCGTTCGTCGACGTCGTACATCCCGTCGGAGACGATCACCAGCAGGCGTGCCGCGCCGGGTCGGGACAGTCCGAGTGCGCCGTCGAGGGCTGCGGTGGCGGTGGCGATGTCGTGCGAGCAGTCGTTGGCCTCGAACTCGGTCACCTGGTCGGGGATGACGCCGGGGTGGGTGATCGGGCGGACGTGTGCGCCGTAGATGACGGTGGCGGTGGTGACGGGCACGGTGGCGCGATGTCCGGCGTGGGCGAGGATCCACGCGGTCGAGGCGACCGGGTGGCGCAGGTCGCCCATGGAGCCGGACACGTCGCAGGCGATGCCCAGCCGCAGCGGCGGGGTGGGCACGGTGAGCCGGGTGGTGCGGGTGAACGGTTCGGCGGTGACGGTCGCGCCGGCGGCGCGTTGGGCGTCGGCGGCGAGTGCTCCGCGCATCCGCAGTCGTCCGGGCGGGACCGGTGAGGTGGTCTTGGCCGTGACGCGGTCGCGTGTTCCGGCGGTGGACAGGGCACGGGCGAGCACGCGGGCGGCGGTGTGTTCGGCTGTGGTGGGGCGACGGGTGCCCGTCGTGGCGGTGGTTCCGTACCCCTTGGGGTTGCGGTGTGCGCCGGCGAACACGATCCGGGCGGTGGTCTCGTTGGCGTGGCGGGTGGCGTCCTCTGCGGCTTGTCGTGCCGCCGCCATGGCGGCGGGGTCCTGTGGCGCGGGTTCGGTCGCCACCGCCGTCGCGATGTTGGCCAACGCCCTGCCGATGGCCTGGGTCAGCGGCGAGGGCACGCCCGAGTCCTCCGACGGGTCGGGGTCGCCGGATGCGCCGGGGTCGGGGTTGTCGGGATCGGCACCGATGGCCTGGCACCAGCGTCGCCCGAGGTCGATCATCGTTGCGGTGTCGTCGTCGGCGGTGCGCAGCGCTTCCCGCCACAGCCCGCGCAACTCGGCCAGCAGGTCCGCGCCGAGTACGGTCTCGACCACGGTGGCGACCGGGGCGACCTCGTCGGCGGTGAGGATGCCGCCGTCGACCCGTGCCAGCAGCAGCGCGGCGGTGTGGGCGGCGTGCGCCGTGGTCATGCGCGGTGCGCGGGCGGGGTCGGTGGCGTCGGTGTCGGCGAGGATCAGGTCGGTGGCCGAGGCGCGCAGCCAGTGCCGGTCGTCGAGGCGGCGGCGGACGTGGGCGGCTTCCATTCGGGGTTCCTCCAGCAGCATGGCGGCGGCGAGCACGCCGGGCGGGGTGTCCTCGGGTGGTTGCCACGCGCTGTGTTTGGCGTGCCCGCACTCGTGGGTGAGCAGTCCCCACGTGGTGGCGTAGCGGGTGCGGTCGGCGGGGTTGGCGGGGTCGGCGGTGGCGGGGTCCACGCCGAGGTGGTCGCCGTCGACCTCGATCAGCGCGCGGGCGGGGTAGAAGCACGCCGGGGCACCTGCGCCCGCGCCGGGGGCGATGGTGACCAGCAGGTCCTCGCGGTCGGCGATCACGTCGACCTCGTCGGCCAGCGCGGCGGACAGGGTGAGCCATTCGGGGCGGGCGGGGAACACGGCGGCACCGGTCGCGGTGGGGTCGGCTACCAGGTGGGTGGCCATTGTCTGTCCTTTCGGGACGGTGGCGGTGGCGTGGGGTGGTCAGATGCGGGAGCCGAGGGCGAGAGGTTCCACGGTGGTGCCGAAGGCGGCTTTGACGGCGGCGGCGACGACGTCGCGGTCCTCTTCCGGGGCGATGCCCACGAGGTTCCCGGCGGCGGCGTCCGCGCCCAACACGCCCACGATCTTCTGGAACGCGATCAACTCCCGCAGTTGCGGTGCCCACCCGATCTCGCCGCGTGCCTGTCGGGTGGCGAGGTTGCGGGCGACCTTGACCGCCCGCTTGTCGATCTTCAGTTGGGCGGCGAGGTCGTAGTCGGTGGACACCCGGATCTGGGCGGAGAACCGCGACGACAGCGCGTCGGTCAGGATCGCGCCGTGCACACCGGGGTTGTGCCCGGCCACGACGTAGAAGCCCTCGGCGGCGTCCACGACCTCCCCGCCGTTGGCCTTGACCACGATCTGCCGGCGTCCATCCATCGCCGGGTAGACCACCGCCAGCACGGTCGGCGGGATCAGGGTGGCGTCGTCGACGAACAACGGCACGCCCCCGCGCATCGCGCGCACCAGGGGACCGTGCACGAACACGTACCGGCCGTCGTCGGTCTGGGTGTACTCCCCCACGAAGTCCGCGACCGTGGTGTCCCCGTCGCCCTGCACGGTCACCAGGTCCGGGAAGGCCGCCTCCACCACGCTGGTCTTGCCCGTGCCCGGTGGTCCGTACAACAGTGCGGCGACCCCCGCTTCCCGCAACCGCCGCAGCGCGGTCACATCCGGCATCCCCGACAGCATCCGGGGGTGGTAGGTCATGCCGTTGGGGCGGGCGACCGGACCGGTGACCACCGCCGCCGTCACCGATACCGCCGCCGGAGCAGGCGTGGCGAGGGTGGAGGTTTTCGGGCGACGTGGACGGGGCGCGCCGGACCGGGCGGGTGCGATGGTCGAGGCGGCAACGGCGGCGGTGGTCGCGGTGGCACGGTAGGTCAGCGGCGCGGGCGTCGCGATGTCGGCCTCGCCCCGGTCGGCCAGGACCTTCAGCGCGTTGCCGACCGCGCCCGACGACCGCCCGCCGAGTCGGGCGGCGATGGCGCACGGGGTCAGCGCGGTCGCCGGGTCGTCGGCGAGGATCCCGGCGACCATCGCGCGCAGTTCACCGCTGCGCAGCCGGGACCGCGACCCGCCAGGCGAGGTGGGCGTGGTGGCGGTGCCGGGTGTGGCCGTACCGGAAGAATTCGTGTTCATCATTTTTCCCCGTTCCGATAATTTGACATGGCTCGCGCCGGGCGTGTCATTCGGTGTGACTTTTCCGTTCCGTCCCTGCAATTAATTATGACTCTGCACCGGGGACCCGGGCAACCGCTCCACAGCTCTTTTCCCGCCCCGTTCGGGTGAACAATACGCGCGACTTTCCGGCCGGCCGCAGATGCTCAAATACGCAACCCCGGGCGAACGCACACGAATTACGCACGAAATGCGCGGCCGACAACACCGATAAAACACGCCATTTGAATGGGGCGGCGAAAATCAGGGAACCGTGCATGAGGAGAAGACCAGGGCGGACGTCGGTGTCGGTCCACCGGTTGCCGGTGAAGGGCCGACGTTCCACACCCACGGGACGAGGTGGCCCCGCCCTGCCGCCCCGATGTGTGAACCGGCTTGCGGGCAAGCGAGTCTGGGATACCAGCGGATCCCCTCACAAGCCCGGCGACCGGCGTCTTCACGACTCGCAGGGGGTGGCGCCCTAAGGGGATCCTCAACCTGATCCCCAAGGTGATCCCCCGTGTGAACCCCCAACGGAAGCCACCGTAGGCGCAGGCGATCTCCACGTCGGCCACACACGGCGACCGTCCGGCGGAGGCGCGCCGAGCAGGGCTGGCCGTCTCGGCGGCGCACCGGGAAGGTACTGCGATCTTTCGTGAAAGCATGCACGACGCGGACCCGGCAGCGGGGCGGCACGACGGGGTCCCGCAAGCACGCACGACTGGCGACACCGAAGCGGAACTCTTTTCACGGCCAACTCGTATTCCATCGCCCAGGACGGGAGGACTAACACGACGTGCCGCACGGTAGCATTCAGGCGCGAACGCTCCAAATGGAATAAGAATGACCTTTTACCGTTCGGGCGAGCCGCGTGGAATCTTTCTCTCCGGACATCGACGTGGTGTTGCCGTTGGGTATCGCCGGTCACCGCACCATCCCGGCCCGTCGCACCGGGTGGTTCTCGTGAGGGAGATGCCGGTGGGACGTACGCGGCCCGGTTCGCCAGGGTGGTCATCCGGCCCTGCTGTGTCCGTGGTCGATCCGGGGTTCCGGGTCACCGGTGTCGTCGTGGCGGCGGCGCAGCCGCTCGGCCAGCTCGACGGTCTGTGGTGTAGGCCGGTCGTCGATCTCGGTCAGCCGGGCGGTCAGCAGGGACAGAGTGCGCCGGATCGAGTCGAGTCGGCCGAGGCGTTCCTGCAGGCGCATGATGTCGCGGTAGATCAGCTCGTTGTGCGGGTCGAACGCCCGCGCCACCTCCAGCAGGTCCAGTGTCTGCTGCGGGTCGCGGTCGGCCAGGGTGCGGGCCAGGGCGGCCACGGCGTCGATGGCGTCGCGGCGGATCGCCTCGCGGGCGGTTTCGATCCACTCGGTGCTCATCCCGTCGGCCAGCGGGCCGGTGTAGCTGTCGACGATGCGCCGGTAGGTCTCGATCCGCTGCCGCTCGGTGGTGGCGGCGCGGCGGGCGGCCACGGCGGCGGCGAAGGACCAGTGGTCCACCTCCACCAGGTCGGGATCCAGGCGGTAGCGGCTTTCACCGACCTGCACGATGTCCGGCAGGGAGCCCTCGGTGGCGACCGTCAGGGCGCGACGCAGGCGGCTGAGGCTGGTGTTCATCACGTTGGTGGTCTTCTCCGGTGGACTGGTGGGCCACAGAGCGGCGATGAGGGCCTCGCGGCTGGCGCCGTCGGGGTGCAGGGCCAGGAACACCAACAGCTCGCGCAAGCGCGGCTGGAACGCCGCGGTGACCTCGCGCTCCGCAACCTCGCCGTCCTGGCCTGCCGACTCCTGGCGCCACCACACCCTCGGGGGTCCCAGGACGTTGATCCGCATCGGCACGCACAAAGCACAATGCTCGGGGACAGCGGTTTCGTGCGGTTCGTCGTCCGAAGGGTGAGCGGATCCGGTGGCCGGTGTGGTCTGGTCGGTGTGGGACCCGGTGCGCGTGTGCGCGAACGGCTCTGGGCGCAATCGAGAACCGGCCGAGAGCATGGACATGGACCCGAGGATTTCCAGGTCGTGGTGCCCTCCTTTCCGGAGGTCGGCTAGCGGCTCGGCGGGCTCGGTCGCGGTGTCCGGTGCGGCGTGGTGCAGCAGCGCCAGCAGGTCGGTGGTGTGGTCGTCACCCAGCCGGAACACGCGCGTACCTCTCAGTAGCTCGCCGAGTCGAGGGGTGGTGGTGGAGACGGTGCCGTCGTCGCGCACGTATGCGGTCACCCCTGAGTTCCACTGCCCCAGTAGCAGCCCGGTCACACCGACGGCCGACCCGTTGTCCAACACCGCTTGCAACCGTCGGGACTGCCGTGCGGGTGTGCGGGCCACCAGCACGACCGCACCCCACGAGCGGCCGGTGGACCGGCGCTGACCGACGCGCACCAGGGTCTCGGATTCCAGCACGTCCAAGGCGGCATCGAGGTCCGTCGCCACGTGCAAGCTCGTCGGAAGCGGTGCCCGCTCCGGTCGCCGGTCCAGCAGCGCCGCGAGGTCCTCGGCCGGAACGACCACCCTTGCCTCCCCTTCTCCAGCGGTCAGGGCGGCGACGAGCAGTGCGCGCACCGCGCCCGTGGCGCCCGCGCCGAGCAGGCCCAGACCGCGCGCGGCGGCCAGGTCCAGGGCGATCTCGCGGCCGTCACGCACACCGATCGGCAGGATCGGCGCCTGGTCGTCGAGGACGTCGTCATCACCGAGCACAACCGGCGGCACCGGTGCCCGCCGCGGTCGCCCGCCCGGCCTGTCGAGGGCCGGATCGTCGTCACCATCTGGGTCGAACTCGTGGTCGGCGCGCAGGTGCGCCAGCCGCAGCTGGTAGACCACAGGGGCGACGGGCAGGTCGCCGCGCTCGCCGCTGCCGGGCCGGTAGCGGCGCCGGTTGTGGCGGCGGGCGGCGACCAGGGCGGCGCTGACCGCCGAGGCCAGGCCCAGGCCGACGAACAGCTCCTCGCCCCAGCTGAGCCCCGGGTCGTCGGAGGCGCTCGTGCTCGGCGCTCGGGGACCTGGCGGCTGGGTGAACCGGGGAGCCTGTGTGGTCGTGGGAACCTGCGTTGTCGAGTGCGGCGGGCTGGTGGAAGGTGGCGTAGCGGTGGTCGGGGGCGGCGCGGGCTGTGGGGAGGGCTGGGCGGGAGGCATCGCGGGCACGGTGACGTCGTCGGGCAAGGCCATCTCTTCGCCGGGGAACACCAGGCTGGGCCGGGTGAAGGTGCCACCGTTGGGTTGCGATTTTCCCTTGTTGAGCTCGTAGATCTCCGGCCAGCGGTTGCCGTCGCCGAGCGTGCGTTCGGCCATGCGCCACAGCGAGTCGTGCACGCCGGTCTCGGGGTCGTGGGCGAGCACCACGGCGGACTTCGCGTGGGCGGGCCGCTCGGCAGCGACATCGGGTGCCGCCCGGTGTGGCGCGGTGTGGGCGGCCGGGCGAACCTGGGCTGCCGATCGCTCGGACGCCTGGTTCCAGGCCGGGGCCGCCGCGACGACATCGGTGCCGCCGAGCCCGGCGGAGAGCAGGGGCGCGACGGGGAGGTTGGCCCGCTGGCCGAGGAGGGAGATCAGGACCGCGCCGATGAGCGCGGCCGCGATCCGCTGCACCGGTCCGGCCTCTGACAGGTCCGGCATCCGCGCCTCGCGAGCGATGTGGATCACGCAGCGGGCGACGTCGAGGGTGAACGAGGCCCACACCAGCCAGGCCACGCAGGCGATGAAGTCCAGCAGGAACGTGGTGGTCATCGGGCCGAGCAGCACACCTTGGACCTCCGCCCAGGTGGGCAGGTGGTCGGGCAGCGGGAGGCCGACGAAGTGCGTCAGCGCCCACGGCAGCCCTGCCAGCAGCGCCGCGAGAACGGTGACGGCCAGCGCTGCGCGCACCAGCAGCGCGAACACCCCGAGCACGCACCCGGCACCGCGCCGTGCCCGACCTCGTTCTCGGGACAACCGAGGCGGCTTCGGGCGGGAGGGGTGCGGTGGCGCCGTCATGACGTGCTCGTTTCCTCAGCAGTGCCAGAACTCCATGCAGGACGTCGTGAGCCGACCGGCGGTCTAGTCCGGCCGGGAGGCGGATGTCGTCAGCTCGCCTGTGCGACCGGACGCTCGGGTGCGTCCGGTGACCCGGCTGTGGCCATGTCTTCTCGCGGAACAGGCGCTTGGGCGGGCGTCCTCGACGTTTTCGGTTCCGGGCTGCGGCGCGCGTCGCCCTGGGCGCTGGAGGTGCTCGTGGTCTTGCGGCGCTTGCCGCGGCCGGGTTTGTGGCCGGCGAGCCAGGCGGTGAGGTCGGCGGGCTTGAGGTCGGTGAACTGGGCGAGTTCGTCGACGCCGATGACGTCCTGGGCCTCGGCGAGCACGTCGCCGAGTTCGCGTTCGACGTCCTGGAGTTGGTCGAGGACGGCGGCGCGGCGCTGGGCGAGTTCGCCGACCTGCTGTGCGGCAGCGGCCCGCCGCGTGCTGCGGGCGGTGTCGGTCTGCTCAACGCGCCGGCGGATCTCCTCGGGCGTTGTCATGTTGCTCTCCCGTCTCGGGTGCCTGTTCACGGTGACCAGGCGGGTGTGGTCATGGATCGATCGCGGTCACCCCGCGTTGCGGGTGGGCGCTGCCCCGGCCGTGGACCTGGAGCGAGCCGATGCCGACCAGGCCGAGCAGTTGGGTGTTCTGGCTGGCGGTCACGGTGACCGTGACGGTGTCGCCGGAGACGGTCACGGTGCCGGTGGCGCCCTCGGCGGCCAGATGTGCCTGGGCGTTGGCGACCGCCTGGGCGGGCACCAGCCGCACGGTTCCGCCGCCGCGGTAGGCGGTCAGGTCGATGGCTTGGGCTCCGGCGCGGGCGGCGGCCTCGGCTCGGCCGGCTGCCCGCACCTTGGCGGCCAGTGCGAGACCGCCGTCGAGGGTGAGGCCGGCCAGGGCGAGGATGCCGGTGGTGAGCACCACGACGAACGCGGTCACCGAGCCCTCATCGGCACGCCACCACCGGGCCCGCCTGCGCCACGCCGGCCCTCTGCCGCGCCGAGCGCGGCGATCTCGGCGGGTCATGCCCGGCTCCCGGTGTCGACCGTCGAGCGCCACAGGTCGACCGGTTCGATCGAGGTCGCCGAGAGCGTCTTGCCGCCGGGCACGCCGAGGATGAGCGCGTCGCCGAAGTCCACGGCGCAGGACACGGTCACGCTGACCGTGCCACCGGGCCGAAGGCCGCCGGTGGCGGTGTTCACCGACAGGGACGCGCACGTCACGCCGGCCTGCGAAAGCGCGCCGGCGGCGGTGGCCTGGGCGGCGGCGATGGCGGCGACGGGGGTGCGTTCGATGCTGGCGGCGCGGGCGGCCTGGTGGGCGGCGTCGTCGATGCGGATGCGCGTGTCCACGCCCCGGTGGATCACCACCCCGACGAACACCAGCAGCATGACCAGGAACGGGGCGGCGATGGTGACTTCGGCGGCCACGGAGCCGTCGTCGGCCCGCCACCAGGCCGGCCAACCCCGGTGACCGTGCCATCGGCGGCCGTGGCCGTACCGGGGCGGTGTTTCGGGCGTGCCGGGCGTCTTGGGCGCTGCGGTCATCGGTTCCTCAGCCTCCTACCAGGTCGGGGACGAAGCGTTCGACCGGTCCGACGGCCTCGGCGTGCACGGGCAGGCTCAACAACGGCACCACCGAGGTCGCGGTACCGCTGATGCGCACCGACGCCGAGGCCGCCCCACGGTCGGCGCTGACGACGGCACCGCGCAGCGGACCGGTGGCGAGCTGGTCGAGGAGCTGCCTCGCGCCGGCTATTCCCGCCGCCGAGGTCCCGTTCTGGGACCCCGCCGCGGCCAGCCCTTGCGAGGCGGCGGCCTGGGCGATGTGGGTGGCGTGCGACCACAGCGCGAACTGCACGATTGACAGCAGCATCAGCAACAGCAGCGGTGTGGCGATCACCAACTCCGCGCTGACCGCCCCTCGCTCACCCCGCAACGCCCGCCGAAACCGCGGGGGCCACGCGCTGCCCAGCGTCGGCCGTACAGTGGTGAAGTCCTTGCTGTTCATGTGATTCACATGGTGATGCCGTTGGCCTTCTCGGTGACCTTGGCGACCACGATCGCGATCACCGCGAGCGCGGCCACCACGAGCAGCGCGGTCACCAACACGGTCTCGGTCGAGTACCCGGCCTCCGGGCGCTGGTGCAGCTGCTCCCAGCGAGCTTGCACTACGGTCCACAACGCCTTCACCTGTGAGAGCATCGTTTTCTCCCTTGCGGTTCAGGGACTTGGAATGCCCGCGCGTCGTGTCAGAGTCCATTGAGGACCTGCGTCAGCGCGGGATAGGCGATGAACGCCAGGAACCCGAGGAACAGTGCCATGACCGGCAGCGACATGCGCTCGGTCGCGGCCTGGGCTTCGCCCTCGGCTTCGGTGATCTGGTGGGTGCGCAGGGCGTGGGCTTTGGCGGCCAGCGAGGTGCGGACCTTGGCACCCTCGGTGCCGGCCAGGTTGACCGAAGCGGCGAGCTCGGCCAGCTCCGTGACGTCCAGTTCCTCCCCGAGCCGGCGCAGCGCCGCCCACGGGGGCGTGCGGGTCAGGTGGGCGGTGTCCAGGGCTCGGCGGAGCTGCTCGAAGGCCCACCCGCGGCCGATGTCGACCGAGTCGCCCAGGGCGCTGTCCACCCCGGCGCCACCGGCCAGGGTGATCCACACCAGGTCGAGGTAGGCCGACAGGGCGTGGCGGAACCCGACGCGCAGCCTGGCGGCCTCGGAGCGGGCTTGCAGGTCGGGCAGGGCGAACCCCACCGCGGCCAGCAGCACCCCGGCGACGATCGGGAACTGCAAGCCCGGACCCGACCCCGCCATCGTGAGCACCACGGCCGACAGGACCGGCAGCAGCAGGCCGGCGACGGTGAGGATGGCTTTCTCCGCCAGGTGGGTCGAGGTCGACCGGCCGATGACCGCGAGGTCGCGGGCCAGGCGCGGGCCGGGCAACCCGAGCGTGCGCAGCGGGGCGACGGCGGGACGCCCCAGCCTCGCGGCCCAGCCGGTGTCGTCGGTGGTGAGGATCGGCTCGGGTACTGAGGGCGCGGTGGCGCGGGACAGGACCGCGCCGAGGGCGGGACGCGGCGGGAACAGGTAGACCGCCAAGGCCCACAGTCCCATCCCGAGCCCGACGCCCAGGGCGATGCAGGTGATCACGGCGTTTGCTCCTGCCTTCCGGTGACCACGAGCACCCGATGCCCGCTGCTCGGGTCGTGCTCGGCGGCGCACAGGAAGCGGTCAGGCCGGGCGACCCGGGCGATGCGGGCCAGCCAGGCGAAGCCGAGGGCGAACAACGCCCCGATGCCCAACAGCACGATCTGCCCGGTCGCGCTGTCGTAGGCGCCCATGTAGTCGCGGTTGAGCAGCACCACCACGATCGCGAACGCGCACGTGGTGCCCACGATGACCCGCACCGAGGTCCGGGTGCGGGCGCGTCCGGCTTCCACGCGCATCCGCATGGAGGCCTGTGCTCGGGCGGCGTCGGCCAGCGAGCCGAGCAGGTCCGCCAGCCGACGCGTCTGCTGCTCGGCCGCCAGCAGCAGGGCGGCGATGACCAGATCCCCGACCGGGTCGTCCAAGTACTCGCCGAGCCTGCGCAGCGCGGACGCCAGGCGCTCGCCGTTCTCGATCCCGGCGGCCAGCTCACCGACCTCGGCACGGATCACGGTGGGCGCGAGCGGGGCGGTGGCGAGGACGGCCTGCTCCAGCCCGGCGGCGGCCGACAGGGTGTCGCGCAGCATCTCCGCCCAGGTGGCGATGGCTTCGATGCGCGCCACCCGTCGGGTGTGTTCGGGGTCGCGGCCCAGTACTCGCGGCAGTGCCCAGGCCGCGAGCCCGGCCAGCACCGCGCCGACGATCCACCCGGTCAGCAGGCCGGTCACCACCGCGGCGGCGACCGCCGACGCCAGGCGCAGCGTCCAGTGCCGATCCACCGCGCCGGCGGCGCGCGTGCGGGTCCGGCGAGACCGGTTCGGATCGGCGCCGCGCCGGCCGAGGGCGACCAGCAGCAGGCCGCTCCCGGCGCCCACGCCGAGCAGCGCGGCTACCGCCGTGGTCGGGCTCAGGGTGCTGTTCACCGTGCCCACCAGCCCTCGGGGTTCTCCAGCACACCGGGGTCGAAGCCGACCTCGACCAGGTCGTCGAGGGTGTCGCTGCGCAGGGCCCCGGCCACGGGTCGGGCGCGCCGGTCGGGGCCGGGGCGGTAGACCTCGTTCGAGATCACTTGCGGGCCGTCCGCGCCGACGACCTCGCGGATCGAGGACACGACACGGGTGCGACGGTCTTCACCGCGGGCCAGGTGCACCACGAAGTGCACCGCGCTGGCGACCAGTAGGTTCGTCGCCTCCAGGGGCAACCGCTCGACGCCCTGGGCGGCGTAGGAGGCCAGCCGGGTGAACGCGATGCTCGAGCTGCTGGCGTGCAGGGTGGCCATGGAGCCGTCGTTGCCCTGCGACATCGCGTTGCACATCGGGATGACCTCGGGCCCGCGGATCTCACCGACGATCACCCGATCCGGCGACATGCGCAGGCCCCACCGCACGAGTTCGGCCTGGCTGACCGCGCCTACGCCTTCGACGTTGGGTTCGCGGGCCTGGAAGGCGGTGACGTCGGCGTGGATGTCCAGGTCGTGGTCCAGGCCGAGTTCGAAGGCGTCCTCGATGGTGACGATCCGCTCCAGCGGATCCATCTCCGAGGCCAGCGCCCGCAGCAGCGTGGTCTTGCCCGCGCCGGTACCGCCGGTGACCAGTATGTTCCTGCGAGCCCTGACCAGTGCCCGCAGGAACGCCTCCAAGCCTGGGTCCAGGGTGCCCCGGCGGCGCAGCTCGGGCAGGGTGACGGTGAGGTAGCCATGGCGGCGGATCGACAATGCCGTCACCCCACCCGCCGTCAGGCCCATCACGGCGAACAACCGCTCCCCGCCGGGTAGCTGGAGGTTGACCGCCGGAGCGCCCTGGTCGAACCGGCGCTCCTGGCTGCCGGCGCGTGCGGCGAGCAGCCGCACCAGGTCGGTGAGCTCTTCATTGGAGCCCGCGATCGGTCCGACCCGGGCGCGGCGACCGTCGTTGTACTGCACGAACACCCGGTCGTGGCGATTGGCGTTGATCGTCTCCACGGTCGGGTCGTCCAGCAGCGGCTGCAACCCGGCCATGCCGAACAGCTCGTTGACGACCTCGGCCACCGCCTGCTGCTCGACCTCGCGGGGCAGCAGCTGCCGGCCCGCGGCCAGCTCGTTCTCGGTGTGCGCCCGCAGCGCCTCGTCGAGGATGTTGCGCGCCAGCTCGCGGCGGGCTTCGCGGGTGGCGGTGGTGCCGGTGCGGTCCTGCTGGTCGGCCACCCGGGTCGGGAGTTCGGCGTTCAACCGCTCGCGCAGGTACAGGCGCAGCCGAGTGGTGGCAGCCGGGAGGTCGATGTCGTTCTCGTCGGTGCTCCATTTGGTCATGACGCCTGGCCTCCTCGCTGTTGGTGTGGGTTGTTGTCCGGCCTGGGCGCGGGACGGACGCCGTTGGGCGGTATTGGGCCGATGGGCACGCCGGGGACCGTGTGCATCGTGGTGACCGGTGCTCGCAGCCCAGTGGGTTCCGCCGGCAGCGGAAAAGGTGGAACGGATCGTTCGCAGGTGGCCAGTTGAGTGGCGACCTCGTGGGCGAAGCGGCCCAGTGCGGAGTGGGAGGGGCCGCTGCGTCCCCAGCGCAGCTTGTTCGGTCGCCCGCACAGCACAGCCGCGCCGTTTGGGTCGTGCGGCACCCGGCCCAGCGGCAGCACGCCGAGTTCGCGGGCGACCTCGGTGCTGCGGTAGCCCTCGCCGACCAGCAGCAGCACCGGGTTGGGACTCCAGCGGCCGACCGCGGGCAGCCGGCGCGGCAGGTGCGCGAGGTCGTCGGCGTGCGCCCGCGACAGCAGCACCACCACATCGGAGAACCGCGCGATCGGCAACGCGGGCGAACCTGGGTCGACCCGCCCGCAGTCGAGGACGACCACGGTGCCGGGCTGGTTGGCCGCCGCCCGCACGGCCCCGAGCCCGGTGACCGGATCGGGGACGAGCGCGGACAGCGCCGCGCGGGTCTGCTCGGCGTCCGGCGGTGCGGCGATGACCGGCAAACCGCCGGGAAGCTCCTGGGTGTGCCGCCACACCAGGTCGGCGTCGCCGCCGCGGCGGGCGGCGGCGGCCAGGCTCACCAGACCGGGCGTCGAGGGCAGGGAGAAGCGCAGGCCCAGGTCGCCCCCGGATGGGTCGGCCTCCACTACCAGGGCGCGGGTCGGGGCGGGCCAGCGGGCGGTCAGGGCCACGGCGAAGGTGGTGGCGCCCGGCGAGCCTTTCAACGACAGGACCGAGACCAACATCAGCGACCCCCTGCGGAGAGCATCACGATCGACAACTGCCCGGCCGGCACCGCGGCGACCTGGCGAGCAGTGGCCTCGGCCAACTGGACCGAGATCACGGTGGTCTGCTCGTTGGGCGAGGTGGTCACGCTGGTGACCACAGCGGTCCAGGCGGTGCCGCCGTCGGCGGGCGGGCTGGTCGCGGTGCCTGCCTGACCGGGCACGAACACCATCGACACCCGAGCGCCCGCGGCGACCTCGTGCGGGAACTGACCGGGCTTGAGCGCGAGCGCGGCGACGGCCTGGCCGCTGGTCGGAACTGCGGCGCCACCGACCGAGTTCGGCGTCAGCAGAGCCCCGGTCGACAGGCTGGTGGCCAGGGGTCTGCCGACCACCGTGGCTGCCTGGTCAGCACCCACCACCGCCACACCGGGGTCGACCGCGACGTTGACCTGACGCAGGTCCTGCGCGGTCAGGACCTGACCGACCGACACGTCTCGGGCCAGTGCGAGCACGGGTCGGCGGTCACCGGAGTTCAGCGAGATCAGCACGAACCCGCCCACGCAGACCAGCACGAGCAGCACTCCGAGCAACAGGTACGGCAGGTTGCGGCGGCGGTTGGTGGTGCGCAGCCGCGAGAACGACCGCTTGTTGTCGTTGCTGATCCAAGGGCGGTCGGTGTCCGACCGGGTCGTGGTGTTGGTGCTCATGCCGAGACCTCCAGAAGGCATGGGAGTAGTGCGCCGCGTCACCAAGGCGATCGGGGAGCGGGAACGGGGGTGGTGACTTGTGGTTGGAGGAGCGCCGGTGAGGGCGGGGTTCGTCAGCCGCCGTCGTGGTTCAGCGCCTGCGACTCCGCGACGCGGAAGCCGGCGTTACCGGTGGTGGTCATGTCCGGGAACGTGCCGCCCTGCCCGGCACCGGACCAAGTCACCGTCCAGTGCGCCGTGGCCGTCACCGGAAACGCTTGCCCCGCCTGGCTTGCCGAGGAACGGCGGTAGACGTGGCCGCAATCGGGTGAGGGTGCCTTCGGGTCGGTACCCGTCGTGTACGGCGTTCCCGCACCGGCACAGGTCACGGTGGAACCGTCACCCATCGCCCAGGTCACCGACGTCGGCGTGGCCGTCGCTGTTACCGAGACACCGGGCACCGAGGCCGTGGCCGAGACCGGGCTGAAGCCGCTCGACAGCCACATCCAGGTCGGCAGGCTCACCAGCTGGTCCCCGGCCGGGTTCGCGGCGATCGTCGGCGTGGGCAGCCGCAGCTGCTCGCGGGCCATCTGCGCCAGCTCAGCCGGTGAAGGCAGCAACGCCGCGCCGGGCTGCTGGCCGTCGGCGATCCACACCGGCGGCCGGTACAAGGCGTCCGCGAAACCCTCACCTGTGCACTTCCACACGTACCAGGCGCCGGCTCCCTGGCCGGGCTGCGCCACCTGCGCGCGGAACACCGCGGGGCGGACCACTCCCCCGCTGGTCATCGGCGGCTGGTACGCGGCGGCGATCACACCACCGGACGGTGGCCGGTAGTCGCTTTCGACGTAGGAGCAATTCGCCAGGTTCGAATCACCGCCGACGATGGTGTCACCGGGGTTGCCGGGCCTACCGGTACTGGAGTCGTTGCCCCCAGGGCGGTGGGGTTTGCCGGAACCCGGGTTTCCTCCCGGCCTGCCGGGGTCACCGCTCGTACCGGCATCCAGCTCGCACAACGGAGAGGGGACCTGGTCACAAGTGACGTTGCCGTAGTTGTCCGCGGATGCAGGTTCCGTGCCGAGGACGAGCCCGACGGCGACCGCCCCCGCCACGACGACGGTCCGCTTCACGTTCAACACGTCCCCACCTCGTGGACCGCGAAATCGGTGACCTTCCACGACCTGTCGACCTGGAGTTCGACCTGGCCGTTGATCAACCGCCGTTCGCCGGGGGTGTCGTCGGCGAGTCGACCGTTGTCCGCGCGGTACTTCGACGCCTCGGTGGAGTCGCTGCAATCGGCGATCATGATCTTCGTCGGGTTGTCCGCGGGCTCGACGGACACGGCCTTGGCCTCGTGCCGCGCCTCGCCTTTGGTCACCAACCCGTTGTGGTGGTCGGCGTAGAGCCCTCGGGTCAGGTTGTTCAGCGCGACGCCCGTTGCGTGCTTGCCGAGGGCCGCTGATTGCCAATCCGAAGTTTTTCCGGCGAAGGCGAAGGCATGCCACATGCCGCGGTATGCGGCGAGCGCGGCGTGTTCGGCCTCATCCGCCGGGGCCAGGAAGGCGGTCGGAGTGGCCGATGAAAGTGAGTTCCGCGCGGCCGACTCGGAAGTGTCGACCGCAGGACTGCTCATGCCTCCTGAGCCACAGGACGCGAGCATGAGCACGACGGCCCCCGTGTTCAGCATTTCCCGAGCCCGGCCACCTGCGGCGTTGATGATCTTTCTCGACTTCACCTGGCACCCCACTTCGCATGTGAGCCATCCGCCCTTGCATCATCAGGTTTACACCCCGACCCCCTACTAGCTTCAACATGTGCAATGCACTGACTTTGAAGTCAGCATGAGAGTTCAGGGGCGAGGTTCACTCGCCCGAGTTAGAGTGACGAGGAGCCTGCTGGGCTTACCTGAGCTTGCTGAAGCGGACAAGGCCGAGCGAGGCGTTCATAAAACCGAGTGAGGTGTTCAGGATGAGCGGAGTTCTCATACCGCTCTGGACCGGTGCCGGCATCCTGGTCGGCTCGATGCTCGTCGCCCCGACCCTGCGGCTGCTCGCAAACCCTTCTTCCGGGCCACTTTCCGTAACCTTGTCGATTCCTGCGCTGACAGCGTTCACCTTTGCCGTTACGGCATGGCGGTTCGGCGCATCGTACGACTTGGTCCCTTACAGCGTGCTCGCTTCCGTCGGGGTTCCTCTTGGTGTCATTGACGCCCTGGAACGGCGCTTGCCTCGCCGCTTCCTGTTGCCGAGCACCCTTGTTTTCGGGGCTCTGTTGCTGGGATCGGCCGCAGTCGACGCCAAGACGTCGGACTTGTTCCGCGCACTGGCGGGCATGGCGATCCTCGTCGTGGTGTACCTCGGCATGGCGCTGCTCATGAGCGGAGGACTGGGCGCGGGCGACGTCAAGCTCGGCGGCCTGCTCGGACTCGCTCTCGGCTGGCTCGGCTGGAACACGCTGCTCATGGGCACCCTGCTGGGATGGCTGACCGCGGCTCTCACCTGCCTCCTGCTGCGGGCGACGGGCCACTGGACACGCGGTTCGGATGTGCCACTGGGCACTTTTCTCCTGCTGGGCGCGCTCATGGCGATCAGCATCCCGTCCTGAGGCGGACGTCGATGTAGTGGAACAGTCTGCATCGTCCCGGTTTTCAACCCTCCTGTTCACTCGGTTCGATGTGGACTGCCATCCATTCTGCTACAGGGGTCAGCTTGTCGATCAGACATTGTGCGGCTGGCGTGAGGGCATAGGTCACAGATCGAGGGAAGACCGCCACCTCCTCGACGCGGAGGACGAGACCGTCCCGTTGCATGCGTCGCAGTGCGCGCGACAAGATGCTGTCATGCAACGTCGCACCAGTTCCTCCCCGGTCCAACTCGCAGCAACGGTGAACCTCTGCACGAATCTCACTCCAGTGCAGCGGCCCTGCGGCCAGGGTCGCGAGAATCGCCGTATCCCATTTCCCTCCGAGCAGCCGGAAGAGTCCGTCCAGAGCGACGAAGGAAGTCTTTTCGCTGATCATGATGGCCCCCGATGACCGTACGAGTGTTCCAATGTGACTGGAGGTCGCCCTGAGGGCGACACCTCAACCGGATCGAATAATTCCCTCGAAACTTGACGTCCGAAGTCAACCGTAGTCAGTGGTGTGCCGATACGGGCTACGGCATGGGCATCGCGATTGCCAGCCGTTTCGTTTAGAAGTCAGCAAAGCGGCATCAGCCGCCCGCACGAGCTCTTCAAGGTCTGCCGCCGCGTGGGTGAACGCCAGGCCGATCGACGCCGACAACCGCGTCACGTGCACTGCCGTGCCATCGACAGCGGTCGCCGGCACGACCAACTCCTGGATTTCCCGAGCGATGTGCCGCACGATCCCCTGCACGCCCCCGGCACCGCGAGAGGTGAGCAGAACCACGAACTCGTCGCCGCCGTACCTGCCGATCACGTCACCGCGGCGTGTCACCGACCGAAGCAGGTCGGCCACCGCCCTGAGCACCATGTCACCGGCCAGGTGCCCGTACCGGTCGTTGACCGCTTTGAACCGGTCGAGGTCGATGAACAACAGGGCGCCTCGACGCTCGCTGCCGATCTGTGCGAGTGCACCAGCGGCGGCGTCCTGCCAACTGCGCCAGGTCAGCAGCCCGGTGCGATCATCGAGCGTCGACCTGTCGTCCCAGGAGCTTCCGCAGACCCAGCACCGCGCGAAGGTGAGAGCTGGTCCGCCGTACCGACCGACCAGCAACGCGAGCAGGTGCCACAGGCGGTACAGCAGCCTATGACGTAGCGCGTCGCGAGTCCCCTCATGATGATCATTAGCGGCTACGGCTCGTCGAGACACGTTGATCCCCGATCGCGTAGAGGGCCGCCCGCAGGCAACCCGATCACAGCAATTCAGGGACCGGCCCGATAGCTCCAGAGCCAACCCAACCTGCACACGCAGGTTGGCACAGAGTAAGCAGCCGTCCGGATCGGGTCAAGCGCTACACCAGGTGAGAGACCCCCGGAATCACTTGGCAGGATGTCGCCTCGTCCGTCGCAGCAGTTCCACCAGTCGTTGGGTCAACGGCATCAAGTCCTGGTAACTGCCGCCCAGCGCGTGCACGACCGCCGATACCGCGCGAGCGTCGGCACCGACCAGTACACGGGCACGACGGCGCTCGACCCCGCGGAGGATGACGGATGCCGCGTGCTCCGGTTCGGTCCGCGCGACTCTCGACTCGAAGTTCTCGGTGACGGCTTCCCTGTTCTCACCGGAGGCGAAAAGTCCATTGCGCACGATCGAAGTGCGGACCCCGCCCGGGTAAACACAGGTCACCGAGATCCGATTCCCCGCGCGAATCATCTCCTGCCGCAAGGAATCACTGAAGCCGCGAATGGCGAACTTCGACGAAGTGTACGCTCCGTACTTCGGGGTTGCCATGAGACCGAACGCGCTGGAGAACGTGACGATATGCCCTCCCGCCGATGCGGCGACATGAGGCAGGAATGACTTCACCGTGCGAACCGTACCGCCCCAGTTGACAGTCATGACCCGCTCGATGTCCGACATCTCGGAGTCGATCAGAGACCCGCGGTGGATGATCCCCGCAACAGCGAATACCGCGTCGACTCTGCCGAACTCCTCCCTGGTCGCATCCGCGTAACGCAGCACCCGATCCCAATCGGTCACATCCACTGTCTCGGGCCGCACCCGTGCTCCGACCAGTTCGCAGCGACGCGCGGTGTCCAGTACAGCGACGCGGTCTCGATCCGACAGCGCGACCTGTGCGCCGCGTCGGGACAGTTCAATGGCCAGCGCCCGACCGATCCCCGCGCCCGCGCCGGTGATCACGGCGACTTTGTCGTCGAAGTAACCCACTCCTGCTCCCACCTTTCACCAGAACGCTGCCTCGCCGGACGGGCTTCGATCGCAGACTCAAACGACCTGGTCGTCATCTGGCATGGTGAGGGTCACCAGAGCGGCGGTGGTGTGCTGGTCGAGCAACATGAGGGCCGCCGTAACGGTCATCCACGTCCAGCCGCCATCCTCCGCTCGAAGCCGCAGCGAGGCGCGTGCGTGGCCGCTGTCAGCGAGAGCCTCGGACATCTGAACCGCAGTGCGAAGATCGCCGCGGTGGACGGCCGGCTTGTGGGGTGTGTCGAGCTTCCAGGCGACTTCCGGAGGCGGGTCGTCGAGCCAACGCAGCAGTCTCATCGTCCGCAGGTCCACGATCGCCCGCCACCGGCCGGGCACGGCCTCGGCGGCTACGACTTGTTGAGCCAGCAGCACCGGTGCCGCCGGTGGTGCCGCCGGCACGCTCTCAGCCGGACCTATGTCATGCGTGATCCCCCGCACGACCAGTTCAACCTGCCCCTGGTCGTTGAGCGTTTCAACGCACCGGCAGGCGAAATTCACCGCGCGTCGCGTGCCGTCATCGCGCTTCACGGTCCACGTGGCCTGGTGTTCCGTTCCAGGTGTCGCGTTGACGATCAGAGCAAGGGCCTTCGACTCGTCGGAGTTGGTTTGCAACCGCCCGTATGCGAACAACTCGGCCAGGTCGTGCTCGTTCTTCCAGTTCTCTGCTTTTGTTCCATACAGGCGGAGGAGGTCATCCGATCTGCTGCTGACGTGCCTGGTGATGTTGACGTGCCATGCGCCCGCCGGATCTTGTGGCGGCGGTTCCTCGTGCGCCCTGCCCACCCATGCGCAGACTCCGTGGACATGACCGCCATAGGTCTTCAAAGGGTGTCCGATCAACCGGCGCTTCCCGACGGTGGCGGCCATTTCCACCGATGCGCCGGTTTCGATCACCTGGGAGATCAGCGTCAGGGAATCTTTCAGAAAAGGGCTGCGGTCGAGGATTTTCCGCAACGGCACCATGCTTCTCGGACTGCGCCCCACCGCGATCACCGTCGGTTCGCGGCGGTGTCCACCGAACGTCTCGACCAACAACCAGTCGGCTGCCATCTTCCCGTCCCGGTCGAAGTAAGCTCTGTCTCGGGAGCGTACCGCGGCGCCGGTATAAGCGCTCGATCACCGACGAGCACACAGGTGCGGCGCCGCTCCTTGCCGA
This sequence comes from Saccharothrix xinjiangensis, assembly GCF_039527585.1. Classification (NCBI taxonomy): domain Bacteria; kingdom Bacillati; phylum Actinomycetota; class Actinomycetes; order Pseudonocardiales; family Pseudonocardiaceae; genus Saccharothrix; species Saccharothrix xinjiangensis. The sequence goes on along the minus strand of NZ_BAAAKE010000010.1, from coordinate 91,952 downwards.
AGGGGACTCGACCCGACTTCGGGGAATTGCGGTGCGGTCACGGGTGCGTCCAGCGCGCCAGAGCCGTCCGAGTCATTCCGAGTAGTCCGTGACGCCCGTCGCGAGGGCGTCGTGGGCACGGGCCAGGCGCTGCGCCATGTCGGGCCGCAGCATGGACTTCGCCTCGGTGAGTTCGGCGAAGGCGTACTCACCGATCTCCGGATCGCAGATTCGGATGGACTTCACCTGAGCGGGTGACAGCGTGCCACCGTCGAAGATGAACACCAGTTGGTCGTCCCACGGTCCGTGAGGTCCGACCCAGTCCAGGACCAGCACACGGCCGGCGGTGACGGTGAGGCCGAGTTCCTCGGCCAGCTCGCGCACACCCGCCGCCCTCGGCGGTTCGTTGCTCTCGACCATGCCGCCGGGCAGGTCCCAGTGGTCCTTGTAGGTGGGGTTCACCAGCAGGATGCGCCCGGTGTCGTCCCGGATCAGCAGGTCGGCGGCCACGCGCTTGCGCGCCTGCCTGGCGTTGCCTTCCGCGAGGTAGGCGAAGCGCTCCTCGTCGTCGGTCATACCGGCCACGACGACATCTCACCGTTGCTCCCGGAGGCGACCGAGAGGCCGGCCAGCGCGGCGAGGAACGACGAGACCTGGCTCGACTTCGGCACCATGCCCAGCACCCCGCCGAGGGCGCGGAGCTGGTGCACCACCCTGGCCGAGTTCAGGGAGGCGGTCGTGCCGCACGCTTCGTGGCCGATCGCCGCCGCCTCGTCGACCCGGCCCGCGTGCACCAGGACGTTGGCGAGGGTGAGCTGGGCGAAGGTGCGGCTCCGAACGCGGTCCTCCGACCTCAGGCGGATGACTTCCCGAGCACGGCGTTCGGCTTCGCCGAGTTCCGTCAGTTGCAGGAAGCACAGCGCGGCTTCGCTCGCCAGCGACGCTTCGTCGAACCCCGCGATCCACCGGGCGGGTTGTTCTCCACCGGCCTGGTCCAGGATGCGCTCGGCGTCTTCCAGTGCGGTGCAGCAGCCGGCACGGTCGCCGATGAGGGCGAGACCGCGGGCGCGCATGGCGTGGAGCCGGGCGATGAGCCGTGAAGTGCCGTGGGTCGCCGCGGCCTGTCCGAGTCCTTCGGCGGCGATGCGCAAGGCGTCGTGCGGTTGTCGCAGCTCGATCGCCAGGTGCGCCATCGAGGCACAGGCGTTCGCGGCCAGCGCCCGATCGTCTCCGGCCAGCGCCAACCGGAAGGCTCGATCGAAATACCTTCGGGCGTTCCCGTCTTCTCCGCTGTCGTGCGCCATCCACCCTGCGATTTCGGTGATCGACGCGGCGGCGGCGAACAAAAGAGGGACGGAGACCCCGAACGTGGGCGACACCAATTGCGGCGCTATTTCATGGGTCAGGTAGTGCGCGGCCGACGGGTACAGGGCGCCTCCACCGATCCTGCGGTCCGCGATTTGCCACTCCTGGGCTGTGGCGAAGATGCTGTCGATGACCTGCCGGCCGTCAAGATCGCCCAGTCCTGCGATGCCCGTGGGTGCGACGGTTGATGAGGGAGCGCTCTGCGGAGTGGTCCCGTCCAGCAAGGCGGCGAGGCGGTCGGGCGTGGCCTGGAGCGCCTTCGCCAGGTCGGGGCGCATCCACGGCTGTGGTGTCTGAATGCCGCGCTCCCAGCGGGCGACCGTGGAACGGTCGACCCTCATTCGCTGGGCGAGCGTCTCTTGCGTGTACCCGAGGGCTTCGCGACGTTCCGCGAGGCTCTGCCGCCGTACCGTCATACCGTTCCTCCCGCGCCGGTAGCCCCAGGATCGTCCCGCTGTCGTTTGGCCAGGTCAAGCCTGACGCGTACCAGTGGGACCCAGCACCATAGTGGATCTTCGCCCGTCGGGGCGCGCCGTGTCTTCCCAGAGCTTTCGACCGCGCGGTCCGGCTATCGCAGGTCACCCTGTCGTGTCTTGCCCTCGTCCAGCCGGTACCTGGAGCATCGCGCGTTTCACCCGTTCGGCATAACCATGCCCGATTGGAAAACTTGCAGGTCACGATGCCTGCCGCCCTGTGAACGCCCCATCACTGCTGCGTTCCCGCTCTGGTTCGTGCCGCCCGGCGGACGTTTAGCTGCGTTGGCGGGTTCACGGCGGTTCTACCAGCGCCGTTACCCGGTTCTCCGGTTCGACCGGTGGCAACCGAACGCTTGACGCCACAGGAGTAGCAGAAGCTCGGGAAAAAATAAATCGGGACTCGCTGAATTATGGAGTAGATGATGACGCTCTCCCAGCGATTCGCGGAACCTCCGGTTTCGCGATGCCCACAGACCAAGCTCGCTGTGCCGCGTTTCCTCGTGCAGCCGGTGTGGGTACGGAGTGGGACCACCGCTCAAGGCGGTGACGCACGATGAACGACCGCGGACCTTGGGCGGTGACGTGCCGCGATGTCGCCGGCCGCCCTCGGAGCCTGACGGTGCACGTGCGCGGCTCGGAGGTCGTGGTGGTGGCGCCCGCCGGTGAGGCAGCCGCGCTCAACGCCACCGAGGCCGAACAGTTCCGCTCCGTCTTCACCGCCGCCGCCGAGGCGGCCGACACGCCCGCGCCAGGTGGATCCGGCCCCTCCGGGGGAACCGGCACGGCGAGCACGGTGAAGCAGTGCGGCGACGGTGTTCCCCCGACCGTCGCAAGACTCCCTGCTTCATCGCCATATCGCGGCGGGACCACGACCCCGATACCTGGTCCCGCCGCGAACCCCGCCCTGAGGGGTGGGGCGCCGTGATGCCCTTGGCGCCGGTCATCACGGCGATCGCTGCTGTGGTGTTCGTCAGTTGCCTGCTGTTGCGCGCATTCCGGCAGCGATGTTCTCGAACGACGTCCGGTAGACACAGCTTGACCGTGTCCTACGTCGGCAGGCACTGGCGTCAACCGAAGCAGCCACCGTCACCCGTGTTGGTGTACGCGCTGAAGACGGTCGGCACGCACGGCTTGGGCTTCATCAGGGAAAGCGAAGCCGTGTGAGCCGTCTCGACGACCGGCCGATGACCGTGCGCTTCGCATCCGGTCGGCCGGCGTGGGCGCGGAACTGCGCCTGACATCCCTTGATCCGCGAACTCGTGCCGACCGTCGATCAGCACGGTCCGCGCGGCGATGAGCAACACGTCCCCCGATCACGGCGGGGCCGGGGTTTTCCCTTGAGGCACCCCGGTTCCGCCGCACCAATCCCCTGTGCTCAAAGGAGCCTTTCCATGACCACGGCAACAACGACCTGCACCGGACAGCGTGACGCCACGCCGAGGGTGCTCTCGTGGCACCAAGCCGAGCTGCTGAGCTGGCCGACCGCGATCAACCCCGACACCGGAGGGGTGAGGCTGCGACTCGGGGAGAGCATCGACGCCCTGGTGATGCGGGCGGGGTTGGGTGGCGAGGTCAACCACGAGCTCACCTGGGCGATGATGCGCGCGCCGATCATCGTCGTGCCCCGTCCGAAGGTGGTCGACTGGGTCTTCCTGACCCAGCCGCGCACGCCGATGCGCCAGTCGACCGTCAACGACCTCATGACCGCCCAGGTCGGGTGGTACCGGGAGGGTGACACGATCGAGCTGCCCGTCTTCGGCACGGCTGAAGGCGGGTTGAGCTGGTTGCAGCAGCCTGAGCCCGGCGTGGAGCTACCGGGCTGGGGAGCCGTTGTCGGCGCGGTTCGGCGCACCTTCACGCGGACGTGGTAACCGGCCATGACCACCGAACACGCCGAGCACCGCCACCCCGACCACGCGGTCGTCATCGCCTCCGGCGGGCTGGACTCCACCGTGCTGGCCTACTGGCTGGCCGCCCGCCGCAGTCGTTTGACTCTGATCTCGTTCGACTACGGACAGCGGCACCGCGTCGAACTCGACCACGCCGCCGAGATCGCCCAGCTGCTGGACAGTCCGCACCGGATCGTCGACCTGACCAGCCTGGGCGCGCTGCTGACCGGTTCGGCGTTGACCGACACCTCGGTGGCGGTACCGGACGGGCACTACACCGATGAGTCGATGTCCGCCACGGTGGTGCCCAACCGCAACGCGATCATGCTCGACATCGCCGTGGCGGTGGCCATCGCGAGGGGCGCGGACGCGGTCGCCTTCGGCGCGCACGCAGGGGACCACACCGTCTACCCGGATTGCCGACCGGAGTTCGTGGAGCGGTTCGCCCGCAGCGTGCAGACGGCCAACGAGGGCCTGTTGGTACCGGAGTTCCAGGTGCTCGCTCCGTTCCTGACGCTGACCAAGACCGACCTCGTGCGCCTCGGCGAGGCCTTGGCGGTGCCGTTCGCTCGCACGTGGTCCTGCTACCGGGGCCATGAGGTGCACTGCGGCACCTGCGGAACGTGCACCGAGCGCCGGGAAGCCTTCCGCGACAACGGCATCGCCGATCCCACCGTGTACCGGGCCGCGCAGAGGATGTGAGCGTCGTGGATGCGAAGCCCACGGGTACCGGGCCTGAGCGGGGCCGTCTTTCCCCCGGTCGCAGCTCGCGCGTGTTGGGTTGCGAGCCTGGTCGCGGTGATCGGGGGAGCGTGCCTGCCGCCCAAGCAGGTTCGACGCTAGCGCACTCCCCCGCAGTGCCGCCAGCCCTTGTCCGGCAGGCGCACTCGCTGATGCCGTTGTTGGACGAGAAGCGCTTGCGGACCGCGTTGCGGCAGTGCGGGCGGCGCACCTCCGCTCCCGGTGCGGACCGGATGACGCCGGCGGAGTTGCGGCGACGTTCCGCCGAACTGCTGCCCCGGCTGGCCGAGCAGTTGGCCGAGGGCACTTGGCGGCCGGGCCCGGTGCGGGAAGTGGCTTTCCCGACCTACACCGGCAAGCCGATGACGGTGTGCGTGCCCACGATGGTCGACCGGCTGGTGCACCGCGCGCTGCGCAACGCCCTCGAACCGGTCTTGGAGGCGCAGGCACTGGCCGACTGGGTGTCCGGCTACCGGCCGCGCCGCAACCGCATCACCGCGCTGCGCCACGCCGCGGCTCACGTCGAGGCCGACTTGCGCGCGGTCGCCGACGTGGACGTGGCCTCGGTGTCCGAGGGCGCCACGGTCGAGCAGGTCGTCGACTGGTGCGCGCAGCACGTCCACGACGGCACGTTCCTCGACCGGGTGCGCACCGCCCTGACCGCGATGCCGCACCCGATCGCGCCGGGTTCCGGGCTCGCGCCGATGTTGATCAACCTGCGCCTGTCCCGCTCCGACGCCCTGCTCAGTGGGCTGGCAGTGGTGCGGTTCGCCGACAACTACGCCGCCTTCGCCGCCGACGAGACCGAGGCCCACACCGCCTTCACGGTCATCACCGAAGCCCTCGCCCGATTCGGGATGCGGCCCAACGAGTCCAAAAGTCGCGTGCGAGCGCGCGCCAACGTCGAAGACCTGTTCCTGATCGGGGGCTGAACACCATGAAGATCGAGTGGGTCGAGGTGCCCGGCGGGACCTGCCGATTCGGTGACGGCGCCCGACCGGTCGGGGTCGGTGCGCTGCTGTGGACGCGCACCCCGATCACCTACGCCCAGCTGCACGGGGAGCGCGGTGGTGGCCACTGGCTGCACCCGATCACCGGGGTGACCCACGCCGAGGCCGCCGAGATCGCCCACGGCCTGGGCGGGCGGCTGCCGACCTCGGCGGAGTGGGAGTGGATGGCGGGCGGAGCCGCCCGACGACGTTGGCCGTGGGGTGACCGGGACTGGACACCCGAGTTGGCGAACCTGCGCGACTCCGGCCTCGGCACCACCAGCCCGGTCGACGCCCACTCCGCCGGAGCGACCCCGGAGGGGCTGTTGGACGTGGCGGGCAACGTCTGGGAGTGGACCGCCCGCGCCACGATGGGCGGCGGCGTCACGCTGCGCGGCGGCTCCTACGCCTCGCCCGCGCTGTACGCGCGCACCACCTTCCTCAACGCCGCGCCCGCCGAGCTGGCCTCGCCGGGCATCGGGGTGCGGGTGGTGCGCAGGCCATGACCACCATCAGCGGGCTCGAGTCCGAGCAAGGGCTGGTCATCGTCTCCTGCAGCCGGGAGAAGCTGGTCACCACGACCCCGGTCCCGGCGCTGGAGCTGTACCAGGGCGCGCTCGTGCCCCATCTGCGCGACCACCTCGCCCCCGAGCACCGGGCACGGGTGCGGATCCTGTCCGCCGCATACGGCCTGCTGCACCCCGACGACCTCGTAGACACCTACGAGCGCAAACTGCGGACCCGCGGCGAGGCACAGGCGCTCCGACCCCACGTGGCCGAACGCCTGACCACCGACCTGCGGACCGAGGCGCTGCGGCACGTGCTGGTGGTGCTGGAGCCGCTGTACCAGACCGCCGCCGAGCGCCTGTTCGACCACGCGCCGCCGCTGACGTTGACGCTGCTGCCGAACCCCGTCGACTGGTCCGGCACGAGCGCGGTGCTGTCCGGTTGGGGCTGGTTGTGACCGCGCCCGAACTCGCTCCCGGCCCGCTGCCGTTGCGAGAGGAGATGTTGCGCCACGGCAACGACCACAGCTCCAGCACCCACGCCTGGGAAGCCGTGGCCGACGGGATCGGCTGGCACCAACCCACGCCGTCGGACTGCCGGCTGGCGCCATCCCGCACCGTTTCGGTGGTCATCCCCGCCCACCAGGTGGGCTACAGCCTGCCCACCGTGCTCGACGCCCTGGACGCCCAGCACCACCCGTACGGGTTCGAGGTCATCGTCGTCGACGATGCCAGCACCGACGACACGGCCCAGGTCGCCGCCGGGCACCGGGTGATCGACCGGCTGGTGCGGCTGCCGCAGAGGATGGGCGCGGCCACCGCCCGCAATGTCGGCACCGCGCTCGCACGCGGTCAGACGGTGCTCTACCTCGACGGCGACATGGTGATCCCCCCGCACGTGATCACCGACATCGCCGCCCGCGCCACCGACACCAGCGTGCTGGTCGGCTTCCGCCACAACCTGCGCCACGAGGTCCACTCCCAGGACCCGACCACCCTGGGGCGCGTCCCGGCCCTCGCCGCCGATCACCGGGTCGTGTGGCGGCCACCGCCGAACACCGTGCTGCCCTACAGCGGGATCACGCTGCCCGAGCCGCTGGACGGCCGTCCACTCGACCACACCCACGACTTCATCAACCTCGGGTACGGGCACTCCTATTACGACTGGGACCTGCCCCGCATGGTCGTCACCGCCCTGGTCGCCGTGCCCCGCACCGCCGTGCTCGACGTCGGGGGCTTCGACGCGGAGTTCGGCCGCCTCGGGTGGGGCATGGAGGACACCTACCTCGGGGCATGCCTGATCGCCGCCGGACTGCTGGTCATCCCGCTGCGCCAGGCCGTCGGGTTCCACCTCGACCCACCCGATGCCGCGCAGCAGTGGCAGCACAAGCTCGCCGGCTGGCCGCACACCCTCGCCCGCTATCGCGACCTGCTGGAATTGCCCGCCCCGCGAGGCCGCACCCAGGACTTCATCGCCGCCATGAACAACCTGCTCACCCACTGCGAGGTGCTCCCATGACCACGTCGACCGGGACCTCAGGACGCGCTTCGGCGTGCCGGATGGTCTGCTGCGGCACGCGCGGCGCAACCGGCGTCGTCTACGACCCGCTCACCGGCCTGACCCACCGAACCGACGACCCCACCCTGGCCGGGCGCACCGCCCTGGCCGAGGAAGGCATCGCGGCACTACCCGAGGTACACCCAGGCGAGCTGGGCGACACGACGCCGGTCAGCGTGTGCTGGTCACCCATCGTGCGCTGCAACCTGGCCTGCCCGCACTGCCTGGACGACAAGATCGTCCCGGAGCCCGGCCGCGGCGAACGCGCCAAGGTCGCCACCAGGATCGCCTCCTCCGGAGTGCTCGGCGTGGACGTCTCCGGTGGCGAACCGCTGCTCATCCGCGCCCTGCCCACCCTGCTCGACGCGCTGGTCGACGGCGGTTGCGCGGTCAGCGTCACCACCAACGGCACCCACCTGTCCCGCCGTGCCGAAGCCCTCGCCCGTTGCGTGGACGCGATCCGGGTCAGCCTTGATGGCCCGGACCCGCAGCGGCACGACCGGTGGCGCGGTGAGGGCAGCTTCGCCAAGGCCGTTTCCGGCATCCGCGCCGCCATCGCCCACGGCATCCCCACTCAAATCCAGACCGTGCTGATGCGCTCCACCACCGCCGGCCTGCCCGCGATGGTCGAGCTGGCCGACCGGCTCGGCGTCCACGGCGTGACCGTCCTCCAGTACCTGCCCTTCGGCGAAGGCGCCCCGCTCGCCGCCACCGAACAGGTGCCCGACGACGAGGCTCTCGACTTGATCGCCGCGCTCGCGCCGACCCCGGTGCCGGTACGACTGCGCACCCGCGCCGATGCCGCCGGGTTCACCGTCGTGCGCGCCGACGGGCAGGTCTGGCGCAACATGCCGGACACCAGCGCCATCGCCGCCCTGCGCCCGCTGGCCGGGCCGACCAGCCTGGCCGTGACCGGACGGGACGGGTCGGCATGACCCGCACCGCACAGCGCGTGTTCGAGCACCGGCGCATCTGGCGGGTCACCCCCGACGCCCTGCGCGAAGCCTGCCTGCTGCTGTTCGCCGCCATCAGCCGCGACCACCCGACGGTCGACCACGTCGTCGGCATCGCCAACGGCGGCGTCGCCCCCGCCCACATCCTCGCGGCCCGTCTCGGCGTGAAGCCCCGGACCGTGCAGGCCCGGCACAACACCGACGACGACCTCTACCGGCAGGCCACCGGCAAGGTCACCGTCGACTTCGACGCCTTCCACCGCACCCTCGGCCACCGCGAGCTCGACGGCACGATCCTCGTGGTCGACGACATCTGCGGCAGCGGCGCCACCCTGCGCGAACTCCGCAACGCGCTCACCCCGGTCCTCGCCCCGGACTCTCGCGTGATCACCGCGACGCTGTGCCTGAACACCGGCGCGCAGACCTGTCCGAACTACTCGGTGTGGGCCGTGTCGGACTGGGTCAGCTTCCCCTGGGAGAAGCGCCCCGACCAGCCGACCACCGACCTTCCCATCCCGGACCGGGTGACCAGCCATGCCTGACATCAGCAAGTCCTTGACCGTGGCGTTCGTCCTGGCCTCCTACACGCGCGACGCACCGGCCGGGATGGAACGCGCCACCGCCGCCCTCGCCCGCGGGCTGCGCCGGCACGGGCACCGGGCCCTGGTCATCACCGCCATCGAGGCCGACGCGACCGATGGCGGAGTGGACGAGGACCTGGTCTCGCTCGGCTCGATCGAGATCGCCTTCCCCGCCGCCGATGACGAGCTGCGCGAGGCGATCAGCACCCACGGCCAAGACGACGTCATCGCCTCTGACCTGCGCGCCCTCTACCGCCATCACGGTGTCGACATCGCCGTCTACGTCGACGCCCTGTGGGGGCTCGGGCGCCTCGCCCCAGCCTGCGACGGGGTGCGCACGGTGCTGGCGATGCACGTCGTCGGCCACGACCAGGACCTCACACCTGCCCTGGAACGCGCCGACGTGGTGCTCGCCCCGTCGACCACAGTCCTCGACCAGGCCCACGACCGGGGCTACGACAGCACCTGCTGGCGGATCGTGCGCAACGCCCTGCTCGACGACCACGCCCCGCCCGACGACCGGCACCGGGAGGCGCTGCGGCAGGGCGGTCCGGTGCGGGTGCTGGCCCGGCTCGGGCCGGAGAAGAACATCCGCGCCCTGCTCGACGCCGGTCGCCTCGTCGACCGCGGCATCGAGGTCGTCCTCGCCGAGGCCGGGTTCGAGCACATCACCGGCGCCCAAGCCGCCGAGTACCGCCACTGCGCCTACTCCGCCGCCCACCTGCTCATGGGCGGCATCCGCGAGGGCGGCCTGCCCTGGAACCAGGTCCCACCGTGGCTGGCCGAGGCCGCCGTGGTCATCGTGCCCTCGACCGAGGAGACCTTCGGACTCGTCGCCCTGGAGGCCATGAGCGTGGGCACCCCGGTCGTCGCCTTCGACGTGGGCAACCTGCCCAACCTCATCGGCAGCAGGACGGGAGCGGGCGGGATCGTTGTGCCCCGCGCGCACGGCGAGTCCGGGCTGTGGGGTGCCGCCGAAGCCCTCCTCGACGATCCGGTACGCTACTCAGCGCTATCACGGGCTGCGTACTACCGCTCGCGGGACTATCTGCCCACCACAGTCGCCCATGACTTCCTCAAGGCGGTGCGGTGATGTCCCATGCCCCTCTTCTGCTGGTCGACGGCCACAACCTGCTCTGGCGCGGAGCCTTCGGCTTCCCCGCCGCGATCCGCTCCCGCGACAAGACCCGCGACCTGACCGCCGAGTTCGCCTTCTTCGCGCTACTGCGCGTAGCCATCCGCGAGGAGTTCACCTCCCCGCCGGAGGTGATCGTGGTGTTCGACGGCCAGCACGGCGCGGCCGAACGCCAAGCCGCCGACAGCGACTACAAGGCCAACAGGGTCCTCGACGAAGCCGCGCTCAAACCCATCCGCGCCATCCCGCACGTCCAGGAAGCCCTGACCGCCTACGGGCTGTCCTGGATCGAGATCGACACCGCCGAAGCCGACGACGTGATCGCCACCCTCGTCGCCCACACCCGCCGCGACGACCCCGACCGCCAGGTGTGGATCATGTCCGGCGACCGCGACTTCTACCAGCTCCTCGACGACCACGTCCGTGTGCTCAACACCGCCATGAAGCGGGGCCGCCGCCACATCGAGCCCGACACCGTGTTGGAGCGCTTCAACGTCCACCCGACGCAGTGGGCGGACTTCCGCGCCCTCACCGGCGACCCGGCCGACAACATTCCCGGCGTTCGCGGCGTCGGCGCGGGCACCGCCGCCAAGCTCCTGGCAGGCGGTCTCACCCTCGACCAACTCCCCGACTCCGGACGACTCACCGGCACCAAGGGCACGGCCATCACCAGCGCCTGGGACCAGGTCGTCGCCTGGCGCGACCTGATCAGCATGCGCACCGACCTCGACCTCCCTCTGCTGCCCACCGGCCGCAGCAGCCGGACCCTGCCCGCGCCCGCCGAGGTCATCGACAAGCTCGGGCTGTGGTGACCCCGGTGACCGCGTTCATCCCTCCCGCCTCGGTGTTGGCCGTGATGGCCCACCCCGACGACGCCGAACTCTGGGCAGGCGGCACGCTCGCTCTCTGCGCCAACGCCGGAGCCGACGTCACCATCGCCGTCCCACGCCACCCCGAACCCCGCGCCGGCGAAGCCGCCGCCGGGGCCGCCATGCTCGGCGCCGGGCTCCACCAGATCAACGAGCCCATCGCGGCGGCCATGCGCGAACTGCTGCTGGACACCCGCCCCGAAGTCGTCCTCACCCACCCGCTGCGCGACGCGCACCCCGACCACCGGCGCATCGCCGAAGCCCTGTTGGAAGCGCTGCCCGAGGTCGTCATCGCCACCGGACACCCGCGCCGGATCTACACCACCGACACCTACAACAGCCTCACCCTGGACGGCCCCGTCCCTGCCCACACCACCGTCGACATCACCACCACCTGGGCCACCAAGCAACGCGCCCTGGCCACGCACGCCTCCCAGCCCGTCACCGAGCACTTCGGGCCGATGGCCGAAACCCTCGCCCGGCTCTGGGGTGCACGCATCGGTGTCACCCATGCCGAGAACTTCATCCCGCTACCCGTCCTTGGACGCCTGCCCGCCGCGCCCTTCCTCTGACGGCGGGTTCTCCGTCACACCGCCAGCAGCTGGTGGCGGTCCCTCCAGGCCAGGCGGAGCAACGTCAGCGAGCTGGCCGAGATGCGAGGTTCCAGCCGGTCGATCGCCTCGGCGGTGAACGGCATGTCGGTCCGGCCGCCTTCTCCCACGACACGTCCCTCGTCGTTGGTCGTCACCATGTTGGTGAACAAGAAGTCGAACACTTCGCCATCCACCACCGCAACCGTGCGCTGACTCGGCCCGAGTGTGAGCGGATCCATCACCAAGCCGTAGTGCCACAGCCGGAACCGCCCTTCAGCGCGAGCCCGCTCGAACGAACGGAACGGCTCTTCTCCGGCGTAGTCGATCGAACGCGCCCCGGGACCGTCATGCTCAGGGTTACCGAGGAACTCTTCCGAGTACTCCCGCATGATATTGCGCCACAAGGAGAAGTCGTTGCGCACATCGACCCCGGCGAGCGACGAGGGCTGGAACTCGCCGGAGGGCATCACGGTGCACATCCCTCCCCCGTCGGCCACGGCCTGACCGTCACGTTGGTGCATCACGAACCGGTGCTCACCGCTCCGGCCCCTGCGGATGGTCAGGGTGGCGATACCAGGAGACATCGACCGCCGCGCCGGGTCGAACGGGTCGCCGATCGCCGAGCGCAACGGCAGCGCGTCCCAACCGGGGACCGAGCCGCCCGACGCCAGCCAAGCCGCCTTGAACTCGTGGGCAAGAGCTTCCTTGACGTCGAACACCTCGAAGAACGTGGTGGTTCCGAACGTGAGCGCCAGCCCATCGTGCCGGGACACCTCCAGCAGCCGGTAGCTGAGCCGGTTCTCCAGCAGCCGAGGCCGCACCAGGTCCCGCACCGCCCGGCTGTAGCCGGCGTAGCGCCGGCCACGGACGTTCAACGGCAACACGTGGTCCATCGGGTCGGCTTCGGGGGTCGGGTGCTTGATGTCGGAGAACACCAGTTGTACCGAGTCCAGCTCCACTGGCTCGTCCAAGAGCCATCCAGGACCTGTCAGCACATGACCGCCAGGTGCGCGATGCTCCTTCGGGTACAACCACGCCGCCAGCTCCGCCAGTTCTCGGCCCCGTGTGCCGGAAGCACGACGCACGCGCAGCCACTCCGCCTGGCTCCGCCGCACGTGCTCGGCGACCTCGGGACCGAACACCGCAGTCACATCGCCCACACCATTTGCTTGAGGCGGATCTTGGTGAGGAACGGTGTCGCCCTCCTGGGACACCGTTCCTCCATTGCCGATTCGCACGGTGCCTTCCGGGCCGGGTGATGCCGGCACGAGCAATGCGTTCAGTTCTTCGAGGGTCAGTCCCAGTGCCTTCGCGATGCGTGGCCTGCGGTATGGCTGTGGGGTCAGGCCGCCACGTTCCCAGCGACCGACGGTGGAGAACTCCACCCCCACGGCATCCGCGAGACTTTCCTGGGTGTGCCCCATCAGCTCGCGCCGCGCGATGAACGAATCCCGCCGATCGCCCACGAAGATCACCTCACCCGTCGGTCCGCTGCCACGATAAGCGGCCACCGGCCGAGACTGATCACGCGCTTGTCCAGCTGCACCCGTTTGGGCTACAACCTCTCCAGAGAAGTTCCTGCAGCTCAGAGGCCATGTCGCCCCGTGCACGCCTCTCGGCCGCAGCACGATCGCCCTGGTGGAGGGCGTCGGTAGCGGCGTTGACTGCGCTCGGGTCCGAGGTGGCAGTTTTCAGCCCAGCCGCCTGCCACAGCAGGAGCTGAGCTTGCTCCGGTGGAAATACGCGAGGCGGTTTCATTGCGATCAAACGTATCGATCAACCTTGCGAACGCGGTGATCCATTGATGCCGCACAAGGTCGTCGTCGAGCACTCGTTCGAGGCCGGGCATCGCCTGCCGCACCTGGGCGGCAAGTGCGTGAGCCTCCACGGTCACTCCTGGTCGATCGCGGTGACCGTCAGCGCGCCGAAGCTGAGCCCCGAGGTCACCGTGGTGGAGTTCGGCGCACTCAAGGTTGGGTTGCGACGGTGGATCGACGACCACCTCGACCACGCCACGATGCTCGGCGTGCACGACCGGCTGATCGAGCCGCTGACCGCCGAGGGCAGCCGGGTGTTCCGCTTCGGGGCGGAACACCCGACCGGTGTCGCCGAAGAACTCGCCCGCGGACTGCCGTGGCCCACCGTAGAGGCCGTCGCCGTCCTGCTCGGCCGGGTCGCGGAGAGCACCGTGGCCGGGCTTCCCGGTGCCGATGGTGCGCGGGTGGAGCGGATCCTGGTCCGCGAGACCCGACTCAACACCGCTGTCTATGAACCCCCAGGTCCTCGATGAGCACCGCCGCGCCGGATGCCGCCGTGACGCTGGTGGTCAACGAGCTGTTCGGCCCGACCTTCCAAGGCGAAGGTCCCAGCCAGGGCAGGCTGGCCCGTTTTGTGCGCTTGTTCGGTTGTCACCTCGCCTGCTGCTGGTGCGACACCCCTCAGACCTGGGACCGCCGACGCCACGACCTGGCCGTCGAACAACGGCATCTCGGCGTCGACGAAGCCTTGAACTGGCTGGCGGGTACGCCCGGTGACCTGTTGGTGATCACCGGTGGCGAGCCACTGCTCCAGCAGCGGGCCTTGGAGCCTTTCCTGGCGGCTGTTCGGCAGAATGGCCTGGCCGGTGAAACCGAGGTGGAGACGTCCGGCACCATCGCGCCCAGCCCCGCCGTGGTCGAAGCGGTCACCCGCTTCATCGTCTCGCCGAAGCTGGCGCACTCCGGGCTGCCCGAACGGCAACGCCTCCGACCCGCCGCGCTGCGGCAGTTCGTGCTGTCGGGCAAGGCCAGCTGGAAGTTCGTCGTCCAGTCCGTGCCCGACCTGGACGAGGTCGAGGACCTGGTGACCCGGTACCGGCTCAACCCGGTGTGGGTCATGCCCGAGGGCACCGACAGCGCCACGGTGCTGGACCGGATGCGGTTGTTGGCCGATCCGGTGCTCGCCCGCGGCTGGAACCTGACCTCCCGGCTGCACATCCTGTTGTGGGAGAACGCCCGTGCCCGCTGAACACCGGACACCGGACGCCGAAGACGGACCGGCCCCACCCCGAGATCCACCTTCGGCATCGACCCGCCCACCGATCGTGAGAGCACCATGACAGCCACCTCACCGGTTCTCGGCCCGCTCGTCGGGGTGTACGGCCTCGTCGGGGACTGCGAGCGTCTTTTGGCCGTCCGAGACTCGGACGTCGCGGCATACCGGCTGCCGGGTGGCCTTGTGAGAGTCGGTGAAACCGTCGAGAACGCTTTGAGGCGCACCCTGCGGGAACAGGTCCACAGTCATGTGGCGTGCCTGGACTTCTGCGCCGCTGTGGAAGTGCGCGCCCAGCACGCGGACATACAGCCCGCCGTCTTCGAGCTGGCCCTGCTGTTCGACGTGACCCTCACCGACCCCGGTGCGCTCCGGGCTGGGCACGGCGAAGCGCGCTGGGGCACCGACAGCGAACTCAGCCACCTCGACCTGCGGCCCACGGCGCTCGCGAACTGGCTGCGCGCCGGTGGGCTGACTGGCGAGCACCCGTGGTGGCCTGCTCGATCTTGACCTGACATCCACTGTCCAACTTGGAACCGCTCACACTCGCGCAGGATCTCGAAGGAAAACACGCCGTCGCGTTGGAAGGCAGCGGCCCTAAAAACATCCGGCGCTTCTCGACCGCGTGCTGCGAGCACTGCGCCGCCTGCGATGAGCGGCGCACCATGTCGCCACCTCGCCCTGGAGCCTGCTTCATGCACCCCGCAATCAGCGGCCTCACCATTCCCGACCCCATTCCGGACGCATCGGTCTTCCAACCAGCTCCGTGGGCTGCTCCGTCCTCCCAGCAGTTGCCCTTCCTGCGCCGTCGGCTTTACGAGCATTACGCCACCATCGCGGCAGCCGGTGCCCGTGAGGAGCAGAGGACCCGGAGCTTCAGATCCGCCACCAAAGCCGATGGCGATGACCGGGACGTGAGAGGTTTCGCTCGGCAGGAAGCCGGCCGCCTAAGGCACGCGAGCCTCACCTGGGTGGACCGGGAGGTGATCGACATGGCGGTGACGTACTCGTCCACCCCGTCCACCGAACCCGCCTGCGCGGACCGACTGCCCAGCTTGGTCGGCTTCATGCTGTTCGAGGCCTGCATCGGCGGGGCCCTCTACGACGTCGTACGTGCTCAGGACCTGCCAGGCTCGGGCTGGACACCCGCACCATGGCTCCACGACGTTCCCGGCCACGTCGAGGCCCCCATCGTCGCGGTCAGCTGGTCACGGCCACCGCCACCCCACGACGACCGGGTTCACCTCTGCTTCTACACGCCGCATCGGCCTCCTCGTTGGGAAGGCCTGCCTCCGAACACGTTCGTCGCCCGATGGTCGGAGACGAGAACGCGCTACAGCGCGGGCTACTTCGCCGACCACGTGCGCACTGTCTCCGCACGGATGAGCCCGACGCCGGTACTCGCGGCCTTCCCCGCGACCGTGCGGCTGGGTGAGTTGCTCCCCGAGCCGGGCACGGGCCACTGCGCCGGATGGATCCAGGCCGCTTACGGCCTCTGGCAGCTGCTCGATCAATCAGCGAAGAAACCACTGACACTGACCGACGTGCTCGCAGCTCCACGATCGGTGACCCGGGGCGACGCCCAGGCCGGCATCACCGCGACCAGCGCCGTGAACGTCGTCCGGGTCCATCCCCGCTTCAGCACCGAAGACCTGCCTGCCGATAACGCCGAGGACGGCGTTGACGAAGTCTCGGCGAGCAAGAGCCGGCGTTCGACTCGCCATCGCTATCGGTACTGGCGCGGTCCGTACCGGGCGAATATCTGCTTGAACCCCCGGGGCCACGCCGAAGGAAACTGCCAACACAAGGAGGTGCCGGTAGGGCGACATTTGCGCGGACCAGTCGGCGCACCATTCCGCGAGCGCGTCACGGAGCTACGCGGCTCACCGATCCACGGTTTCAGCACGGACGCGTAGTAACACAGCAAGGGCGGTACAACTTGAGTTGAACGCAGTGCGGCTTCCTTTCAGGCGACAAGAGCTACAGTCGACGATGAGCAGGGACAATTTCAAAAAGGTCTTCGAAATTCATGGGAGCCAGAACGGTGAGGGCTCCACCGATGAAGGCGGGGCCGGGCTGAAGTCGTCCACTGCACACACGGGTGACAGTGGACCGGTTGACCCCCATGCGCCTGGCCAGGGAGTAGTCGGAGCCGAAGCCGGCGAGCTTTGCGGCCTTGGAAAAGACATCCGTGCGCAACCGGATGGTTTTCTGCACGTTTTCCGATTTATTCCTCCTGACTGCTTTTCTCACAGTGCGCCTCCCGGCCGCGGTTCGGGAGTGTCGTAGCGGTCGGACCATTGGGCGAGCAATTCTCGGGATTGTGCGTGATCGAGAGCCAAGCGGTCGATCTGCCGCATCTTGTTGCGGTAGACCTCAACGATGCCCGGGTCGTCGTGAAAAACGGTTGCCACGTCGGTTTCGACATGTACAACCGGCCGCAGAGGAGGATCGAGGGTCAACAGGGTGGCCGGACGACACAGGGCGACATGAAGACCACAGGACCGCGGGATGATCCGGATCGAGGTGTCGGCACTGCCGGCCAGCAGCGCGAGTTGCAAGAGTTGATCACGCATGGTCCACGTGGAGCCAACGACATGGGCCAGAGCGCTTTCGTGGATGAATACCGTCATTCGGCGGCCGAGGAAGCCCTTCGGAGGTCGCTGGCGTCGCATCCGCGCCGCCACGAGATCTGGATCATCGATCAAGGCCAGGGCATAGTCCTCGGTCTGAACCATTTCGGGGATGCCGACGGGGTCGTAGGAGGTGATGTCGACCGCTTCATCTTCATCCACGAGCAGCGCTGGCAAGGTGTCGAGCGCGCAGTGGTGCAAGCGCAGAAAGCTACCGGTATCGGACTCCTCGGCCAGGGCGATGATCTGTTCACGGGTTTTCAGGTCGACGTTGAGAGCGCCAAGCAGGAAGGCGATATCACATGGCGACGTGCCTCGGGTCCCCTTCTCCAGTTTGGACAATTTTCCGGCCGACCACTCCAACATCTCCAGCAGTTGACCGGTCTTGAAGTTCGTCTGCCGCCGGACCCGACGCAAGTGCTCACCCAACTCGCGACTGCGGACCGTGCTGAACCTCTCCTGCTTGACGTCCGACGACTCTTCCTCATTTTCGTACTGCAACAAATCCTCCAGCAATCAAAAATCCGACATGAATGCGGCGATCAAGAGAGCCAAACCACACTTCCACCGACTGCATAAGATCGTCGATACGGCTAGAACGACCCTCCATGTCGACTCGCCCGCACACCGACGCCGCCGGTTCGGTTCATGCAAACATTAGACCCACGGTATCGAATTCTTACCAGAGCGACTATGTAACGATCATGAGGCGTCCATGGGGCGGGGCATGGCTTGAACACTCCTTCAACAACGAAGCAGGACACTCCGTCGAGTGACACTTCACCAAAGCCATACAGAAGTTGAATCCACGTTGGCAGTTACACCGACTCCGCGCCCCTCCTTGATCGTCGCAGCATGCTTAAAGTCCACGGACAAGAAGACCCGGCAACCTCGGCGGTCGTTCGCTCCGGAGTTCAAAGCCGAGATCCATGGAGCTGTGCCAGCGGGTGGCCGGTCGGTCAGATCGCGAAGGACTTCGACCTGACCAAGACTGCAGTTAGGCAGGGTTGAACTCCTCGTAGTAGCCGTCCGGGCCGGACATGCAGATGCGCGCGGTGGGTTGGGTGCCGTTGAACATCCAGTAGCAGCCGATGTGCCACCGGCCCACCGACAGCGGTGCGAGGAACAGCACGGTGGCGAACGCGCCACTCGAGCTGGCCGTTGCGCGCTGAGGGCTGGACTTGAAGTCCACACCGAACTCCACGGAGTTGGTCACGCCGTCGGCCTGGTAGGAGCACGACAGAGTGACCGCCCCGGTGTCGGGATCGATGGAGCTGGTGTTGGTCCAGAACTCGCAGAACAGGCTGCGACCGGGGACGGTGGTAGGGGTGCGCGGGTCGAACCGCACGGTGAACGAGGTTGTGGTGGAGCCGGTCAGCGCCGCCATCTCCCAGGGCTCGTAAGGCCGGGTGTAGCCGATCGAGCCGGAGTGGGTGCGGTAGAACCCGATGTCGGAAGTGATGCCGCCGTGCATGGAGGCATAGAGGATGGCGTTGGTGCGCGGCGGCGGGGCGGTGTGGACACCGGCGTCGCGTAGCAGGTTGCCCACCACCCACGCGCCCGAGGCGATGGGCACGGTGTTGATCGACACGGCGGCCGGGAAGTGGGCCGAGCCGCGCAGCCGTTCCGTGCCGTCTAGCGCCGCCACCTCCACGCGGCCGGTGGCGCTGTCGGCGATGCGGTCGCGCGCGGTGCCCCGGAACGCCGGTAGGGCGTCGTCGTTCAGTCCCCAGCCGTGCAGGACCGATTGGCGGGGTCGGGCGATGTCGGCGGTGGCGTGCGGGGCGTAGGGACTGTAGAGCTGGGCGGCGGTCCACTCCCCGGTGCCGGTGAGGGTGAGCCGCAGTTCGGCCGAGGCGCTGCCGTTGGTGGCGCGCATCGGGGAGGGCAGGTCGGAGTCGTAGGCGCGGTCCAGCGACCAGGCGGTGACCTGCTCAGTGAGTTCCCGTCCGTTCAGCCCATGGGGTTCCAAAAGTCGGCCACATGGCCTGACCTGTGGTTAGGCGGTTGTCGGTTCGTATTCGTTGATCAGGCCGCCGAGGACTGGTCGGCGGCGTGTCGAGGTGTGATTCGGCTGTGCGGTCGGCTGGTCTGACCGTGGTGGTGCGAGTTGCGGTGCTTGGTGTGGTCGGCGGTGGTTGTAGTGGGCCGCGTACCGGTCGAGCACTGATCTCAGGTGGTGTTCGTCGAGGATGGGCAGGCGCTCGGTGACTTCGTGTCCGACGGTGCTGACGAGCCGTTCGGCGTGGGCGTCGACTCGTGGACACCGTGGTGGGATCTTCACGACCTGGATGCCGGTGGCGGCGAGGACTACGTCGAACGAGGCGGTGAACTGGCCGGCCCGGTCGCGGATGAGAAGCCGGAAGTCGTCGGTCCGGTCGCCGGGGTCCACAACTACGTTGCAGGCTTGTTATGTAGCCCATGCCCGTCGGGGTTGGTGGTGGTGCCGAGGATGTGGACGTAGCGGGGTGGCGACGTCCACCGCGAAGAAGACGTACACGCGTTCGAGGGTGACGGCGCAGTCGACGTGGAAGCCGTCGCAGGCCGACAAGCCGGCTGCCTGGGCGCGGAGCAACCGTCGCTGGGAGGTGTCGGTGTCGCGCCGGGGTGTGGGTGGGATCCGCAGGCGCTCGAGCACGCGGCGGACGGTCGAAGCGGCGACCCGGTGGCCGAGCTTGAGCAGCTCGCCCCGGATGCGGCGGTAGCCCCGGCCGGTGTTCTCCCGCGCTATCCGCCCGATCAGCGCCACGACGGTGCCGCCGACCGGTAGGCGTCCGGTCCGGTGAGGGTAGGTCCACTTCCTTGCGACCAGGCGTCGGTGCCATCGCAGGACGGTGCCCGGCGTCACCAACCGGTGCTCGCGCAGCAGTCGTGGCAGTCGGCGCACCACTGCGGCAAGTACCGCGCGATCGGCCCGGTCCAACCGCGGACGAGGGTCGATCCGGCGCAGCACTGCGACCTCGTGCCGTAGCACCAACAGCTCCACGTTCTTGACCGCCGATGACCGGCCGAGCAGAACCAGCCGGCCGACGAGCCGGACGAAGATCAGCTACACCAGTCGTAACTCCACGCCTCACGAGCATGCCCCTACAGCCCATGATGCACGATCACCGCAGCTCAACGCCCGCGTGCAGAGTTCTGGCACCCCACACGTGCACGGGGTCGAGGACCTAAGCGCAGCGCACGCAGCCGGTGCACCAGGAACACCCCCGCGTGCGCGGGGTCGAGCCTCGTAGCGGGCGACGCGCTCCACCCACGAGGGGAACACCCCGCGTGCGTGGGGTCGAGTCTGCCGGTCGCTCGGGGTCCAGCCGAACCTGCGGAACACCCCCGCGTGCGCGGGGTCGAGGCCTCGGTGAACGAGCGGTACCCGCCCGAGGCGGGAACACCCCCGCGTGCGCGGGGTCGAGCCCAGCGACCGGTTCCGCATCGACAGTGGCGCGGGAACACCCCCGCGTGCGCGGGGTCGAGAGCAGCGGCATGACGTGGTAGGAGCGGTCGTTGGGAACACCCCCGCGTGCGCGGGGTCGAGGCTTGGTGACCTGCGGTTCCACGAACTGAAACAGCGTTTCTGATTCACTGCGTTTCAGCGTCCGCCAGCCAATCCACACCACATGCTCACGATCTCACGACTCAACGGAAAGCCGACAGAACACGCGGAAGCGCGTCGTCGAAGGCAGCGCCTCAACCCGCCAATGTAGTCGCACACGCCAATACGACGATCTGCTCGCCGCCAAGGCTTCCGACGCACCCCCAACCTGCGCCCGGTCACGTCGGTTCAGATCCTTCGACCGGTCCACGACACCGGTCGGGACGGTTGCCGATGGTTGACGAAGTCCAGGAACGGTTCACACCAACGGGTGATGTTTGGCGCCGGTTGGACGGATTCACCCGTTCGAGGCGACCACATTCGGCGTTGGTCAAAGATCCGGAGCCGTCCGCTCCGGATTTCGCTCCTGAACACCGTTCACCAAGATCGAAAAGTTACCGCTCCGTAACCGAGCGAAGATCAACATCAGCACACGAAAAAGCCCGCCGACCTGGGCAAACTTCCCAAGCCAGCGGGCTTCCTCAGACCGTCGGGACGACAGGATTTGAACCTGCGACCCCTTGACCCCCAGTCAAGTGCGCTACCAAACTGCGCCACGTCCCGGCCACACCCCCGTTGTGGGGTGCGCGCATAGCTTAGCGCACCCCCAACAGGGTGCCTGACACGACCCCCCGACATCGGTCATGTAAGGCGTCTAGCTGCGGTTATGACGGAGGCCCGCGCGTGGCGGGCCCCCGTGCTCCCCTCGATCCAGCCGCTCCCCCGGGAGTCGACGTCCACCCACTATGCGTTGGCCCTCGTTTGTGCACTACCGCCAAAAGTCGAGTCGTTCCCGTCAACTTTCGACGGTGTCGTGGGGAGGCTGGCCTCCACCTCGAAGCTGCCCTCCGCCTGGGTCGTGGTCAGGGTTCCGCCGGCCAGGGCCACGCGTTCGCGCAGGCCGTGCAGGCCGTGGCCGTCGGGTGGTGGCTTGGGTGGCGAAGGGGGTGTGGGGTTGGTGACGGTGATGGTCAGGCGTTTGTCCTGTTGGGTGAGGGTCACCCGGGTGGGGGCTCCTGGGGCGTGTTTGGTGACGTTGGTCAGGGCCTCTTGGATCACCCGGTAGGCCGCTCGGCCCGTGGCCGGGGGCGGGGTTCCGCTCGTCCGGTCCTCGTAGGTCACCGTGAGTCCTGCCGCCCTGGCTCGTTCCACCAGGTGGGGTATTCCGTCGTACCCGGGGGTGGGTTCCGTGTTGAGGAGGCCCAGGGCGGCTCTCATCTCGGCCAGCGACTCCTTGGCCAGGGCTCGCAGGCGCAGGGCCGTTTCGCGGGTCTCGGGGTCGTCGGTGGTGGCTGCCAGCGCTGCCGACTCGACGGCGATCAGGGTGGCGTGGTGACCTACGGCGTCGTGGATCTCTCTGGCTATTCGGGCTCGTTCGGCGGCTTTGGCGCCTTCTTCGCGGGCTTCCACCTCGGCCGTCCTGGCCCTTGAGGCCTCGGTGAGGCTGGCGGTCAGGCTTCGCCTGGTGGTGATCAGGGCTCCCAGTGCGGTGGGGGCGCCCGCCATGAACAGGGCGAAGGCGAAGGTCAGGAGCGCCTGGTTGGGGGCCAGGGATTCGCGGACCACCACGAACGTGGCGGGGACGGCGGCCGCGGCGGCCACCCAGGTGATCATGACCGGTGGGCTGGTCTTGCGACCCACCCGGTACAGGGCCACGACGGTCGGGGGCCAGCCCAGGCCTCCCACCAGGGCCGGGAGGCACGGCAGGGCCGCCAGGGACGGGTTCAGGCGGCGCAGCGGCAGGGCCAGGCAGGCCAGGAGGGCCGCGGGGATGGACCAGGTGAACGGCACCGACCCGGCCATCAGGACCATGGCCCCGGGCACGAGCACCGCCAGCAGTTCCAGGAGGATCACCACGCGTTCACCTGGTGCGCCACCAGTGCCGCCTGGACGCGGTTCTCCACTCCCAGCTTGGTCAGGACCGTCGAGACGTAGCTCTTCACGGTGGCCTCGCTGAGCTTCAGCTCGGCCGCTATGGCGCTGTTGGGCTGCCCGTTGGCCAACAGCGCCAGGACCTGGCGCTCCCGGGCGCTCAGCACGTCGAGGTGGGGGTTCTCGCGCGGTTTCGCCACCCGCAGCCTGGGCAGCAGGCGGGCGGTGATCCTCGGGTCGAGGACGGCTCCCCCGGCGGCCAGGTCGAGCACGGCGCGCACCAGGGCGTCGGGTTCGGCGTCCTTGAGCAGGAAGCCGTGGGCGCCCAGGTCCAGGGCCGCGGCCACGTAGTCGTCCAGGTCGAACGTGGTGAGCACGGCCAGGGCGGGCGGGTCGGGCCACGTCAGCAGCTCGCGCAGCGCCGCGAGGCCGTCGACGCCCGGCATCTGCACGTCGACCAGCGCCACGTCCGGCCGGTGCCGCCGGACGGCGTCCAGCAGCTCGGCGCCGTCCGCGGCCTCCGCCACCACCTGGACGCGGCCGTCCGCTTCGAGCAGCACCTTCAGCCCCCGACGGAGCAGCGCCTCGTCGTCGGCGAGGACCAGTCGCACCCGCACTTCGCCAGGCAACCGCATTCGGCCCGCCGGGGCAACCGGGTCACTTCTTGGCGCGCTTCTCCCGCACGCGCACCGAGATGCGGACCGGGCTGCCCTGGAAGCCGAACTCCTCGCGCAGCTTCCGCTCGATGAACCGCCGGTACCCGGCCTCCAGGAAACCGGTCGTGAACAGCACGAACGTCGGCGGGCGGGTGGCCGCCTGGGTGGCGAACAGGACCTTGGGCTGCTTGCCGCTGCGCACCGGCGGCGGGGTGGCGGCGATGAGGTCGTTCAGCCAGGCGTTCAACCGGCCGGTGGGCACGCGGGTGTCCCACGAGTCCAGCGCCGTGCGCAGCGCCGGCGCGAGCTTCTGCACGGCGCGGCCGGTCAGGGCCGAGATGTTCACGCGCTCCGCCCACGGCACCCGGACCAGGCCCCGCTCCAGCTCGCGCACCATGGCGTGGCGCCGGTCCTCGTCGACGAGGTCCCACTTGTTGAACGCCAGCACGCACGCGCGCCCCGAGTCGACGACCATGCTCAGCACCCGCAGGTCCTGCTCGCTGAGCGGTTCGGCGGCGTCGAGCAGCACGACGGCCACCTCGGCGGACTCGATGGCGGCCTTGGTGCGCAGCGACGCGTAGTACTCGGCGCCGGAGGCGAAGTTCACCCGCTTGCGCAGGCCGGCGGTGTCGACGAAGCGCCACAGCTCGTCGTCGAGCTCGACCAGGGAGTCGACCGGGTCGACGGTGGTGCCCGCGGTGGCGTCGACGACCGACCTGTTCTCGCCGGTGAGGCGGTTGAGCAGGGACGACTTGCCGACGTTGGGCCTACCGACGAGCGCCACCCGGCGGGGGCCGCCGCGCTGGGCCTCGAACGTCTCGCGGGGCGTCTCGGGCAGCGCCTCCAGGATCTTGTCGAGCATGTCGCCGGAGCCGCGGCCGTGCAGGCCGGACACCGGGATCGGCTCGCCGAGGCCCAGCGACCACAGCGAGGCCACGTCGGCCATGACGCGCTCGTCGTCGACCTTGTTCGCGACCAGCAGCACGGGCCGCTTGGAGCGGCGCAGCAGCTTCACCGCGGCCTCGTCGGTGGTGGTCGCGCCGACCGTCGCGTCGACCACGAACACGATCGCGTCGGCGGTGGCCATGGCCAGCTCGGCCTGCGCCGCGACGGAGGCCATCATGCCGGTGGCGTCGGGCTCCCAGCCGCCGGTGTCGACCACGGTGAACTTGCGGCCGTTCCACAGCGCGTCGTAGGCGACCCGGTCGCGGGTCACGCCCGGCACGTCCTGCACGACCGCCTCGCGGCGGCCGATGACGCGGTTGACCAGGGTGGACTTGCCGACGTTCGGTCGGCCGACCACCGCCAGCACGGGCTGCGGCGGCGTCGCGGAGCCCTCCTCGCCCGCCTCGTCGTCGAACGCGGTCCAGTCGGACTCGTCCGCCCAGGTGCCGTCCAAGTCCGTCATCGTGCTTCTCCTCGTAGACTGTCGAGCTCGGCCACCAGGGTGGCCAAGCGGTCGCGGACCTGCTCGGTGGCCTTCACGAGCGCCTGACGACCCCTGTCGTCGGGCAGCTCGAACGGCTCGCCGACGAGCACGTCCACCACGGGCCGGAACCGCCTGCGGGTCCCGGGTGGGCGCAGGGTGCCGCGGCACGCGATCGGCACGACGACCGCGCCGGTCGAGCGGGCGAGCCAGGCCGCGCCGCGCTGGGCCTCGGCCACGTCGCCGGCGCCGCGCGTGCCCTCGGGGAACACGCCCACCGCGCCGCCGTCCCGCAGCACGCCCTGCGCCGCCAGCAGCGGCGCCCGGTCGGGTTCGCCGCGGCGAACGGGCAGCTGCCCGATCCACCGCAGCAGCGTGCCGGCCACGCCCTTGAACATCTCCTGCTTGATCAGGAACACCACGCGCCGGGGCACCACGCCGAACAGGATGGGCCCGTCGACCATGGAGCTGTGGTTGGCCACCACGACCAGCGGCCCGGTCCGCGGCACCCGGTCCGCGCCGTGCACGCGCACCCGGAACGGCGTGCGGAACGGCCCGCGCGCGATCCACCGGCCGAGGTCGTGCAGCCGGGGCCGCGACCCGTCGGGGAGCTGGTCGGTCACCCGCGCACCCGTCCGCTCGGCTGGGCGAGCAGGCCGCGCTCGTCCACCAGCTCCAGCAGCGCGGCCAGCACGCCCGGCAGGTCCAGGTCGGTGGTGTCGAGCACGACCGCGTCGTCGGCGGCGCGCAGCGGCGACACGGCGCGCGACGAGTCGTAGGCGTCGCGGCGCTGGACGTCGGCCAGCGTGGCGCCCAGGTCGGCCTGGCGGCCGGACGCGGCGTCCTGCTTGGCGCGGCGGCGGGCGCGGGCCTCGGCGTCGGCGGTGACGTAGACCTTGAGCGGGGCGTCGGGCGCGACGACGGTGCCGATGTCGCGGCCCTCGACGACGATGCCGCCGACCTCGGCCAGGGCCGCGGCGATGATGCGCCGCTGCTGGTCGACGACGGTCTCGCGGACCTCGGGCACGGCCGAGACCGGCGACACGGCGAGGGTCACCTCGGGGCCGCGGATCTCGGCGCCGACGTCCTCGCCGTCCAGGTGCGTGGTGGAGCGGTCGGGGCTGGTGCCCTGGACGACCGCGGCGCCCCGGACGGCCTCGACCACGCGGTCGGCGTCGGCCGGGTCGACGCCGGCGCGCAGCACGGCCAGGGTCGCCGCGCGGTACATCGCGCCGGTGTCGAGGTAGCGCGCGCCCAGGGTGGCCGCCAGCCGTCGCGCGACGGAGGACTTGCCGGTGCCGGACGGCCCGTCGAGGGCCACCACGCCACGCAGCTCACCGTGTGCCACCGGGTTGTCCTCCTCAACGCGTACTGCGGTCGTCAACCCCGCAATTGTGCCTGGTGCGGGCGGTCACACCGGAACCCGGGTCGGCCCAGGTCCGCCAGCAGCAGGCCGCTGCGCGGCTTGGGCGTGAAGTAGGTGCTCTTGCGCGGCATCCGACCACCGGCGGCGTGCACGGCGAGCACGTCGGCCGGCGGCACCGGCGCGATGAGCACGACGAAGTCCGCGTCGGGCACGACCTCGTCGGTGACCGGCCGCACGCGCGGGCCGCCCAGCCCCAGCGCCTCGGCCAGCAGCACCGATTCCACGGCCGCGTGGTCCACGCCGCCGGGTGGCAGCGACACGGCCACCGCCCCGTCCGCGCCCACCGCGACGGCCACCCCCGGCGACGGGCGGGCGTCCCGGTCCACCGGCGTCACCGCCAGCCCGAGGGCCCGCCACGCGGCCGCCGCGCCGGCCACCGCGAGCCCGCTGCCGACCACGGCCCGGTGGATGGGGCCGACGCGCAGGTCGGGGCCTGCCGCGACCAGCGCCAGCAACCCGGGTAACCCGGCCGCGGCCGCCACCCGGTGGTTGCCGTCGGCGACCATCAGGGGGTGCTCGCCCGCGGCGGCCAGCAGCGCGTCCTGCCGCTCGCCCGGCCCGACCAGCCACAGCCGGTGCCGCCGACCGCCCGGGTCGACGACCGACGCGGCGGGTTCGTCGTCCACCTCCGCGACCAGCCTGGTCAGCGACACCTCCGGCCCCACCGGCACCAGCAGCGCCGCGCTGGTCGCGCACCCCAGGCCGGACAGCACGCGGGCGCGCTCGGCGACCACCTCCGGGTAGACGTCCTCGGTGTGGCCGACCGCGGTCGGGTCCACCACGCACAGCAGGCCGTGCGCGGTGCCGTCCGGGCCGTCCACCCGGTAGGGCGCGACCACGTCCCGCACCTCGCGGTAGGCGGTGGCGCGCAGGCGGGCGAGGTCGGCCCGCGCCCGCGGCAGCGCGTCCACCAGCGACAGCCCGGCCGCCAGGGCCTCGGGCGTGCGGTGCGGGTGCTGCACGGCCAGCAGCGTGCCGGCGCGGGCGCGGGCCAGCGCGGCGGTGACCTTCCCGGGCTCGGCGAACTCGTCCACGTCCGGGCCCGGCACGCGGTCCCGCACCACCCAACCCCGGCGAACCGGACCAACCAGTACACCCATCCGACTAGACTCCTGCCTCGTGAACGTCGAGGTGACGCCGCTTCCGGGGATCGGCACCCGGCAGGACTTCATGATCCGGGCCGGACGCCGCATGGGTGTGATCACACACCGTGACGGCAAGTTCGAGCTGATCGTGTCGCGCAAGGACGACGCCGACGACTGCATGGCGTCCATAGCGCTGACCTCCGCGGAGGCCGCCACCCTGGCGGGCCTGCTGGGCGGTCCGCAACTGGTCGCGCACCTGGAGGAGCAGCACCGCGACGTCGCGGGCATCTCCACGCAGCAGTTCCCGGTCGTGCCCGGCTCCCGCTTCGACGGCAGCCCGCTGGCCGAGACCGAGCTGCGCACCCGCACCGGCGCGTCGATCGTGGCCGTGGTGCGCGCGAACGGCGTGCACCCCTCACCGCGCCCGGACTTCGTCTTCGCGGGCGGCGACCAGGTCGTGGTCGTCGGCACCGCGGAGGGCCTGGCGGCCGCCGGCGACCTGCTGGGCGGTGGCTGAGCACCTTGCACAGCACAGCAATCGCGCTCATCCAGCTCGGCGCGGTCTTCTTCGGGCTGGGCCTGCTCGGCAAGATGGCGTGGCGGATCGGCATCTCACCCATCCCGCTCTACCTGATCGGCGGCCTCGCGTTCGGCGAGGGCGGCCTGGTCCCCCTGCACGGCATCGAGGAGTTCGCGCACCTCTCCAGCGAGATCGGCGTGGTCCTCCTGCTGCTCCTGCTCGGCCTGGAGTACTCCGCGGCCGAGCTGGTGACCGGCCTGAAGCGGTCGTGGATGGCGGGCGTCCTCGACATCGCGCTCAACGCGACGCCCGGCGTGATCGCCGCGCTGGTGCTGGGCTGGGGCCCGGTCGGCGCGCTCGCGATGGGCGGCGTCACCTACATCTCCTCGTCCGGGATCATCGCCAAGGTGCTCGGCGACCTCGGCCGGCTGGGCAACCGGGAGACGCCGGTGGTGCTGTCCGTGCTGGTGTTCGAGGACCTGGCGATGGCGCTCTACCTGCCGATCCTGACCGCGGTGCTGGCGGGCGTCAGCTTCGTGGGCGGGCTGACCGCGGTGGGCATCTCGCTGGCCGCGATCACGGTGGTCCTGGTGGTCGCGCTGAAGTTCGGCCGCTACGTGTCGGCGCTGGTCGACAGCCCCGACCCCGAGGTGTTCCTGCTGAAGGTGCTGGGCGCGGCGCTGCTGGTGGCGGGCGTCGCCTCGCAGCTCCAGGTGTCGGCGGCGGTCGGCGCGTTCCTGCTGGGCATCGCGATCTCCGGGTCCACGGCGGAGAACGCCACCCGGATGCTGGAGCCGCTGCGGGACCTGTTCGCCGCGATGTTCTTCGTGGTGTTCGGCCTCAACACCGACCCGGCGTCGATCCCGCCGGTGCTGGCCCTGGCGGTGGCGCTGGCGGTGGTGACCACGGCGACCAAGGTGGCGACCGGCTGGTGGGCCGCGAAGTGGCAGGGCATCGGCCGGATGGGCCGGGCCCGTGCGGGCGCGGCGCTGGTGGCGCGCGGCGAGTTCTCCATCGTCATCGCCTCGCTCACGGTGGCGTCCGGCGCGGTGGACGGGGAGCTGGCGGCCCTGGCCACGGCGTACGTGCTGCTCATGGCGGTGCTGGGCCCGGTGGCGGCCCGCGTGGTGGAGCCCCTCGCGAATCTCACCCGAAAGGGTGAGAAGAACCCGGCGACGGCCTGAGCTGTATCTACCGGTTGCCCCGGACCTCCAGTACGACATGCGGACCACGGCCGTGCGACTTGTTACCCGTACGGGCGCTTGAGCGTGAGCGGGGTCCGGGGTTACACCTGACAGCCGCCAAACCCCGGAGGGGGTCGTCATGTCACAGCCAACGGGCACCGGAACCACGGGGCGCTACCTGGTGCTACTCGAAGACAGGTCGGTCGCGGCCGGCGCGATGGAGATGAGCCGGGTCGCCGGCATCTCCGCCGCCAGCACGGCGGACCGCCCCACCGCGGCGGACCTCACCGCCGCCGACGGCTTGATCTTCCAGGACCTCGGCGTCGCGGTGGTCGACGCGACGCCGGAGCAGGTCGCCCAGCTCTCCCGGGCCGCCGAGGCGCCCGGCCCGATCAGCGTCGTCGAGGCCGAGCGCGTCGTGCAGGCCTACACGACCGCCGAGGAGACCGCCGCCGCCGTCGACGAGGCCGTGTTCACCTGGGGCCTCCAGGCGGTGGGCGCCAACCTCAGCACGGCCACCGGCAAGGGCGTCCGGTTGGCCGTGCTCGACACCGGGTTCGCCATCGCGCACGCCGACTTCCAGGGCCGCACGGTGGTCACCCAGTCGTTCATCAAGGGCGAGACCGTGGACGACGCGCACGGCCACGGCACGCACTGCATCGGCAGCGCGGCCGGCCCGCGCAAGCCCGCCGCCGGCCCCGGCTACGGCGTCGCGCACGAGGCCGAGATCTACGCGGGCAAGGTGCTGTCCAACGCGGGCTTCGGCTCGGACAGCGGCATCCTCGGCGGCATCGAGTGGGCCGTCGCCAACGGGTGCGCGGTCATCTCCATGTCGCTGGGCGCGGCCGTGCGGCCGGGCACCCCGTACTCGCAGATCTTCGAGCAGGCCGCCACGCGCGCGATGAGCCGGGGCTCCCTCGTCATCGCCGCCGCCGGCAATGAGAGCAGGCGGCCGGGCACGGTCAACCCGGTCGGCCACCCGGCCAACTGCCCGTCGATCCTGTCGGTCGGCGCCGTCGACGTGAACCGCGCCGTCGCGCCGTTCTCCTGCGGCACGGTCGACGCCATCGGCCAGGTCGACCTGGTCGGGCCGGGCGTCGACGTCTACTCGTCGTGGAACAAGGACGACGGCGCGGGCATGTACAAGCGCATCCAGGGCACCAGCATGGCCACGCCGCACGTGGCGGGCATCGCCGCGCTCATCGCCGAGAAGCACGGCGCCCGCGGCTGGGAGCTCTGGGCGAGGCTGGCGCAGTCCTGCCGCCGACTGGGGTTGCCTTCCACGGATGTGGGTGGAGGATTGGTGCAGGCTCCCTGACGGCACCGACGGAGGCGACCGTGGCACTCGCTCGGCACAAGGTGGTTGTCTCGGTCGCCGACGACGGGCTGGCGGACCTGCCCGCCGTCGTCTCGGCCCTGCGCGACGCGGGGATGGAGGTCGACGACGTGATGGAGTCGCTGGGCGTGGTCACCGGTTCGGTGCCCGGCCCGGCCGCCACCGGCGCGACCGGCGCGCTGGGCGCGGTGCCCGGCGTCGCCTCGGTCGAGGTGGACCGGGAGGTCGGCCTACCCCCTGGCGAGTGAATCGACCTCCACGGTGGGTGGACATCCGGGTTGGGCCGGCCCGTGCCGGGCAGCCGCCCCGGGGACACCCGTCGCCCGAGGAGGTCGAAGACGATGAAAGCCCTGCTCGCCGCGCGCACGGCGCAGGCACAGGACATCGGTGGCGCCACCGGGGACGCCCTGCGCTCCGTGGTGGCGTTCCTGCCCAAGCTCGTCGGTTTCCTGGTCGTGCTGATCATCGGGTGGATCGTCGCCCGGCTCCTGCGCACGGCGGTGAACAAGGTGCTGGAGCGCGTGCACTTCGACCGCGCGGTCCAGCGCGGCGGTGTCGGCGACGCGCTGGCGCGCTCGAAGTTCGACGCCTCCGGCCTGGTCGCGCAGATCGTGTACTACGCGGTCCTGCTGATCGCGCTCCAGGTCGCGTTCGGGCTGTTCGGCTCGAACCCGGTGAGCGACCTGCTGACCGGCATCGTGGCCTGGCTGCCGCGGGCGGCCGTCGCGATCGTGATCATCGTGGTGGCCGCGGCCGTGGCCCGCGCGGTGCGGGACGTCACCGAGCGCGCCCTGGGCGGGCTGTCCTACGGGCCGGTGCTCGGCAAGGTCGCCTCCTGGTTCATCATCGGCATCGGCGTCATCGCGGCGCTGAACCAGATCGGCGTCGCCACCACCGTCACCACCCCGATCCTGATCGCCATCCTCGCGACCGTGGGCGGCATCCTGGTCGTCGGCCTCGGCGGCGGCCTGGTCCGGCCCATGCAGCAGCGCTGGGAGGGCTGGCTGACCCGGGCCGAGCAGGAGGCGCCGCAGGCCAAGGCGCACGCCGAGGCCTACCAGCGCGGGCGCGAGGACGTGCAGCGGACGCAGGCCCCGTGGGCGACGCCGGTGGGCGAGGCGTGGGGCACGACGTCGGAGAACCCGGCGGCGGCCCGCGTGGCGCCGACGCCGACGCCGGCGGCGGGGATGCCGGCGCAGCAGCCCGGACAGCACCGGCAGGATCCCGGCACGCAGGACCCTCCGCGGTGAGCGGGCGGTAGCCCTCACCCACGGCGAAGGCCGGGAGAGCCGAGGTCGGCTCTCCCGGCCTTCGCCGTCGAGGAGCGCGAACGGCGGACCTGCGACGAGCAGCCCGCCGGGCTGGCTACGCCTCCGGCGCGGGCTGCCCGCGGCGCGCCAGGTGGCACACCGCCGCCAGCCTCAGCGTCGTCCAGTCCGCGTTCGGCCAGTCCACGAGCGCGGGCGGCCGCCACCCGTGCTCCGCGGCCTCGTCCAGCACGCCCTTCGCGTACCCGGCCAGCAGCACCGCCCCGGCCGCCAGGGCCGAGGCCGGCACGCCGTGGGCCAGGACGTCCCGCACCGCCGCGCCGTGCTGGTCGACGGCGGCCAGCACACCGGGCGCCAGGACCGCCGCGAGACCGAGTTCGTCGCTCAACCGATCCAGGAACCGGCGAGCGGAGAAGTCCCTCCACACGCTCACAAGGCCGACACCCTACGCTGTGCGGGGCCATCGACCCGAAGTCGAACAGGTGTTCTAAGATCACGGCGGGTCGAGCCGGACGCGCAGAGAGGAACCACAGAACGTGCAGGCGGACACGCTCGCAGAGCAGGAAGTGAAGGTGGACGCCGAGGCGCCCGCCGCCGCGCCCGTGCAGGAGGAGGTCGCACCCGTGCCCCAGGAGCAGCAGCCCGAGGCCAAGGAGCAGCCCGAGGCCAAGGGTCAGCCCGAGGTCAGGGGCGAGGAGGCCGAGGCCAAGCCCGCGAAGCGGCCGAAGTCGACGGCGAAGAAGACCCGCACGGTCGAGCTGACGCTGACCGTGACCGGCACCGCGGACGGCGAGTGGCAGGCCGACCTGGTGCACGGCACCAAGCGGGTCGTGCAGGGCCTGGCCATCTCGGCCGCCGCCGTGTCGCGGGCGGCCAAGGAGCTGCACGAGGACATCGCGGGCGGCATCGACGAGGTCATCGAGACGGCCCGCGCCCAGCACCGCACCCGCATGGAGGAGCTGGAGGCCGAGCTGGCCAAGGTCAAGGCGGCCCTGGCCGAGCTGAGCGACGAGGACTGAGGCGCCGGTGAGGGGGACCGGCCGAGCCGGTCCCCCCACCCCTCAGCGAGACGGGTCGAGCACCAGCTTGCCGCTGGTCCGCCGGGCCCGCAGGTCCTCGTGCGCCCGGCGCACCTCGGACAGCCCGTACTCGCCGCCCGGCACGGCGCGCAGGTCGCCCGCGAGCACCAGGTCGAACAGCTCCGCCATGGCCCGGTGCACGACCCGGCCGGGCAGCTTGAACGCGTGCGGCAGCCACATTCCCGCGACCGCCGTGGAGCGCACCAGCAGCTTGCCGGGCGGCACGGGCGCCGGCTGCTCCCTGCTGGCCATGCCGTAGAACGCCAGCCGCCCGAACGGCGCCAGCGCCGCCACGCTCTGGTCGGTCACCGCGCCGCCGGTCATGTCCAGCACGACGTCCACCCGGCGCCCGTCGTTGGCCGCGCGCAGCGCCTCGGTCATGTCCGGCGCGGTGGAGTCGACCGCGACGTCCGCGCCGAGCTCCAGCGCCAGCCCGCGCTTCTCCTCGC
This sequence comes from Saccharothrix xinjiangensis, assembly GCF_039527585.1. Taxonomy (NCBI): domain Bacteria; kingdom Bacillati; phylum Actinomycetota; class Actinomycetes; order Pseudonocardiales; family Pseudonocardiaceae; genus Saccharothrix; species Saccharothrix xinjiangensis. The sequence goes on along the minus strand of NZ_BAAAKE010000010.1, from coordinate 58,765 downwards.
TGCTGGCGGTGGCGATGACCCGCCCCGCGCCCCACCGCTTCGCCAGCTGCACGGCCAGCGACCCGACCCCGCCGGCGGCGGCGTGCACGACGACGCTCTCCCCCGGCTCCAGGTGCGTGCTCCGGCGCAGCAGCAGCCACGCGGTGGCGCCCTGCACGACCATGCTCAGCGCGGTCAGGTCGTCCACCCCGTCCGGCACGTCGAACGCGGTCGCCTCGGGCACCACGGCCTTCTGCGCGTACCCGCCGCCGCCCGCGGTCAGGGCGACGACGCGCCGGCCGCCCGCCTCGCCGACGACCTCGCCGCCGGGCACGAGCGGCAGCTCCATCTTGGCCAGGTAGGAGTTCTCGGCCTGGTGCGTGTCGGCGTAGTTCAGGCCCGCCCGGCTCACCTCGACGAGCAGCTCGCCCGGACCGGCGACGGGATCGGGCAGCTCGACCTCGGTCAGCACCTCTGGTCCGCCGAACTCGGTGATCTGGATGGCTCGCACGGGCTTCAGCCCTCCTCGCTGGTCAGGGGGTCGTGGTTGAGGGTGACGCGCTCGCCGGAGGCGGTGCGCGGACCGGGCGGGTTGGGGAACCGGAACGGCGCGCTGGGCCTGCCGGCCTGCACGAACCAGCATTCACCAGGTTCCCCGGAGCGCAACACGGCCACGAAGGCGTCGACCACGTCCTCCACGCCCAGCACGGGCATCCCGGAGGACTCCAGCGCGTCCTTGAAGCCGGAGATGATGCCGGTGTCGGCGAACGACGGGCAGACCGCGTTGACCGTGACGCCCTCGGCGGCGAGGCCGGGGCCCAGCCCGCGGACCAGGCCGACGACCGCGGCCTTGTTGGCGCCGTAGAGGGGGTCCATCGGCATGGCCATGAGCCCTGCCATGCTGGCGGTGGCCACGATCCGCCCGCCGCGCTCGCGCAGCGCGGGCAGGGCGGCGTGGACGCCGTACACGACGCCGTCGAGGTTGATGCCCATGACGTTGCGGTACCGCTCGGGGTCGAAGTCGTCGCCGAGGCCGAAGCCGGTGCCGATGCCCGCGTTCAGCACGGCCACGTCCAGGCCGCCGAACCGCGACACGGCCAGCTCGACGGCGGCCTCCGAGTGCCCGGGGTCGCGGACGTCGCAGTGGAGGTACGCGCCGCCGACCTCGTCGGCCACGGCCTCGCCGCGCGCGTCGTCCACGTCGGCGACCACGACCGAGGCGCCCCCGGCGGCCAGGCGGCGCGCGATGCCCGCCCCGATCCCGTTCGCACCCCCGGTGACCAGCGCGACCTTGCCGTCGAACTCCACAGCGCCTCCCCTGGTTGACATTCCGACCAGTCGGTATGCTTCCCTCGCCCCGCCCTGGCGTCAAGGCGAGGTCGCCGGGTAGGTTACTAAGCGGTTGCTTAGGCCACCGGGGTGGTCCGCAGCCCAGGGCTCGCCAGATCAAGGCTCGCCAGATCTAAGGAGGACTGACCGTGGCCGACACCGACAGCCGGGTGGCGATCGTCACCGGAGCCGCGCGGGGCATCGGAGCCGCCGTGGCCACGCGGCTCGCCGAGGACGGCTTGGCCGTCGCGGTGCTGGACCTCGACGAGGGCAGCTGCGCCGAGACCGTGGAGAAGATCAGGGCGGCGGGCGGCACGGCCCTCGCGGTGGGCGCGGACGTCAGCAGCGGCCCGGCGGTCGAGGCCGCGGTGGCCCGCGTGGCCGACGAGCTGGGCGCGCCGACCGTGCTGGTCAACAACGCGGGCGTGCTGCGGGACAACCTGCTCTTCAAGATGACCGACGACGACTGGGACGTGGTCCTGAACGTCCACCTGCGCGGGTCGTTCCTGATGAGCCGGGAGGTGCAGAAGCACCAGACCAAGGCGGGCTGGGGCCGGATCGTGAACCTGTCCAGCACCTCCGCGCTGGGCAACCGGGGCCAGGCGAACTACTCGGCCGCCAAGGCCGGCCTCCAGGGCTTCACCAAGACGCTGGCGATCGAGCTGGGCAAGTTCGGCGTCACGGTCAACGCCATCGCGCCGGGCTTCATCGCCACCGACATGACCGCCGCCACCGCCGCCCGCGTGGGCGTCGACTTCGAGGACTTCAAGAAGGGCGCCGCGGCCGCCATCCCGGTCAACCGGGTCGGCACCCCCGAGGACATCGCGCACACGGCGTCGTTCCTGGTGAGCGAGGGCGCGGGGTTCGTGTCCGGCCAGGTCATCTACGTCGCCGGCGGACCGAAGGACTGACATGCGGACCTTCGAGAGCCTCGACGAGTTCGCCGCCGCCTCGGGTGAGCACATCGGCTTCGGCGGGTGGCACGAGATCACCCAGGAGGAGATCAACCTGTTCGCCGACGCGACCGGCGACCACCAGTGGATCCACATCGACCTGGAGAAGGCGGCCGCGGGCCCGTTCGGCGCGCCCGTCGCGCACGGGTACCTGACGCTGTCGCTGATCCCCCTGCTGGTGCGGGACGTCTACACCGTGCGGGGCCTGAAGATGGCCGTCAACTACGGCCTGAACAAGGTCCGCTTCCCCAGCCCCGTGACCGTGGGCTCGCGGGTGCGCGCGGGCGTGGAGCTGGTCGAGGTGTCCGAGGCCGGGCAGGGCAGGCAGTCCGTGGCCCGGGTGACCGTCGAGGTCGACGGCCACCCCAAGCCCGCCTGCGTGGCCGAGACCGTGACCCTGCTGATCGCCTAGACGCCGGCGTCCCGGCGGAACCGCCGGGCCAGGTCCTCCAGCCTGGCCCGGTGCGCCGCCCACGCCGCCTCGTCGCCGGGCGCCGCCATGTTGTCCACCTCGCGGCGGTGCCCGACCGCGCCGTCGAGCTGCTCGCGCAGGACGTCGAACTGGCCGGCGTGGCGGTTGGTCTCGGCGACCATGTGCACGAGGACCAGGTGCAGCGCCGCGTGCCGCCGCTCCTCGCCCCACCACGGGACGTCCGCCCTCGCGTCGAGGTCCAGCTCCTCGATCGTGGCGTCCGCGTGCGCCCCGGCCCGCCGGTAGAAGGCGACGACGTCCTCACGGGACTCGTCGGCCGTCGCCCACAGGTCGGAGTTCGGCTCGTCCTCGTCGTAGTGCAGGGAGCCGGTGAACGGGCGGCCGAACACCAAGCCGAAGTACTCGGTCTCCAGGATCGCCAGGTGCTTGACCACGCCGAGCAGGTTGGTGCCGGTCGGCGTGAGCGGGCGTCGCACGTCGTACTCCGACAGCCCCTCCAGCTTCCACAGCACGGCCTCGCGGGCGGCGCGCAGGTACTGGTGCAGGTCGGCCTTGGGGTCGGTCACCGGTTCTCCTCGACGGGTCGCAGGGACGCGAGCAGCAGGTCCGCGAAGTGCCTGCCGACCTGCTTGGCCGACAGCGGCCCGTCGGCGCTGTACCACTGCCCCAGGTGGTGCACCGAGCCGAAGAAGTAGTGCACGGTCAGGTCCGCGGGCACGTCGGCCCGGAACACCCCGGTCCGCTGCCCCTCCTCGACCAGCGCCCGGAACCGCTCGTGGTAGCGGCGGCGCTCCACCCGCATCTCGCGCCGCTTGTCCTCGGCCAGGTGGTCGGCCGAGCGGAAGTACACGCGCGCCTGGTCGAAGTTGTCCACCGAGGTGACCACCACGTCCACCGCCGCGGCGTGCAGCCGGTCGGCCACCGGGGCCGGGCCGGCCGCGATGTGCTCCAGCCGTTCGGTCTGCATCCGCAGCAGCCTGCCGTAGATCTCGTACAGCAGGTCGTCCTTGGACCCGAAGTAGTGGTACATGGCGCCCTTGGTGACGCCGGCCAGGTCCACGACCTCCTGCACCGCGACCCGGTCGTAGCCCTTGGCGGCGAACAACCGCGTCGCGGCCTCGACCAGCCGCTCCGGTACCGATGCCATGGTCCAAGCATCGCACGCGGCGATCGGCGGAACACCGCGATGGGCGGGACGGGCGGGCTTGCCCGGCCCGCCGGACGCGCCGGACCGACCGGACGCGCCGGGTCCACCGGACCTGCCGGACCTGCCGGACCTGTCGGGTCCACCGGGTCGCCCGGACCCCGCGGCCGACGCCATCAGCCGCCCAGCGTCACGCCGCCGTCGACGACGAACGTCGCCCCGGTGGTGTAACCGCCCGCCGGCGAGGCCAGGAACACCACGGCCGCGGCCAGCTCCTCCGGGTCGCCCACCCGGCCCATCGGCAGCCGGGAGATGTGCGCGTCGAGGTAGCCCTCGGGGTACTGGTCGGTCATCTCGGAGGCGAAGTAGCCGGGCGCGATCGCGTTGACCCGGATGCCCTTGCGCCCGCTCCACTGCTGGGCGAGGTCGCGGGTCAGGCCCAGCAGGCCCGCCTTGGACGCCGAGTAGGCCGCCTGCGGCAGGCCGCCGGAGACCAGGCCCAGCACGCTGGAGACGTTGACGATCGAGCCGCCGCCGGTCATCACCGCGGCGGCGGCCTGCGCCATCCAGTACGCGCCGTTGAGGTTGACGTCGACGACGCCGCGGAACTGCTCGGGCGTCTCGCGCGAGGCGGGCACGGCCGCGGCGACGCCCGCGTTGTTCACCAGCACCCCGACCCGGCCGAACCCGGCGGCGGCGCGGGCGACCTCGTGGCAGTCCTCCGGCCGCGCCACGTCGGCCTGCACGACCAGGGCGCGGCGACCGGCCTCCTCGACCAGCCCGGCGGTGTCCTTGAGCCGGTCCGCGCGGCGCGCGGCGAGCACGACGTCCGCGCCCGCCTCGGCGAGGGCCTTGGCGAAGGCCACGCCGAGGCCGGAGGACGCGCCGGTGACGATCGCGACCCGGTCGTCCAGGCGGAACTTGTCGAGGATGCCCATCAGGAAAGCCTTTCCAGGATGATCGCCATGCCCTGCCCGCCGCCGACGCACATGGTCTCCAGGCCGAACTGCGCGTCGCGGGCGCGCATCCCGTTGATCAGGGTGGTCATGATGCGGGCGCCGGTGGAGCCGAACGGGTGGCCGAGCGCGATCGCGCCGCCGTGCACGTTGAGCCGGTCGACGTCGATGCCGAGCGCGCGCTGGCTGCCCAGCACCTGCACGGCGAACGCCTCGTTGATCTCGACCAGGTCGATGTCGCCGATCGACAGGCCCGCGTGGGCCAGGGCCTGCTTCGTGGCGTCCACCGGGCCGAGGCCCATGACCTCGGGGCTGAGGCCCGACACGCCGGTGGCGACGATGCGCGCCAGCGGGGTGAGGCCGAGTTCCGCCGCCCTGGTGTCGCTCATGACGACGACCGCGGCGGCGCCGTCGTTGAGGGGGCAGCAGTTCCCGGGCGTGACCGTCCCCTGTGGACGGAACGACGGCTTGAGCGCGGCCACCGCGTCGTAGGTGACGCCGGCGCGCGGGCCGTCGTCGGTGTCGACCACCGTGCCGTCCGGGAGGGTCACCGGGGTGATCTCGCGCGCGTAGAAGCCGTCGGCGATGGCCTTCTCCGCCAGGTTCTGCGACCGCACGCCGAACTCGTCCTGCTCGCGGCGGCCGATGCCGAGCAGCGTGGCGACGTTCTCGGCGGTCTGGCCCATGGAGATGTAGTAGTCGGGCAGCTCGCCGTCCTCGCGCGGGTCGTGCCACGCCGCGTTGGTCTCGGCGGTGCGCTCGGTGCGGGCGCGGGCGGCGTCGAACAGGGGGTTGGGGTGCGGGTCGCCGTGGCGGTAGCGGGAGACGCACTCCACGCCCGCGCTGACGAACGCGTGCCCCTCCCCGGCCTTGACGGCGTGGAAGGCCATCCGCGCCGTCTGGACCGACGAGGCGCAGAACCGGTTGACCGTGGTGCCGGGCACGGTGTCCAGGCCGAGCTGGACGGCGATGCGGCGGGCCGCGTTCTGCCCGTGCTCGTCCTGCGGCTCGGCGCAGCCCAGGTGCAGGTCGGTGATCTCGCGCGGGTCGAGCGCGGGGACCTGGTCCAGGGCGGCCCGCACCACCTGGGCCGCCAGGTCGTCCGGGCGGAGGTCGACCAGCGAGCCCTTGCGGGCGCGACCGATCGGGGAACGGGCGGTGGCGACGACGACGGCCTCGGGCATGGCTCCTCCAGGGTCTACAGGCCGAGGTCGCGGCCGATGAGTTCTTTCATGATCTCGTTCGAACCGGCCCAGATCTTGGTGACGCGGGCGTCCATCCAGGCGCGGGCCACGCGGTACTCGGTCATGTAGCCGTAGCCGCCGTGCAGCTGCACGCAGGCGTCGAGCACGTCGTTCTGGACCTCCGCGCTCCAGTACTTCGCCTTGGCCGCGTCGGTGGCGGTCAGCTCGCCGCGCGTGTGGGCCTCGGTGCACCGGTCGACGAAGGCCTGGGTCACGTCGACCTTCGTGACCAGCTCGGCGAGCAGGAACTTGTTGTGCTGGAAGGAGCCGACGGCCTGGCCGAACGCCTTGCGCTCCTTGGTGTAGGCGATCGTCTCCTCCAGGATCTGCGCGGCGTGGGCCAGGTTGGCGATCGCGGAGCCGACGCGTTCCTGCGGCAGGCGCTCCATCATGTGGATGAAGCCCCGGTCGACCTCGCCGATGACGTTCTCCGCCGGGACCCGGACGTCGGTGAAGAACAGCTCGGCGGTGTCGGACTCGGGCTGGCCGACCTTGTCGAGCTTGCGCCCGCGCTCGAAGCCCGCCATGCCGGTCTCGACGGCGAACAGCGTGATGCCGCGCGCCTTCTTCGCCGGGTCGGTGCGGGCGGCGACCACGACGAGGTCGGCGGAGAAGCCGTTGGTGATGAAGGTCTTGGAGCCGTTGAGGACCCAGTCGCCGCCCTGGCGGACGGCGGTGCTCTTCAACGCCGCGAGGTCGGAGCCCCCGGACGGCTCGGTCATGCCGATGGCGGTGGTCAGCTCGCCCGAGCAGAACCGCGGCAGCCAGCGCCGCTTCTGCTCGTCGGTGCACAGGTCGACCAGGTAGGGGGCGACCACGTCGTAGTGGATGCCCAGGCAGGACGACATGGCCGCGCTGACCTTGGACAGCTCCTCGCCGAGGACCGCGTTGAAGCGGTAGTCGCCCGCGCCGCTGCCGCCGTGCTCCTCGGGGACCTCCAGGCCGAGCAGCCCCTGGCGGCCCGCTTCGAGCCACACGTCGCGGTCGATGTGGCGCTGCTCGATGAACCTCTCGTGGTGGGGCTTGAGGGTGCGGTCGACGAACGCCCGCACGCTCTCGCGGAACGCTTCGTGGTCGGGTCCGTACAGCGTGCGGCGCACTGCTCCAGCCTCCATACTAAGCGGTTGCTTAGTCGCCAGCCTGCGGTATCGTCCGTGGTCGTGTCAAGGCGCGACGAGTTCGACCGGCTGGATTCCACGTGGTCGTCGGTGACCCCGCCGGCCGCGCGCCGGATGCTCATCGCGGCCGCCGCCGCGTTCTCGGTGCGCGGCTACCACGCCACCACCACCCGGGACATCGCGGCGCAGGCGGGCATGTCGCCCGCCGCCGTCTACATCCACTACCGGTCCAAGGAGGAACTGCTGTTCCAGATCTCCCGGATCGGGCACACGACCTCCCTGTCCCTGCTGACGTCGGTCACCGGCGACGACCCCGCGACGCGGCTGGCGTCGGCGGTGCGGGCGTTCGCGACGTGGCACGCGGAGTACCGCGTGACCGCGCGCGTGGTGCAGTACGAGCTGAGCGCGCTGACGCCCGAGCACCTGGCGGAGGTCGTCGAGCTGCGGCGGCGCATCGAGGGCTCGGTGCGGGACATGGTCGAGGAGGGCGTGGCGGCCGGGGTGTTCGACGTGCCCGAGGTGCGGGGCGCGACGCTGGCGGTGCTGTCGCTGTGCATCGACGTGGCGCGGTGGTTCCAGCCGGACCGGGGGCGGACGCCGGCGGAGATCGGCGACCTGTACGCCGACCTGGTGCTGCGGATGGTCGGCGCCAGGACGGCTCCCCAGGCCGGTTGACCGCCGCCGACCGGGCCTGTCCGGCTTGCCCGACCCGGCCTGCTCTGCCTGCCTGACCCGGCCTGCCCACCCTGGCCCAACCCGACCTGCCCCGGCCTGCCCGACCCGACCTGCCCGCCTCGCCCGCCCCGGCCACCGTCAGCCCAGGGCCGGGGTCGGGGGTCGGGGACGGGTTCCCGGGGCGGGCTCGTTCGGTTGGGCGCGCGGTCGGTCCTCAGACCGTGAGCCAGCCCCGCTCCCCGGCCGGTTCCGAACCCGCCCAGTCCTCGCCGACCGGCCACATCACCGGGATGCCGAGGTTGGCCAGGCCGTCGAGCACCCGGTCGCCGGGCCGGTCCGAGAACACGACCACGTCGTCACCCGCGGGTTCGGCGTGCGCGCGCACCAGCCTGGCCACCCACTTCACCGCGGCGCCCGGCTCCGCGAACGGCGGGTCGACCAGGAACGCCCGCCGCCGGTCGCCCGCGTCCCCGGCCCGCAGGACCACGTGACCGTCGCCGGTGTGGTAGTCGGGCATGAGGTCGCGGGCCAGGAACACCTCCACGAAGTTGAAGGCGAGCACCTGGAGGGCCGAGGTGTTGGCCTGCCGGAGCGCCCGCTCGACGTCGTCGGCGGACTCCTTCCGGGCGGTGGGGCCGAGCAGCTCGTGCGCGTGGCGGAGGAAGGTGTCCGGCCGCATCGTGAACAGCCGCACGCCGGCCACCGCGCGCAGCTCCTCGTACAGCTCGGGCCGGGGCCCCCTGGCGTTGCCGTGCTCGTCGAGGCGCCACCAGCCCTCCGCGACCTCGCCGGTGACGAGCAGGACGTCCCGCCCGCGCCGCGCGGCCTCCGCGAGGACCTGGCGCCACACGAGGTAGTCGCCCTCGCCGGGCGGGAACCTCCGGCTCTCGCGCTCGGCGGCCTCCGCCAGCGCCGCGCGCTGCTCGTCCGGCGGCAGCGGGTCGCCGACGCGGCCGTAGAGCAGCCCGTCGAGGTCGGCGACCACCTGGTCCTCCTCGGTGTCCACCACCGCTTCCCGCCGGGTGGCCTCGGTCAGGCGCGCGGCCACGTGCTCGTGGGCGTCCCGCAGGACCCGCTCCAGCGCGGACAGCTCGTCCGGCGCGAGCGACGCCCGGTCCGACCAGGCCAGCAGGCCGCGCACCGCCTGCTCCTCCGCCCGGCGCAGGACCTCGGCGGACCGCGCGGACACCTGCTCCACCTCGCTCAGCGCGGCCTCGCGGCGGCGCCAGAACTCGGCCAGCACCTGGTGCGGCACCCACAGGCGGTCGCGGATGCGCTGGAGGGCGCGCAGGAAGTCCACCCGGGACCGGGGCGTGCAGCGGTAGAGGCTGAGGAGGGTGTCGGTGTCGAGCACGACCGTGCCGCGCGCGAACAGGTCGCGGTGGTGGTCGGCGCGGGCGGTGCGGTAGGCGCCGAAGCCGTCGAGGATCCCCCTCGGCTCGGCTGACGACTCATCGGCCATCCTGGAATTGTCGTACCCCGCCGCTAACGTGAAAGCAGGGGACCCCCCCGCGAGGGGACCCCTGCTCGTCGACGGGCTCCTGGCAGTGGTCGGCGCAGTGGCCAACGCAATGGCCGGCACAGTGCCGACGCGGTGCCCGGCGCAGTGGCCAACCAGTGGCCAACCAGTGGCCAACGCAGTGGCCAACGCAGTGGTCAGCGCACGGATTTCCGGCCGTAGAAGCCGGCCACCAGGCTGACGCCGACCGCCGCGATGAGCACCTGCACCAGGATCTCGATCCAGTCGATGCCCCTGGTGTCCTCGACGCCGAGCGCCCTGGCCACGAACGTGCCGAGGAACGCCGCCACGATGCCCACCACGAGGGTGAGCCAGATCGGGATGGCCTGCTTGCCCGGCGCGACGAGCTTGCCGAGCAGACCGATGATGAGCCCCACGATCAAAGCGCTGATCACGCCGCCGATGCCCATGACGCCTCCCGTGGTTCGTCCGTTGCGAAGAAGTCCCCCGCTTCGTCGAGGGGCCCGGTGGATCATCCCACCGAACGCGCCGGCCACCGCCGGATCACCGACTTGGATTCACCCACTCCGGTGACCCCGCATCCGGTGAACCCGGCCCCGCGCGCCTCGCGACGACCTCACCGCGACAACCGCGGCGGTCTCACCGCGACGCCCTACAAGCCGAACCCGCCGAAGGACCGCCTGCCCGCCACCTTCTCCATCCACTGGTGCAGCAGCGCCGCCCAGTCGGAGCGCAGCACCTCGTCGTGCGACATGGCGAAGTGCCCGAACGTGTCGCCGCCCGCGCGCAGCACCCCGCCGCGCCGGTCGGCCTCCAGCACCACGTACAGGTGGTGCGGGTCGGTGACGAAGGTCAGCTCCAGCTGGCTGATCTTCGACAGGAACTGCTGCGGCGGCAGGAACTCGATCTCCTGGTAGAACGGCAGCTGCTGCGGCACGCCGTGGATGCGGCCCTGCTCGTTGTCGGCCCGCTGGAAGCGGAAGCCGAGCGCGCCGAACGCGTTGAGCACGTGCTCCTGCGAGCGGATCGGGTGCACGTTGAACGCGTCGAGGTCGCCGGGGTCGACGGCGCCGCGGACCTCCAGCTCGGTGCGCAGGCCCATGGTCATCCCGCGCAGGAGCTGCCCGTGCACCACGGTCAGCGGCGTCTCCAGCGGCACCGGGAACTGGAACGGCAGCGAGAGGTTCTGCCCCGGGCCGACGCCGACGTGCCGGCCGACGACGACCTGGGCGAATTCGAGGTTGCGGTTGTGCTCGTTGTCGCCGCTCTCCACCTCGACCCTGGTGACCAGCGACAGCTTGACCTGCTCGATGTCGACGGCGTGGTCGCCGCCGGCGATGCGGACCTCGCCGGTCAGCACCTCGCCGGGCCGGACGTCCGGGTTGGCCAGCACCGTGTCGACCGTGGGACCGCCGACCCCGAACGCGCGCAACATCCTCTTGAAAACCACGGTGGTGCCTCCTGAACCGCTGCCAAGGTCACGCCCTGGGACCCGAGTGCCCCTATGACGCCTCGTCGGGTGAATCGGTTGCCTCTGGACGAACGCTAAGCCCAGGTGCCAGTATGCGACCGGCGTCACATACTAAGCGGTCGCTCAGGAGGTCGAAGTGCCCACGCTGCTCGTCGCCAACCGGGGAGAGGTCGCCGTCCGCGTGCTCCGCGCCGCCGCCGACCTGGGGTGGGGCGCCGTCGCGCTCGTCACGGACTCCGACGACGCGCACGCCAGGTTCGCCGACCGCGCCGTGCGGCTGCCCGACGAGCGGTCGTACCTGGACGTGGACGCGGTGCTCGCCGCCGCGGGCGGGTGCGACCTCGTGCACCCCGGTTACGGGTTCCTGGCCGAGAACGCGCGCTTCGCGCGGCGGTGCGCCGAGGCCGGGCTGACGTTCGTCGGGCCGCCGCCCGAGGTGCTGGAGCTGCTGGGCGACAAGCGGCGGGCGCGCGAGCTGGCCGCCCGGGTGGGCGTGCCGGTCCTGGCGGGCGTCGAGGACGGGTTCGAGGAGTTCTTCCGCGCGCACGGCGCCGTGGTCGTCAAGGCCGCGGCCGGCGGCGGCGGCAAGGGCGTGCGGGTGGTGCGCGGCCTCGCCGACCTCCCGGCGGCCGTGCGGCGGTGCCGGGCCGAGGCGCTGGCGGCGTTCGGCGACGACGCCGTGTACGCGGAGGAGCTGATGGAGCCGGCCCGGCACGTCGAGGTCCAGCTCGTCGGCACGACCGTGCTCGGCGACCGCGACTGCTCGCTCCAGTCCCGGCACCAGAAGCTGGTCGAGTTCGCGCCCGCGCCGCACCTGTCCCCCGACCTGCGGGCGGCGCTGCACGGCGCGGCCGCCGCCATCGCCCGCGCGGTCCGCTACACCGGCCTGGGCACGGTGGAGTTCCTGGTCGCGCCGGACGGGCGGTTCGCGTTCCTGGAGGCCAACCCCCGGCTCCAGGTCGAGCACACCGTCACCGAGCAGGTCACCGGCCTGGACCTGGTGCGCGCCCAGCTCCTGCTGGCCACCGAGGTCGAGCCGGACCTGGCGCACGCGCCGCGCGGCTGGGCGGCGCAGCTGCGGGTGAGCCTGACCTCCACGGGCCGGCTGTCGGCGTTCACCCCGCCGACCGGGCCGGGCGTCCGGGTCGACACGCACGCGTCGGCCGGCTACCGCGCGGCGCCGGGCTTCGACCCGCTGCTGGCCAAGGTCGTGGTGCACGCCGACGACCCGGGCACGCTGCTCAAGCGGGCGCGGCGGGCGCTGGACGAGTTCACCGTGGACGGCGCCAGGACCAACATCCCGTTCCTGCGCGGTCTCCTGGATCACCCGGACGTGTGGCGGGCGCACACCGGGCTGGTGGACTCGCTGCCGCGCGAGGACACCGGGGCGCGCGCCCCCGTGCGGGGCACGGTCGTGGCCGTCGAGGACGGCGCGGTCGTCGTCGAGGCGATGAAGATGCAGCACGTCGTGCCGGTCGGCGACGGGCGCGTGCTGGTGTCGGTCGGCGACACCGTCGCCGAGGGCGCGCTGCTGGCCGAGGGCGTGGACGCGGCGGTCGAGGAGAAGGCCGCCGAGGTCGACCTGGACGAGGTGCGCCCCGACCTGGCCGAGGCGCTGGCGCGGCACGACTTCAGCCGCCCCGAGGCGGAGGCGCGGCGGCACGCGGCCGGGCGGCGCACGGCCCGGGAGAACGTCGCCGACCTGTGCTCGGACTTCGTCGAGTACGGCGGGCTGGCCATCGCCGCGCAGCGCCGGCGGCGGTCGCTGGACGAGCTGGTCGAGCGCACCCCGGCGGACGGGCTGGTGGCGGGCGTCGGCCGGGTGAACGGCGAGCGGGTCGTCGCGATGTCCTACGACTACACGGTGCTCGCGGGCACGCAGGGCATCCGCAACCACGCCAAGAAGGACCGGATGTTCGAGCTGGCCGAGCGGCAGCGGCTGCCCGTGGTGCTGTTCGCCGAGGGCGGCGGCGGGCGGCCCGGCGACACCGACCACGCGGGCGTGAGCCGGCTCGACTGCGCGGCGTTCGAGCTGTTCGCGAAGCTGTCCGGGCTGGTGCCGCTGGTGGGCGTGGCGTCGGGGCGGTGCTTCGCGGGCAACGCCGTGCTGCTGGGCACCTGCGACGTCGTCATCGCGACCCGCGACGCCACCATCGGCATGGGCGGGCCCGCCATGATCGAGGGCGGCGGGCTCGGCGTGTTCCGGCCCGAGGAGGTCGGGCCGGTCGACGTGCAGGTGCCCAACGGCGTGGTCGACGTCCTGGTGGCCGACGACGCCGAGGCCGTCGCGGCGGCGCGCAAGTACCTGTCGTACTTCCAGGGCCCGGTGGACGCGTGGGAGTGCGCCGACCAGCGGGTGCTGCGGCACGCCGTGCCGGAGAACCGGGTGCGCGCCTACGACGTGCGGACCGTGGTGGAGGCGCTCGCGGACACCGGGTCCGTGCTGGAGCTGCGGCCGTCGTTCGGGCGCGGGGTCGTCACCGCGCTGGCGCGCGTGGAGGGCGAGCCGCTGGGGATCCTCGCCAACGACCCGGCGTGGCTGGGCGGCGCCATCGACTCGGACGCGGCGGACAAGGCCGCGCGGTTCCTGCGGCTGTGCGACGCGTTCGACCTGCCGGTGCTGTCGCTGTGCGACACGCCCGGGTTCATGGTCGGGCCGGACGCCGAGCGCACGGCCACCGTGCGGCACCTGACCCGGCTGCTCGTGGCCGGCGCGAACCTCGACGTGCCGTTCGGGTTCGTGGCGCTGCGCAAGGCGTACGGGCTGGGGGCGCAGGCGATGGCGGCGGGCAGCCTCAAGGCGCCCCGGTTCGCCGTGGCGTGGCCCAGCGGCGAGTTCGGCCCGATGGGGCTGGAGGGCGCGGTGCGGCTGGGGTACCGGCGGGAGCTGGACGCCATCGACGACCCGGAGCAGCGCCGCGAGGCGTTCGAGGCGATGGTCGTCGCCGCCCACGAGCACGGCAAGGCGCTCAACGTGGCCTCCGCGTTCGAGATCGACGACGTGATCGACCCGGCCGACACCCGGCACTGGGTCGCCTCGCAGCTCACCTGCGGGCCGAGGCCCGCCCGCGACGGCAAGAAACGTCCGTTCCTGGACACCTGGTGAAGGGAAAAGCATGGTCACGACCGCCCCGCCCGACCAGCGCCGCACGCTGCGCAAGCTCATGGCCGCCGGGCTCGTCGGCTCCTCGCTGGAGTGGTACGACTTCTTCATCTACGCCACCGCCGCCGCGCTGGTGTTCCCGAAGCTGTTCTTCCCGGGTGCGACGCCGCTGATCGGGCTGCTGCTGTCGTTCAGCACGTTCTGGGCGGGGTTCGTCGCCCGGCCGCTCGGCGGGCTGGTGTTCGGGCACGTCGGCGACCGGTACGGGCGCAAGCCCGCGCTGGTGGCGTGCCTGGCGATGATGGCGGGCGCGACGTTCCTGATCGGGCTGCTGCCGACCAGCGCGTCGATCGGCGTGCTGGCGCCCGTGCTGCTGGTGGCGCTGCGGTTCCTCCAGGGCATCGCGGTCGGCGGGCAGTGGGGCGGCGTGGTGCTGCTGCTGACCGAGACCGCCGGTCCTCGGCGGCGCGGGTTCGCCGGGACGTTCGGTCAGGCCGGGGTGCCGCTGGGGGTCATCCTGGGCAACGCGGCTTTCCTGCTGACCGGTGCGCTGCTGCCGGCCGCGTCGTTCGCCTCGTGGGGGTGGCGGGTGCCGTTCCTGGCGAGCGCGCTGCTGTTCCCGGTGGTGCTGTTCATCCAGCTGAAGGTGGAGGACAGCCCGGTGTTCCGGGAGATCAAGGAGCGGCGCGGCGAGGCCCCGGTCGCGCCGCTGGCGGAGGTGCTGCGGACCCACCGGCGGCCGGTGCTGCTGGGCGCGGGGCTGATGTTCGCGTCGAACGCGGTGTTCTACGTGAGCATCGCGGGCGTGCTCGACTACGCCACCAGGGAGCTGGGGCTGGAGCGCAACCCGGTGCTGGTGGTGACGCTGCTGTCGTCGCTGCTGTCCGTGCCGGTGATCCTGCTGGCCGGGCGCTGGTCGGACCGCCACGGCCGGCGGCCGCTGATCGTGGCCGGCGCGGTGGCCATGGTGGTGTGGGCGTTCCCGTACTTCTGGCTGGTCGACACGGGGTCGCTGGGGTTGCTGTTCGTGGCGCTGACCGTGTCGGGGATCGGGTCGAGCCTGGTGTACGGGCCGGTGGCGGCGTACCTGGCGGAGCTGTTCGAGCCGCACGTGCGGTACTCGGGGGCGTCGCTGGCGTACCAGCTGGCGTCGATCCTGGTGAGCGGCGGGACGCCGTTCATCATGACGGCGCTGCTGGTGGCCACCGGGACCTCGCTGTCGGTGTCGGCGTTCCTGCTGGTGATGGGGCTGGTGACGCTGGCCTCGGTGCTGGGGTTGCCGGAGACGCACCGGGCCGAGGACAACACCTGAAACGAGGGCTTCACGGGATGGGCGTCCTCACGCGGGGACGCCCATCCCCTTCAGCTCAAGGCGCGTGCCCGAGTTCCGGCGCGGCGGCGGGTCGAATGCCGAAAATTCGAAAACAGCCCGGCCCCGTTCGTCGACGCTCCGCGCCAAAGCCAGGCTTTCCCGCTCTCCGGGCTCCGATCGGTTCGAGGTATGCGTCGCAACCGACCGGCGGCACCACCCGGTACCGGGCGAACTCGACCGAATTCGCGAAGCGCAGGGTGAATTCATCGGGAACCCCGTCGCTCATGAGCGGCGCGCACATTCCCGGCCACGAGCAGGTGCCACGAGCAGGTGAGGGGCAGCCCGGGGCCGGGGGCACCACCTCCCGCCGGGTTCCGGACCACGACGTCGACCCCGCGCCGGTACTTGGCGGGTTGCCGCCGGCCGCACCCGTCGACCAACCGCAGGCCCCACGAACCCTCGGTCAGCGCCTCGCACCGCAACAGGAGCCGTCCGCGCGCCGATCCGTCGCCATTCCGCCTCCCGCGAAACGTGGTCGCCCCGGGACCAGGGCGCATCGACCGCGAAGGTCTTCGTGCCGGGCGATCCGCAGGCGCCGGCTGGTCCGGCCGGCCGCGCTCGCGCGCGACCGGTCGGACCAAGATCAACGCAGCTCACCCGAGTGAACGGTCAACCGGGTGACGTGCGGAACGTTGCGCGCTTGCCGTACGTTGCCGTGCCGTGACCACTCTTCTGGGACGGTTCAAGCAGCGGCTGCGCCGGTTCGCGCAGAAGCCCGGCTCCGCCGACCTCACGCCCTACCGCAAGCTGCTCGACGAGGTGAACGAGCGGGCCGAGCGCGTGAAGGAGCTGAGCGACGAGGAGCTGACCGCGGCGGCCGCGGCGCTGCGCGGGAAGTCCGAGTTCGGCCGTCCCGAGCTGGTCGAGGTCTGCGCGCTCGGGCGCGAGGCAGCGGACCGGGCGCTGGGCCTGCGCCCGTTCGACGTGCAGGTCCTCGGCGCGCTCGGGCTGCTCGAAGGGCACGTCGTCGAGATGGCGACCGGTGAGGGCAAGACGCTCTCCGGCGCCATCGCCGCCGCCGGCTTCGCGCTGCGCGGCGACCACGTGCACGTCGTCTCGGTCAACGACTACCTCGCCCAGCGCGACGCCGAGTGGATGGGGCCGCTCTACGAGCTGCTGGGCGTGAGCGTCGGCTGGATCAACCAGAGCTCCAAGCCCGAGGAGCGCCGCGCCGCCTACCAGGCCGAGGTCACCTACGCCTCGGTCAGCGAGATCGGCTTCGACGTGCTGCGCGACCGGCTGGCCACCGACGTCGGCGACCTGGTCGTGCCCCGGCCGCGCGTCGCCCTGGTCGACGAGGCCGACTCGGTGCTGGTGGACGAGGCGCGCGTGCCGCTGGTCCTGGCGGGCTCCACGGCGGGCCCGGCGGTCGACCCGGCGCTGGCCGACCTGGTCAAGCGCCTGCGCCGCGACCTGCACTTCGAGATCGACGACGAGGAGCGCAACGTCTACCTGACCGGCGCGGGCAGCGAGCTGGTCGAACGCGCCCTCGGCGGCATCGACCTGTACTCCGACGAGCACGTCTCCACCACGCTGTCCAAGGTCAACGTGGCCCTGCACGCGCAGGTCCTGCTGCACCGCGACGTGGACTACATCGTCCGCGACGGCAAGGTGCACCTGATCAACGACACCCGCGGCCGCATCGCGAAGCTCCAGCGCTGGCCCGACGGCCTCCAGGCGGCGGTCGAGGCGAAGGAGAACGTCGCGACCACGGACGCGGGCGAGGTGCTGGACTCCATCACCGTCCAGGCCCTGCTCAGCCGCTACCCGACGGTGTGCGGCATGACCGGCACCGCGGTGGCCGTCGCCGAGCAGCTGCGCGACTTCTACCGGCTGGAAGTGCTGGTCATCCCGCCGAACGTGCCGACCGTCCGCGAGGACGAGCCGTCCCGCCTGTACGCGACGCTGGAGCAGAAGGAAGCGGCGATCGTCGCCGAGATCGAGGAGGTCCACGCCACGGGCCGCCCGATCCTGGTCGGCACGCTGGACGTGGCCGAGTCCGAGCGGCTGTCCCGCAAGCTGTCCGAGGCGGGCCTGGAGTGCGTGGTCCTCAACGCCAAGAACGACGCCGAGGAAGCGGCGATCATCGCCGACGCGGGCTCGTTCGAGCGGATCACGGTCTCCACCCAGATGGCGGGCCGCGGCACCGACATCCGGCTCGGCGGGCACGACTCGACCGACCACGAGCGCATCGCCGAGCTGGGCGGCCTGTACGTCATCGGCACCGGGCGGCACTCCAGCAGCCGGCTGGACGGCCAGCTGCGCGGTCGCGCCGGCCGCCAGGGCGACCCGGGCGGCTCGGTGTTCTTCTCGTCCCTCCAGGACGACCTGGTCACGCAGTACGTGCCCGACCACGACGAGCCCGCCGAGGTCGGCGACGACGGCCGGGTGACCGACCCGGGCACCCTGCAAGCCGTGGAGCACGCGCAGCGCGTGGCCGAGGGCGTGCACCTGGAGATCCACCGCAACACGTGGCGGTACAACAAGCTGATCGAGCACCAGCGCCAGCTGGTCCTGGAGTTCCGGGACAACCTGCTGCGCACCGACGCCGCGTGGCACGAGCTGTCCAAGCGCGCGCCGGAGCGCGCCGAGGAGCTGGCCGAGCTGGACGCGGAGATCAAGGAGAAGGCGGCGCGGCTGATCGCGCTGCACCACCTCGACCAGCGGTGGAGCGACCACCTGGTGTTCCTGACGGACCTGCGGGAGGGCATCCACCTGAGGGCGCTGGCCCGGCAGAACCCGCTGGACGAGTTCCACCGCGAGGCGATCCCGGCCTACCACAAGATCGTGCCGGACGCGTGGGAGGAGGCGGAGGAGACCTTCGCCAAGGTCGTGGTCGACGAGGAGGGCGCGCACCTGGAGGAAGCGGGCGTGCACCGGCCGAACACGACCTGGACCTACCTGGTCAACGACAACCCGTTCTCCTCCGGCCTGGAGGAGACGTTCAAGGGTCTGGTGAAGCTGGTCCGCCGCCGCTAGGGGACGGCGACCGGTCGACGACGCGGGCGCGGGTGCCGCGGTGGGCGCACCACCGCGGGGCTCGCGCACCGTGCTTTTCCCGTGCGGCGCGGTCCGCGCTCCTTCACCGTGACTTCGCGCCCCTGACCTGCGGCTCCACGCCCCCGAACCGCGATTTCGAGCCTCTGACCTGCGGTGCCGCTCCCCTGAACCGCGATTTCGCGCCCCCCGGACCCGGCGGCCCGCTGCGGGCGGGACTCGCGGGGCACCCCGGCGCGGGGTTGGCGCGGGCTGGGGCGCCTCCCCAGCCCGCGGCGACCTAGTTGAGCGGTGCGGTCACCTTCGGGTTGTCGACCGGCTCGGCCTGACGGGGCAGTTTGGCCGGTCTCGGCATGCGCTGCGCCACCGCCTGCTCGGTGAGCGCGCGGATCTCCGCCAGGATGTCCAGGTGCTGCTGGGACGGCGGCGGTCCCACGAGGTTCGAGTGGTCGTAGGCGGTGCGCTCAGCCCGCTTGGCGAGGTTCTGGATGCGCCGGATCAGGTCCCACTCCTGGTCGGTGCGCTTCGAGCGCCGTTGCTCAGTCACCCCGGAAGCAGACACCTCACGCCGGGTGAACGTAAATCACCTGGAGGTGCGAACTTCACTGCGTCAACTCAGCTACCCCGACCGAAGTCCCCAAAACACCCTGAACGTGCGACACAACCCCACTCGGGACGGGTCTCTTCCCTCTTCCGGCCCAGCGCAAACGGCTTCGGACCGAAGCCGACCACCGGCATCAGCCACTCGGACGTGCCCCGCCCAGGTCACGGGTGACGTTTTGACCCGCGGTCACCGTGACCACCCCTCCCGGGTGGCTGTCCTCACCACAGCGGGAAGTCGCGGCATGGCGGTGCGAACCATTACCGCGCGCCGCGCGCCGCCTTACGGTCCCGGGGGTGAACATCGCCGTTCCGCTGATCGCAGCGCTCCTCGCCACCACGGTGCAGGCGGCGCCCGCGCGCGCGACGGGGTGCGGTCCCCTGCGCGTCCCCGGCGCCGAGCACCAGGAACTGACCCGCCTCGACGACCTGTCCACCTCGGGTGGGCGCACCGACCCCGCCGACTGGGCCGGCCTCACCCCCGCCGACCTGCCCGCGCCCACCCCCGTGGCGGGCGCCCAGCTCGACGGCTACTTCCCCGACACCTCCTCCGGCAACACCAACCACGGCTGGGCGCACGACTCGCAGTTCGTCATCCGCCTGCCCGAGCGCTGGAACGGCGGCCTCGTCGTCACCGGCTCGCCCGGTGTCCGCGAGCAGTACGCCAACGACCGCGCCATCAGCGATTTCGTGCTGGCCCGCGGTTACGCCTTCGCCGCGACCGACAAGGGCAACACCGGCGCGGCCTTCCACCGCGACGGCCGCCGCCCCGGTGACGCGATCGCCGAGTGGAACTCCCGCGTCACCCAGCTGACCAGGGCGGCCAGGGCGGTCGTCGCCCAGCGCTACTGCCGGCCGCCGGCGCGGACCATCGCCACCGGCCTGTCCAACGGCGGCTACCTGGTGCGCTGGCAGCTGGAGAACCACCCCGAGCTGTACGACGGCGGCGTCGACTGGGAGGGCACCCTGTGGACCGCGCGGGGACCGAACCTGCTCACGTCCCTGCCGTCCGCCCTCACCGGCTACCGGACCGGCGACCGCGCGAAGGTCGTCGAGGCGGGCTTCCCCGCCGAGTCCGAGTTCCTCTGGGACTTCCACCACCGGTACTACTGGGACCTGACCCAGCGGATCTACCGCGAGGAGCTGGACCCGGGCTGGGACGGCGACCTGGAGGCGGGCACGCCGTTCTGCGCGCCCGGCGCCCCCGCGTGCGACGCCGACTACGACTACGCCACGCGCCCGCAGGCGCAGCGGGCCGTCGGGCGCATCGCGCTCACCGGGCGCATCGGCCGCCCGCTGCTCACCCTCCACGGCACGCTGGACGCCCTGCTGCCCGTCTCGGACTCCGACGCGTACGCGGACATGGTGCGCCGGGCCGGGCGCGGAGCGCTGTTCCGCTACTACCGCGTCGAAGGCGGCACGCACGTGGACTCGCTGTTCGACGCGTTCCCGGACCGGCTGCGGCCGCTGACGCCGTGCCACCGCACCGCGTTCGCCGCGCTGGAGGGGTGGCTGGCGGGCGTCCGACCGCCCGCGTCGGCGACCGTGCCCCGACCGGCCGCGGTCAGCTCGGCGGAGTGCGCGCTGGCGTGACGCCCCCGGGTGGGTCCCGGCCCCGGTCGGGACCTACCCGAGCACCTTCATCAGCTTCAGCGCCAGCTGGACCTCCAGCACGCGCTCCGGCGACTGCCAGTCCTCGCCGAGCAGGCTCGCCACCCGGTCCAGCCGCTGCACCACGGTGTTCACGTGCACGTGCAGCTCGTCCTTGGCGCGGCTGAGGTTCGCGCCGCACGCGAAGTAGGCCGTCACCGTGCGCACCAGCTCGGTGCCGCGGCTCGCGTCGTAGTCCAGCAGCGGGCCCAGCGTCGACCGCACGTACCCGGCGACATCGGCCCGGTCGCCCAGCAGCACCCCGACGAACCCCAGGTCGGCGAGCGTGCCGCCGGTGCCGCGCCGGTCGAGCCGCAGCAGCGCCCGCACGCACCGCACCGCCTCGGCGTGCGCGGCGGCCACCTGGCCGGGGCCCTCGGCCGGTCCGCCGGACCCCACCGTCACCGGCGCGCCGACCGCCTTGCCGAGCACGCGCGCCGCGTCCCGCGCCGAGCACGCCGGGTCCGCGCCGGGCAGCACCAGCACCACGTGCTCGCCGTGGGCGCCCGCCAGGCCGCGGCCGCCGGAGGCGTGGTGCGCGGCGGCGGCGAGCAGCCGGTCGCGCGGGCCGTCCGCGACCAGCACCACGTGCGGCGCGGCCAGCTCCACCCCGATCCGGCGCGCCCGGTCGCGCAGCGCGACCGGGTCGAGGTCCGCGCTGGTCAGCAGGTCGTTGATCAGCTCGCCGCGGACCTTGTTCTCGGCCTCGGCGACGGTGCGGCGCAGGAGCAGCAGCAGGGCGGTGACCACGCCCGCGCGCTCGAACAGGCGGCGGTCGGCGTCGCCGAGGTCCGGCCGGTCGGTGAGGGTGATGCTGCCGAGCAGCTCGCGGCCCGCCAGCACCGCGCACACCCACGTGCCCTCCCGCGGCACGGCCCGGCCGCTGGCACGGGAGGCGTGCACGGCGGCGCGCGGCGCGGGCGCCTGCGCGGTCCCGATGCGGGCCAGCTCCACGCCGTCGCTGTCGTGCACCGCGAGGCCGCCGTCGAGCACCTTCGCCACCGCGGCGGCCACCTCGGGCACGTCCGCGCCGCGCAGCACCAGGTCGGTCAGCCGGTCGTGCGCCTCCTCGGCGCGGCGCAGGGCCTCGTTGTGCGCGCGGATCACCTCGCCCGCGGCGCGGGTCTCCTCCAGCAGGTTCGCGGTGTCCAGGGCGATGGCCGCGTGGTCGGCCAGCGAGGACAGCAGCGCCACCTCGTCGGGCGGGAACTGGCGGGGCGAGCGGTTGGCCGCGTAGAGCACGCCGATGACGCGGCGGCCCAGCTTGAGCGGCACGCCCAGGATCGCGACCAGCCCCTCGTCGCGGACGGCCGCGTCGATGGGGCCGGTGTGGTTGAAGCGGTCGTCGGCGAAGTAGTCGGCGGTGACGTAGGGCTGGGCGGCCTGCGCGACCAACCCGCCCAGCCCCTCGCCCATGCCGAGCCTGACCTGCTGGAACAGCGGGGAGATCGACCCGTCGGTGACCCGCATGTAGGTGCCGCGCTCGCCGGCGTCGTTCATGCTCAGGTAGGCGGTGTCCGCGCCCAGCAGCAGCCGGGCGCGGCGCACGATCGACCGCAGCACCGCGTCCGGGTCGCGCGCGCCCGCCAGGTCGTTGGCCGTGTCGAACAGGGCCTCCAGCTCGGCCTCGCGGCGGCGGTGCGCGGTGAGCGTGCGGCGGATGCGCAGCGCCTGCCCGGTGGCGCGGGCGATCCGGTCCAGCTCGCCGTCCGGCACGCCGGCCGCGCGGGCCGCGGGGAGCACCGCCGCCAGCCGCTCGCTGCCCGCGTCGCCGGCCAGGAGCCCGAACAGCTCCAGCAGGTGATCCACCGCGTCCGCCCCGTCGGTCATGCCGTCATGCTTCCACCGTCACGCCTCCACGCGGGCGCGCTCGGTGACCGTGCGGCTGAGGGAGGTGCCGCGGGTCTCCCTGGACGCCACCACGGCGATGATCGTCAGCACGCACATCCCCAGCACGTACAGCACGATCGGGAACGTGCTGCCGTACTCCTTGAGCAGGGCGGTGGCGATGAGCGGCGCCACCGCGCCCGCCGCAATCGACGCCAGCTGGTAGCCGATGGACGCGCCCGAGTAGCGCACCTTCGTGCCGAACAGCTCGGAGAAGAACGCCGCCTGCGGGCCGTACATCGCGCCGTGCAGGACCAGGCCGACGGTCACCGCCAGCGTGATCGGCAGGAACGACCTCGTGTCGAGCAGGGCGAAGAAGGCGAACATCCACAGGCCGGTGCCGACCGCGCCCAGCAGGTAGGTGGTGCGGCGGCCGATGCGGTCGGACAGCGCGCCCCACAGCGGGATCGTCACCAGGTGCACGAAGGAGCCGATGAGGACGGCGTTGAGGCCCACCGACCGCGACATCCCCAGCTGGGTGGTGAGGTAGACGAGGATGAACGCGGTGATCACGTAGTAGGACACGTTCTCCGCCATGCGGGCGCCCATCGCGATCAGCACCTCGCGCCAGTGGTCCCGCACGACCACCACGATCGGGGGCTTCTCGACCTCGCGCTCCCCGGCCTTGCGCCGCGCCGCCTTCTCCTGCGCCTCCAGGAACACCGGGGACTCGGTCACGCTCAGCCGGATCCACAGGCCGATCACCACGAGCACGCCGGACAGCAGGAACGGCACCCGCCAGCCCCACGAGAGGAACGCCTCGTCGCTCTGCACCGCGGCCAGCACCGCGAGCACGGCGGTGGCCAGCAGGTTGCCCATCGGCACGCCGGCCTGCGGCCAGGACGCCCAGAAGCCGCGGCGCTCCGGCGAGCCGTGCTCGGACACGATCAGCACCGCGCCGCCCCACTCGCCGCCGAGCGCGAAGCCCTGCACCAGGCGCAGGAACGTCAGCAGCAGCGGCGCGGCCACGCCGATCGCGGCGTAGGTGGGCAGCAGGCCCATGGCGAACGTCGCGCCGCCCATCATCAGCAGGCTCAGCACGAGCAGCTTCTTGCGGCCGAGCTTGTCGCCGTAGTGGCCGAACACCAGGCCGCCGAGGGGGCGGGCGAGGAAGCCGATCGCGTAGGTGGTGAACGCGAGCAGGGTGCCGGTGAGCGGGTCGGAGTTGGGGAAGAACAGCTTGTTGAACACGAGCGCGGCCGCGGAGCCGTAGAGGAAGAAGTCGTACCACTCGACGGTGGTGCCGATCAGGCTGGCTATGACGACCTTGGCGAAGGCGGGCTTCGGTTGGGCGGCGTCGGTCATGTGCGTTCACCACTTCGTTGGGGGGACGGGGGCTTGCCGGTGCTCTTGCCGGCCGCTCTCACTTGCCGCTCTCACTGGGCGGTCCAACCGCCGTCGATCGTGAAGGAGGAGCCGGTGACGCGGCTCGCGTGCGGTCCGCACAGCCACAGCACGACCGACGCCACCTCGTCCGGTTCGACGAGCTGCTTGATGGCGTGCCGGGTGAGCAGCACCTCGGACAGCACGCGGTCGGGCTCGATGCCGTGGGCGCGGGCCTGGTCGGCGACCTGGTTCTCGACCAGCGGCGTGCGGACGTAGCCGGGGCTGACGCAGTTGCTGGTGACGCCGTGCGGCGCGCCTTCGAGGGCGATGACCTTGCTGAGCCCCTCCAGGCCGTGCTTGGCGGCGACGTAGGCCGACTTGAAGGCGCTGGCGCGGGTCCCGTGCGCGCTGGAGACGTTGACCACCCGGCCCCAGCCGCGCTGGTACATGTGCGGCAGGACGTGCCGGGCGAGCAGGAACGGCGCGGTGACCATGACCCGCTGGAGCAGCTCGAACCGGTCGGGCGGGAACTCGTGGACCGGGGCGACGTGCTGGAGGCCCGCGTTGTTGACCAGCACGTCGACCTCGGCGGGCAACCGCTCCAGGCCCGGCCCGGCGAGGTCGACCACGTGCCCCGTGCCGCCGATCTCGCGGGCGGCCTCCGCGACGGCGTCGCGGTCGCGGTCGACCAGGTGCACCTCGGCCCCCGCGCGGGCCAACCCCACCGCGCAAGCCCGCCCGATGCCGCTGCCCGCGCCGGTGACCAGGGCGGTGCGGCCGGACAGGTCGGTGCTGTGACCGGGAACACTAGTCATGGCCAGGAACGCTAGGTGACCTGCGGCGCAGCGCCCATGTGAGCGTCCGACACAACTCACCGGTAACCGGTGTGCCCAACCACCAGTCAGCCAAACCGGGACCGACTTCGTGAATACCGCATGAAGTCACCACCCCCGACAAGTAGGCTGCCTTGGCCCGATCGGGGGACGAACTAGCCAATGGGGGTTACGAAGTGTCACTAACGCCGATCTACGACGACCTGCTGCGCGAGTTCGAAGGCATCATCCTGGCCAGCCAAGACACCCCCTCAACCCCTCCCCCACCCACCCCCGCCTCTCCCCCCTCTCCCACCCCAGCCTCTCCCCCCACCCCCTGACCCGCGCGAGTCGTACCTCCAGAACGCGCGAGTCGTACGTTCAGGACCCTCGTGTCGAACACTCAGGACCCCCGGGTTCAACGTTCGCGTCAAGCCTGTGGGGGTGCACGGGCTACCTGAACGTAGAACTCGGGGGTCCGGAACGCACGACACGGTGGACCGGAACGTACGACTCGCGACGTTTTTGTGGTCAGGGGTGGGGGGTCAGCAGGGTGGTTATGCCGTCCAGGAGGCGTTGCAGGCCGAACTCGAAGCGGTCGGCGGCGTAGGGGGCCACGCCTGCCTGAAGGGTTGCGAGCAGGGCCGGGTAGGCGGAGAAGTCGATCAGGCCGGCCAGGATGGCGTCGCGCTCGGTGGCCTCGGCCGTGCTGGGCTCGTGGGAGTCCAGGCTCAGGCGGGCCTGGCCGCGCACGTAGGCGTCCACCGACTCGACCACCGCCATCTTCTCGGCTTCGGTCAGGCCGGTGCCCTCCAGCGCCCGCAGCGCCGAGTCGAGCCACCTGATCGTGTTCGGCCCCGGGAACGGCGTGGTCGCCACCAGCTGGAGCACCCACGGTCGCTTGCGGAAGCCCTCCCAGTCCGACCGCGCCCACGCCTCCGTCTTGGCCCGCCAGTCACCCGGCCACTCGTGCGGCAGGGTGTCGTCCAGCGCCACGGCGTCGAGCATCAGCGCTTCCAGCTCCGCCTTGCCGGGCAGGTAGGTGTAGAGCGACGCGGGCCCCACGCCCAGCTCCTGCGCCACCCGCCGCATCGACAGCGCGGCCAGGCCGTCCGCCTCCACCAGCGCGATCGCCGCGGCCACGATGCGCTCCGCGGTCAAGCCCCGCTGCGGACCCCGCGCGGGGCGGCGGGCGTCCTTCCACAGCAGCTCCAACGCTCGTCGCTGCACGTCGTCCTTTGCGGTCATGGTGAAACTCAGTATACCGTTCGGAGTTGTACGAACGCCGTTCGGAGTTTGGGGGAGCGATGGCGGATGGGGAGAAGAGGGACCAAGAGGGGGAGAGGGCAGCGCTGATGGGGGATGGCGAGCAGGGGAGCCGGAACGGGGAGGGCGGCGAGCAGGGAGGCGGCAAGCTGGAGGGCGGTGAGCGGGGAGGCGGTGGGCGAGGGGGCCGCAAGGTCGGGGACAAGCGGGAGAACCTGGCGTTGTGGGCGGCGACGCTCGCCAACGGGCCCACCGAGTTGATCGACTTCGTGCTGCCGTTGTGGGCGGGGGCGGCCATCGGGTTGCGCGCCACCGAGATCGGGGTGCTGCTCGCGGTGGAGATGGCGCTGTCGGTGGTGGTGCGGCCGGTGGCGGGCGTGCTGGCCGACCGGTGGGACCGCCGCTTCACGGCCGCCGCCGGCGCCCTGCTCTACGCGCTGTCCTGCGCCGGGTACGCGGTCGCCCAGTCCGCGCCGGTGGCCTACGCCGCGGCGGCGGTCGGCGGGGCCGGTGGCGCGCTGCTGTGGGTGGCCGTGCGGGCGATCGTGAGCGAGCGGCTGGCCGAGGACTCCGCGGTGTTCGCGCGCCTGCTCTCGTCCCAGGAGACCGGGACGTGGGTGGCGTTCGTGGTGGGCCTGTCGCTGATCGGCCAACTGGGCTTCGCCGGCCTGTTCTGGGCGTGCGCGGCCGCGTGCGCGGTGGCGGCGGTGTGCCTGGTGGTGGCGCCGCGACGTCCCGGGCACGGCGGCGGGGCCGCGGTCGGGCTCGGCCTGCGCGCGGTGGGCAAGCGTTTGCGCCCCATGCTGTTCGCGGTCGTGATGACCATGGCCGCCGAGGCCGCCGTGGGGTTGCTGCTGCTCCTGCACCTGCAACGGGGGTTCGACCTGGAGGTGGTCGAGGTGGCGTGGGTGTTCCTGCCCGGCGCCATCGCGATGAGCGTCGCGGCCGAGTACCTGCACCGGCACGTGCTGCGGTTCGGGCGGCGGCGGGTGCTGGTCACCGCGTCGGTGGCGAGCTGCGCGTTCGCGGTGAGCCTGGCGTGGGCGCCCACCCCGCACGTGATCGCCGGGCTGTGGGTGCTCAGCGGGCTGGCGTGGGCGGCGGTGATGCCGGTGCAGCAGGCCGTCATCGCCGAGGCCTCCGCCGGGCAGGTCGGCCGCGGCATGGGCGTGTACGAGTCGGCGTGCCTGGTCGGCGCGCTCATCGGCAGCCTGGCGGCGGGGGCGCTGTACGACGGGGCGCACTGGTGGGTCGCGTGCGTGGTGGCCGCCGGGATGATCCTGGCGGGCGCGGTCGTGGTGCCGCGGGCGGTGCGGGCGCTCGGCGTGCCCGACGTGCCGGTGGAAGCGGGGCGGAGCTGAGAGCGGGCCGCCGGGGAGTCCCCGGCGGCCCGCACCTCGGTCGACGGAACTACTGGGGCGGCGGGAGCAGCTCGGCGGGCACCGGCTCGTCCCGCTCCAGCGCGCCGAACAGCGCCAGCGCCTGCTCCCGGTTCCACTGCACGACCGAGCCGACGCCGCCGATGGTCGGGGTGCCGCCCACCGGCACGGTCACCGTGTCCACTCCCCCACCCATGGCGAACGCCATGCCCACCAGGTTGTGCAGGTTGTCGTCGTCGGCGATGGAGATCGAGTCCGTGCCCGCGAACAGCAGCGGGAACGCCCGGAACGGGTTGGCCAGCACAGAGGGGCTCGTCGCCTTCTCGGTCAGCGCGGCGAGGAACTTGCGCTGGTTCTCCACCCGCTGGAGGTCCGCCCGGGCGAACGCGCGGGTCCGCACGAAGCCCAGCGCCTGCGCGCCGTCCAGCTCCTGGCAGCCCGCCTGGAGGTCCAGGCCCGCCAACGGGTCCTGGATCGGCTCGTCGACGCACAGGTCCACGCCGCCGACCGCGTCCACGATCCCGGCGAACCCGCCGAAGCCGATCTCCATGTAGTGGTCGACGTGGATGCCCGTGGCGCCTTCGACGGTCTGCACCAGCAGCGGCGCGCCGCCGAACGCGAACGCCGCGTTGATCTTGTTCTTGCCGTTGCCCGGGATGTCGACGTAGGAGTCGCGGGGCATGCTGACCAGCGTCGCCTTCCCGGAGCCCTCCGGGATGTGCAGCAGCATGATGGTGTCGGTGCGCCGGCCTGCCGCGTCACCGGTGGCGAGCGCGGCCTTCTCCTCCTCGGACAGGTCGTCGCGCGCGTCCGACCCGACCAGCAGCCAGTTGGTGCCGGGCGTGTCGGCGGGCCTGCCCTCGTAGTCGGGCAGGGCGTCGATGCGGCGCAGCGACGAGTCGACGTAGAACCACATGCCGACGGCGAACACCAGCAGCAGCACCAGCACCGTGCCGATGGTCCGGCCGACCCGCCGCTTGCGGCGCGGCGGGGCCTGCCGGTACCCGCCCTGCGCCGCCGCGGCCTGCTGCGACCCCGCCGGCTGGTAGGTCGGCGGCGGCCGGTGCGCGTCCTGCGGCGGCCGGCCGCCGACCGGGTAGGACCGCGTCCGCTGCTGGGGGCGCTGCGGCGGGCGCCCACCCCGTTGGTACCCGCCCTGCTGATACCCGGCGTTCATCAGACGACCCCGCTCCGTTTGTCGGCCACTGCTCGCACCTAAAGACGCCTTGCGCGCCAAGAGGTTGCCAGCCTAGTGGGCGGGCGGGAGCACGAGCGCGGCCAGCAGGCGGTCCAGCTCGGCCTCCGGGTCCTCGGTCAGACCGGTGTGCGCGGGCGAGGTCTGGACGATCGTCGACCGGGGCGCGGTCAGCCAGCGGAAGCGCTGACCGGGCGACGTGCGGGACACCGGACCGGCGGTCGGCGAGCCGGCGCACGACAGGCCGAGGTGGGTCAGGCTGGCCCGCAGCACCTCCACGTCCAGGAACGGGTCCAGCGCCAGCACGCGCTCCTCGTCCACGTGCACGCGGGCGCCGAGGAAGTCCAGGTCCTTGCAGTAGACCAGCACCCCGACGTTGACGAACTCGCCCCGCTCCTGGCGGGGCACGGCCCGCAGCAGGGCGTACTCAAACACGTGCGGCACGCGCGGCCTCCAGCTCGTCGACCCACGTCCGCGGCCCGGCCAGGCGGGCGGCGAAGAACCTCTCGTACGCGTCGCGCACGGCCTCGGGCGTGCCGAACGCCTCGTCCTTCGCGAGCCACTTGTCGGGCACCAGGGCCAGCACCTCGCGCACCAGCTCGGGCGTGACGCGGGCGGACAGCTCGGCGTCGACCGGGGCGAGCGGCCCGGCGAACGGCACCATCAGGTGGTCGGCGGCGTCGAACCGGTAGCTCGCCGCCGGGAACCGCTCCGGCCGCCAGGAGTGGTGGAAGTACAGCGAGGCGCCGTGGTCGATCAGCCACAGCTCCCGGTGCCACAGCAGGGTGTTGGGGTTGCGCCAGCTGCGGTCCACGTTGAGGGTCAGCCCGTCCAGCCACAGCAGCCGGGCGGCCAGGTCGGCGGACGGCTCGCGCACCACCGGGTTGTAGTCGAACGAGCCGGGCAGGTAGTCCAGGCCCAGGTTCCGCCCGCCGCTGGCCTTCAGCAGCTCCTGCACCTCCTGGTCGGGCTCGGACCGGCCCAGCGCGGGGTCCAGGTCGACCAGGACGATCTCCGGCACGTTGAAGCCGAGGCGGCGGGCCAGCTCGCCGACCACGACCTCGGCGATGAGCGCCTTGACGCCCTGGCCCGCGCCGCGGAACTTGAGCACGTACATGCCGAGGTCGTCGGCCTCCACCAGCCCCGGCAGGGAGCCGCCCTCCCGGAAGGGCGTGACGTAGCGGGTGGCGGCGACCTGGCGCAGCCCGTTCGTGGGTTTCACGTCGGGCATCATCGCCGGTCGGCCGCCGCCACCGCCAACGAGTTAGCCGACCCGGCCGCCGGCGGCCACCTCGGCGTCGGCGCCGGCAGCGGCCACCGCCTCGGCCAGCGCGGGCAGGTAGCCGGACTCCTGGCCCTTGCCGCTGGGGTGGTACGACCGGTCGTGCGGCAGCAGCATCAGGCCGTTGATCCACGGGTCGCCGGAGCACACGCCGTGGCCGTCGAACTCGTCGCGCACGTCGGCGTAGGTGAACCCGGCCGCCTCCGCCCGCGCCGCGATCACCTCGCTCATCACGTCCACGGCCCGGTCGAGCGCGTCGCGCTTGGGCTCGCTCATCAGGCACAGCGAGCGTCCGCCGCCGAACAGGCGCGGGTAGCCGAGCACGACGACCCGCGCCTGTTCCGGCGTCCGCTCGCGCACCAGGCCGTACAGGGCGTCCAGCCGGCCGGGCAGCTCGTCCCGGACGAACGCCTCGGCCCGCTCGACCCGCTCCACGCAGGACTCGTCCTCGCCGATCGTGCACGTGGTCATCACGTCGGCGAACCCGGCGTCGTTGCCGCCGACCGTGAGGGTGACCAGCGTCGTCGCGGGCGTGATCCGGGTCGACTGCCGCTCCACGTCCGCCGTGGTGGCCCCGGCGCAGGCGGCGAACACGAAGGACGCGTCGTTGCGCTCGGCCCACCGCGCGGGGTGGGCGGCGGAGCTGCGCCGGCACGAGTTCGACGACTCCCCGCCGGCGCCGAGCCCCGCCGCGTAGGAGTCGCCGAGCGCGACGTGCTCCGGCGCGGCGGGAGCGGGGGCGAGGGACATGAGCAGCGCGACCGCGATCATCTTCATGCGGTCGTCCTACCACTGTGGACAGTCGTCGGCCGGGAAGTTAACCCGTCAGTGCGAACTCCTACAGGGCGACGCAGACCGGGACCGGGGCCTCCAGCGAGGCGACCTCGCGCAGCCCCCCGGTGGCCCGGTCGACGGCGAACGTGGTGACGTTGCCGGAGTTCTGGTTGGCCGCGAGCAGGAACCGGCCCGCCTGGTCGAGGGTGATGTGCCGGGGGTACTCGCCGCCCACGGGCGTCGCCCCGACCAGCCGCAGGGCCGCGCCGCCGCGCTCCACGGCGAACACCGCGACGCTGTCGTGGCCCCGGTTGGACAGGTAGGCGAACCGGCCGTCCGCGGACACCACGACCTCGGCCGGGTAGTTGCGCGGCGAGGTGGGCGCGCCCTCGGGCAGCGTGCTCAGCTTCGCGCCGGGCGTGAGCACCCCGCGCTCGTAGCTCGCCACCACGATCGTGGAGTCCAGTTCGTTGGCGATGTAGGCGTGCCGCCCGGACGGGTGGAACGCCAGGTGCCGCGGCCCCGCGCCGGGGTGCAGGCGGGCGACGCCCGCCGACGTCAGCCTGCCGTCCTCGCCGAGCCGGTAGCTGTGGACGGAATCGGTGCCGAGGTCCACGGCGAGCACGAACTCGCCGCGCGGGTCGGGCAGCACCTGGTGGGCGTGCGGGCCCTCCTGCCGCTCGGGGTCGGGCCCGGAGCCGGAGTGCTCGACCAGGTCGGTGCGCTCGCCGAGGCCGCCGTCCGGTCGCACCCGGTGCACGGCGACGCTGCCGGAGCTGTAGTTGGCCGACAGCAGGAACCCGCGGTGCAGCGCCAGGTGGCACGGGTCGGCGCCGCCGGTGGACTGGCTGTTGATCACCTCCGGCACGCCGTCCGGGCGCACGGCCAGGGCGGTCACCGCGCCGTCGGCCTGCTCGTTGACCGCGTAGAGCCGCCTGCCCGCGTCGATCACGAACGACGGGTTGGGCACGCCCTCCACCACGCCGGTCACGCGCAGCCGGCCGGTGGCCGGGTCGTACGAGGCCAGGCCGATGCCGCGCCCGCCGCCCTCCCAGGTGGTGTAGGTGCCCAGGTAGGCACGAACCCCCGCCCGTCCCTCACCCGTCGCCACGCCCTCGGTCATCAGCAACCCCGCTCCCACGCCAACGGCCCCCAGGAACCGACGCCTGTCCACAACCACGCTGAACCTCCGCTCGACTGCCCGCGGCAGTCCCACAGTGGCCTGGACGACTGTCGAGCAGCAAGAGGCGCAACGAAGATTGCGTCTAGCGCAACGGATCGTCCTCCCGGAGGCGTGCCAACTCGACCTCAGGATCGTACGAGGGCTCCGGGTACTCCGGTCCGAGGTCCCCCAGCGCCTCCAGCAGCAGCCGGGCGACCGCCCAGTTCCGGTACCACTTGCGGTCGGACGGGATCGCGTACCAGGGCGCGGTCGACGTCGAGCACCTGGTCAGCGCCTCCCGGTAGGCCTGCTGGTACCGGGAGAACTTCGCCCGCACGGCCAGGTCGCCCGGGTCGTACTTCCACCGCTTGACCGGGTTCTCCAGCCGCGCGACCAGCCGCTCCTTCTGCCGCTCCGGCGAGATGTGCAGGAAGCACTTGACGATCTTCGTGCCCCCGTCGGCCAGCTCGCGCTCGAACTCGTTGATCTCCCGGTAGCGGGTGCGCAATTGGGCGGCGGGCACCAGCCCGTCGACCTTCGGCACCAGCACGTCCTCGTAGTGGGAGCGGTCGAACACGCCGATGTAGCCGGGTTCGGGCAGCTGCTTGTGGATCCGCCACAGGAAGTGGTGCCGCCGCTCGGCCGGCGTGGGCTTCTTGAACGAGGCGATGCGCAGGCCCTGCGGGTTGACCAGGCCCGCGACGTGCCGGATCGTGCCGCCCTTGCCCGAGGTGTCCAGGCCCTGGAGCACCAGCAGCACGCTGCGCCGGCCACCGCCCAGCCCCTCGGCGTAGAAGGCCTCCTGGAGCGCGTCGAGCCGTTCGCCGACCCCGACCAGGTCCTCGGCGGCCTCGGCCTTCGAGGACGGCCCGACGGGCGTGGCGGCGGGGTCGACCCCCGCCGGGTCGAAGTCCGGGCCGACCAGGAAGGCAGCCGACACCGGCTGGTCCCGAACCGACCGGACCCGGGTGGTCTTCTTCGCCATCTTCGCCAAGGTAGTCGCCTCACCGGATGGCTGCCTCTTGTGCAACGGATTGCCGCGTTAACGGCAGATTGCGCAACGAATACACCGGACACGCAACGCCCGGCGGCTGAAATCGCCGGCATCGGCCCTCTAACCTGGTGACATGACCGCCACCGCCCTTCCCACCGCCGAGCAGTTCATCGCGCTCGACGACGAGTGGAGCACGCACAACTACCACCCGCTCCCGGTCGTGATCTCCCACGGCGAGGGCGCGTGGGTGACCGACGTCGAGGGCCGCCGCTACCTGGACTTCCTGTCCGGCTACTCGTCCCTGAACTTCGGCCACCGCCACCCGGAGCTGGTGGCCGCCGCGGTCGGGCAGCTGGGCCGGGTCACGCTGACCAGCCGGGCGTTCCACCACGACCAGTTCGGCCCGTTCTGCCGCGAGCTGGCCGAGCTGACCGGCACCGACGTGGTGCTCGCCATGAACTCCGGCGCGGAGGCCGTCGAGTCGGCGATCAAGGTCGCCCGCAAGTGGGCCTACCGGGTCAAGGGCGTGCCCGCCGGCGCCGCCGAGATCGTCGTCGCGGGCTCGAACTTCCACGGCCGGACCACCACGATCGTGTCGTTCTCCACCGACGAGGACGCCCGCGCCGACTTCGGGCCGTTCACGCCGGGCTTCAAGGTCGTCGAGTACGGCTCGCTCGACGCGCTGCGCGGCGCGATCACCGAGCGCACCGCGGCCGTGCTGCTGGAGCCGATCCAGGGCGAGGCGGGCGTCGTCGTGCCGCCGGCCGGCTACCTGGCGGGCGTGCGGGCGCTGTGCGACGAGCAGGGCGTGCTGATGATCGCCGACGAGATCCAGTCCGGCCTCGGCCGCACCGGCGAGGTGCTGGCGCTGGACCACGAGGGCGTGCGGGCCGACCTCTACACGCTGGGCAAGGCGCTGGGCGGCGGCATCCTGCCGGTGTCCGCGGTGGTCGGCAGCCGGGCGGTGCTGGGCGTGCTGCGGCCCGGCGAGCACGGGTCGACCTTCGGCGGCAACCCGCTGGCGTGCGCGGTCGGCCGGGCCGTGGTCCGGCTGCTGGCGACCGGCGAGTTCCAGCAGCGCTCCCGGGAGCTGGGCGCCCACCTGCACGCGCGGCTGGGCGAGCTGGTCGGTCACGGCGTGGCCGAGGTGCGCGGGCGCGGCCTGTGGGCCGGGGTGGACATCGCGCCCGGCGGCCCGCGCGGCCGGGAGGCGTCCGAGGCGCTGGCGCGGCTGGGCGTGCTGTGCAAGGAGACCCGCGACACGACCCTGCGCGTGGCGCCGCCGCTGGTGGTCACCCGGGCCGAGCTGGACCGCGGTGTGGACGCGCTCGGTGAGGTGCTGGGCACTCCTCGCTAACACCGTGCCCGAATTGCGCTTTCAGCCCGATTGCGCAGGTCACAGACGTGTCGAGGTCGGTGCATTCGCCGACCTCGACACCCATCATTGGCCACATGGGTGAACGCAAGCGCGCCGAGGCGGCCAGGGCGCTGGGCCGGTGGACCGAACCGGAGGAGGTCCTGGCGCGCGGTCGCGCGCTGCGCGCGGCGGTGAGCCACGAGGCGCACCGCAAGGCGCTGCTCGCCCCGGACCGGCCGGGCGTCGTGGAGTTCGTCGAGGCGTCCAACGAGGGCAGGCTGCCCGAGCTGGCCCCGCTGCGCGTCGGCCGGATGCTCGCCTCGCCGTTCGCGTTCTTCCGGGGCAGCGCGGGCCTCATGGCGGGCGACCTGGCGGTGGGCGCGAGCACCGGGCTGGACGCGCAGCTGTGCGGCGACGCGCACGCGGCCAACTTCGGGCTCTACGGCACGCCCGAGGGCAACATCGTCATGGACATCAACGACTTCGACGAGACGCTGCCCGGACCGTGGGAGTGGGACCTCAAGCGCCTGGCCACCTCGCTGGTGCTGGCCGGCCGCGAGGGCGGGGTGTCGGAGAAGGGCTGCCGCGACGCGGCCGAGGACGCGGTGCGCGCCTACCGGGGCGCGGCCCGGCACCTGGCCGAGCTGCCGTTCCTGGAGTCGTGGAGCGCGCTGGGCGACGAGTCGGTGCTGTCCAAGTCCAAGGCCGACGACCTGACGCGCCACTTCGCCAAGGCCGCGTCCAAGGCGCGCCGGAACACCAGCGCCCGCGTGGCCGCCAAGTGGACCCGGCGCGAGGGCGAGCACTGGCGCTTCGTCCCGGACCCGCCGGTGCTGACCCGCATCCCGGCCGACGTCGCGCGGACCGTCGTGGACGCCCTGCCGTCCTACGTGGACACCCTGCGCGAGTCCCGCTACAACCTGATCATGCGCTACGGCGTGTCGGACGTGGCGTTCCGCGTGGTCGGCACCGGCAGCGTGGGCCTGCGCAACTACCTCGTGCTGCTGCACGGCAACGGCGACGAGGCGCTGGTGCTCCAGGCCAAGGAGGCCCGGCCGTCCGCGCTGGCGCCGTTCCTGCCCGCCGCGCCGGCCAAGCACGAGGGCAAGCGGATCGTGCACGGCGCCCGGCTGGTGCAGGCGGAGACCGACATCCTGCTCGGCTGGACCACCATCGACGGCAGGCCGTTCATCGTGCGCCAGTTCCGCAACCGCAAGGGCGAGATCGACGCGACCACGCTCAAGCGCGACGACCTGGACGACTACGGCCGGCTCGCGGGCGCGCTGCTGGCCCGCGCCCACAGCCGGTCGCTCGACCCGCGGCTGCTCGCCGGGTACTGCGCGGACGGCGAGGAGCTGGACGGCGCGATCGGCCGGTACGCGCTGGACTACGC
Source organism: Saccharothrix xinjiangensis (assembly GCF_039527585.1). NCBI lineage: Bacteria > Bacillati > Actinomycetota > Actinomycetes > Pseudonocardiales > Pseudonocardiaceae > Saccharothrix > Saccharothrix xinjiangensis. The sequence goes on along the minus strand of NZ_BAAAKE010000010.1, from coordinate 23,434 downwards.
CGACCGGACGTGCGCCGACCACGAGGAGCTGGTGCGCGCGGTCGGGGCCGGTCGGCTGCCCGCCGAGACCGGGTGACCCGCCGGGCGGCCGGGCGCGGCGCGGGTGGTGTTCGGCCCCGTCGAGGTGAACTCGGGCGCCGGCGCCGCTAAGTTCGCCGGTGTGGACTGGATCGGAGTGATCAGGCACGGCGAGAGCAACGGCAACGTGGCCCGCGAGGTGGCGGAGTCGGGCGGCCACGAGGTGATCGACATCCCGGAGCGGGACGCGGACGTGCGGCTGTCCCCGGCGGGCCTGGACCAGGGGCGGGCGCTGGGGCGGTGGTTCGCCGCGATGCCGCGCGACCGGTGGCCGGACGTGGTGGTGGCCTCCCCCTACCGGCGGGCCGTCGACACGGCCGCGCTGGCGCTGCGCGGGCACCCCCGGATGCTGGTCGACGAGCGGCTGCGCGACCGCGAGCTGGGCGTGCTGGACCTGCTGACCACCCACGGCGTGGCCGCGCGGTACCCGGAGGAGCTGATCCGCAAGCGGCGGCTCGGCAAGTTCTACCACCGGCCTCCGGGCGGCGAGTCGTGGGCGGACGTGGCGCTGCGGCTGCGGTCGCTGCTGCGGGACCTGGAGGGCGCGCGGGTGCTGCTGTTCGCCCACGAGATCACCCACTTCCTGCTGCGCTACCTGCTGGAGCACCTGCCCGAACAGGACCTGCTGGCGTACGCGCACCACTCCGTGGTCCCCAACGGCGCGCTGACCTCGTGGCGTCGCGACGGCGGTCTGTGGGTACTGGAGGAGGAGTTCCAGGCAGACCAGCTGCGCGAACACGGCGCCGAACCCACGGAGACCGAGGATGCCACGATCACGTCCACCTGAGCCCGTCACGTCCGCGCTGCTGCGCGAGTGGCTGCCCGAGCACGAGGACCGCGGCACGGTGCTGGTGGTCGGCGGGTCGCGGCGGGTGCCGGGCGCGGTGCTGCTGGCGGGCATCGCGGCGCTGCGGACCGGCGCGGAGACCCTCCAGCTGGCCATCGCCGAGCGGCACGCCTCCGGGCTCGGGCTGGCGGTGCCCGAGGCGCTGGTCGTGGGGCTGCCCGAGACCGACGCGGGCGCGGTGTCGCGCGAGGCCGCCGACGTGCTGGGCGACCTGGTCGGCGAGGCGGCGTCGGTGGTCGTCGGGCCCGGCCTGGTCGACGCGGACGAGACGGCCGCGCTGCTGGAGCGGCTGCTGCCGCTGACGCGCGGCCCGGTGGTGCTGGACGCGTTCGCGCTGGGCGCGCTGGGCACGCACCCGTCGCTGGGCGACCCGGTGCGCGGGCGGGTGGTGCTCACGCCGAACACCGTGGAGGCGGGGTACCTGCTCGGCTCGGAGGTCCCCGACCACGTCGAGGCGGCCCGGGGGATCGCGGCGAAGCACGACGCGGTGGTGAACCTGATGGGCGTCGTGGCCGCACCGGACGGGCGGGTGTGGCAGGACAGCACCGGCCACATCGGGCTGTCCACCTCGGGCAGCGGCGACGTGCTGGCGGGCCTGGTCGGCGGGCTGCTGGCGCGCGACGACGACCTGGCGCGGGCCACGTGCTGGGCCGGGCACGTGCACGCGATGGCCGGGCAGCGCTTGGTGCCGCGCACCGGCCTGACCGGCATGCTGGCCCGCGAGCTGCTCGACGAGGTGCCGCAGGTGCTGGTGGAGCTGCGGTCGCGCTAGTCGCGGACCGCCGGCTCGTCGCGCTGCCACAGGGCGACGAGCACGACGGGCACGGCGGCGCAGAGGGTGACCGCGATGGCCAGCGCCCTGCCCGCCGTCCCGTCCAGCAGCACCTGGGCGAGGGTGGCGAGGGTGGTCAGCGCGAGGACGGCGGCCATGGCGAGCCAGAACCGCCTGCTGTATCGGCGTCTCATGCGCCCAGGGTCCTCCCGGGCGGCCGGGCGCGCCATGACCCGAACGGGGTCAGGCGCGGACCACGACGCGCGTGGTGGCGGCCACGACCAGCGCGGCGACCACCACGTGCGCGGCGACCAGCGGCACCGGCAGGGCCAGCGCGCCCTGGGCCGCGCCGATCGCGCCCTGGAGGAGGGTGAGGGCGAGCAGGGCGACCGCCGCCCGGTTCCGCAGCCGCGCCACCGCCACCGCCTGGAGGGCGAGCAGCAGGAGCACGGCCGCCGCGTGCGCCGAGGTCAGCGCGGCGGCGTCGAGGCCGAGCCGGCGGGCGTCCTCGTCACCGGCGTGCGGGCCGCTGCCGGTGACCAGCGTGCCGAGCACCAGGACGGCGGCGAGCGCCACCGGCAGCGCGAGGACCCATCGCGGCGGCCTGCCGACGGCCCCGCCGAGCAGGTCGACCAGCACCGTCAGCGCCGCCACCAGCACCATGCTGACCAAGAAGTGCGCGGCGACGACCTCGGGCGCCAGCTCCTGCCGCACGCTGAGCCCGCCGACCAGCCCCTGCACGCCCACGCCGACCAGGGCGCCCACCGCCAGGGCCAGTGCGCCGCGCGGCCGCTCGCGGTGCCGGGCCACCACGACCACCAGGACCAGCACCACCAGGCCCACCACGACGCCCAGCACCCGGTTGCCGAACTCGACCACGCCGTGCGCGCCCATCTCGGGCGTGGTCACGAACGAGTCGTCGGTGCAGCGCGGCCACGTCGGGCAGCCCAGGCCGGAGCCCGTCAGCCGGACCAGCGCGCCGGTCAGCACGATCAGCACGTTCGCCGCCAGCGCGGCGACGGCGGCGACCCGCGCGGCGCGGGCGGTGGGCAGCTGCACAACGGTCACGCCGTGCAGCCTAGGGAGTCAGCGCACCCGCTCGACGCGCGCCTCGTCCCACACCGGCTCGTCCACCTCCACCACCCGGCCGTCCGAGCGGAACAGCAGGAAGCGGTCGAAGGAGCGGGCGAACCAGCGGTCGTGCGTGACCGCGACGACCGTGCCGGTGAACTCGTCCAGGGCCTGCTGCAACGCCTCGGCCGAGTTCAGGTCGAGGTTGTCGGTCGGCTCGTCAAGCAGCAGGAGCGTGGCGCCGGACAGTTCGAGCAGCAACACCTGGAACCGCGCCTGCTGGCCGCCGGACAGCGTCTCGAACCGCTGGTCGCCCTGCTTGCCGAGGCCGTAGCGGCTCAGCGTGGCCATCGCGGCGCCCCGGTCGCGCCCGGCGCGGCCGTCCTCGCCGTGCCACAGGATGTCCACCAGGGTGCGGCCGACCCACTCCGGGTGCTGGTGGGTCTGCGCGAACAGGCCGGGCACCACCCGGGCGCCCAGCCGCGACGTGCCGGTGTGGGCGACCCGGTCACCGCCCAGCAGGCGCAGGAAGTGGCTCTTGCCGGAGCCGTTGGAGCCCAGCACGGCCACCCGGTCCTCGAAGAAGACCTCCAGGTCGAAGGGCTTCATCAGGCCGGTCAGCTCCAGGTCCTCGCACGTGATCGCGCGAACGCCGGTGCGGCCGCCGCGCAGGCGCGGCGCGACCTTCTCGTCGGTCGGCAGCTCCGGCGGCGGACCCGCCGCCTCGAACTTCTCCAGCTTCGCCTTCTGCACGCGGTACTTGGCCGCCATGACCTCGCTGATCTTCGCCTGCACCTGGAGGGTGCGGACCAGCTCCTTGAGCCGCTCGTGCTCCTCGTCCCAGCGACGGTGCAGCTCGGCGAGGCGTTCGATGCGGTGCGCGCGGGCGGCGTGCCAGGTGCCGAACGACCCGGCGTGCGTCCACGCGGACCGGGCCTCGACCGCGACCACCTGGGTGGCGGCGACGTTGAGCAGCTCGCGGTCGTGGCTGACCAGCAGGACGGCCTTGCCGGTCTCGGACAGGCGCGCCTCCAGCCAGCGCTTGCCGGGCACGTCCAGGTAGTTGTCCGGCTCGTCGAGCAGCAGCACCTGCTCGGGGCCGCGCAGCAGGGCCTCCAGGACCAGGCGCTTCTGCTCGCCGCCGGAGAGGGTGCGGACCTCGCGGAACCGGGCCCGGTCGAACGGCACGCCCAGGGCGGCGACGGTGACCACGTCCCACAGGACCTCGGCCTCGTAGCCGCCGACCTCGCCCCACGCGGTGAGCGCGTCGGCGTAGCGGAGCTGGGTCGGCTCGTCGTCGGTCTCCATGAGCTGGAGCTCGACGGCGTCGAGGGTCTCGGCGGCGGCGCGCAGGGGCGGCGGCGAGACGGCCAGCAGCAGGTCGCGGACGGTGCTGTCGTCGCGGACCGAGCCCACGAACTGCGGCATCACGCCCAGGCCGCCCTGGACGCGGACGCTGCCCGCGGCCGGGGTCAGCTCGCCGGACAGGATGCGGAGCAGCGTCGTCTTGCCGACGCCGTTGGCCCCGACGAGGGCGACCACGCTGCCCGAACCGACCTTGAACGAGACGTCGCGGAACAGCTCGCGGCCGTCCGGCAGGCGGAAGGCGAGGCCGTTGGCGTCCAGGAATCCCACGTCCGGCATGGTCCGGCACGGACGGCGGTCGTGGCGAGCGCTTTTGGCGGATTCGGGCGTTTTTCGGCGCTCACGTGCCCGGCATCACTCACCTGGCGTCGTGCGACTGGCGGTGTCACTGACGTCGTGTGGCTGGCGTCGTGTGCCGGCGATCAGGCCCGGTGGTCACCGGCCGCGCGTGGATGAGCACGTCGCAACGGCCGGTCCCGGTCGCACCGGGCCCTGACGGCACGGTGGCGTCTAACGCCAGGTGTAACCGCGCATCAAGACCAGCACGGCGGCGAACCCGAGCGAGCCCAACGCCGGACCGAACGAACCGAGCACCAGCAGCAGCACGCCCAGGCCGGCGAACAGGGCCACCAGGGCGTAGCTCAGGACCGGGTTGCCGGGCTTTCCGGCGACGAGAGCCGATGCCAGGGCCGGCTCCTCGTCCATGAGTCTCATCTCGATCTCACTCAGGGTGCGGCGTTCCGCTTCGCTCATCACGCGCGAGGGATACCCGGCCCCAACCAGGCAAAACCAACCCCGAACGGAGTGCTCCCGATGCCCGAACGGCCCACACGCGGACCAACCTGAACGCAGAACTCACCGGTCCCGAACGTACGACACGGTGGCCCCGAACGTACGACTCGCGGGTCCTGGACGTACGACTCGCGATGCTTGAGTGGACGACT